>NZ_JBPXMT010000001.1:0-871931 GCF_051842835.1 Microbacterium sp. A93
TTGGCATCCTCGACGGCTGCCTCCGACACCACACCCCATACGACGAGGAACTTGCCTGGGCGCACCAACACGCCCTCGCGGCTTGACAACTTGCACCCCTGGGATATCTAGATGCGCGACCCCGATGTCTGAGGCTCCGCTTACGCTGGAAGGATGCAACCTACGCGCAGTGTCCGTCCGTTCGAGGTGATCAGCGATTACACGCCAGCCGGTGACCAGCCGCAGGCGATCGCTGAACTCACGGCGCGTATCAACGCCGGTGAGACTGATGTCGTGTTGCTCGGCGCAACAGGAACTGGCAAGTCGGCGACGACGGCCTGGCTGATCGAACAGGTTCAGCGGCCCACCCTGGTGCTCGCACACAACAAGACGCTCGCGGCGCAGCTGGCGAATGAGTTCCGTGAGCTCATGCCGAACAACGCGGTGGAGTACTTCGTCTCGTACTACGACTATTACCAGCCCGAGGCATACGTTCCACAGACGGATACCTTCATTGAGAAAGACTCCTCCATCAACGCGGAGGTCGAGAGACTACGTCACTCCACGACGAATTCGCTGCTCAGCCGCCGCGATGTCATCGTCGTCTCCACGGTGTCGTGCATCTACGGACTCGGTGCCCCGGAAGAGTACCTGCGGGCGATGGTTGCTCTTCAGATGGGGGAGCGTTACGACCGCGACGCCCTTATCCGTCAATTCATCGCGATGCAGTACAACCGCAACGATGTCGATTTCTCGCGCGGCAACTTCCGCGTACGCGGCGACACGATCGAGATCATCCCGGTCTATGAAGAGACAGCGATCCGCATCGAGCTGTTCGGCGACGAGATCGAAGCCCTGTATTCACTGCATCCGCTCACCGGCGAGATCATCGCGAAACTTGATGCGGTGCCGATCTTCCCCGCTTCGCACTACGTTGCCGGAACCGATGTGATCCATCGCTCGATCCGAACGATCGAAGCTGAACTTGAAGAGCGCCTGGCCGAGTTCGAACGTCAGGGAAAGCTGCTCGAAGCGCAACGTCTGCGCATGCGCACGACGTTCGACCTCGAGATGTTGCAGCAGCTCGGCTTCTGCTCCGGGATCGAGAACTACTCGCGCCATATGGACGGCAGAGAACCGGGGGAGCCGCCGCACACACTGCTCGACTTCTTCCCCGACGACTTCCTGATGGTGATCGACGAGTCTCACGTGGCGGTGCCGCAGATCGGCGCGATGTACGAAGGTGATGCCTCGCGCAAGCGCACACTCGTGGATCACGGTTTCCGTTTGCCGAGTGCGATGGACAACCGACCCCTGCGGTGGGACGAGTTCAAGAACCGTATCGGCCAGACGGTGTACCTCTCGGCGACCCCCGGCAAATACGAAATGGGCATCGCCGACGGCATCGTTGAGCAGATCATCCGACCCACGGGGCTGATCGATCCCGAGATCATCGTGAAGCCGTCCAAGGGCCAGATCGACGATCTGCTGGAAGAAATTCGGCTGCGAGCCGAGCGCAATGAGCGTGTGCTCGTGACGACGCTGACGAAGAAGATGTCTGAAGAGCTCACCGACTTCCTCAGCGAACATGGTGTCCGAGTGCGCTACCTGCACTCCGATGTCGACACCCTTCGCCGCGTCGAACTGCTCAGCGAACTGCGCGCTGGCGTCTACGACGTATTGGTCGGAATCAACCTGCTGCGCGAGGGCCTCGACCTTCCTGAGGTGTCTCTGGTGGCGATCCTGGATGCCGACAAGGAGGGGTTCCTCCGCTCCGGTACGTCTTTGATTCAGACGATCGGCCGTGCCGCTCGAAACGTCTCCGGCCAGGTGCACATGTACGCCGACAGGATCACCGATTCGATGGCGAAGGCCATTGAGGAGACCGATCGTCGTCGTGAGAAGCAAGTCGCGTACAACCTGGAGCACGGGATCGACCCGCAGCCGCTGCGCAAGCGGATCGCAGACATCACGGACGTGCTGAACCGCGAAGCATCCGACACTCAGGAGCTGCTGCGCGGCAAAGGTATGAAGTCTGGCAAGGGCAAGAGCCCGACACCGCAGTTGCGGCGAGTGGGCATAGCGGCCGAGGGTGCTGAGCAACTGGAAGCGATGATCCAGGATCTCTCCGACCAGATGCTTGCGGCGGCCGGCGAGTTGAAGTTCGAACTCGCCGGACGATTGCGAGACGAAGTGCAAGACCTGAAGAAAGAGCTGCGCGCGATGGAGCGCGCCGGCCACGCCTAGCGCGCGGAAGGCTCCTCTCAGGGGCAGTGCATCAACGGCTTCGATCCGGAGCGGTCGATGTCATGCTCAGTCATCGGGCGGCCGCACAGCGGGCAGGCGCGTTCGGCGCGCTCCGCAGCACTGGGCGGTGGCGTCGACTCATACGGACCGACGGCGGCCGGGCCTGCGAGGCGGATCAGGTGCGAGTTAAACCACCTGTACAGCCCGCCCGCTTCGCGGATGCGTGTGCGAAGCGGCACATGTTCTGAACTGTTCTCCATGACGCTTAGTGTACTAACTGTTAGTGCAATAGGTATAATCGGGCTGTGACGAATTCCGATGAGCTACTCAAGCTGGAAAATCAGCTCTGCTTTGCGCTCGTGACCGCGGCCCGCAATGTCGTGTCGATTTATCGGCCGATCCTCGAGCCGCTGGGGCTCACTCATCCGCAGTATCTGGTGATGCTGGCGCTATGGGAGCGATCGCCTCGCGCACTGAACGATCTCGCTGCCGACCTCGCCCTCGACTCTGCGACGGCATCTCCGCTGGTCAAGCGGCTGGAGAAAGAAGGCCTCATTGCGCGCGAACGCAGCAGCGAAGATGAGCGTCGCCTCGACATCACACTCACTGAGGCTGGCAGAGAACTTCGCGCCCGCGCCGTGGATGTGCCGCACCTTGTCATGGCCGCAGTGCACATGAACGTCGAAGAGATCGCGACCCTCCGTGATGGGTTATCCCCATTTACCGGCCGTATGGGGAAGTGACTCGTACCCACCCCATAGGGTGAAGACATGCGCGGCAACACCTCGATCCAAGGTCAGTGCGTGGCGTGAAGCGGCTCGCGATGTTCGGCGCTGTTGTCGGCCTGTTTCTGATCGTCATGATCGCGGCATCTGTGCAGGGGATTCCCGACATCAACCCACCGGTGCTTGAGCCGCGCGAGATTCCGCCTGTCGAAGCGAGCACCGAGCCGATGCCGACCGGCATCCCTACTCCGCTTCCGGAGTCGAACTCAGACGTTATCGGCGCGATCATCGGGGTCATCTTCTTCGTGCTCGCGAGCGCAGCGGCACTCGCCATCATCGTGCTGGTGGTGCGTGCACTGATGCGCGCGTGGCGCGATCGTCCGATGCGCATCCGTGACGGCAGCGATGTCGGGATCGACCTCCAGGAGCAGGCCCTGCCCGACGAACCAGACGTTGCGGCCCCTGTGATCCGTCGCGGAATCCAGGGTGCACTGCGGCTCATCGACGAACGTGCTGTTCCGACGGACGCCATCATCGCCGCGTGGGTGGGCCTCGAAGAGAGCGCAGCAGATGCCGGCACGGCACGCGGTATGAGCGAAACGCCATCAGAATTCGCATTGCGCATCATCACCCGCCGTGAGGGCATCTCGGATGCTGCGCGAGAGCTGCTGCGACTGTACGAGAACGTGCGCTTCGGAGATCTCGCAGCCGACGAGGGTGACCGGGACAGAGCGCGCGCGGCGCTTCGGATCATTGAGGAGGGGTGGCGATGACGCGTCCTCGAATTATTGCTGCGCTCGCGGTCACCGTCGGCGTGGCACTCATTCTGTTCCTCGGCGTGGGCGTGGAACTTGCGTTCGCGATCGCCTGGGCCGTGCTCGCCGGGATTCTGACGCTGCTGTCACAGCTTGTGCTTCCCGACGATCCCAGAGCCGATGCGCCTGAGATCCCCGCCGGGCCGGAACGCCGCGGCACCGCGATTGCACAGATGGCGTGGTCGCTGAATCCGAGCAGTGGCGCAGCCGGTGAGCTCATCACGCGCCGGGTGCGGCACACTCTCAGGCGCCGTTTGCTGCGCCACGGGCTCGACACGGAGAATCCCGAGCACCGCGATCAGATCGACGCGCTGGTGGGGATCACCGTCTGGGATCGGCTCGTCGCCCCTGGCACGAAGCGCCAGGATCTCGAACGTGCACTGGACAGCATCGACAGGCTTTCACCGACCAAGGAGAAGAAATGACCCAGGACAGCTCGATGACCCAGACCAGCTCGATGACCCAGAGCCTTTCGATCGCCCAGAGCCTTTCGATCGCAGAGACCGGTGCTCAGATCCTCGCGGCCGTCCGCACTGTCGTGGTCGGCATGGACAACCCTGTCGAGATTGCACTGGCGACGATTCTCGCCGGCGGCCACGTGTTGTTTGAAGATGTGCCCGGGCTCGGTAAGACGCTCGCAGCGAGAACTCTGGCATCCGCTCTCGGTCTCGACTTCCGCCGTCTGCAGTGCACGCCGGACATGCTCCCTGGAGATGTGACCGGATCGTACGTCTATGCGCCGGATACCGGGGAATTCGTATTTCGCCCTGGGCCGATCTTCACCGGTCTACTGCTCGCCGACGAGATCAACCGCACCACACCGAAGACACAGTCGGCCATGTTGGAGGCGATGGCGGAGCGCCAGGTGACCGTTGAAGGCAACAGCTTTCCGCTCGCGGCGCCCTTCCACGTGATCGCGACGTCGAACCCGATCGAGTACGAGGGCACGTATGCCCTGCCGGAGGCACAGCTTGATCGCTTCATGGTGCGACTGGCTGTGGGGTACCCAGACGTAACAGGCGAGGCTCAGATTCTGATGAACCGCATCGCTCGACAGCAAGAAGCAACCAGCGTGGCGCCGGTGATCGATGCGGCCAGACTCGTCGAAGTGCAGCAGGCCGTCGAAGCAATCCATGTGCACCCGGATATCGCGCGGTATTGCGTGGACATCGCCCGTGCCACCCGTCACGCGCAGAACGTCGCAGTGGGAGCGTCGCCACGCGGTTCGCTGGGTCTCCTCCTTCTCGGGCGCGCTCTCGCTGCGCTGGACGGCCGCGAGTTTGTGCGTCCCGATGACATCAAGCGCATCGCTGTGCCGGTGCTCGCGCATCGCCTGACGTTGACCCCGCAGGCATGGGCGCAGGGCGTCAGCGCGGAGCAGGTGATCCAGGGCATCGTGAGTCAAGTGCCAGTGCCGCCGACAGTCGGCGCGCCGGCGTGAGTGTCGATTCTGTGCGGAGCCGCTGGGGTCCGGGCCTGGTGATCGGGTTCGCCGGCGCTGCTGCAATCGCGGCCCTGGGGCTGATCTTCTCGCGGCCCGACGTCGTCGCGATGGGCTTGCCGTTGGCATTATTGAGCGGAGCCGCGCTGGCCCGCCGCAGCGGCGCAGAATCGACCGCGGTCGTGCTTCGCGCGCTGCCCGGCGCGAACGATGACGGCACTCTTAGTACCGAGATCACGGTCACCGGTGATGCGGAGCTCGCCGAACTCGTTGTGGTGCAATCGGAGCGGCGTCGACGCCATCTGCTTGTTCCCGTCGGCGGAGCCTCAGTATTCTCGCTCAGCAAGTCTCTGCATTCGGGGCCGGTCACAGCCGTGAAGGCATCCGCTCGAGGATTCTCCGTGGACGGGGCTGTGCTCGGTGTTGCAACGCCGGTCACACAGCTTGTGCGCAACGTCGCTCCCGCCGAGACGTTACTGCCGTTGCTGCCGCTCTCGCCCCGCCTGACGGGCATGCATGGTAGCCATGAAGGGCGTCGGCAGGGGCAGGGAGGCGACTTCCGCGATATCCATCAGTTCGTCCCCGGCGACGAACTGCGCCGGGTGGACTGGCGAGCTACCGCTCGTATGTCGCGCCGGCCGGGGGACATGATGGTGCGGCGCACGAACACTCTGAGCGATGCGACTGTCGTCATCGCGATGGACACGGCCGACGATCTGGGCACTGCGGTCGCGACGTGGGGGAGCGGCGACCTGGAACGCAGCGGGGTGACATCGCTGGATCTTTCGCGGCAGGCGGCGCGGTCAATTGCCGCTGCGGCGATCGCTGCGGGCGACAGGGTGACGCTGCATGTGCTCATGCATGGTGGGCGCTCGGTGCGCAGCGGGGCTGGCGCGCGGCATCTCGCCCGCGTCGAAGCTGCGATTTCTGCGACAGGGCAGGCAGGCGAAGACACCCGATTTCGCCGTACGCCACCCGTGCCACACGGCTCGGTGATCTTCGTGCTGTCGACGTTCTTCGACGGTGCGGCATCCGATATCGCGCTGATGTGGCGGGCGGCCGGTCATCGCGTGGTCGCGGTCGACGTCTTGCCGGTGCTTGATCGCACCAGGCTGAGCAGAGAACAGCACTTGGCCTTGCGCACTGTTCTGACCGAGCGTGAAGAAGTGCTGCATGACCTGGGTAATGCCGGTGTCGACATGGCGGCGTGGGGCGACGACGTCCCAGCGACATTACGCGCGATGGCGAGGACCAGACGATGATTGACCTCCGTCGTCGGAATGACCGGCTTCGCACTGCTGCCTCGATGCCTGCCATCGTGTTACGCGTTGCCTTCATCGTGTTCGTCGCCGTCGTGGCACTCCTGCTGGTGCCGATCACTGGTTGGCAGGTTGTCGTCGTGGCGGCAGCAGTGCTGGGTGTGATCGTGCCGCAGAGCTTCGGCGGATGGATCTCGATCGCAGGCGTCGTCGTGGGGATGCTGATGAACGATCCCAGCATGTGGCGGGCAATGGTCGCTGTGCTGGCTGTGCACGTCATCCATGTCGTGGCGTCGCTGTTGTTAGTGATCCCTTGGCGTTCCCGCGTGGTGCTTGCCGCCCTGTGGCCGAGCCTGCGCCGTCTGCTGCTCATACAACTCATCGCTCAACCGCTGACGCTCCTGGTGATGCTCGCCTTCTTCTCCGAGACAGTGACAGTTGCGAGCGCGGCGATCATCGGGGCCGGAGCGTTGGCAACATTTGTGATCCTGTTCCTGCTGAGGACGAAACGCGCTGAGAAGCGTTCCTGAGCGCGCTCACGGAGCCAATGTCTGTGGCCCCTCGTAGACTTGTGCGGTGCCTATTGTCCCTGTAGTCAGCGCCGGAAAACTTAGTGTTCGCGGTGCACGCGTCCACAACCTCAAGAACGTCGACATCGACATCCCACGCGACTCTCTCGTCGTGTTCACCGGCCTGTCCGGATCTGGGAAGTCCAGCCTCGCGTTCGACACGATCTTTGCTGAAGGTCAGCGACGCTACGTCGAATCGCTGAGCGCCTATGCTCGGCAGTTCCTTGGTCAGGTTGATCGCCCCGATGTCGACTTCATCGAGGGACTCAGCCCTGCGGTCTCGATCGATCAGAAGTCGACGAACCGTAACCCGCGCTCGACGGTCGGCACGATCACCGAGATCTATGACTACATGCGTCTGCTCTGGGCGCGCATCGGTATCCCACACTGCCCGGAGTGCGGGGAGAAGATTCAGCGCCAGACGGTGCAGCAGATCGCCGATCAGCTCATGGAGCTGCCGGAGCGCACTCGCTACCAGATCGTGGCACCGATCGTCTCGCAGAAGAAGGGCGAGTTCGTTGACCTGTTCCGCGAGCTCGGCGCGAAGGGATACTCGCGTGCCATCGTCGACGGCGATCTCATCCAGCTGGCTGAGCCGCCGACGCTGAAGAAGAGCTACAAGCACGACATCGCCGTGGTCGTTGACCGGCTTGTCGCATCCGATGACATTCTGAGTCGCGTCACCGACTCCGTTGAGACCGCGCTGCGACTCGCCGACGGTGTCGTGCAGGTCAACTTCGTCGAGGCGGAGGGCGATGACGCTTGGCAGTCGTATTCCGAGAATCTGGCCTGCCCCAACGGGCATGCGATCACGCTGACCGAGATCGAGCCGCGCACCTTCTCATTCAACGCTCCGTTCGGTGCCTGCCCCACTTGCTCCGGTCTGGGCACGCGCATGTCCGTCGACGTCGACCTGATGCTGGGCGATGAAGAGCTCTCCATCCGCGAGGGCGCCATCATCCCGTGGACGACGCAGGGCAAGGGGCTGTTCCAGTACTACGAGCGACTCCTCGATGGTCTTGCTCGTGACCTGAACTTCGATCTCGACACGCCGTGGAAAGACCTGCGTGTCGACGTGCAGGATGCCATTCTCCGTGGCGAGAACTACAAGGTCACGGTCAAATGGAAGAACCGCTACGGCCGTGAGATGCGTTACGCCTCCGGCTTCGAGGGCGTCGTGCCCTACATCGAGCGTCAGTATGCGCAGGCCGAGAGCGACAATCAGCGCGCGCGCTGGGGCGAGTACCTCCGCGAGGTGCCGTGCCCCGCATGTGATGGCAATCGCCTCCGGCCCGAGGTGCTTGCGGTCAAGGTGCACGGGCACTCGATCGCCGAGGTCTCGCACCTGAGCCTGGCCAACGCGCACGATTTCATGGCGACGCTGACTCTTACCGATCGTGAGGCGAAGATCGCGGCTCAGGTGCTGCGTGAGATCCGTGTCCGTCTCGACTTCCTGTTGCAAGTGGGCCTCGCGTACCTGAATCTCAGTCGCGCGGCCGGCTCGCTCTCCGGCGGTGAAGCGCAGCGCATCCGTCTGGCCACCCAGATCGGTTCTGGGCTCACTGGTGTGCTCTACGTTCTCGACGAGCCATCGATCGGTCTGCACCAGCGCGACAACCGGCGTCTGATCGACACCCTGCAGAAGCTGCGCGACCTGGGAAATACGCTGATCGTCGTCGAACACGATGAAGAGACGATCGAGGCCGCGGATTGGGTCGTCGATATCGGACCTGGTGCCGGGGTCAACGGCGGCTCCGTCGTGCACTCCGGGCCGTACTCGGCGCTGCTCGGTGAAACAGAATCGATGACCGCCGACTATCTGGCCGGACGGCGCGAGATTCCGATGCCCAAGAAACGCCGCAAGATCGATAAGAAGCGGCTACTGAGCGTCGTCGGCGCTCGCGCGAACAATTTGCAGAACGTCACTGCTGACTTCCCGCTCGGCGTACTCACCGCCGTCACCGGTGTGAGCGGCTCAGGTAAGTCCTCGCTGGTCAACGACATCCTCTATCGGGTGCTCGCCTCCAAGCTCAACGGCGCACGCACGCTCGCAGGTAAGCACACTCGCGTGACCGGGCTCGACAACCTCGACAAGGTGGTGCACGTCGATCAGGCGCCCATCGGTCGCACTCCGCGCTCGAACCCGGCGACCTACACCGGTGTCTTCGACCGCATCCGCACACTGTTCAGCGAGACGCCAGAGGCAAAGGTGCGTGGCTACCTGCCTGGCCGGTTCAGCTTCAACGTCAAGGGCGGCCGATGCGATGCGTGCTCCGGCGACGGCACGATCAAGATCGAGATGAACTTCCTGCCCGACGTGTACGTTGACTGCGAGGTCTGCCACGGCAAGCGGTACAACCGTGACACGCTCACTGTGCATTACAAGGGCAAGAACATCGCCGAGGTTCTGGAGATGCCGATCGCAGAGGCAGCCGAGTTCTTCGAGCCCATCCAGGCGATCCATCGCTTCATGAAGACGCTGGTGGATGTGGGGCTCGGGTATGTGCGCCTCGGTCAGTCCGCGACGACTCTGTCGGGCGGTGAAGCGCAGCGCGTCAAGCTCGCCACAGAGCTTCAGCGCCGCAGCAACGGCCGCAGCATCTACGTTCTCGACGAGCCGACCACCGGCCTGCACTTCGAAGACGTTCGCAAGCTCCTTGAGGTGCTGAACTCTCTCGTCGACAAGGGCAACACCGTGATCGTCATCGAGCACAACCTCGACGTGATCAAATCCGCGGACTGGGTGATCGATCTCGGACCTGAAGGTGGTTCCGGCGGCGGCCAGATTCTCGCCACCGGCACCCCAGAGCAGATCGCGCGCGTCGAGGAGAGCCACACCGGCATGTTCCTCGGTGAGATCCTCAACGCGGGACGCGGGGCGCGGAAGGCCAGCTGATGGCCGACGTGCTGCCGTACAAGCCCGCACAGGGCGAGATCCCGACAGACCCGGGTGTGTATCGATTCCGGGATGCTGAGGGGCGCGTGCTCTACGTCGGCAAGGCGAAGAACTTGCGGCAGCGGCTCTCGAACTACTTCGCGCCCCTGCGCACCCTGCATGAGCGCACCAGACGGATGGTCACGACCGCGACCTCTGTGGAGTGGACAGTCGTCCCAACCGACGTGGATTCGCTGCAGCTCGAGTACATGTGGATCAAAGAGTTTGATCCGCCGTTCAACGTGCGCTACAAGGACGACAAGTCTTATCCGTTCATGGCGGTGACCCTCGGTGACGAAGCACCGCGCGTGCTGGTCACCCGTAACCGGAAGATCCCTCGAGCGCGGTACTTCGGTCCGTACCCGAAAGTGTGGGCGGTGCACGAGACGATTGACCTGATGGTCAAGGCGTTTCCGATTCGCACCTGTAGCGATTCGAGTTACAAGCGCGCCATGGCGACAGGCCGCCCGTGCTTTCCCGGGCAGATCGGCAAGTGCGGTGGCCCCTGCTCGATGAAGGTGTCGATCGAGGAACACCGGGCGATG
Source organism: Microbacterium sp. A93 (assembly GCF_051842835.1). Classification (NCBI taxonomy): domain Bacteria; kingdom Bacillati; phylum Actinomycetota; class Actinomycetes; order Micrococcales; family Microbacteriaceae; genus Microbacterium; species Microbacterium sp. A93. The sequence continues at coordinate 10,516 of NZ_JBPXMT010000001.1, forward strand.
GTCGACGATTTCGTCGCGTTCATGGCCGGTGGAGACGAGCGCTTCGCCAAGGACCTCACCAAGCGGATGCTGGCAGCCTCCGCAGCCATGGACTATGAGGCGGCCGCGAAGTATCGCGACCAGCTGTCCTCGATCGAAGCGGTGCTCGGTAAGAGCTCGCTGGTGCTGCCCGCGGACGAAGATGCCGACCTGTTCGGCATCGCAGAGGACGAACTCGCCGCCACCGTGCAGCACTTCGTGATCCGTGGCGGGCGCGTGCGAGGCGTGCGCGCAACGACCATCGAGAAGGAGATCGACATCTCCGGCTCCGAGCTCGTCGACCAGGTGCTGCAGCGCGCCTACGGCGAGGGTGTTGACGTGCCGCGGCGTGTCCTCGTTCCTTCCCTTCCAGACGACGCGCCCGAGCTGGAGATCTGGCTGCGCGAGCGCCGTGGCCGCAAGGTCGAGGTCGCCGTGGCGCAGCGCGGGCAGCGCGCCGAGCTGATGCGCACCGCGACGCTGAACGCGCAGCAGGCACTCATCCGTCACAAGACGCGTCGCACCACCGATTACGTGGCACGCACCCAAGCGCTCACCGACCTGCAGGAAGCGCTCGGCCTTGGCACCGCACCATTGCGGATCGAGTGCTACGACATCTCGCATCTCGGCGGCACGAATGTCGTTGCATCCATGGTCGTGTTCGAAGACGGGCTGTCGCGCAAAGATCAGTACCGGTCGTTCAACATTGCGGAGACCACAGACGACACCGACTCGATGTATCAGGTACTCATGCGGCGCCTGGCATATCTGGACCGGCCGGAGGACGCCGAGGTGCTCCCGGTGGATATTGACCCGCTCGCCGAAGGCGATGACGTCGTCACTACGCGCAAGAAGCCACGCTTCTCGTATCCTCCGCAGCTGCTGCTCGTCGATGGCGGAAAGCCGCAGGTCGAGGCAGCGGCCCGGGCATTGCGCGACTCCGGGCATACGGAGATCGGGTTGTGCGGCATCGCGAAACGACTGGAGGAAGTATGGCTGCCGGGGGAGGACTTCCCCGTGATCTTGCCCCGCACCAGCGAAGCGCTTTACCTGCTGCAGCGGCTGCGCGATGAGGCGCACCGGTTCGCCATCATCCATCAGCGCAAGCGCCGCAAACGTGACATTTCCACGGTGCTCGAGGAGGTGCCTGGCCTGGGCGCATCACGCATCAAGGTGCTGCTGAAACACTTCGGATCGGTCACTGCGCTGCGCGCCGCGACCTCGCCCGAGATCCAGGAAGTTCCGGGGATTGGCCCGGCCCTTGCGCAGAGCATCCACACTCACCTCGCGACTCGATAGGCTGGCCTTCACAGGAGAAGGAGAACCGATGGTCGACGAGGAGAAGAACGAGTTCCTCATCGTCACCGGCATGTCCGGTGCAGGACGTTCAACGGTGGCAAATGCGCTGGAGGATCTCGACTGGTACGTCGTCGACAACCTCCCGCCGCAGATGCTGCGCCCGCTACTCGATCTCACCGACATCGGTGGGGGAGCACTTCCCAAGGTTGCCGCGGTCGTCGATGTGCGTGGACGCAATCTATTCAACGACTTCCCCGAGGTTGCGCGTGCTCTTCGCTCGCGTGGCAGCGTCAAGGTGGTCTTCCTCGATGCCTCTGATGATGTGCTCGTTCGCCGGTTCGAATCGGTGCGCAGGCCGCATCCGCTGCAAGAAGACGGCACGCTGCTCGACGGCATCCGTCTGGAGCGTTCTCGACTGACGCTGGTTCGCGAAGCTGCCGACATCGTCATCGACACCTCTTCGTTGAACATTCACCAACTCGCGACGCAGGTCTCCGAGACTTTCTCCGAGGAGGGTGCCGCGCGGCACCGACTGACGATTCTGAGTTTCGGATTCAAATATGGGCTACCGACCGACGTCGATCTGGTCGCCGATATGCGATTCCTGCCGAATCCTTACTGGCAAGAGGAGATGCGTGGACTGACCGGTCAGGACGAGTCGGTGCGGGACTACGTGCTTTCCCGCGAGGGAGCCGCTGAATTCCTCGAGGCCTACGCCAAGGCACTTGAGCCGGTACTTGCGGGTTATCAACGCGAGAACAAGGGTCATTCAACGGTCGCGATCGGATGCACTGGTGGCAAGCACCGCTCGGTCGCGATGTCGGAAGCGCTTGCCAAACGGCTCTCCTCGATTCCAGGGATTGCAATCAACGTGCGTCATCGCGACCTCGGCCGAGAATAGAACGGCGCCGCGCCGGGTAAACTAGTTCTTTGCGTCGCGATCCGACGCATCAAGTTTTACAAGGAGTCCCGTGGCACTAACCACCGACGTCAAGGCTGAACTCGTCAGCATCCGCAATGCACCCCCGACGGTGCGAGTCGCGGAAGTCACCGCAATCCTCCGGTTCGCCGGTGGACTCCACTCGATCGCCGGTCGGGTCGCTGTTGAGGCGGAGGTTGATGCCGATCTGCTGGCACGCCGCGTCGCTCGCGATCTTGCCGAGATTTATGGAGTGCGCCCCGAAATCGCACAGGTGCAATCCTCCAGCTCACACGATGGCCCGCGGTACGCCGTCCGTGTCATCGCCGCAGGGGAGACCCTCGCTCGTCAGACCGGTCTGCTCGATCAGCGCCGACGCCCGGTGCGGGGGCTGCCTAACCGGCTGACCACTGGGTCTCGCGAAGAGATCGCCGGTCTCTGGCGCGGTGCGTTCCTCGCTGCGGGATCCCTCTCCGAGCCTGGTCGCTCGGCGATGTTGGAAGTCACGTGCCCGACGTCTGAAGCGGCCATGGCGCTCGTCGGCGCCGCTCACCGACTCGGTGTGGCCGCGAAGGCTCGCGAGGTGCGTGGTACGCCGCGTGTGGTCGTGCGCGAGGGCGAGGCGATTCGTTCGATTCTGAGCCAGATGGGCGCACAGAAGACTGCGGCCGCCTGGGAAGAAATGCGTCAGCGTCGCGAGGTGCGCGCCGGTGTCAACAGGCTCGTGAACTTCGACGATGCGAATCTGCGACGCTCGGCGCAGGCGGCTGTGGCCGCGTGCGCTCGCGTCGAGCGTGCGCTGGAGATTCTCGCTGAGGATATTCCCGACCATTTGCGCCTCGCTGGTGAACTGCGCCTCGCACATCGGGATGCCAGCCTCGATGAGCTCGGTCATCACGCCGAGCCGCCGCTGACGAAGGACGCCGTCGCAGGACGCATCCGTCGCCTCTTGGCAATGGCAGACAAGCGTGCGCAACAGGAAGGCATCTCGGGAACCGAAGCGGCGGTTCCGGCCGGCCTCGACGTCTGATCCCCACGCTCGCTGACATTTCTTGTCATCGACGGAAGGATCCCCACCGTGGGGGCGTTGTCGTCAGTAGGATGAAAAAGTCTGCTCCTCGCCGCATTTGGGTGGCGCGGAGGACCGACAAGTGCCGCGGCGCGGCGCGGATTGGATGAAAGCGACATGGCGATCTACACGCTCCCTGACCTCCCCTACGACTTCGCGGCACTGGAACCGCACATCAGCGGCAAGATCATGGAATTGCACCATGGCAAGCATCACGCGGCATACGTCGGCGGTGCGAACGCTGCGCTCGACGGCCTCGCAGAGGCTCGCGACAGCGGCAACCTGGCGAACGTGAACAAGCTCGAGAAGGACCTTGCGTTCAACCTCGGCGGTCACGTCAACCACTCGATCTTCTGGACCAACCTCTCCCCGAACGGTGGCGGTCAGCCTGAGGGCGAGTTGAAGGCTGCCATCGACGAGTACTTCGGCTCCTTCGAGAAGTTCCAGGCGCACTTCACCGCCACGGCCATGGGAATCCAGGGCTCCGGTTGGTCGGTGCTCAGCTGGGACTCGATTGGCCAGCGGTTGATCATCCAGCAGCTGTTTGACCAGCAGTCCAACGCGGCGCAGGGCACGATTCCGTTGTTCCAGCTCGACATGTGGGAGCACGCCTTCTACCTCGACTACCTCAACGTGAAGGCCGACTATGTCAAGGCCGCGTGGAACATCGCCAACTGGGAAAACGTCGCAAAGCGTTTTGACGTCGCCCGTAAGCAGACGAACGGCCTGCTGGTACTGTCGTAACAAAGACGGGCGTCCTGATGGGCAGCTAGCCCGTCAGGACGCCGTTGTCCACGAATTCTCTATTGAAAATGCGCGAGAGCGCTCAAGAAACAGGGAGAGACATTAGTGTCTGTCAAGATCGGCATCAACGGCTTCGGTCGTATCGGACGTAACTTCTTCCGCGCAGCACTTGCGCAGGGAGCAGACCTCGAAATCGTCGCGGTGAATGACCTCACCGACAACAAGACCCTTGCGCACCTGCTCAAGTACGACTCTGTCAGCGGTGTTCTGGATGCCGAGGTCAGCTACGACGACGACAGCATCACTGTCAACGGCAAGAAGATCAAGGCGTTCGCAGAGCGCGACCCCGCAAGCCTCCCCTGGGGCGAGCTGGGTGTCGACATCGTCATCGAGTCGACCGGCTTCTTCACCAAGGGTGCGCTCGCACAGAAGCACATCGATGCAGGTGCCAAGAAGGTTCTGATCTCCGCTCCCGGCACCGACGTCGACGCCACGTTCGTCATGGGCGTGAACGAGGACACCTACGACGCGGCCGCGCACAACATCATCTCCAACGCGTCCTGCACCACCAACTGCTTGGCTCCGCTTGCCCAGGTCTTCAATGATGAGTTCGGCATCGTCCGCGGCTTCATGATGACTGCGCACGCCTACACGGCTGACCAGAACCTGCAGGACGGCCCGCACAGTGACCTGCGCCGCGCACGTGGTGCTGCGATCAACATCACCCCGGCATCCACCGGCGCCGCAAAGGCGATCGGCGTTGTGCTCCCCGAGCTCAACGGCAAGCTCAGCGGTTCCTCGTACCGTGTGCCGGTTCCCACCGGCTCGATCGTCGACCTGACGATCATCACCGAGCGTGAGGACCTCACGGTTGACGAGGTCAACGCGGCCTACAAGAAGGCAGCTGCTGACGGTCGCCTGGTGGGCTACCTGCAGTACAACGAGGACGAGATCGTCTCGAGCGACATCGTGCACAACGCACACTCGTCGGTCTTCGACTCGACGCTGACCAACGTCAGTGGCAACCTCGTGAAGGTCTCCAGCTGGTACGACAACGAGTGGGGCTACTCCAACCGTCTCGTCGACCTGACCGAGTACGTCGCAGAGCGTCTCTAAAAAGATCATGACCCTGCGCACCCTGGATTCACTGGGTTCGCTCGAGGGCAAGCGCGTCATCGTCCGTTGTGACCTCAACGTTCCTCTGCGGGACGGCGTCATAACGGACGATGGCCGTGTTCGTGCCTCGTTGCCGACCTTGAATGCCCTCATCAATGCGGGCGCACGCGTGATCGTGTGCTCGCACCTGGGACGCCCCGACGGCGCTCCAGACCCGCAGTACAGCCTTGAGCCTGTTGCTCAGCGCCTGGCCGAACTGCTCGGTACGCCGGTCGCGTTCGCGCGCGACACGGTGGGCGAGTCAGCTCGTGAGGCCGTGGCATCCGTTGAGAATGGCGGCGTCGTCGTCATCGAGAACCTGCGTTTCAACGCAGGGGAGACCTCGAAGGACGACGCGACCCGCAAGGCCTTCGCTGCAGAGCTTGCTGAGCTCGGCGACGCGCTCGTCTCGGATGGATTCGGTGTTGTGCACCGTAAGCAGGCGAGCGTTTACGAGCTTGCGGAGCTGCTGCCCTCGTCGGCAGGTTTCCTGATCGCGACCGAGCTCGACGTGCTCGACCGTCTGACGGAGAACCCGGAGCGTCCCTACACGGTCGTTCTCGGTGGTTCGAAGGTCAGCGACAAGCTCGGTGTGATCTCCCACCTGCTTCCGCGCGTCGACCGTATTCTCGTCGGCGGCGGCATGCTGTTCACCTTCTTGAAGGCGCAGGGGCACGCCGTCGGCGCGAGCCTCCTCGAGGAAGATCAGCTCGACACCGTTCGTGGCTACATTGCTGAGGCCGCTGAGCGCGGCGTCGAGATCGTGGTGCCGACGGATGTTGTTGTGGCGGCGTCGTTCGCGGCGGATGCTGCGCACGAGACCGTTGCGGCGGATGCCATCGAGCAGACGTCGTTCGGTGCCTCCGGCATCGGACTCGACATCGGGCCGGTAACGGCAGCGGCGTTCGCTGAGGCGATCCGCGGCTCGAAGACGGTGTTCTGGAACGGCCCGATGGGCGTGTTCGAGTTCCCGGCCTTCGCTGCCGGAACCAAGGCCGTCGCTCAGGCGCTCACCGAGGTCGATGGCCTCGGAGTCGTCGGCGGCGGTGACTCCGCAGCAGCTGTGCGTCAGCTCGGCTTCTCGGATGACCAGTTCGGTCACATCTCGACGGGCGGAGGCGCAAGCCTCGAGTTCCTCGAGGGCAAGAAACTACCCGGCCTGGAGGTGCTCGGATGGGCGTAAATACGGCAGATTCGTCTGCTCCGCAGAACAGGCGTACCCCGCTGATTGCGGGCAACTGGAAGATGAACCTTGACCACCTGCAGGCGGTTGCGTTCGTGCAGAAGTTGCACTGGGCGCTCAAGGACGCGAAGCACGAAGATGGCTCGGTCGAGGTTGCGGTCTTCCCGCCCTTCACCGACATTCGCAGCGTGCAGACGTTGATCGATGCGGACAAGATCCCGTTCGCACTCGGTGCGCAGGATGTCTCGGCCCACGACTCCGGCGCGTACACCGGCGAGGTCTCCGGTGCGTTCCTGGCGAAGATGGATGCCAAGTACGTCATCATCGGTCACTCAGAGCGTCGTGAATACCACGCCGAGGGTGACGATGTCGTGGCTGCCAAGGTGCAGGCCGCGCTGAAGCACGGGCTCGTTCCCGTGATCTGTGTCGGCGAGACCGCAGAAGACCTGGAGAAGTTCGGCGCGAGCGCCGTTCCCGCCGGTCAGCTGGCGGCAGCGCTGAAGGATGTTCCGGCATCCGCTGACATCGTCGTCGCCTACGAGCCGGTCTGGGCGATCGGCTCTGGACAGGCAGCTACTCCTCAGCAGGCACAGGATGTCTGTGCGGCGCTGCGCGGTGTGCTGGCGAAGACTCTGGATGACGATGCCGCAGCACGCACCCGCATCCTCTACGGTGGATCGGTGAAGGCGGCGAACATCGCCAGCTTCATGCGTGAGCCTGATGTGGATGGCGCGTTGGTCGGTGGCGCGAGCCTCGTCGTTAACGACTTCGCCGCGATCATCCGGTTCGAAAAGCACGTCGGCGTATGAGTGGTGGCGGGGTTGCGACCCCGCCACCGTCGTATACTTGACGTTTACGGGCAATCTGCCCAATCGAAAGGCTCTCCCTCGTGGCAATTCTTGAGTTCGTCCTGCAGGTCGTGCTGGGCATCACCAGCATTCTGCTGACTCTCCTCATCCTTCTCCACAAGGGCCGCGGCGGCGGTCTTTCCGACATGTTCGGGGGAGGCATGACTACTTCGGCCGGTTCATCCGGTCTCGCGGAGCGAAACCTCAACCGTTTCACCATCGTCCTGGCGCTCGTATGGTTCATCTCCATCGTTGCGCTGGGGCTCATCACGAAACTTGAGGTGATCTGACCATGGCTTCTGGAGGCAGCGCCATTCGCGGAACCCGTGTTGGTTCCGGTCCGATGGGCGAGCAGGACCACGGCTACCACGCCGACCGCATCGCGGTTTCCTACTGGGATGGACTCGGCAACGAGACGGTTCGCTATTTCGCCGCCGGCCTTCCCGAAGAGGAGATCCCGGAGACGATCGATCACCCGCAGTCGGGACTCCCGGCCGGTCGGGACAAGGCGAACCCGCCGGCGCTCTCGAAGAACGAGCCGTACAAGACGCACCTCGCATATGTGAAGGAACGTCGTACGGACGGCGAAGCTGTTCAGCTTCTTGAGGATGCTCTCACTCAGGTTCGCGAGCGTCGCGGACAGGCCTGAATCACGCTTTCTGAATTCTGACGAAACCGTCGCGACCTACTGGTCGTGGCGGTTTCGTCGTTTGGCCGGGCTAGGAAGAGACGCATTCCGTGCCCAGAAGAATCTTGCGGGCAACCCAGTTCGTCCGTGAGGATGACCAGTTCGTGCCGGCTACTGTCGCGACGCTGATCCGGACTTGTGAAGCCAGCAGCGACAGCACGGTTTCCAGAAGCGCCTGCGAGTATGTGACCGAATACGTATAAACACCGTTCACAGGACCGGACACGGTCGGCGTCAAAGTTCCGGGAATATCGTTGAGAAAGTGCCGTTGCGCTGCGAGCGGTTCGGTTGATGTCCAGCGAAACGAGATGCTTGTAATTAGAAGGCCGAGCACACTTCCTGCTTGGCAAAAAGTGATGTTCGGTGCGGGCAACGTCGCGGCGGTTATGGAGTTGTTCTTCGCGTACTCCGGCTCGGTCCACGCCGCTTCCGTCGGCGCGGAGCGTACGGAACCGACGGTGATCAGCGCCAGCACGCCGATTGCTGCGACGCCCATGCGCACGCTGCGCCGTTGCCTCATGACTTCTTCCTTCCCGCGCGCACCATCAGGGCGATGCCCAGGCCAACGACGATCGCAGCAGGAGCGGCGAAGATCGCCCAGGAGGTTCCGCCGGTCGGCGGCAGGTCAGGTTCACCGTTGAGGTCTTCTTCCGCCGTTTCGCCCGCTGCGTTGGCGCGGACCGTGAGCGAAGCGGAGTCCTGCGCAGCTCCCATCGTCGGCGAGGTCAGCGCTACACGGAGGTGAGCGATCGCAGGGGTGGCGGATTCCAGCAATTGTTCCCACGATCGGTTCAGATCGACCTGTGCGGTCTCGCGCAGCAGCGTCTCACCGCTGGAGCAATCGTTCGCGACCCACGGCACGGCACACGACCTGACCTCAGCGACGATTTCCACGTCCGGTGCCGTGCTCGTGCCGGAAAGCGCGATCATGAGTGTGCCGTTTTCCGGCGCCGCACCCGCGTCGACGTCAATATGCCAATACAGGGGATCCGCCGGGCTGAGGTATTGCGTGCCGGAGAGGTCCGAACTCATCGACAGTACGTCTACGGCATGCGCTGGGGGAGCGTCAAGCGTGCCATAGCCCACGCCGGACGCCAACAAAATCACGGCACTGAGAACACGCGCACCGCGCAGTTCTCTGCGTGTCCTGGGGCGGTCGAGCGGTTCATCCTGCGGCTGGTCGTCGTCTTCGACGTCGTCTGGCTCGACACGGCGCTTCGAATCCTTCGGCCAGAACGCCCAGGTGACCAGCACAGCGGCGCCGATAGTCAACGACCCGAGTACGATCGGGTTCCCGAACCAGACGATCACGTGGGCAAGATGTGGGACAGATCCGCGCACCATGCGGACATCCTTGACGATGTACGGCGCGGGATCCTCGGCATCATTGGCATCGCCACGCATCGTGATGATGCGCGCATCGGGCGTGCTGCCGGCTTTGACGGAGGTGACCCGGTGGGTCACGGGCAAGGCTGCTGGTCGGTCGACGGTGACGATGTCGTCCACTGCGATGTCGGATGCCGGAACCTTCTGAACCAGCGCAACGGAACCCGCCGGGATCGTCGGCGACATGGAACCAGTTTTGAACATGATCAACGAGAAGCCACCAGTGAACGCGAGGACTGTCAGCAGGATGCAGATCACACCCCCGACGGCGGCGAGGGTGAGAAGAACCTCGCGGAGGATCTTCCCCACTCTCGCCGCTGTTGATGTCGCATTCATCGTTGCATCACCCGGTCGTCCCGGTGAACGTCCATGTCGGTGTCACGACTCCGCCCTGTGCTCCGGTAGCGGCTGCCGTTGGCAATGTGACGATCACGCAATAATTCACGAAGTTGGTCCCATTGGGCAGGAGCGCTTGCGCGGTCAAAGCCGGCACATTGCTGATGCCTGTGTAGACGACACCACCCGTCGTTCCGGTCGTGCACACCGGAACTGCGCCGCTCGTCGTGGTCGTCGCAACGATGCGCACGCTCAGTGCATTGCTGAGCGCCGTCCCGCGCGAATCATTCACCGGCGCACTCACGCCGGTCAACTGCACGGTGCCGGGAACGGTCCCTACAGTCGTGATCTGAATCCAAGCCGCCCGAGTTTGCCCCGGGTACAGGTTCGTCGCGTTGAGCGGCAGTGTCACCGCGCTCGCGGCGGTGTCATGGGGCGCGAACGTCGTCGCATCCGCCGTTCGCGACACGATGGAGAATGTGCCGGCGGTGATCTGTGTCGACGCATACTCCTGATCGGTCCACGCGGCCAGCGTCGCTGAGCCGCCGACGCCGAGCACGAGCGCGCCGGCCAGCACCGCGCGCACTCGAAGAGAGCGCACACGGTGGTGTCGGACGCGCCGTGCGGTGCGTCTGCTCACAGCCATCGGAACTACTCGGAGACGGCGTCCCACTGCCAGAGGGCAGTGCCCGTTTCGCCCTGTCCGATTGTGTCGGCGGCGGTGACCTGGAGACAGAGGTAGATGACGTCGGTCTCAGCGATGGTCGTCGGCACGGCGGTTCCGCCGGCGAATGCCGCTTCATCGCATCCGAAGGCGGTGGTCGAAACCGAAGCGAACGTCAAGTCTCCGTCGAGCGTACCGGTCACGACGGGCGCCACCTCGGTTAAGGTTGCAGAGGTTGAGGCGACGAGGCTCAAAGCATACGGCGTGTAGACGACGTCATTCGGACTCAGGTTGGTGAAGTCGGCTGAGAACGTCAGATCTGCCGCCCCTGCTTCGGACGCATGATCGGTGAAGGTCGTACCGTCTGTCGATCCCTGGAACACGAAGGAGCCGGCCGCGAAGTCGACGGTCGCGAATTCCGAATCGTTCCAAGCAGCAAGCGTCACAGCTGCGCCGACTCCGAGAACGAGGCCACCTGCGAGAACCGCGTAAATCTTGTTTCTGCGTGAACTTTCCATAGTCGAATCCCCCTCCGTTGCGGACGTGTGGGTCATACGCCCTTTGCAGACACGCTCGCGGTAAGCTGCGGCCCCTTTGATCAGGATAGCTTAAGAGGTACTATATCTATTCATGTGCATAAATCTCAACGACAACCCGCCGCTGCATCAATGAGCTCCTGCGGGGGAGCGCCGTAGGTGGATGTCCCGTTGGAAGCGCTGAGATAACCCATGCTGATCGCCCAGGCGGTTGCCCAGTCCTCGATGTTGTCCTGGGATGAGTCGTCGTGCATGCCGTCGCACCTCACGCTGATCGCGTGACCCACTTCGTGCGCGACAAGGGCCTCGCTGCGATCGCTCGGCCAGTACTCGGCCACGGAGTTCGACAGTTCGATGTTCGCGTAGCCGGGGCCGTCGAACCACCAGGTCGCATAGCCGCCCATGCTGTCGCCATAGCCGAAGTCATTCACCAGCGGTGACCAATCGAAATCGAGAAGTAGGCCAGGGGCGAGGCTGCGGGCAAACGCCTCGACTTCGATGCGCGAGTCGTTGAGCGGTCCTGCCTTCTCGAAGAGTTCCGCATGCTCTGATGCCAGCATCTGGACGGCGGCGTTCTCCAGATCGGAGTACGCCGCGGATGCGGTGCTGTCCAGCGTGTCTGCGGCATCCAGGACCTGCTGCGCCGCGACTCGAAGCGCAACGATGTCAGGATTCCGGGCGGAGACGTGCTCAGACTCGAACGCTTCTGCCGCCGTGGCCGCCGACGTCAGTGCAGCGGATCCTGCATCTTCCAGTGCGCTCACGGCGCTGGCGGCATCGTTGCTTGCCGAATCGAAACTCGCGATGAGTCGGGTGGCTGTCTCGCGATCGGCGTTGAGCTGCGCCGTGGCGTCGAACAATTCCCATGCCCACTCTTGTTTGGCTACAGCCTGGGGAATTTGCTGCTCTGTGACCGCGGTGAGCTGCGCCGTGGTCGACTCCGCGTCACGGAGTACCACGACGAGTTCCTCTTTCAGCGAGGCATCCATCAGATGTGTGCTGGCGCTCACTGTGATGCTGTCAGCGGAATCGATGGCGGCATCAAAAGTGCTGATCTCGTTCACCAGTGCTGAGTGGCTGTGTTCGGCATCCTCTGTGAGAGATTCGAAATTGAGGAGCGCGTCGTCGTAGCTGAGATTCGCTGTCAGCTGAATGGCGGTGCATGCGATGCCGAGCGCAACGATGCCAATGGCCGCGTAAAACACGCGACGGCGGGTGGAACTCGGGATTGCTGGTGACTGTGTCACGGCGCATCCTCCCGAAGAAGAGGTGGAGGGGCTGACGAGAATCGAACTCGCATCATCTGTTTGGAAGACAGAGGCTTTACCACTAAGCTACAGCCCCGAAACGAAACCAAAGGTTCGATAACGGACTTCACAAGCATAGCGGACGTTGAGGCGGCTCCCGTCCGTTAGACTCGTCGAGGCCGTTCCCGTACGCGGGACCGACCGGGGCGTAGCTCAGCTTGGTAGAGCGCCCGCTTTGGGAGCGGGAAGTCGCAGGTTCAAATCCTGTCGCCCCGACAACGGCCCCCTAAAACCTCACGGCCGCGCCGTCGCGCGGAAATCCAAAGGAGAACACCAAGCATGGCGAATAGCACCGTCGAGAAGTTGACCCCGACCCGGGTCAAGCTCAGCATCACGGTCACCCCGGACGACCTCAAGCCCAGCATTGCTCACGCGTATGAGCACATTGCACAGGACGTCCAGATCCCCGGCTTCCGTAAGGGCAAGGTTCCTGCTCCGATCATCGATCAGCGCATCGGTCGCGGCGCCGTCATCGAGCACGCCGTCAACGAGGGCCTCGACACTTTCTTCCGCGAGGCAGCTCGTGAGAACAACCTGCGTATCGTCGGTCGTCCCTCGGCTGACATCAAGGTGTGGCCCAACGAGAAGGACTTCTCCGGCGACCTGGTCGTCGAGGTCGAGGTTGACGTTCGTCCCGAGATCGAGATTCCCTCGTTCGACGAGGTCACGCTGACAGTTGACGCAGTCGAAGCCGATGAGGCAGCACTTGACGCTGAGCTGGACAAGCTGCGCGCTCGTTTCGGCACGCTGATCCTGGTTGACCGTCCGGCAGCCAAGGGCGACTTCGTTGAACTCGACCTGGTTGCCACGATCGATGGCGCCGAGATCGACCGCGCCGATGGCGTCTCCTACGAGGTCGGCTCCGGCGAGCTGCTCGAGGGCATCGATGACGCTATTGAGTCACTCACCGCCGGTGAAGACACCACTTTCCGCTCGAAGCTGGTCGGCGGCGACAACGCCGGTTCCGAGGCTGAAGTTGCGGTCACCGTCAAGGCAGTCAAGGAGCGCGAGCTTCCCGAGGCCGATGATGACTTCGCTCAGGTCGCCAGCGAGTTCGACACGATCGCAGAGCTGCGCGACAGCCTCGCCGAGAGCGTGAACGAGCAGGCCGTCTTCTCGCAGGGCTCTGCGGCTCGCGACAAGCTCATCGAGGCGCTGCTCGAGATGATCGACATTCCCGTCCCGCCGCAGCTCATCGAAGACGAGGTGCACACCCACCTCGAAGGCGAGAACCGCCTGGAGGACGACGAGCACCGCGCCGAGGTCACCACTGCCAGCGAGAAGCAGTTCCGCACGCAGGTGCTGCTTGACACGATCGCCGAGCAGGCCAACGTGCAGGTCTCGCAGGAAGAGCTCAGCCAGTACCTGATCCAGTCTGCTGCGCAGTACGGCATGGCACCGCAGGAGTTCGTCGAGGCTCTGCAGTCGTCGAACCAGCTCCCGGCACTCGCCGGCGAGGTTGCCCGCAACAAGGCACTCGCGATCACCCTTGGCAAGGTCAAGGTTGTCGACACCAACGGCAAGCCCGTTGACCTGTCGAGCCTGGTCTCTGTCGATGACGAGGATGAGGCAGCCGAGGCCGCCGTTGAGGAGAAGCCTGCGAAGAAGGCTCCCGCGAAGAAGGCTCCGGCCAAGAAGCCCGCCGCCAAGAAGGCTGACGACGCTGAGAAGGCAGACGACGCTGAGGCTGCTGCTGAGGCACCTGCTGAGAAGAAGGCTCCCGCCAAGAAGCCGGCCGCTAAGAAGGCTCCGGCCAAGAAGGCTGCCGACAAGGCTGAGTGATCGCGACGCGATTCTGACGAAAAGGCGGATGCTTCGGCATCCGCCTTTTCGCGTATGAGGAGGAAAATGAGCGACTGGCAGGAACGAGTCGACGCCGTCTGGGCGGATGATGCGGTCGCCGATGATGCGCGGATCCGCCTCATCGACGAACTCGCTACTGAACGAGCTGTCGACGATCCAATAGCGCTGTTCGAGCGCGCGGGAGCGCGCGACTCGGCGGGGCTGGAGAACGCGGCGGTGTCCTACTACAGGCGCGCGTTGGCAGGCGGTCTCGACGAGTCTCGTCGCGCTCAGGCAACTATCCAGCTCGCCAGTACGCTGCGCAATCTCGGGCGTATCGAAGAGGGCCTGCAGATGCTGAAGGAGGAGCGCGAGCGCGGCGGTGAGCTCGCTGACGCGGCATCGGCGTTCTACGCGTTGGCACTCGTCTCTGCGGGCGATGCCGTGACCGCTGCGTCAGTCGCGCTGGAGACACTGGCACCGTTCCTCCCGCAGTACCGGAGTTCCGTGGCGGCGTACGCCCGTGAACTGCGCACGGCGCGCTGATATGCCGACGGCGAACACGGCCTGAGCGCCGCGTCTGCGCCGGTAGATTCGAATCACCGAACACGGAAACAGGAGCTGAAATGGCTGCAGAACCACTCGTCGCGACGAGCGTCTTCGACAGGTTGCTGAAGGACCGCATCATCTGGCTGGGATCAGAGGTGCGCGACGCAAACGCTAACGAGATCTGCGCGAAGATTCTTCTTCTCGCCGCAGAAGACTCGGAAAAGGACATCTTCCTCTACATCAACTCACCCGGTGGCTCGATCACCGCGGGTATGGCGATTTACGACACGATGCAGTTCGTGCCGAACGACATCGTCACCGTCGGCATCGGCATGGCAGCATCCATGGGCCAGCTTCTGCTGACCGCCGGCACCAAGGGCAAGCGCTACATCACACCGAACGCGCGCGTGCTGCTGCACCAGCCGCACGGTGGCTTCGGCGGAACGTCGAGCGACATCCAGACGCAGGCACAGCTCATCCTCTCGATGAAGAAGCGTCTTGCGGAGATCACGGCAGGCCAGACCGGCAAGTCGGTTGAGCAGATCAACGAGGATGGCGACCGCGACCGCTGGTTCACGGCTGACGAGGCGCTTGAGTACGGCTTTGTCGACCACATCCGCGAATCGGCTTCCGACGTCATTGGTGGCGGCGGAACCGATCAGGACAACAAGTAACGGATTCGAAAGGACTCATATGTACACGCCTACTTTCCAATCCGCAGGCAACCTGCCCTCCAGCCGGTACATTCTCCCGCAGTTCGAGGAGCGCACCGCATACGGTTTCAAGCGCCAGGACCCGTACAACAAGCTCTTCGAAGACCGCGTGATCTTCCTCGGCGTACAGGTTGACGACGCATCCGCCGACGACGTCATGGCCCAGCTCCTGGTTCTGGAGAGCCAGGACGCCGAGCGTGACATCACGATGTACATCAACTCGCCCGGTGGTTCATTCACCGCGATGACGGCGATCTACGACACGATGCAGTACGTCGCGCCGCAGATCCAGACCGTCGTGCTGGGACAGGCTGCATCCGCGGCCTCCGTGCTGCTCGCCGCCGGCGCTCCTGGCAAGCGTCTCGCACTGCCGAACGCCCGAGTCCTGATCCACCAGCCCGCAATGGGCGAGGCTGGCCAGGGGCAGGCGTCCGACATCGAGATCCAGGCTGCGGAGATCCTCCGTATGCGCACCTGGCTCGAAGAGACCATGGCCAAGCACACCGGTCAGCCCGTTGAGAAGGTCAACCGCGACATCGATCGCGACAACATCCTCTCTGCGGCCGAGGCTCTTGAGTACGGCATCGTCGACCAGGTGTTGACCTCGCGCAAGCGCGTCTAGCATCCACTCCTCGAGGGCGGCAGTCATCTGACTGCCGCCCTTCGTCGTTCCTAGTTGCGGTGTGTGCTTGGCTCGGAGAAGTGCGCTTGGCTCGGAGGAATCCCGCGAAAACGTCCGAACTTGCTGCACATCTCCGCACGAAGCGCTCGCCTAAACGACGCGTCGAGCCGCCCGCGGAGCCGCGGATGCGCAGGGTGACGCGCATCCGGTGCTCATATGCGCAACAACGTGCGCGAGTGCGTGTTTACGCGTATTCTGGGCACGAGAGGAGGATGCCGTGGACGATGATCTGCTTGCGGTCCGTGTTGCCGAGCTCTATTACGACGAGAGCAAGACGCAGGACGAGATCGGTGCACTTCTGAAGATTTCGCGATGGAAGGTCGGGCGACTGCTCACCTATGCACGCGATGTCGGCATCGTCCGTATCGAGATCGTGCATCCTCGTGCTCGCCGACTGGGTCTTGAGCGTGAACTCGCCCAGCGATTCGGCCTTGCCGACGTCATCGTCGTTCCGGTTCCAGACGATGAGAGCAACACCCTCGACCGCGTCGCACAGGCAGCGGCCGATCATCTCGCAGCGCTTCGCCCAGTGCCGCGCACGCTCGCTGTGAGCTGGGGACGTACCCTCACCGCCGTCGCAGAGGCTCTGCCGGACGGCTGGGCCAGTGGCGTGACTGTTGTGCAGCTCAACGGGGGCGTGAGCCTGAACCGTCGCTCAGGGGGAGCGGCGAGCCTGGCCATGACCATCGCTCAGCGCGCCGGCGGGCAGGCGACGCTTCTTCCCAGCCCCGCCATTTTGGAACGTGCGGAAACGAAACAGGCGATCGAGGCGGATCGAACCGTCTCCGCCGTCTTGGAACAGGCCGTGGATGCGCAGACCTATCTTTACTCGGCGGGCCCAGCCGACGCGACCTCGGCGCACGTCGAGAACGGATACTTGAAGCCTGCTGACGTCGAGGAACTCGCGCGCCGAGGCGCCGTCGGGGACGTACTCGGACGCTACATCGACGCCGACGGCAACATCGTCGATCCGCAGCTCGACGCGCGCACGGTCGGGGTGAGCCTTGAACGATTGCGCAGCGCTGCGCAGGCGATCTTCGTCACTGCGGGGGCCGCGAAACACGACATCGCGCGTACAGTCGTCAACAGCGGCCTGTGCAGCGTTCTGGTGACCGATGAGACCACAGCCCGAGCATTGTTGGAGGAACGATGACAACCCAAGAACTCTCCCGCCGCTCTGCGGTGGATGTGCTGGGCGGAGAGCCCGATGACGCCACGCTGCGTCGCTTCCTGCACGGACTTCCCGGTGTAGATGCCACAGGCCTCGAGCAGCGTGCTGCCAGCTTCGGCACACGCTCAATCAAGACGACATCGAAGGCCTGGGCGATCGACAAGATCATCTCGCTGATCGACCTCACCACGCTCGAGGGTGCGGATACTCCCGGCAAGGTGCGCTCGCTCGTTGCCAAGGCGAAGACTCCGGATGCGTCAGATCAGTCCACTCCGCTCGTCGCGGCTGTCTGCGTGTACGGCGACATGGTCGGCTACGCCGTTGAGGCGCTGGGTAGCGTTCATGGTGACCCAGACGACGGCAAGATCTCGGTCGCCGCCGTTGCGACTGCATTCCCCAGCGGTCGCGCCTCGCTCGCCATCAAACTCGCTGACACGGCGGAGGCGGTCGCCGCTGGCGCCGACGAGATCGATATGGTCATCGACCGAGGTGCGTTCCTCTCCGGTCGCTATGGCATGGTCTTCGATCAGATCGCCGCGGTGAAGGAAGCCTGCCGTCGCGCCGACGGCAGCTCCGCCTCCCTCAAGGTGATCCTCGAGACCGGTGAGCTGAACACGTACGACAACATCAAGCGCGCCTCCTGGCTGGGCATCCTCGCCGGCGGTGACTTCATCAAGACCTCTACCGGCAAGGTGCAGCCGGCCGCCACACTGCCGACGACGCTGCTCATGCTCGAGACTGTGCGCGACTGGCACCGTGACACCGGCGAGAAGATCGGTGTTAAGCCCGCCGGCGGCATCCGCACGTCCAAGGACGCAATCAAGTACATCGTCACCGTCGCAGAAACCGTCGGCGAGGAATGGCTGCAGCCGCATCTGTTCCGCTTCGGCGCTTCGAGTCTGCTCAACGATGTGCTGCTGCAGCGTCAGAAGCTGACCACCGGCCACTACTCCGGCCCCGACTACGTCACGATCGACTAAAGGGAACAGAAACATGTCATTCCTGGAATATGCCCCAGCGCCTGAATCCAAGGCGATCCTGAACCTGCGCGACAGCTACGGTCTGTTCATCGACGGCGACTTCGTGGACGGCTCTGGCCCCAGCTTCAACACGATCTCACCTTCGGATGAGTCGCACATTGCTGAGATCGCCGGCGCCAACGATGAAGACATCGATCGTGCCGTCGCGGCCGCCCGCCGCGCGTACGACAAGGTCTGGTCGAAGATGAGCGGCCGCGATCGCGGAAAGTATCTCTTCCGCATCGCCCGCCTCGTGCAGGAGCGCGCTCGCGAACTCGCTGTCGCAGAGAGCCTCGACAACGGCAAGCCGATCAAGGAGAGCCGCGACGTCGACGTTCCGCTGGTCGCATCCTGGTTCTTCTACTACGCCGGTTGGGCAGACAAGCTCGACTACGCGGGCCTGGGTGCAAACCCTCGTGCGCTGGGTGTCGCGGGGCAGATCATCCCGTGGAACTTCCCGTTGCTGATGCTGGCGTGGAAGATCGCACCGGCCCTCGCTGCGGGCAACACGGTTGTGCTCAAGCCCGCCGAGACCACGCCGCTGACCGCGCTGATCTTCGCTGAGATCCTGCAACAGGCAGAGCTGCCCGCCGGTGTGGTGAACATCGTCACCGGTGCCGGTTCCACTGGCGCTACTCTGGTGCGGCATCCTGACGTCAACAAAGTCGCGTTCACCGGCTCGACCGGCGTTGGGCGCGACATCGCGCGTGCCGTTGCCGGCACCCAGAAGAAGGTCACTCTCGAGCTGGGCGGGAAGGCCGCGAACATCGTCTTCGACGACGCGCCGATCGACCAGGCCGTCGAAGGCATCGTCAACGGCATCTTCTTCAACCAAGGGCACGTGTGCTGTGCCGGCAGTCGTCTGCTGGTTCAGGAATCGATCCATGACGAGGTCATCGATCGCCTGAAGTCGCGTCTTTCCACGTTGCGTCTGGGAGACCCGCTCGACAAGAACACGGATATCGGTGCGATCAACTCCGCCGCCCAGTTGGCTCGTATCCACGAGCTCAGCGCCATCGGCGAGGCCGAAGGCGCAGAGCGCTGGACGGCCGACTGCGCCATCCCTGAGAAGGGGTTCTGGTTCGCGCCGACGATCTTCACCGGTGTCGAAGCATCCCATCGCATCGCCCGTGATGAGGTCTTCGGACCGGTGCTCTCCGTGCTGACCTTCCGTACACCTGCCGAGGCCATTGCCAAGGCGAACAACACGCCATACGGGCTGTCGGCGGGCATTTGGAGCGACAAGGGCTCGCGCATACTCGCCGTCGCCGACCAGTTACGTGCCGGTGTCATTTGGGCGAACACGTTCAACCGTTTCGACCCGGCCAGCCCGTTCGGTGGCTACAAGGAATCCGGATATGGCCGCGAGGGCGGCCGACATGGTCTCACCGCCTACCTGAAGGGGGCATCAGCATGAGCAAGCGACTTGTTGTGCCGAAGACGTACAAGCTCGCCATCGGCGGAAAGTTTCCCCGCAGCGAGTCCGGCCGCACCTACGAGGTGCTCTCCGCCAAGGGTGCGTTCCTCGCGAACGCGGCGAAGGGCTCTCGCAAGGATGCTCGGGATGCCGTGGTGGCAGCCCGCTCGGCTGTGAAGGGCTGGTCAGGAGCGACGGCATACAACCGTGGCCAGGTGTTGTACCGGGTCGCCGAGGTCCTCGAGGGGCGGCGTGCGCAGTTCATCGACGAGATCGTGGCGCAGGAGGGTGTTTCTGCTGCCGCGGCCGGCACACAGGTCGATGACGCCATCGATCTGTGGGTTTGGTACGCGGGCTGGTGCGACAAGTACGCCCAGGTCGCCGGCAATGCTAACCCGGTATCGGGTCCGTACTTCAACATCTCCGTGCCTGAGCCGACCGGCGTTGTGGCGATCGTCGCACCGCAGGACTCCGCGCTGCTCGGTCTGGTCTCCGTTGTTGCCCCCGCGCTTGTGGCGGGCAACACTGTGGTTGTGGTGGCCAGCGAGCAGCATCCGCTTTCGGCGATCAGTCTTGCCGAGGTGCTCGCCACGAGCGATGTGCCGGGGGGAGTGGTGAATGTGATCACCGGATCGCCCGCCGAAATCGCACCGTGGCTCGCGTCGCACGCTGACGTCAACGCGCTCGATCTGGCAGGGGCCGGTGCTCTCGAATGGGTGGACATGCAGATCGCTGCGGCCGACACTCTCAAGCGCGTGCTCACGCCGGGTGAAGTGACGGCGTCGCCGGAGCGGATCGCAGCCTTCACCGAGACCAAGACGGTGTGGCACACCAAGAGCTTGATCTGACTCGAGCTGATCTGAGCTGACGGGATCCGGCCTGAGCCGCGCCAATGCGGCTCAGTGTCTGAGGGAGCGGTTAGGCTCGAAGGAGTTTCTCAGACTCCCCAAGGAGGACGCGCATGGCCCGAATCGGTGAAAGCGCTGACCTATTTAAGTGCTCGTTCTGCGGAAAGAGCCAGAAACAGGTGCAGCAGCTCATCGCTGGCCCCGGTGTGTACATTTGCGACGAATGCGTCGAGTTGTGCAACGAGATCATCGAAGAGCGGATGGCGGAGTCCTCCGCCGACGGCGTCGCTGACTTTGATCTGCCCAAGCCACGCGAGATCTTCGCGTTCCTCGAGGAATACGTGGTCGGGCAAGAGCCTGCGAAACGGTCTCTTGCCGTTGCGGTCTACAACCACTACAAGCGCGTCCGCGCGCACGGCACGCTTCAGCTCGCCGAGCAGAAGGCCGAAGAAGTCGAGATCGCAAAGAGCAACATTCTGCTCATCGGTCCGACCGGTTGTGGCAAGACTTACCTCGCTCAGACATTGGCGAAGCGGCTGAACGTCCCGTTCGCAGTGGCAGATGCCACGGCATTGACTGAGGCCGGATACGTCGGTGAGGATGTGGAAAACATCCTCCTCAAGCTCATCCAAGCCGCGGATTACGATGTGAAGCGCGCCGAGCAGGGCATTATCTACATCGACGAGATCGACAAGATCGCCCGCAAGGCCGAGAATCCTTCGATCACTCGTGACGTCTCCGGTGAGGGCGTGCAGCAGGCGCTGCTGAAGATCATTGAAGGCACGGTTGCGTCTGTTCCGCCGCAGGGCGGTCGCAAGCACCCGCACCAGGAGTTCCTGCAGATCGATACGACGAACGTGTTGTTCATCGTGGCGGGGGCCTTTGCCGGTCTCGAAGATATCGTCTCGTCGCGTGTCGGAAAGCACGGTATCGGCTTCGGTGCCCCGCTGCACGACAAGACCAAGGATCTCGACCTGTTCAGCGAGGTTCTGCCTGAAGACCTGCACAAGTTCGGTCTGATCCCGGAGTTCATCGGGCGGCTGCCCATCGTCGCGTCGGTTTCTCCGCTGGATCAGGATGCGCTGATGGAGATTCTCACCGCTCCTCGCAACGCTCTGGTGAAGCAGTACCAGCGCATGTTCGAGATCGACGGTGTCGAGCTCGAGTTCGAAGAAGACGCGCTCCGATCGATCGCCGACCTCGCCGTGGATCGCAAGACGGGTGCACGTGGCCTGCGCGCGATCCTTGAAGACGTGCTCGGTCCGATCATGTTCGAGATTCCGTCTGCCGAAGACGTGAAGAAGGTCATCGTCACGCGTGCGGCCGTCGATGATGGCGCGGCACCGACTATCGTGCTGGAGCGCAAGCGTAAGAGCGCGTAGGCGCCCGGATTCTCTGACGGCTCGACGCCAGCACCCTGGGTGGTGGCACGCAGCGAGATGATCGTTGCCGACCGCTGGATTCGGCTGCGCGCCGATGAGTGCGTCGACGTCGCCGGTCGTACCATCTCTCCGTACTATGTGCTCGAACCGAGCGAATGGATCTCGGTTCTGGCGGTGAACCTCGATGGCGACGCGATCATCGTTGAGGAGTACCGCCACGGAGCCGGGATAGTTGCTCTGGGTACGATCGGTGGCGGTGTAGAGCCGGGAGAAGATCCGCGCGACGCCGCCGTGCGGGAGCTGCGCGAGGAGACCGGGTACGAAGCTCAGGAGATCGTGGACCTCGGTGCGACCTGGGCGAACTTCGGGAACCACACGAATCGTGTCCACCACTTCCTCGCTCGTGGTTGCACGCGGGTGGCAGAGCAGAGCCTCGATGGAGGCGAGATCATCACCGTGCATCTGCTGCCGGCCGAAGGTCTGGGTGATCGACTGGAGCAGAGCTTCCATCAGCTGACCTGGTACAAGGCTTTGCAGCAACTGCAGTCCTGACGAAGTGCGGCGGGCGTGCGCCTGCGGACTGGCCGGGCACAACTGCGGACGTCACCCGCGACACGCCGGGGAACGGGCCGCCTGAAACGGCGTGTTGGGCCTCGGCTCCGAAGTTGTGCTCGTTCGAATGAGACGGACGTCGGGTGCAAGCTCCTGAATGTCCGCGGCGGGGATTACAGTGCCGCTATGCGAAGCTTCCAGATCTCGATCCCTGACGACATCATCGTGGACGTGCGCGAGCGGCTCTCGCATTCGCGCCTGCTGCCCGACTCGCCGCGACGCCCGGAGACGGGGATGTCGGCGGTATACCTGCGAGAGCTCGTCGAATCCTGGGCCGAGTTCGACTGGCGTGCACGCGAGGAATGGCTGAACCAGCATCCGCAATTCATCACCGAGGTCGACGGCACCGACGTCCACTTCGTCCATCTGCGATCTGAACGAGCTGATGCTCCGGCGCTGCTGGTGATGCACGGATGGCCGCACACCTTCGCACTCCAGCTGGAGTTCGCCCGGCTGCTGCCGGATTTCCACGTGATCATTCCGAGCATGCCTGGATTTGCGTTCTCCGCGCCGTACGCCGGAACTATGACAGAGGGCGTGATGGCGCGACTGATGCACACGCTGATGACCGACGCGCTCGGCTATGAGCGGTATCTCACCTACGGCGAGGACATCTCAGCCAATGTGAGCGACCTGATCGCGTCGTCGTATCCCGGCCAGGTGCAGGGGATTCTTGCGACGCATTCGCATTTCGGCACGGACGATGAGCGTGCGGCCATCGAAGATCCAGAAGCGCGAGCGTTCTTCGATCGGTTGGCGGCGAGCGGTGGGCCGGACGGCGCTTACGGTCATGTGCAGGGCACCCGCCCTGACACTTTGGCCGCGGGGCTGAACGATTCGCCAGCGGGCCTCATCGCGTGGATCGCGGAGAAGCTCGTGGAATGGAGTGATACCCCGACGAGTCAGCCGGAGACGCTTGAGCGCAGAATCTCGCGGGACCGCATCATCACCGAGGCGATGATCTATTGGGCCACGCAAAGCATCGCCACCTCGTTCAGACGATACTTCGACACCGGTGAAGATGAGCGCATACTGCCCGTCGAGGTGCCGGCGGCGGTCGCGATCCAGCGGCACGAACATGATTATCCGGAGAGTGTCGCTCGGAGCTTCTACCGCGACCTGCGCTCTTTTGATCGGCTGCCGGAGGGCGGGCATTTCACCGTCGCAGAGGTGCCGCAGGAGATGGCGACGCGGATGCGCGACTTCGCGCGGGAGCTCGGACTGCTCTCCGCGTAGGCGCAGTGGGTTGCGCATCCACCGCAGACTCTTCGAATGTGACCAGGCCTGGAGTAGAGTCGGGCGCAATAGCGAGGGGACGTTGAAATGATCCGTCAAACGACACGTGGCCGGTCGATGCTCCTGGTGGCTGCGATTCTCGCACTCTTGCTGTCCGTGGGCTTCAACTTCTCCGAGACTGGAATCAGCTGGTTCTGGACAGCAGCGCCGTTGGTCGGCGCCGGTCTGCTGGTGCTCAGCGGGCTACTTGGCGTCAGCTACGTCCTACTGGGCAGTCGCTCGGTGCGTGCGGAGTAGCCGACTTTGTGCGCTCAGCAGGACGTAGGGCCCACCGTCGCGGTGGGGTGCGAACGCACGCGTGTGAGACGAATGCCTGCGGTGGGACACTTTCTGGCATGAGAGCTTTTCGTTCGCAGTTGCTTGTCTCAGCCAGTGTGCTGCTTTCGCTGCTGGCCTGCGCCGGGTGTGCGGTAGGCGCCGGCTCTGCTCCTCCGACCAACGCAGGCTCGACTCCTCCGATCAGCACAGGCTCGCCCCCTCCGACCAGCGCACCGGACGAGTCCGCCGTCGCCTACGAGTGCAATGGCCGCCCAATCGACGCGGCGCGATACGACGCCGATGTGCGCGCCGACGAGCTCACCGGCGACGCCGCAGCCGCGCTCGCTTCCGTCGTCGATGACTTGGGCACCAGCGTCGCACCAGAAAATCTGAGCGAGTGGGTGGTGACGACCGAGAGCCCCACGAGCATCACCGTCCTCCGCCCGTATGACGCGATCGATGACAGCGGTGCGGACCACGACGTACGCGTGTTCGAAAAGATGGGTGACCTGCCGGCGACAGGAGAGGCTAGGTGGATGCTCACGAGCAGTGCATCGTGCGCGCTCGCAATCGACCCCGCGCCGCTCACGCCGGCCGAGGTGAACCTTGATCGGGCCGCGCTGCCGGTTCCCGACGCTACCGAGCTGGCTCTGCTCGTCACCGAGCGCGCCTGCAACAGCGGGATGGATGCGGCAGGCCGGGTCGAACTGATAGCCCTGGAGGAGACCGAGGACGCGGTCATTGTCCATATCGCCGTGCGACCGGACGATGACGGTGCGGCGACGTGCCAGAGCAACCCGCCGACGCCGTTCACAGTCGAGTTGGATTCCCCGCTGGGGGACCGGGAGATCATGAACGGCGCTTTGATCGTGCCGCGTCCACTCGACGTGCTGGGATCGTTTGGTGAGTGATCGGGTGCCAGGTCTGGAATAGGACGTGATCAAAGCTCGAACGGATTGATCACATGCAGGCCCGCAGCAAAGAACGGCGTGACATCGCGCGTCGCGATCGACAGTTGGTGTGCGGAGGCGGTGGCTGCGATGAGCCCGTCAAGAGCCGCGATCACGATTCCTTGTCGTCGCGCGTCGGCTCTGAGCCTGGCATAGCGAAGACTGGCCGCGTCATCGAAGCCAATGATGCGACCCGCGAAGTGGGGCAGTAACTCGGTTTCGAATCGTTCGTGGAGTTGGGAGCGACGATGCCCGTCTGGAAGAAGGGCGATCCCATAGCGGATCTCAGCGAGTGAGATCGTGCTCAGATGAAGCGTTGTCGGATCCTGTCTGTCCCACCAATCCGCGACAGCAGGATTCGGTGCGCTGCGCATCGGCTCGGCGATAACGTTCGTATCGACCAGGATCATGACAGGTCGACCGGGTCGCGATCTTCAGCGCCGCGATCGAAGTCGAGATCGACTCCGCCCACGCTCAGGCCAATATCAGTGAGGAGAGTCCCGAGCTTTGCGCGCGGGGCAACCGCGGAATCGAGGATCGCGCGTACTTCCGCTTCTGTGCTGCGCTGGTTGCTGACTGCGCGAGCTTTCAACGCGCGGTGAGTCTCCTCCGACAGATTGCGGATCGTGATCGCGGACATAGTTGCTCACCTCACAGTGATATCAGTACAGGCTAATGATATCACTGCCTTACCCACTCGGCGATGAGGAGCCTGTCCACGTCATCCGACCAGGTCATGGATCGGGCGATCGTGAACTGGTGAGCGGCGGCCGTCGCTGTCAGTAGCTCCAGCGACTCGAACGGTAGGTGGTCGGTCGGGTACGTGTGCGTCTTGCGCAGCGAGCCACCTCGACCGCAGTCACATCAGCGAAATCGGCGACAGCGGACGCGAGCTCACGATGCATCGTACTGTCGTCATAGGTCGCAGACCGTGCGTCGAATGCGCGGCTGATGGTCTTGAGTCGCTCGGGGTCCATCAGCCGTCGAGCCCGCGGCGCTTCAGCAACGGCGCGATGTCGGCGTCGCGGCCGCGGAAGTCGCGGTATGCCTCGAGGGGATCCTTCGACCCGCCCACGCCGAGCAGGCGAGCGCGGAAGCGGTCACCGTTCTCGCGGGTGAGACCGCCGTTCTCGCGGAACCATTCCACGGTGTCGGCATCAAGCACCTCGCTCCAGATGTACGAGTAGTACCCGGCGCTGTAGCCGCCGGAGAACACGTGCGCGAAGTACGTCGAGGAGTAGCGCGTTGGAACAGCCGGGTTGTCGAGCCCGATCTCCGCGAGTGCCGCCGATTCGAATGCCACGACGTCATCGACAGCAGAATCCGCAGAGACCCGATGCCAGGCCTGATCCAGCCACGCCGCAGCGAGATACTCGCTCGTGTCATGACCCTGATTGAACGTCTCCGTCGCACGCAGGCGCGCCACGATCGCAGCATCCAGCGATTCTCCGGTCTCGAAGTGGCGCGCGTAGTTGTCGAGCACCTCTGACCAGAGGATCCACATTTCGTTGACCTGACTCGGGAACTCCACGAAGTCGCGGAACACGTTCGTCCCGGCGAAATGCGGGTAGGTGACCGTCGCGAACAGCCCGTGCAGCGCATGGCCGAACTCGTGGAACAGCGTCGTCACCTCATCGAGCGTGAGCAGCGTCGGCTGCCCGTCGCCCGGCTGCGACACGTTGAGGTTGTTGACGACGACGGGCGCAGTTCCGCGCAGAGTGGACTGGCTGACGATCGGGTTCATCCATGCGCCGCCGCGCTTGGAATCACGCGTGTACAGGTCGAGAACGTAGAGTCCGAGCGCGCTGCCCTCTGGGTTGTGCACTTCGAACACCCGAGCACCGGGGTGATAGGCGACGAGGTCGTTACGCTCGGCGAACGTCACGCCGTACAGCTGGGTCGCGGCGTAGAACACGCCGTCCTGCAGCACCCGCTCGGCCTCGAACCAGGGGCGAAGTGCCGCCGTGTCGATGTCGTACTTCGCCGTACGCACCTTCTCCGTGTAGAACGCCCAGTCGTGGGCTTCCAGGGTGAAGGGTGCCGGCTCGGTCTCGTCGATGATCGCCTGCAGTGCGGCCTGTTCGGCGCCTGCGTTGGATGCCGCGGCCGGGGCGAGCCGGTGCAGAAGGTCAGATACTGCTTCGGCCGTTTTTGCCGTCTCATCCGCCGTGACGTAGGCCGCGTGGGACGAGTATCCGAGCACCGACGCACGTTCCGCGCGCAGCGCGACGATCTCGGTCAGCACGGAACGGTTGTCGTTGGCGTTCCCGCGCGCAGCACGGACGCGGGATGCTTCCATGATGCGCCGGCGGCTCTCACGATTGGTGAGGGATGCCAGATACGGATGCCCGGTGAACAGCGGCAGCGAGATCAGGAAGCCGCCTTTGTGGCCGTGATCCGTCGCAGCGCGGGCGGCAGCGGACAACTCGCCGTCCGCCAGACCATCGAGCTCCTCGGCGCTTTCGAAGTACACCGCAAGATCGTTGGTGTCGGCGAGCAGATTCTTCTCGAAGGTGTTGGTGAGCGTCGACAGCTTCTGGTTCAGCGCCGTCAGAGTCTGCTTCGCCTCATCATCGAGCCCGGCACCTGCGTGGGTCATTTCTCGGAAATGCCGCTGCACGAGGTAGGCGCTCTCCGCATCGAGCTCGAGCTGATCCAACCGTTCGTGCAACGTCTTGACGCGCCAGTAAAGCTGCGCGTCGAGGCGGATCGCGTCGTCGTGCGCTGACATGAGAGGCGCGAGTTCCTCATCGATCGCCTGAATCTCATCCGTGGCATCCGCCGAGCTCACGGTATAGAACGCGTGCGCAACGCGCTCGAGCATGTCGCCGGACTGCTCGAGCGGCACCATCGTGTTCTCGAACGTCGGCATCGAGCGCACCATCGTGATGCGCCGAATCTCGGCGAGGTGCTCCTCGAACGCCGCCTGGAATGCCGGGAGATAGTGCTCCGGGCGGATGTTCGCGTAATCCGGCAGCGCGTAGGGGAGAGCGGATGGCGTCAGGAGCGGGTTTACAGCGTCGGTCATGACATCGAGCCTACGACCCGGCATCGACACACCAATGCAAAGAAACACTTGCAAAGATCTCTTTGCAAAGGTATCTTTGCATTATGGCCGAGAACGAGAAGACCCCCACCGCAGCTGAACGACGCGTGCTGGATATCGGCGCACTGCGTGCGCTGTCGCATCCGCTGCGTGTGCAGATCTTCGATATCCTCGCTCAGGAAGGTCCGCAGACTGCCAGTACTCTGGCCGAGATGCTGGGGGAGTCATCTGGCGCGACCAGCTATCACCTGCGCTCCCTGGCAAGCCACGACCTCATTCGCGAGGTTGAGGGTGACCGTAGCGGCCGTGAGCGGTGGTGGGAGCGCCCGGTTGGCGGCGTCGTCTACGACTCGCGTGCAGTGCAGGGTTCGCCGGCCGGTGAAGCAGCACTCCAAGTGGCCGTTGCCGAAGCACTTCGCCGGCGCCACGAAGAGCTCATGGAGTTTTTCACAAGCCGCATCGACAAGGAGACAGCGGAGTGGGCTGACACGAGTAAGTCAATGACGACCGGCATCAGTATGACTGCAGCGCAGACGGTCGAGCTCAGCGAGAAGATCGAAGCGCTCATGGACGAGGCCACAGAGAAGTACGGCAATCAGAAGGGGGCGGGTGTCAGACGCGTCAGTGTGCGTGCCGACATCTTCCCGCTCAAGAACCTCACAACGAAAAAGGAGTCCGCATCATGAGCGCAGTAGCCATCACCCGTACTTACGCCGTGCCGCGTGGCGCGAACAGTATCGAGCGCGCGTCGATTCGACTTGCTGCGGCGATGGCCCGATGGGCCACCACTCGCGCAGAGCGCCGACAGGATCGTCATGAAGTGATGCTGGCGTTGATCAAGGACGAGCAGACCAGCAAGCCAGACCCGCGCGCGACCGATCATGCGCTCGCGCAGATGGGCATGCGACTGCGCTGAGCTGATTAGTCCTCGAATGGGCGGGCGACGACATCGCCGGATGCAGTGAGGAAGACTTCCCACCCGGCATCCAGCTCCGCGATCGGTCGGCCTTCCAGCCAGGTGAGAGTCCAGTGCCCTTCGAGGCCGCGTGCCTCCACCTCCGCGATCGCCGGCCGCAGGACGGCGGGAACGGATGCCGGAGCATCCGCACCTGCCGCCCAACGCGTACCCAGCTGCATCAGCTTTCCTCGACGGGAGCCAGCTCGATCTCGGTGACGGCCAGCTCGGCGCCCTCGACAAACGAGAGCTCGGCGATTCGGCCCACCGCCCGAAGATCGTCGGCTGCAGCGCGCACAGCCGCAAGCGTCGAGGCGGGAGCTGCGATCACCGCACGTGCGACCTGCGTCTTCTGCGAAGCCTTGGCTTCGGTCTTCGCGCGGCGGATGCCGATGAGCGCAGCACTGGCGGCAGTGAGGATCGACGGGTCGCCTCCGGCCAGGTCGCCGGCGGTTGGCCACGCTGCGGTGTGGATCGAACCGGATTCGAACCAGCTCCACGACTCTTCCGTCGCGAACGACACGACAGGGGCGAGCAGTCGAAGCAGCGTCGACAGGGCAATCCGCAGTGCGAGCGCGGCAGAAGGCTGGCCGACGTCGGTCTGGTCGTAGGCGCGCTCCTTCACGAGCTCGAGGTAGTCATCGCAGAACGTCCAGAAGAACGACTCGGTCACTTCCAGGGCTCGCGCGTGGTCGAACGCGTCGAATGCCTTGGTCGCATCCGCAACGACCTCGTCGAGCGTGGCGAGCATCGAGGCATCCAGCGCGTGCGTGACCTGTGCGCCCTCGGGTACGGGGAACGACAGCACGAACTTCGCGGCGTTCAGGATCTTGATCGCCAGACGTCGGCCGATCTTCATCTGCGTCGGGTTCTGCGGGTCGAACGCGGCATCCACGCCGAGTCTGCTGGAGGCTGCCCAGTAGCGCACAGCATCCGAACCGTGCTTCTCAAGGATGTCCGCCGGGGTGACCACGTTGCCCTTGGACTTGGACATCTTCTTGCGGTCGGGGTCGACGATGAAACCGGAAATCGAGGCGTGCTTCCACGGCGTGCGGCCGTCTTCGAGCGCGGAACGCAGCATGGTCGAGAACAGCCAGGTGCGGATGATGTCCTGCCCCTGCGGGCGCACGTCGAACGGTGCGACGAGCTTCCACAGGTTCTCGTCCCGCTGCCAGCCGCCGGCCAGCTGCGGGGTCAGTGACGATGTAGCCCAGGTATCGAGGATGTCGACCTCTGCCTCGAAGCCACCGGCCGCGCCGCGCTGCTCGGCGGTGTATCCCGCAGGAACGTCCACGGTCGGATCGATCGGCAGAGATGCGGCATCGGCCAGGATCACGCGGTCGAAATCGCGGTCACCGTTCTCATCCAGCCCGTACCAGACGGGTAGTGGCACGCCGAAGAAGCGCTGACGCGAGACGAGCCAGTCGCCGGTCAGGCCGCCGACCCAGTTCTCGTAGCGCACGCGCATGAAGTCCGGGTGCCAGGCGAGCTTGCGGCCGTGCTCGATGAGCTGGTCGCGCAGCTTCTCATCGCGCGCACCGTTGCGGATGTACCACTGGCGCGTCGAGACGATCTCGAGCGGGCGGTCGCCCTTCTCGAAGAACTTCACGGCGTGGTTGAAGGGCTTGGAAACCTCCAGCAGCTCACCGGACTCCTCAAGAAGCTCGGCGATACGCTTGCGGGCGCTGAACACCGTCTTGCCTGCCAGCTCCGCGTACGCGGCCTGTCCAGCATCCGAGATGATCGCCTCGGGCGCATCCGCGATCACTCGACCATCAAGGCCGAGGATCGCACGAATCGGAAGGTCGAGTTCGCGCCACCAGATCATGTCGGTGACGTCACCGAAGGTGCAGACCATCGCGATGCCGGATCCCTTGTCCTTCTGCGCGAGGTGGTGCGCGAGCACTGGTACCTCGATGTCGAACAGGGGAGTGCGAACGGTCGAGCCGAAGTACGGCTGGTAACGCTCATCGTCGGGGTGTGCCACGAGCGCGACACATGCGGCGAGCAGCTCAGGACGTGTCGTCTCGATGTGAATGTCGCCTGAGCCGTCGCTCTTGTGGAAGGCGAGGCGGTGGTAGGCGGCTGGCTGCTCGCGGTCCTCGAGTTCGGCCTGCGCGATCGCCGAGCGGAAGTCGACATCCCAGAGCGTCGGTGCGAGCGCCTGGTAGGCCTCGCCGCGTTCGTGGTTGCGGATGAAGCCGAGCTGGCTCTGGCGGATCGTCTCATCAGAGATCGTGCGGTAGGTCTGCGTCCAGTCGACGCTGAGGCCCATCTGACGGAAGACGTCTTCGAATTGCTTCTCGTCTTCGAGGGTGAGTTCTTCGCACAGCGCGATGAAATTGCGGCGGCTCACCGGCAGCTGATCGGCGGCCTTGAGGCTCTTCGCATCGCCGTGGAAGGGAGGGACGAAATCTGCGTCGTAGGGGAGCGTCGGGTCGCAGCGCACGCCGTAGTAGTTCTGCACACGACGCTCGGTCGGCAGGCCGTTGTCATCCCAGCCGATCGGGTAGAAGACGCTCTTGCCGCGCATGCGCTCGTAACGAGCCTTGACGTCGGTGTGCGTGTAGGAGAACACGTGACCGATATGGAGTGATCCGGATGCCGTGGGCGGCGGCGTGTCGATCGAGTAGACACCCTCGCGGCCGAGCTCAGCAGCACGCACGCGATCGAACAGGTACGTGCCCTGCTCTGCCCAGGCAGCATCCCACTTCGTTTCGAGACCTTCGAGAACGGGCTTGTCAGGGATCTGATTCTGTGCGGACGCGGCCATGAAGGTCTCCTTGCGCGATGTATGCGGCACTGTGTGAGCGTGCCTGAGTGTGAGGTGTGCTGACCATTCTAGCCAAGAGTGCGAGGGGGAGGAGCGGTCATAGTTCGACCCAGTCCAAGAAACCGCGGCTAGACTTGACCGACCCCTTTTCACCTTCCTGAGGACTTGCATGCCCACTCCGTTCGTGCGCCGTATTTTGTCCGCCACCGCCCTCACAGCGGCCGCTGCTCTTGTGCTCAGCGCATGCGCCGGCCCGGGTGATGAGAACGCTGCAGAAGGTGGCGGCGAGGTCGTCTGGGCGATCGAGGGTGCGAACCTTGCCGCCGGTCACATGGACCCGCAGACCAGCCAACTCGACGTGTCGAGTATGGTCCAGCGCGTCGTGCTCGATTCGCTGGTTTTTCAGGAAGCTGACGGTTCGTTCTCTGCATGGCTCGCGCAAGACTGGACTGTCTCGCCTGACAGCACCACGTACACGTTTGAATTGCGCGACGATGTCACCTTCACGGATGGTGAGCCATTCAACGCAGATGCCGTCAAGGCGAACTTCGACCGCATCGCCGACCCCGAGACGGCATCCGCCCAGGCGGCGAGTATGCTCGGCGGCGAGTTCTACGCCGGCACCAAGGTGCTGGGCGAATACGAAGTCGAAGTGAGTTTCTCGCAGCCCTATGCGCCGTTCTTGCAGGCCGCAAGCACGGCGCTGCTCGGGTTCTATTCTCCCGCCGTCCTGGAAAGCTCCGCCGATCAGCTCAAGGCCGGCGGGCCCGGTATCAACGTCGGCACCGGGCCGTTCGAGCTCACCGAGTACACGCCGGACCAAGAGATCGTCTACACCCGCAACCCTGATTACGCCTGGGGTCCGGATGGCGCCGAGGCTGCGCAGTTCCAGACGCTGCGGGTCGAGATCCTGCCGGAGGCGTCCGTGCGTGCCGGCGTCGTGGAAAGCGGTGAGGCCGACCTGGCCAGCAATCTGCCGCCGAACCTCGCCGTCGAACTGCCGGACACACTCACGGTCGACGCGAACGAGTACCCCGGCCTGCCGTATTCGCTGTACCTGAACGAGGCCTACGGCGTCTTCGCGGACGAGAAGGTGCGTCAGGCGTTCGCCCGCGGCATCGACATCGACGCGGCAGTGGAAGAGATCTTCTTCGGCCAGTTCCCGCGTGCGTGGAGCATCCTCGGTTCGACGACTCCCGGATACGACGCGTCACTCGAAGGCAGCCTGCCGTTCGATCAGGACGAGGCGAACCGCCTGTTGGACGAGGCGGGGTGGACCGAGCGTGACAGCGACGGCATCCGCATGAAGGACAGTCAGCGACTCTCGGTGCGCTGGATCGCCTATACGCCGGTGTCGGACGACAACTCCGCACTCGGGAACGCGATTCAGTCGGATCTTGCCGACATCGGCTTCGAGGTCGTGCGCGAGGTGCTCGAACCCGGTGCCTACAACGAGCAGTATGGGCCGAAGACGTTCGACCTCACAGACTGGGGCTTCTCCGGCGTTGACGGCGACCTGCTGCGCAATCACCTGCACACCGATGGCTTCCAGAACGCTTCGCAGGTGAGCGATCCCGAGATCGATGCTCTGCTCGAGGAAGGCATCGCCACGAACGACGTTGAGGAGCGCGCCGCGATCTACCAGACGCTGCAGCAGTGGAATGCGCAATACACTGCGATCGTGCCGCTCTACAGCCCGTCGCTCATCACCGCCATGAACGACACCATCTCGGGTCTCGAGTACGACCTGTACGGCCGTCCGCTGTTCTACGAGGTCACGGTCGGCTGAGTGCCTGCGTGAAACGCCTCCTCATCCGGATCGCGGAGCTCGCGGCATCCGTCATCATCGTCCTGTGGGGCGCGGCGACGCTCGCATTCCTCGCATTCCGAGTGATTCCGGGTGACCCTGTTTCGGTAATGCTGGGGCCGCAGGCCCAGGTGAGTGAGGCTGTGAAGGATGGCATCCGGGCGGAGTTGGGCCTGGATCGGCCTCCACTGGAGCAGTACTTGTCGTACCTCGGCCAGCTCCTGCAGGGAAACCTTGGCGAGTCGTAC
This sequence comes from Microbacterium sp. A93, assembly GCF_051842835.1. Lineage (NCBI taxonomy): Bacteria > Bacillati > Actinomycetota > Actinomycetes > Micrococcales > Microbacteriaceae > Microbacterium > Microbacterium sp. A93. The sequence continues at coordinate 44,176 of NZ_JBPXMT010000001.1, forward strand.
CAGCTGCGGATGCCGGTGACCGAGGTGATCGGTCGCCAGCTCGGATCCACGCTGCAGCTGACGGCGCTGGCATTCGTGATCGCCGTGGTGCTCGCGCTCGCGGTGGCACTGTTCGTCCGCGGGAGGGTGTCGCGGGGAATCGTCGCCGGCATCGAGCTGATCGTGCTGTCGTCTCCGGTGTTCTGGATCGGGCTCCTACTGCTCAGCATCTTCGCGTTCGGGCTGGGCTGGTTCCCGGTGGCGGGCACGCGCAACCCCGCGACAATCGTTCTACCGGCGATCACCCTGGCGCTGCCGGTCGCAGCTCTCCTCGGCCAGGTACTGCGCGACGGCATCGAGGCGGCCGAACGTCAGCCGTGGGCGATGACCGTGCGGGCGCGCGGCGCCGGTCAGGTTCGGCTCACAGCCCACCACACGCTGCGCCACGGTGCGGCAGGAGCGCTCACTCTGACGGCGTACCTCATCGGCTCGCTGCTGGGCGGCGCGGTGCTGGTCGAGACGGTGTTCGCCAGGCCAGGGCTGGGGCGCGTGACGCTCGCGGCGATCACTGATCGCGACCTACCGGTGATCACGGGAATCATCCTGTTCAGCGCCGTCGTGTTTGTGGTCGTGAACCTTCTCGTCGAGCTGTTGCATCCGCTGCTTGACCCGCGGCAACGCCGTGTGCGGGAGGCATCCACATGAACGCCGCTCGACGCCTCCTGCTGTGGAGTGCCCTGCTCGTACTCGCCGTGGTGGCGGTCATGGCGTTGGTGCCGCAGGTGCTCGCCACTCATGACCCGCTTCGCACCGATGTGCGCGCAGCGCTGGAGGCGCCCAGCGTGGCGCACCTGTTCGGTACCGATCAGAGTGGGCGCGACGTGTTCTCCCGCGTCGTGTACGGCGCGGGGCGTTCGGTGGGGATCGGATTGCTCGCCACCAGCCTGGCGCTGGTGATCGGACTCGTCGCCGGCTCGCTCTCCGGCATCGCGCCGAGAGTCGTGGATGCCACGGCGATGCGCATCACCGACGTGCTGCTCGCCTTCCCGGAGTTTCTCGTCGCCCTGGTGGTGGTGGCGATCCTCGGGCCGGGGCCGACGAATGTCGCCATCGCTGTGACGATCGCCGCGGTGCCGGTGTACGTGCGGCTCGCGAGAGTGCAGACGCAGTCGCTCGCGCTTGCCGAGCATGTTGAGGCCGCCCGCATCCTCGGGGTGCGCCCGATGCGCGCGTTCACGCGACACGTGATTCCTGGCGTGCTCGGGTCGCTCAGCGTGCTGGCGACGATCGGGATCGGCTCCAGCATCCTCGCGGCCGCCGGCCTCAGTTTTCTCGGTCTCGGGCCCATCGAGCCATCGCCAGAGTGGGGCCTCATGCTCTCGGGTGGGAGAAATGCTCTCGGGACGGCATGGTGGATCGCCGTGTTCCCCGGCATCGCGATCACGCTGACCGTGGTGTCAGCGGCCATCGTCGGCCGCACGCTGCGGGCGCGGGCCGAAGGGAGGCCCTCATGAGTGCGTTGCAGGTTGAGGGCCTGTCGGTCATGATCGGCGGGGCGTTCCTTGTCGAGAACGTGTCGTTTGAGGTCGCACCGGGTGAATGCCTGGCGATCGTGGGGGAGTCGGGTGCGGGCAAGTCCCTCACGGCGTCCGCGCTGCTCGGGCTGACTCCCGACTCGGCGCGCGTCACGGCCGACGTGCTGACCGTGGATGGCGTCGATGCGCGAGGGTTCTCCGATTCCGAATGGCGGGGACTGCGGGGTAACCGCATCGGTCTGGTCTCGCAGGATGCCCTGGTGTCGCTGGATCCGCTGCGCCGCATCGGGGCCGAGGTTGCCGAGCCGCTGGCGATCCACACGCGGTTGTCACGCGGCGAGCGCCGAACGCGTGCGGAGGATCTGCTGGAATCGGTGTCGATGCCGGATGTCGCCCGTCGCGCTGCGCAGTATCCGCATGAGCTTTCGGGCGGACTGCGTCAGCGCGCACTGATCGCCTCGGCGCTCGCAGGGGACCCGGCTGTCCTTGTGGCGGATGAGCCGACCACCGCTCTGGATGCCACGGTGCAGGCGCGGGTGCTGACACTGCTGCGTTCGATTGCGGATGCCGGCACCGCCGTCGTCTTCATCAGCCACGACTTCGCGGCCGTGCGCCGAGTGGCAGATCGCGTGCTCGTGATGCGATCGGGGCGTGTGATCGAAGAGGGCACGGTGGCAGATGTGCTGGATGCTCCGCAACAGGACTACACGCGGGAACTCATCGCCGCGAGCATCCATCAGCCTCGTGTCGATCGATTCGGCCTGGGCGAGCCGGTACTGGTTGCTGTCGAGGTTTCCAAGACTTTCTCTGGGGTACCAGCTGTCGCCGAGGCCTCGTTCACGCTACTGAAAGGCCAGACACTCGGAATCGTGGGGGAGTCCGGTTCGGGAAAGACAACCCTCGCCCGCATGATCGTGGGCGTCGCGACACCGGATGGCGGAAGCCTGCGCTGGCACGGGGAGCATCGTGTGCAACTCGTGCATCAGAACCCGCTGGGTGCGTTCGACCCGCGGTGGACGATCGGGAGATCACTGCGGGAGGCGCTCGAAGCAGGTGGCGTCCCGCGCGCGGCACGTGCAGCACGTGTCGCGGATCTGCTGGCTGAGGTGGATCTCTCGGCGCAACTTGCTCTGCGCAGGCCTGCCCAAGTGTCTGGTGGTCAGCGTCAACGGGCAGCGATCGCACGGGCGCTCGCCGCGGATCCGGATGTGCTCGTACTCGACGAGCCGGTATCGGCACTGGACCCCTCAGTGCGGGAGAAAGTGTTGCAGCTGCTGCGGCGGCTGCAACGTGAACGCGAGCTCACGATAATCTTCGTGTCGCACGACCTCGATGTGGTCGCGGCGGTCGCGGACGATGTTCTCGTGATGCAGGACGGCGTGGTCGTCGAGCAGGGACCTGTGGGCGAGGTGTTCGCCGCACCGCAGCATCCGTTCACCAGGGAGCTGCTCGCGGCAGCTTCTCCGATGACTTGACCGCGCGCTGCTATCAGCATTCTCACAGGTTTGCTACGGTTGATAAAGAGCAGTGACAGGGTTGTCGCTGCCGGAGAGGAACCAGCTTTCATGACTCCTGTACTGCTGATGTTCATCGGTTTGGCACTGTTCGTGCTCGGCTATTTCATCTACTCGAAGTATCTGTCGAAGCGTGTGTACAAGCTTGACGCCTCATTCAAGACGCCAGCGCACGAACTCAAAGACGGCATCGACTACGTGCCGACCAACAAGTACATCCTGTGGGGGCACCACTTCACTTCGGTCGCGGGTGCGGCACCCATTGTCGGCCCGGCGATTGCCGTGATCTGGGGCTGGCTCCCTGCCTTCCTCTGGGTCACACTCGGGACCGTGCTCTTCGCGGGGATGCACGATCTGGGTGCGCTCTGGGCCTCGACGCGCAACAAGGGCCGCTCTATCGGTGCACTGTCTGCCCGTTACATCGGCAAGCGCGGTGCAAACCTTTTCCTGGTCGTCATCTTCCTCCTCCTGCTGATGGTCATCGCGGCCTTCGCGGTCGTCATCAAGAACCTGCTGATCAGCACCCCGTCCGCCGTGATCCCCACTTGGGGAGCGATCGTGGTGGCGTTGCTCGTGGGCGTGGCAGTGTATCGGCTGCGCTGGCCGCTGGTGCCGATCACCATCGTCGGTGTTGTCGCACTGTACGCGCTGATCGTGCTCGGCGACCAGGTGCCGGTCGTGCTGCCGGAGAGCACCCTGGGCATGAGCCCGGCGACGTTCTGGATCGTCGCGCTGTTCGTCTATGGGGCGATTGCTTCGCTGCTGCCCGTGTGGGTGCTACTGCAGCCACGCGACTACATCAACGGCGTGCAGTTGTTCGTCGGTCTCGGCCTTTTGTACGGCGCCGTACTCATCGCGACGCTGTTCGCTGCAGACAAGCCTCAGATCGTCGCGCCGATGATCAATATGGACGTTCCCGCAGGTACGCCGAGCCTCGTGCCATTGCTGTTCGTCACGATCGCCTGCGGCGCCATCTCCGGTTTCCACGGCATGGTGTCGTCTGGCACAAGTTCGAAGCAGCTCGACAAAGAAACGGATGCGCGTTTCGTCGGCTACTTCGGCGCGGTTGGTGAGGGGCTTCTCGCGCTGGGTACGATCCTCGCGGTCATCGGCGGCTTCCGTACCGTGGCCGAGTGGGAAGCGGTATACAGCTCGTTCGGGGCCGGCGGTGTCAGCGCGTTCGTAGAGGGCGGCGGGAGGCTGTTGGAGACCGGCATCGGTTTGCCGGCATCCTTGAGCGCCACGGTGCTCGCGACGATGGCAGTGCTGTTCGCCGCGACGACGATGGACACCGGCATGCGATTGCTGCGCTTCGTCGTGCAGGAGATCGGTGACTCGATGCGGATCCGAATCACGAAAGTTCCGGCGACGATCGTCGTCGTCGTGGTGGGTCTTGGTTTGACGTTCTCTCAGGGACTCGGTGGTGACGGGGGGCTGCGGATCTGGCCGCTGTTCGGCACTACAAACCAGTTGATGGCGTCGCTGACGCTGTCGATCATTGCGGTGATGCTCATCAGGAAGCGGCGCAATCCGCTGCCGGCCCTTATTCCGCTGGTGTTCGTGTTCGTTATGTCGTTCTGGGCGGCGATCGATCAGCTCGCATCCTTCGCAGACCCTGCCCAGCCCGACTGGCTGCTGTTCGTGCTCGATGTCATCATCATCATCGCGAGTGTGTGGGTGGCGGTCGAAGCGATCATCGCAATGCGCAAGGCTGCGATTGAACCGCCCGAATTGGAGGGTGAGGATGCCAGTTTGCAGGCGGTGCGCGAAGAAGTCTGATTCGTGAGGCACGGTACGGCGGCCCAGCGTCTGTCTCGACGCTGGGCCGCGTTCCGGGATGGTTTGACCGAGTACTACGCGGGCCCGTACCGGCAGACGCTTGCTCGTGAGCGCCGTGACGAGGATGACCTGTTCACGCTGGTCGTGCTCGGCGAGGCGCTCGGGGTGCCAGATCCTGCCGCCTACTACAGTGCAGAATTGATGCCGATGCTGACGGAAGATTTTCACGCGTGGCACCGGCGGATGGGGATGCCTCGCTCACCCTTGGATCAGGTCTCATGCTGTTAGCGGATGCTGGCCGGCGCATCCTGTTCATCGGTGGCAAGGGTGGCGTGGGCAAGACATCTCTCGCGTCGGCGATCTCGTTGGCGAGAGCGCGGGAAGGTGCGCGAGTGCTGGTCGTCTCGACCGATCCGGCGCACAATCTCGGTCATCTTTGGGAACGTGAGGTCGGGGACACACCGGTTCGCCTGGCCGAGCCCGGAGCGCTGGGCGGAGTGCTCGACGGGGTGGAAATTAACCCTGAGGCGACGATCGAGAGACATCTGGCCGCCGTGGAGCAGACGATGATCAGGCTGCTGCCGGAACGACAGCACGCTCAGGCGCGCGAGCATCTCGAGCGGGCTCGTCACGCTCCCGGCAGCCACGAAGCCGCGGTGCTGGAGCGCATCGCGGAGGCGACCGAGTTGGGGGAGCGCGAGTACGACCTGGTCGTGTTCGATACGGCACCCTCCGGGCATACTCTGCGCCTGCTTGCGCTGCCAGGGCAACTCGCGGGCTGGACCGAGACGCTGCTGCGAAACCGGGATCGCTCTGAACGGTTCTCTGCGGCGATGCGCGGGCTGACCGGGAGGGCTGATTCCGCGCCCAATGCCGAGGCGGAACTGCGACGAACGTTGCTACGCCGTCGCGAGCGTTTCGAGAACCTGCAGCAAGCCATCACCGACCCTGCGCGTGCCGGATTCGTCGTGGTATTCACCGCCGAGGCCCTACCGGTGGCAGAGACTCTCGAGGTCGTCAATGTGCTGACCGGAATGCACGTGCATATCACCGCCCTCGTGGCCAATCGCCGCTCTCCCGCTGATGCCGGTGAGCTGTTGCTCCGGCGCCGCGCCTTGGAAGATCGCCATCTGGAGACGATTCGGGCGAAGGTGCCGGGGGTGCCGCTTGTGGAACTGCCGCTGGTGGCGGGCGAACTCACGGGTTCCGCTGCGCTGGAGAGCTTCGCTTCTCTCCTCAGTCCTTGATCTGGATTCCGAGCCCCGCGGCGATCACGGGTGCGAGTTGCTGGATCTGATGCGTCGTCAACGTCGTACCGCGCAGGCTGTTCGCATCGACGAAGGTATCGGCGTCGAGCCCGCGCAGATCGACATCCTTCGCCCGCAGGCCGCGCGGATCGACCTCCTGCGTATGGCATCTGTCGAAGCGCATCCGGGTGAGCTGCGCCTGAGGCATGTCCAGAGTGCGGATTGTGGAGTCCGCGAAGAGGATGTCGGAGCCCTTCGCACCGCCCAGCGTCAGATAGTCGATGCGCACATCGCGGATCTCGAGCTCGTCGATGCGGGTGCCGCTGAGGTCGAGGGTGCCGATGCGGCCACCGGTGATGCGTAGTCGGCGGATGCCGGCGTTGCGCAGCGTCATGGATGCGACGCGCAGGTCCTTCGCATCGACATCGAGGATTGTCGCTCCGGTGAGGTCGATGCTGTCCGCATCCGCAGTGACGGTGCACTGCTCGAGTGTCGCGTGGGCGAGGTTGACATCGCCGCCCAGATCGAGGGCCGCCTGCAGGAAGTCCGCACCGCGGGAGGGCTGGGCGGGTTCCAGGTGCGGCGGCAGGTCCGGCTGGGAAATGCGAGGGGCTGCGGGAGAATCGGAAGCTCGGGCCATTGTTCCAGGGTATCCGGCACGGGATGCTATATTGCTAGCATGCAAGCAAATGAACCTGCCTCGAAGAAGGCGCAGTTCAACGTGTACCTCCCGCCTGATCTGATCCGGGAGGTCAAGCACCGGGCGATTGATGAGGGCGTCAGCCTCTCCGCGATCGTCGAGGCCGCGTTGCACGGATATCTGGAGGAGACGTCATGACGGTCGTGCAGCAGATCCTGTACACGGAGCATCCCGCCGACTGGTGGAAGCTGGCCGAGACTCTCGGCTTCGTCGCGCCGTTCCCGCCGGATGCGGCATGGGGCGAGTTCCATGCCGACGGTGTGCTCGGTATCCACGGTGTTGAAGACGAGCACGGTGTTACTGCTGCGCATCGCCCCGGTACGACTGACATCCACCTCATCGTCGAAGATCTGGATGCCGCGGCATCCGCACTGTCGGGCTTCGACGTCGAGGCCGTGACGATGGAGGGCGTGGGAGAAATGGTCATCGTCCGCGCGGCATCCGGCGTCTCGATCTCCGTGTCCGAAGGTGCGGTCCAGCGCGGAGCCGGCGACATCGCCGTGCAGCCGACCTGGTTCCAGGAAGACCTCACCGAGCCGCGGGGGATCCTTGAAGCCCTCGGGTTCCGGGCCGGTATCGTGGCGGATCGCGGCGGCTGGGTCGAGATGCTCTGCGACGGTGGTGTGGTCGGCCTGCACGAGGGCGAGCCCAGGATCGGACTGTCGTTCGAGGCGCGTGGCGACCTCGACGCGCTGGCTGTGCGATTGCGGGATGCCGGGTTCGCAGCATCCGTTGTCGATGAGGCCTTCGCGCGGACGGTGCGGATCTCCGACCCCGACGGCGGTGACGAGGTCTGGATCAACGCAGTGCAGGAAGACCTGCACGGGTACCACCGCTGATGGGGTTCGAGCGCGACCTCGGAGACGGCATCAGCCTCGCGTTGCGCACGCCCGACATGGCGCGGGCGGTGCGGCCGGTGGCTGCAGCGAACCTCGATCGGCTGCGGCAGTGGGAGCCGTGGGCGCATTGGTTCGATCCGGACGGTGCAGAAGACGACTGGAACCGCGAGCAGCTGCAACGGTATATCGACGGTCGAGCGATTCCGACCGTGCTGATGCACCACGGCCGCCCGATCGGCTCGGTGTCGGCGCAGTTAGACCGTTACTCGGGCACCGGGGAGCTCGGCTATTGGCTCGACGCGGACATGGAAGGGCGTGGCATCGCACAGCGCGCGTGCCAGGAGCTGATCACGGACATGTTCGCCGACGGCATCGCGCGCGTGGAGATTCGCACGGCCGTGCACAACGTCCGCAGCATCCGCCTCGCCGAGCGTCTGGGGTTCGAGCGCGAGGGAACGCTGCGCAGTGCGCTGCCCGTCGGGGATGTGCGGCACGATATGGCCGTGTTCGGGCTGTTGCCTGGGTGATTTCGCGCCGCTGATGCCGGGCGCCCCGCTCGGAGATGTGCAGATTCCTCGGACGAATGCGCGCAGAACCTCCGAAGAACGCGTACTTCTCCGAGGATGGCGCACGCGCTCACTCTCCCTGCACTTCGGAGAGCGCGATGAAGTTGTGCACAGAACGCGTTATTTCGAGGTCTCCGTCAACGTCAATCATCAGAGAATGACCGGATGCTGTTGCGCACGGCCCCCGACCTGGTCCAGCTCGTCACCGAGCAGGGCGGTGTGGTGCGCGTCGAACGCCTGAGGCTGCAGGGGATCGGACGCCGCGCGATCGACGGCGCGTTACGTGACGGCAGGCTCGTGCGCGTGAAGCGAGGATGGGTGGCGACACGAGACGCCGATCCGGTGCTCGTCGCTGCTGCCCGTGCCGGCGTGGTCGTCACCTGTCTGTCGCAAGCAGCACGGCTGAAATTGTGGGTGCACGAAGAACCGGAAGTGTTTCACGTCGCAACTGATCCGAACGGGGCCGGTGGGAAGACGGAACGGGCGCATATCCACTGGTCGAAGCCGCTCGTCCCGCGGCATCCGGATGCGCTGGAGGACCCCATCGAGAACGTTCTTGCTGTGGTCGCAGAATGCGAGCCGTACGAGCGGGCGCTGGCGACCTGGGACTCCGCGCTGAACAAGGGGCTTGTCACATTGGCAGCGCTCGCAGGCTATCCCTGGAGACCTCAGGCGCGCAGGCTCCTCGCTGCCGCCACTCCGTTTGCGGACGCGGGACTGGAGACGTATCTGCGCCCGCGGTTGCATTGGCTGCGGTTGTCGATCGTCATACAGACCTGGATTGCCGGGCACCGTGTGGACGCGCTGATCGGCGAGCGGCTCGTGCTTCAGATCGATGGCGCGCATCACGTGGGTCCGCAACGCAGTGAGGACATTCGGCACGACGCCGAGCTACGGCTCATGGGGTATCACGTCATCAGGATCAGCTATCAGCAGATGATGTTCGAGTGGGCCAGCGTGCAGGATCTCATCATGCGCTCGGTCGCTCAGGAGCTGCACCTCGCTAAGTGACGCGTAGTGGAGAGCAACGCGTTCCGCCCGCTCGGAGATGTGCAGCATTCTCGGACGAAATCACCTGGATCGTCCGAAGAACGCGTACATCTCCGAGCGGGGCGCACGGCCGCAGCGCCGAAGCGCGCACCCGCGTACAATAGACACACACGCTTTGATCCGGCCATCACCGGGGAGCTCTCGGAAGAACGCAGGCAACTGTAAGTAGAACCGAGCGGGGCAGGCCCGTCATCGCCGCAGTGAGAGTGGTTGCATCGTCCCCGACGACGCAGCACGTGAGGTGGTACCGCGGTCCGGGTGGATCGTCCTCGCAGAAGCCCACGACGAACACTGCGAGCAGATATGACTTACCCCCGCAACTCCGCATTCGGCCCCGCTGCCGACGCCACTGTCGTCCCCAGCCCTCGCTTCCCGGAGATCGAGCGCGATGTCCTCGACTTCTGGAAGAGTGATGACACCTTCCGTGCGTCCATCGCTCAGCGTGAGGGCGCCGAAGAGTGGGTCTTCTACGACGGCCCTCCGTTCGCCAACGGCCTGCCCCACTACGGTCACCTGCTGACCGGGTACGCGAAGGACCTCTTCCCGCGCTTCCAGACGATGCGTGGCAAGAAGGTCGACCGTGTCTTCGGCTGGGACACGCATGGCCTCCCCGCTGAACTCGAAGCCATGAAGCAGCTCGGCATCACCGAGAAGGCCGAGATCGAGGCCATGGGCATCGACAAGTTCAACGACAAGGCGCGCGACTCCGTGCTCGCGTACACCGACCAGTGGCAGGAATACGTCACTCGTCAGGCGCGCTGGGTCGACTTCGACCGCGGCTACAAGACGCTCGACCTTGGCTACATGGAGAGCGTGCTCTGGGCTTTTAAGACCCTCTACGACAAGGGTCTCGCGTATGAGGGCTACCGCGTGCTGCCCTACTGCTGGCGCGATGAGACACCGCTCAGTGCCCACGAGCTGCGCATGGACGACGACGTCTACCAGATGCGTCAGGACCCGTCCGTCACCGCGACGTTCCCGCTCACTGGTGCGAAGGCGGAGTCGCTTGGTCTGACCGGCGTACGCGCCCTCGCCTGGACGACGACGCCCTGGACTCTGCCGACGAACCTTGCGCTCGCCGTAGGCCCTGGAATCGAGTACGTGGTCGTCCCCGCGGGTCCTAACGACGCCGCCGACATCCACACCGGCGACGATCCCGTCGAGGCATCCGCCCACCGCTACCTGCTGGCACGCGAACTGCTCGGCGGCTACGCCAAGGATCTCGGCTACGAGAACGCGGAGGATGCCCTGGCCGCCGTCGAGGCGACGCACACGGGTGCAGCCCTGCAGGATGTCACCTACGACCGTTTGTTCGACTACTTCGCCGACACCGAGACCTACGGCACCGAGCACGCCTGGCGCATCCTCGTCGACGACTATGTCACCACCACCGACGGCACCGGCATCGTGCACCAGGCCCCTGCCTACGGTGAGGACGACCAGCGGATCGCTACGGCCGCCGGCATCCCGACGATCATTTCGCTCGACGACGGCGGAAAGTTCCTACCGAACGTGACCGATGTTGCCGGTGAACTGTGGATGGATGCCAACCGTCCGCTGATCCGCCTCATCAAGGACAGCGGGCGCCTGATCCGCGAGGCCAGCTACGACCACAGCTACCCGCACTGCTGGCGTTGCCGTAACCCCCTGATCTACAAGGCAGTGTCCAGCTGGTTCATCCGCGTGACGGACATCAAGGACGACATGCTCGCGAACAACGAGCAGATCACCTGGGTGCCCGAAAACGTCAAGGAGGGGCAGTTCGGCAAGTGGCTCGAGGGCGCACGCGACTGGTCGATCAGCCGCAACCGCTACTGGGGCTCACCGATCCCGATCTGGAAGAGCGACGACCCCGAGTACCCGCGCATCGACGCCTACGGCTCGCTCGAGGACATGGAGCGCGACTTTGGCACGCTCCCGCGCAACCCCGAGGGTGAGATCGACCTGCACCGGCCGTACATCGATGATCTGACGCGCCCGAACCCGGACGACCCCACCGGCAAGAGCACCATGCGCCGCATCGAGGATGTGTTCGACGTCTGGTTCGACTCGGGCTCCATGCCCTACGCGCAGGTGCACTACCCGTTCGAGAACCAGGAATGGTTTGATTCGCACTCGCCGGCGGACTTCATCGTCGAGTACATCGGGCAGACGCGCGGCTGGTTCTACGTCATGCACGTGCTGTCGACCGCACTGTTCGATCGCCCGGCGTTCACCGGCGTCAGCTGCCACGGCATCGTGCTCGGCAACGACGGTTACAAGATGTCGAAGTCGCTGCAGAACTATCCAGCGGTCAGCGAGGTCTTCGACCGTGACGGCTCCGACGCGATGCGCTGGTTCCTCATGTCGAGCTCGGTGCTGCGTGGCGGCAACCTCTCGGTGACGGAGGAGGGCATCCGTGCCGGCGTTCGCGAGTTCCTGCTGCCGCTGTGGAGCTCCTGGTACTTCTTCGCGACCTACGCGAACGCCTCGGGCGGCTACCAGGCCACCTGGCGCACTGACTCGACGGACGTGCTCGATCGGTACATCCTGGCCCGGCTCGGAGACCTTGTCCGTGACATGGCATCCGACCTCGAAGGACTCGACTCGACCACGGCATCCGCACGGCTGCGCGACTTCGCCGAGGTTTTGACGAACTGGTACATCCGTCGCTCACGCGACCGATTCTGGGTGGGGGTGACCGAAGACCCGAAGAGCCGCGAAGCCTTCGACACGCTGTACACCGTGCTCGAGACGCTGACCCGGGTCGCCGCGCCCCTCGTGCCGCTCATCAGCGAGCGTGTGTGGCAGGGCCTCACCGGCGGGCGCAGTGTACATCTGACCGATTGGCCGGATGCTGCCGCGTTCCCCGCCGCTGACGACATCCGCGATGCGATGGATGCCGTACGCGAACTCTCCAGCGTCGGTAATGCGCTGCGCAAGAAGGAGAAGCTGCGCGTGCGTCTGCCGCTTGCGCGCTTCACCGTCGTGTCTCCACTGGCCGATTCGCTGCGTCAGTTCGAGGGAATCCTGCGGGAGGAGCTCAACGTCAAGTCGGTCGAGCTCGTACAGCTCACCGACACGGCAGCGAGCGAGTATGGCATCAGTCACCGCCTCAGCGTCAACGCTCGCGCGGCAGGCCCGCGCCTCGGCAAGGAAGTGCAGACCGTGATCAAGGCTGCCCGCGGCGGCGACTGGTCCGAGGTCGAAGGCGTCGTCACTGCCGGAGGCATCGCACTGGAGCCTGCGGAGTACGACCTCGCGCTCGAGACCACCGGCCGCCCCGAGGGCGAAGCGCTGGCAATCGTTCCCACCGGCGGCTTCGTGCTGCTCGACACGCAGACGACCCCGGAGCTGGAGTCTGAAGGTATGGCGCGCGACGCGATCCGCGTCGTGCAGGAGGCCCGCAAGAACGCTGGTCTCGACGTCAGTGACCGCATCGTGCTCGCACTGAACGTCTCGCCGGCGAATGCGGAGGCGCTGCAGGCGCACGCTGAGCTGATCGCGGGGGAGACCCTCGCCATCGGCTTCGCCGTGCAGGCAACCGATGACATCGATGAGCTGGTGAAGAACGTCATGAGCCCCGGCGACGGTGTCTTCCGCAGCGGCGCGACGGCCCTCGGATCAGAGAAGGCATCCATCATCGTGACGATCGATACGAACATCGAAGGAGCGAAGAATGTCTGACCGCAAACGCGCCGATGCTGTTTACGACGCGCTACTGGCTCGCGCCGGCGAGCGCTGGGTACAGCCGCGTAAGGAGCGCACCGCACGCATCCTGGACCTGTTGGATAACCCGCAGCGCACCTATCGTGTCGTGCACATCACTGGCACGAACGGCAAGACGTCGACGGCTCGGATGATTGAGAGTCTGCTGCGGGCGCACGGACTGCGCACCGGACTGTTCACGAGTCCGCACCTGGACCGCTTCACCGAGCGCATCATGATCGATGGCGAGCCGATCGACGATGGTGCGATCGCCGATGCGTGGGACGAGATCGAGCTCTTCGTCGGGATGGTGGACGACGAACTCGAAGCCGCTGATGACGCACCGCTCACCTTCTTCGAGCTGCTCACCGTCCTCGCGTTCGTTGCGGCAGCGGATGCTCCCGTCGATGTTCTCGTGCTCGAAGTCGGCATGGGCGGGGAGTGGGATTCCACGAACACCGCCGACGGCGATGTCGCCGTATTCGCGCCGATCGATATCGATCACGCCGACCGCCTCGGAGAAACAATCGCTGAGATCGCCCAGGTGAAAGCCGGAATCATCAAGGAAGGCGCCGCCGTCGTCTCTGCGCAGCAGCCGGCCGAGGCTGCCCTGGTGCTGCGTCGCATCGCCGCCGAGAAGAACGCCACGATTGCCTTTGACGGTGAGGAGTTCGGTCTCGCCGAGCAGAAGCTTGCCGTCGGAGGACAACTGCTGACGGTCCGCGGTCTTGCCGGGACGTATATCGAGGAGTATCTGCCGATATACGGCGCGCATCAGGGCCACAACGCGGCTCTTGCGGTCGCAGCGGTCGAGTCACTGATCGGCGCGGCTTCGCAGCGCATTGCTGACGACATCATGGCCGATGGTCTGCAGGGAGCGACTTCGCCTGGCCGCCTGCAACTGCTCGGCATCGCGCCGACAGTGATCGTGGATGCTGCCCACAATCCGCACGGGGCGAAGGCTCTCGCGCAGGCGCTGGACGACAGCTTCGATTTCGATGAGTGGGGTCTCGTGCTCGGCGTGCTCGCTGACAAGGATGCCGCCGGTATCATCGCTCACCTCGCGCCCGCTACGGCCCATGTGTTCGCGACGGCGCCGACGTCGGAACGCGCGAACGACGCAGACGCCATCGCCGATCTGGTCGAGCAGACCGGACATCGTGCGACCGTGCACGCCTCACTGGCGGAAGCAGCGGATGCTGCCCGAGAGTGGGCGGCGTCATCGGACCGTCGTGCTGTCGTGATCGCGGGATCCGTTGTACTCGCCGGCGAGGCCATCGTGCTGGCGGAAGAGGACGACTGGAAGTCAGGGTGGCGCGCATGAGCGACTCAGCATCCGTACCCGCACCTCGCCGCGCCCGTGCGCCTCGCACGCTGGTGCAGAAGCTTGTTCCGATCATCCTCGGCTTCGAAGCAATCGTCGTGCTGCTGGCAGGACTGACAATCTTTGGACTGAAGGCGCTGCCATCGAACATTCCGCAGTGGTGGGCGATCATCGGCGCGGTGATCGTCGCCGTCGCGATGATCGCGGTCGCTGGAATGATCACCAAGCCGTGGGCGATCTACGCTGGCTGGTCGTTGCAGGTGGTTGTGGCGCTCGCCAGCTTCTTCGTTCCGGTCATCCTGCTCGTCGCGCTGATTTTCGGCGGCATGTTGGCATATGCGACGATCATGGGGGCCCGGTTGGATGCCCCACGTCCCGCCGACGCGAATTCGAATATTTCCGAAACCGATACTCATACAGAGAGTGACTGACATGGCCACCGAAGAAACCCTTGTCCTCGTCAAGCCGGACGGCGTTGCCCGTGGGCTGACCGGATCGATCCTCGCCCGCATCGAGGCGAAGGGCTACGCGCTCGTAGACATCCGCCTCGTCGAGCCTGATCGTGACCGCCTCGCGGAGCACTACGCAGAGCACGAGGGCAAGCCGTTCTACGAGCCGCTGCTCGAGTTCATGATGTCCGGCCCGTCTGTGGCGATTCGCCTCACGGGTAACCGCGTCATTGAGGGCTTCCGCTCTCTGGCTGGCACCACTGACCCCACCAGTGCCGCTCCCGGCACAATCCGTGGCGATTTCGGCCGTGACTGGGGCCTCGCCGTGCAGCAGAACCTTGTGCACGGCTCGGATAGCCCAGAGTCCGCAGGCCGCGAGCTCGGAATCTGGTTCAGCTGACCCGCATACGTCGAAGCCCGTCCACATCATGGTGTGGGCGGGCTTCGACGTTTCGGGTGGAATTCAGAAGAGGATGCCCGCCATCTCGCCGAGGAAATCGATGCCCTTCAGCTGTGCCATCACGACGATGATCGCGTAAGCGAGGATCGTGGCAAGCGGCACCCAGACCATGAGCCGGCCGGCGCGCTGCTGAACCTTCTTAGAGCTACTGAACGTGCCGTTGCGGAACAGATGCACCATGGTCGCGAAGTAGGTCGGGATCGTCACAGCCCAGGTGACCATGCACCACGGGCACAGTACGACGAGGTCGTAGATGCTCTGCGCGATCAGCCAGCAGACGAATCCGAATGCAAAGGTGATGCCCACACCGAACGTCGCCCAGAACCACCGGGGGAAACGTGCACCGGCGAGCACGGCGACACCGACCACGATCGGCGCCATCCAGCCAGTGAGTCCGAGGATCGGGTTCGAGAACCCGAACACGGACCCCTGCCATGAATCGAGGTTCTTTCCGCACTGGATGAAACTGCTCAGATCGCAACTGAGCGCCGCGTCCGGATTGGCGAGCAGCACGAATTTCTCGACGGTGAGCTGGAAAGCTGCCCACCATCCGATCACTCCGGCGATGATCAGCCAGACGGCGTAGAAGACGGGGCGGGTGCGCTGCTCGCTCATATTGGGATTATCTCAGCGATCGCTATGGATGCGACGTGAACGACCGTCGAAAACGTGTCGGGGGCCGCGGATGCCGCGAACTGGCCAACATGGTGCGATAATGACCTTTGATACATAGCGCGGCACCGTCGCACGAGGTATCGACGCAGACTTTGGGGTCCAATGCCCCTCGCGACCAGAGCTACGAGCCGGTCGCACACCGAATGAGTTCGCGGCACCCGCGGGTGCCGCATGAGATTTCGCGGAGCACCCGCTGTTCCGCGCAGGGAGCACGCCAGAGATGGCCGATGAGAACAATGACAACAACACCCCTACCCTCGACGAGAACGTGGAGGCACCGGTAGCGCCGGAGGAAACCCACGCAGTCTCGGAGCCGGCCGTATCGGAGGTGACTGACGTTGCTGAGGCGGCGCCGGACCCATCGGTAAGTTCCGAGGCTGACACGCCGGTCGCTGAGCCTGAGGCCGCTGCGCCTGAGGTGGCTGAGCCTGAGGTCGCCGAGCCTGTCGAAGCGATCAGCACCACTCAAGAAGTGGAGCCGGTGAATCCCGGACCGCTGACCGCTGTGTCGCTGGGCTTGATTCCCGAGGTGTTCGTCTCGCAGGTGTCCACCCAGCTGCACTTCTACGCACCGGCGATCGCACTGCTTCCTGCGTACTCCGGCCGTGACCAGGACCTCGACCGTGACCGTGACCGTGATCGCAATCACGACCGCAATCATGACCGTGACCGTGACCGGGATGACACCCGCGACGCCGATCAGGATGACTCGCCCTCGGCCCGTCGTGGTCGTCGTCGTCGTGGCGGCAGCGGAGATGGTGACGACCAGCGCGAAGAACCGCGTCAGCGCCAGCGCGTCGTCGAGTACATCACTGAGCCCAAGGCAATCAAGGGCTCCACGCGTCTCGAGGCGAAGAAGCAGCGTCGGCGTGATGGCCGCGATGCAGGTCGCCGGCGCCCGGTCGTCACTGAGGCTGAGTTCCTCGCTCGTCGCGAGTCTGTCGATCGCAAGATGGTCGTCCGCTCGAAGAACGGTCGCACCCAGATCGGCGTCCTCGAGGATGCCGTGCTCGTGGAGCACTACGTCGCCCGCAACCTGGACGCGTCGCTGATCGGCAACGTCTACCTCGGTCGCGTGCAGAACGTGCTGCCCAGCATGGAGGCAGCCTTCGTCGACATCGGTCGCGGACGCAACGCCGTACTTTATTCCGGCGAGGTCGACTGGGACGGTGTCGAGACCGGCAACCAGCCTCGTCGCATCGAACTGGCGCTGAAGCCCGGTGACCGTGTGCTCGTGCAGGTGACGAAGGACCCGGTCGGACACAAGGGTGCCCGACTCACCAGTCAGATCTCGCTTCCCGGCCGCTACCTCGTGTACGTGCCGAATGGTTCGATGAACGGCATCTCGCGCAAGCTGCCGGATAACGAGCGCGCCCGACTGAAGCGCATCCTCAAGGAAGTACTCCCGGAATCGAGCGGCGTTATCGTCCGCACGGCAGCCGAAGGCGCCACGGAGGACCAGCTCACCCGCGATGTGCAGCGTCTGACTCTGCAGTGGGAGCACATTCGCAAGCAGGTCGAGAGCCAGCAGGCCCCGGCGCTGCTGCATGCCGAGCCCGACCTCCTCGTGAAGATCGTGCGTGACGTCTTCAACGAAGACTTCACCAAGATGCTCATTCAGGGTGAAGAGTCTCAGCAGACGATCCGTGCGTACCTCGAGAGCGTTGCGCCCGACCTGCTTGAGCGCGTCGAACCCTATCAGGACGACACCGATCCCTTCGAAGCCTTCCGCATCACGGAGCAGATCGAGAAAGCCCTCGACCGCAAGGTATGGCTGCCTTCGGGTGGATCGCTCGTCATCGACCGCACTGAGGCGATGACCGTGGTCGACGTCAACACCGGCAAGTTCGTCGGTACTGGCGGAAACCTCGAAGAGACTGTCACCAAGAACAACCTCGAAGCCGCTGAGGAGATCGTTCGTCAGCTGCGTCTGCGAGACATCGGCGGCATCATCGTCGTCGACTTCATCGACATGGTGCTCGAGTCGAACCGTGACCTCGTGCTGCGTCGACTGATCGAGTGCTTGAGCCGCGACCGTACCAAGCATCAGGTTGCTGAGGTCACCTCGCTGGGCCTGGTGCAGATGACGCGCAAGAAGCTTGGTCTCGGACTGCTAGAGACCTTCAGCGAGGCGTGCGACGTGTGTGCCGGTCGCGGAGTGGTCGTGCACCACGATCCGGTCGTGAAGCATCGCTCAAGCTCCAACAACGGTGGGCAGTCCAACAATCGACGCCAGCGCGGTGGCAACAGCCAGCAGGGCCAGAGTCCTCAGGCCGCAAGCCCCGTAACTCACAGCATCCCTGAAGGTGCGAAGTCCGCGCTCGCGCAGATCGCTGCCTCGACGCTCACTCCGAGCGTAGAAGTGAGCGTAGAAGCACGCGTGGCAGCGAGTGTGGATGCTGTCGTTGTTGAACTCGAGCAGCCCGCAGCAGCCGAGCGTCCGAAGAAGGCGCGCAAGAAGCGTTCTTCGGATCGCAGCAAGGCGCCGAAGACCGAAGCTGAGCAAATGCTGGACTCGGTGCTGGACGCTCTGCCCGAGCCTAAGGCTCCGGGGCAGGGGCGTAACCGTCGTCGCGTCACCACGGCGGCGCTGACGGGCACTCCGGTATCTGTGAACTCGTCAGCGTCTTCGGTCGCGAGCGGGGATTCGCAGTCCTGAGGCGATCAACCTCCGTGTGAGCTCCTTGCCGCCGACGTGAACAGCGCCAGCGGCAAGGAGCCGGGGGAGCGCATCTTCCGGCACGTCGTAGTGATCTAGGTCGAATGACCGTGCCGGCAGGCCATTATGGCGCGCGAAGGCGTGAAGTTCGTCTAAGCTGTAATCGCTGACGAGATGAGCCCAGAAGCGTCCGTGCGCGGGCCAGATGGGATCATCGATCAGTAGGGTCACTCCGTGATCCTATGGCCGCGCGACACGGCGCGGGTTCACTTTGCGAGTGGGCCCGTGATCCGGTAAAGTAGTCCTTTGGTGCGCGAGCTGAGTCGTCCCCACGGGTCGGCGCGGTGTAACCGAGCTTGCGCCGTCGGACTTGCGACGAACGCAAGCACAGTCTTCCCGTGAGATTTACGGAGCATTGAGCTCCCCAACGAAACAGGTATGAAGTGGTTTACGCAGTAGTGCGCGCCGGTGGACGGCAGGAGAAGGTGGAGGTCGGCACGATCGTTCAGCTCGATCGTGTTAAGGCAGCCGAGGGCGAGAAGATCGAACTTCCCGCTGTGCTCCTTGTCGACGGCGCTACGGTGACCACCGACGCCGACACTCTGGCGAAGGTCAAGGTCACGGCTGAGGTTATCCGCAACCTCCGTGGTCCGAAGATCATCATCCAGAAGTACAAGAACAAGACCGGTTACAAGAAGCGTCAGGGTCACCGTCAGGACCTGACACGCGTCAAGATCACCGACATCAAGTAACCACAGGAGAGGCTCCAGGACATGGCACATAAAAAGGGCGCAAGCTCCACCCGTAACGGTCGTGACTCCAACTCCCAGCGACTTGGCGTAAAGCGTTTCGGTGGTCAGAAGGTCAGCGCAGGCGAGATCATCGTCCGTCAGCGCGGCACACACTTCCACCCCGGCGTCAACGTCGGCCGTGGTGGCGACGACACGCTGTTCGCTCTTGAAGCGGGCGCGGTCGAGTTCGGCGCGAAGGGTGGCCGCAAGGTCATCAACATCGTCGTCGCTGCTGCTTAGCACTCGCAGCACATAAACATCCGGTTCGGGGCGGGCTTCGGCTCGCCCCGTCCGCGTATCCGCACTTGGCCGGTTGCTGAGCGCCTGTCCCGTACAGGAACTGAAAGGGAGACATGGTCACGTTTGTCGACACGGTGACGCTGCAACTGCGCGCCGGTAAGGGCGGCAACGGTTGTGTCTCCGTTCACCGTGAGAAATTCAAGCCGCTCGGCGGCCCTGACGGTGGCAACGGCGGTGACGGTGGGAATATCGTTCTCGTCGCCGACCCTCAGACCAGCACGCTGCTGGCGTACCACCACTCGCCACACCGCTCCTCCGATAACGGCGGGTTCGGCATGGGGGACTGGCGTTCTGGTTTCGCAGGGGTAGAACTCGAGCTTCTGGTCCCGATCGGAACAGTCGTGAAGAACGACGAGGGCGAAACCCTCGTCGACATGGTGACACCTGGGCAGCGCGTTGTCGTTGCCGAAGGAGGCAGAGGTGGCCTGGGCAATGCTGCTCTTGCCTCGACCAAGCGCAAGGCCCCGGGATTCGCACTTCTCGGCACCGACGGCTTTGAAGGCGTGGTCACCCTCGAACTCAAAACCGTGGCCGATGTGGCGCTGGTCGGTTACCCATCTGCGGGTAAATCGAGTCTGATCGCGGCAGTGTCTGCGGCACGCCCGAAGATCGCCGACTACCCGTTCACCACGTTGCACCCGAACCTGGGCGTCGTTCAGGCCGGAGACTCGCGCTACACGGTCGCCGACGTGCCCGGTCTCATCGAGGGCGCAAGTGAGGGCCGAGGCCTTGGTCTTGAGTTCCTCCGCCACGTTGAGCGCTGCTCGGCGCTGCTACACGTCCTGGACTGTGCGACGCTCGACCCCGGTCGAGACCCGATCTCTGACCTCGACATCATTCTGGCTGAGCTTGCCGCCTACGAGGTGCCTGAGGGACAGATTCCGCTGCTGGAGCGTCCGCAGCTCATCGCATTGAACAAGATCGATGTGCCAGAGGCTCGCGATCTTGCTGATCTCGTTCGCCCGGAGCTCGAAGCGCGTGGATTCCGTGTCTTCGACATCTCAACCGTTTCGCACGAGGGCCTTCGCCAGCTCACTTTCGCGCTCGGCGACATTGTCGAAAAGCACCGCGCTGAGGCAACGGTCGAAGCTCCTGTCGAACGCGTCGTCATCCGACCGCGCGGCTCGGAGAAAGCCTTCACGATCCGTGTCGAGGGTGGCTCCTACGGCACCTACTACCGCATTCTCGGCGCCAAGCCGGTGCGCTGGGTGCAGCAGACCGACTTCCAGAACGAAGAGGCTGTCGGCTATCTCGCTGACCGTCTCGAACGCCTTGGCATTGAGGACGAGCTGTTCCGAGTCGGCGCGGCCCCCGGCGCAACCGTCGTCATCGGCGAGGGCGATGGATGGATCTTCGACTGGGAGCCGACGATGCGTTCGGCTGCGGAGCTGATGACTGCACCCCGAGGCACTGATCCGCGTCTCGCCCCGATGCCGCGTCGTACGACGACCGAGCGCCGCGAGAAGTACTACGAGCGGATGGATGCCAGGGCAGCGTTCCGCGCCGAAGAAGACAACAAGCGTCGCGTTACGCCCACGGAGGAGATCGACGGAGAAGACGCTTGACCGCACGCACGCGCGCGGAACTTGCACACGCAGGGCGCATCGTCGTGAAGGTCGGGTCCTCGTCGATCAGTGGTGAGTCCTCGTGGCGCATCCCGATGATCGTGCATGCTCTGGCCGCCGCACATGGGCGCGGTTGCGAGATCGTGCTGGTGTCGTCCGGCGCGATCGCGACCGGAATTCCATTCCTTGATCTGGATGCTCAACCCACCGACCTCGCCACTCAGCAGGCGGCGGCGGCAGTGGGACAGAACGTCCTCGTCTACCGGTATCTGGAAGCGCTGCGACCCTTCCACATCGTCGCCGGCCAGGTGCTGCTGACTACGGGCGATCTGGAGAACGCAACCTCGCGCAGCAACGCCCGTCGTGCGATGGATCGCCTTCTCGGACTGCGCGTCATCCCGATCGTCAATGAGAACGATACGGTGGCGACGCAGGAGATCCGCTTCGGCGACAATGATCGACTCGCGGCCCTCGTTGCGCAGTTGATTCAGGCGGACGCACTTATTTTGCTGAGCGACGTCGAGGCGCTTTACACGAAGCCGCCGACCGAACCCGGTGCTGAGCCGATCGATGTGATCGCCGCTGATGCTGACCTCTCCGGTCTCGAGTTCGGCGCCACTGTGGTGAACAGCGTCGGCACAGGGGGAGCAGCCACAAAGGCGTCTGCCGCTCGGCTTGCCGCGGCATCCGGAATCGGTGTGCTGGTCACCAGCGCAGACCTGGTCGACAGCGCTTTGAAGGGCGTGGATATCGGCACCTGGTTCGAACCAGCCATCGAACCCGCCGTCGAGGCATCCGTCGGCGTATTCTGAACCGTCACAGAGGGCTCTCGCAGCATCGCTCCTCGGTACACTGACCGAATGACTGCTGAGACCCCGCAGGCCCGCCTTGCGCGCGCCAAAGAAGCCTCACGTGCGACCGCGCGTCTGACCAGCGACGAGAAGGCACGTGCGCTGGAAGCGATCGCGCAGGCAATCGACGCGCACTCGGCGTCCATCATCGAGGCCAACGGCCGGGACATTGCCCGCGCGCGGGAGAGCGGAACTGCCGAGTCTCTGATCGACCGGCTTCGCCTAGACGAGAAGCGCGTTGCCGCGCTCTCCTCCGCCGTGCGTGAAGTGGCAGCGCTGGCAGACCCCGTCGGACAGGTCGTCGGTGGTCATCGCATGCCTAATGGCGTCGCGCTGGAACAGGTGCGCGTGCCATTTGGCGTGGTCGGCGCGATCTACGAGGCGCGTCCCAACGTGACCGTCGACATCGCGGCTCTGGCACTTCGCTCAGGCAACGCCAGTGTGCTGCGCGGTGGCAGCGCTGCTCGCGACTCGAACACCGTGCTCGTTCAGGTCATGCGCGATGCGCTCGAAGAAGTCGGAATCACAGCCGAAGCGATTCAGACCGTCGATGACTTCGGCCGCGACGGCGCGAAGGCGCTCATGCAGGGACGCGGCTTCGTCGATGTGCTCGTACCACGTGGCAGTGCAGCACTGATCGAAACGGTTGTCACCGAGTCAACGGTTCCCGTGATCGAGACCGGCGCAGGCAACGTACACATCGTTCTCGACGAGACCGCACCGGACGACTGGTCGCGCGACATCGTGGTGAACGCCAAGGTGCAGCGGCCGAGCGTCTGCAACGCTGTCGAGACGGTGCTGGTGCTTCGTCAGGCCGCGTCGCGCCTGGTTCCGCTGGTTGCCAGCGCGCTGCAGAGCGAGGGCGTGACGATTCACGGCGATGACACCGTCGCGCAGCTCACGAGCGATGTGATTGCGGCAACCGATGAAGACTGGGCGACGGAGTACCTTGGCCTCGAGATCGCGATGAAGGTTGTCGACTCATTGGATGACGCTCTTGCCCACATCCGGCAGTACAGCACGGGGCACACGGAGTCGATCGTCACGACCGATTCGCGAAATGCGGATCGATTCCTCGCCGAGGTGGACTCCGCCGTGGTGATGGTGAATGCATCGACTCGCTTCACCGATGGCAGCGAGTTCGGCTTCGGCGCCGAAGTCGGAATCTCGACGCAGAAGTTGCATGCTCGCGGACCGATGGGCCTTTCCGAGCTGACCAGCACGAAGTGGCTGGCGCGTGGGTCAGGTCAGACTCGCGGCTGAGCGATAGGATGGGTGAGCGTCTTCTCGCACACGGTCACGAATGG
This sequence comes from Microbacterium sp. A93, assembly GCF_051842835.1. Taxonomy (NCBI): domain Bacteria; kingdom Bacillati; phylum Actinomycetota; class Actinomycetes; order Micrococcales; family Microbacteriaceae; genus Microbacterium; species Microbacterium sp. A93. The sequence continues at coordinate 67,453 of NZ_JBPXMT010000001.1, forward strand.
AGTCACGATGAACCTCGTCGCACAGATTGCGATGGCCGCGGCCGAAACTGAGCACCACGGCAACGTGCAGGCGGAAACCTTCATGTTCGGCCTTATCGCTGCAGGCATCTTCGCGCTACTCGGCCTCGTCGCCTTCTCTTATCGCAACGTGGCGAACCGTCACTCGGCAAAGGCAGACGCCTGGGCTGAGCAGCACGGCAAGGACGGTCACGGGGCAGGGCACGGCCACTAGGGCGCATGGAGACAACGACCACGCGTGCCCCCCGCATCGGAGTGATGGGCGGGACGTTCGACCCGATCCACCACGGGCACCTGGTCGCGGCGAGCGAAGTCGCGCACTCCTTCGACCTTGACGAGGTCGTCTTCGTTCCGACGGGTCACCCGTGGCAGAAATCTCACGTCACGCCGAGTGAGCATCGCTATCTGATGACGGTGATCGCGACGGCTTCCAACCCTCAGTTCACCGTGAGTCGCGTGGATATCGCGCGCGAAGGGCCGACCTACACGATCGACACACTGCGCGATCTGAAGCGCGATCGTCCCGATGCTGAGCTCTTCTTCATCAGCGGCGCCGATGCCGTAGCGCAAATTCTCAGTTGGAGGGACCATGATGAGTTGTGGGAGTTGGCACACTTCGTCGCAGTCTCGCGTCCAGGACACGTTCTGAGCACAGATGGCCTCCCGAGCGAAAAGGTCAGCCAACTTGAGGTTCCGGCGCTGTCGATCTCCTCGACAGTATGCCGTGAGCGTGTGGGCGACGACCAGCCCGTCTGGTACCTCGTCCCTGACGGGGTCGTCCAGTACATAGCGAAGCATCATCTGTATCGGAGCAAGGCATGACTACATCGGATCAGCAGGGGAATCTGCCGCTGACCCGCAAGCAGCTGCGGGAGATACGTCTCACCGGCACCACGCCGGTGATCACCGAAGATGAAGCGGCTGCGGCACAGGCTGCCTCCGCAGCTGCGCTGCCGAGCCCGCCCGAGCCCGCCCATGTTGCGCCCGTGCCGCAGGTTGAAGCTGAAGCCGAAGTTGTGCTCGACTCCGGAGACGCGCCGTTGACTCGTCGTCGGGTGCGTCAGCAGGAGCAGATCCGTACCGCATCCGTGTCGGTGATTGTTCCGGAGGAGCCGGAAGTAGAAGACGCCGCCGAAGCCGACGACGCCGAAGCAGAAGACACCGTCGATGAAATTTCCGTCGATGAGGTTTCAGACGAAGAAATTTCTGACGCTGAGGTTCCAGCTGCTGAGGTTCTAGACGATGAGCCGGTGATCACGGGAGAGCGTCCCGTCGTCAGCCCGAAGTTCGGTCAGGACCTGCTCAGTGAGCAGTCCGATGTACCTGCGTTCACGCCGTCGTTCGACGAGCTGATCACCTCGGGCTCGGGTGGCTCGCAGAACCTCGCACCGAACACACTGATCTTTACTCCGACGGCGGGCGAAGGCTCGCTGTCCGGACCCGTCGCATCCACTGGTGAGGTGCTGGTCACCGGCAGCTACGAGCTGCCCCAGGGAATTGGCTCGCAAGGCCACGCGCACGGCACTGCGGACGGTAAGGAAGCTGATGCCGTCCTCATTGATGGTGAGTTGCCGCCGGCATCCTCGCCCACCCCGATCGCAGCCAGCGCTGCGGTCAGTACGATCAAACCTGCCGGTGAGGTAATTCGCCCGCCGGCGCCCGATAAGGGCAACAAGCTCATGCTGATCCTGGCGATTACCGCCGGTGGTCTGGCACTCGTCCTGGCGGCGGCCCTGGTCATCGCCTTCACCATGAATGTGTTCTGATGCAGTCACCTGAAACAGCCGAAGAAATGCTGCAGCTCGCAGTAGACGCCGCCGCATCCAAGGGTGGAGAGGATCTTGTCGCGCTTAACGTGTCCGAGCCTCTTCCACTCGTCGATATCTTCCTCCTCGTCACCGGAAACAGCGAGCGCAACGTCGCCGCGATCGCCGATGAAATTGAAGACAAGCTCATCGAGTCGGGCCACAAGCGTGTGCGCCGTGAGGGGCGAGCGGAAGCACGTTGGGTGCTGCTCGACTTCGGCGACCTGATCGTCCACGTCTTCCATTCGGAAGAACGCGAGTACTACGGCCTGGAACGGCTCTGGAAGGACTGCCCAGTCGTGCCGTTCGAGCTCACCGAAACTGCATCCGCAGCAGAACGTCCCTGACATGGCAGTGCACCTGATCACCGGTGCCGGCTCAGGCATCGGCGCAGCGCTTGCTCGCCGCCTGCATGACCGTGGCGATGAGCTGGTGCTGATGGCACGGGATGCTGGGCGGGCGCGAGAGATTGCGGCGCAGTTCCCCGGTGCATCAACGCTCGTCGGGGATCTGAGCCAGCCTGGGCGGCTCTCGTGGGCGCTGTCGAAGCAACATCTTCCCGGCCGCATCGACTCGCTTGTGCATGTCGCAGGCGTTGTCGACCTCGGTCGCGTCGCAGATCTGTCTCCGGCTCTCTGGGAACAGCAGCTGGCAGTCAACCTGATCGGGCCGGCCGAACTCACCCGCCAGCTGCTGCCGGTACTGCGGGTGTCCCGTGGGCAGGTGGTGTTCGTGAACTCGGGCGCAGGCCTTCGCGCGCATGCGGAGTGGTCGGCGTACGCGGCATCCAAGCACGGGCTCAAGGCTCTGGCCGACGCGCTGCGTGACGAGGAAGCCGAACACGGGGTGCGGGTCAGTTCGATCTTTCCCGGGCGCACGGCGACACCGATGCAGGAGCGTGTGCACCATCAAGAGGGCAACGAATATCACGCGGAGCGTTTCATCGATCCGGAATCAGTCGCGACAACGATTCTGACCGCTCTTGATCTGCCGCGTGATGCGCAGATCACGGACCTTTCGGTGCGACCGGGCGTCTGACAGCGACTTATCGCCGATCCGAGATCACCTGCGCAATTGATAGCGCAGTTCTGGTCGCCCGACCCCACCGTAGGTGGGTGACCGCGCGGCGAGTCCTGATTCGACGAGTCGCTCCAGATATCGACGGGCGCTGACCCGTGACATCCCGAGTGCGTCGGCGAGTCCGCTGGCTGAAAGCGGCTCCTGCACCTGCTCCATCGTCTCGGCGACGCGCTGGAGGGTGACCGGGGACACACCCTTGCGCCTGCCGGCCATTGCGATCGCGTCGCGCCGCATCAGAGCGTCTACAGTGGCCTGATCGAGCTCCCCATTGTCGGTGAATTCGGCATCGCGTGCGAGCACCCGCCACACGTCGTCCAGCCGCTCATGGAGGGTCCGCATGGGGAAGGGCTTGACCACGTAATGGTGCACACCGTGGGCGCGGGCGCGTCGTACCGTCTCCAGATCCCTTGCGGCGGTGACGGCGATCACCTCCACGTGCGCGCCTGCCGCACGGGCTCGTCTGAGCACGTTGATGCCCGACATGTCCGGAAGATACACATCCAGGAGCATCACGTCGGGATCCAGCTCTTTGAGCGCACGGAGCGCATCCGCACCTGTTGGGGCGACTTCGACTACTTCGTAGTGCGGATGCCGTTCCACGAAACCCCGTGTGACGTGTGCCACGGCGAAGTCGTCTTCCACGATGAGGGTGCGCAGCCTCCTCATGTCGCCGTCTCCACGAGGTGAATGGCGGGTATGCGCACGGTGAATCGCGCGCCGCCGCTGTCTGAGGGAGACAGCTCCACCGAGCCGTGTCGTCGCTCGACGATTCGAGCGACGAGTGTCAATCCGTACCCGCGCTGTCGATCATCGCTCTTCGTCGAATAGCCGAGACGGAAGACGTCCCCACGACGATCGATCGGCACGCCGGGACCGTCGTCTTCGACGCTGATCTGAAGGTTCGATTCGTCGTCCTGCGCGATCGAGATGGCGACGTTGCCGCCGTGACCTGCGGCATCCATTGCATTGTCCAGAAGGTTGCCCACCACGGTGCCGAGGTCACCGTCGCCTGGGCCGGCAGGAAGCCGACAGTCATCCGAGATGGTGAGGAGCACGCCGAGCTCGCGCGCGCGTGCGCGTTTGGCGAGCAGGACAGCGGCCAGCTCGATGTCCTGCACGCCGTCGGGTGCATCCAGACGGCTGAGCGCACCACCGTCTCCCGCACGGTCGATCACGCGTCTCGCGGCGTCGATCTCGCCGAGCTCGATCAGACCGCCGATGGTGTGCAGAGTGTTGGAGAACTCATGATGCTGGGCGCGCAGGCCTTCGGCGAGACTCTGCGCACCCGCGAGGTCGCGCAGCGCGTGATCGAGCTCAGTGCGATCCATCAAGGTCACGACAGTGCCGACGCGCCGATCCTGTACCCGCACCGGTGCGGCCCTGGCCACGAGAACCCGCTCCCCGGATAATAAGAGACGTTGATTTGCGCCGTCGGCCTCGGCGATCAAAGTCGTCAGATCGTCCACAAGCTCGGCGGCAGATCGGCCAATCGCCTCGACGGGAGAAGACAGCCCGAGCAGCCGCGCGGCGGAGTCATTGCACAGCGAAACTCGACCTTCTTCATCGAGCGCGAGCATGCCTTCTCGAATGCCATGCAACGTGGCCTCACGTGTCTCGAGCAGTCCACGGATTTCGTCGGGCTCCAGCCCGTAGATTCGTCGACGGACTATTCGTGCGACGCCGGTCGCCGCGACCACGCCGATCACCGTGGCGGCACCCAAGGCGAGCAGGAAACCGGTGATATCACCCATGAAGTCCGCGCGCAGGTCTGACTCGAGAATGCCGACCGAAACCTGTCCGATGACGGTGCCGTCAGAGAATACCGGCACCTTCACTCGCCAGGACTCACCGAGCGTGCCGGTCTGGGTGCCGACGTACATGTCGCCGGAGAGCGCCACACTCGGGTCAGTGGAAACCGGCTCGCCGATCCGATCCGCATTCGGATGCGAGAAGCGGATGCCTTCGTCATCCGTCACCACGACGTATGCCACGTTGGACGAATCGCGGATGAGCTCTGCGATCGGTTGGATGACTGCAGCGGGATCGTCATCGTCGTACGAGTCGACGATCGTCGGAAGCTGCGCGACTGACTGCGCCACGGCGATCATGCGCTCCTGGGACGCTTCGCGGATCTGGCGTTCCTGCATCAGCATCGCCGCGAGGCCGACGGTGAGCACGAGCACGAGCACGATGACGACCTGCAGCAGTACGAGCTGCGTGCGCAGCGTCATCGCCTTCATCACTCTCCAATGCTAAGCGGTGATAGCCGTGTGGCCCCGGGTACAAAATGACCAGAACTCCTCGTGCTGAACACAACACGCATCCGCTTCGGTGCCCGTCCTAGGCTCGCTGCACTTGCTCCCGGCATGGACGCCGGGTGAAAGGACTCGAGGAGGAGTTCATGACACAGCACACCCGTATCCGCACCCGACCGGTGCTCGGCGCAATCATCGGCATTGCGGCGTTGAGCCTCGCGGCCTGCGCCGGCACGCCATCGACAGGCGGAGGCGAGAAGGACGACGGTGGCGCGGCGAGTATTGACAGCGTCGCGGTCATCGCACCGGCTGATCCGGGTGGTGGATGGGATCAGACCGCACGCGCATTCGCGCAGGCGCTCAACGAGGAGTCGCTCGTCTCTTCGGCACCCGTGACGAACATTGGCGGCGCCGGCGGCACCGTGGGCCTCGCATCCCTCGCCACCGAGAACAATCCGAACACGCTCATGATCACTGGCAGTGTCATGCTCGGCGCGGTCGAGACGAACGCGTCAGATGTGCGCGTTGAGGCGATGACGCCGATTGCGAAACTCACGGAAGAACCGCTCGTGATCGTCGTACCGAAGGACAGTCCCTACGACACTGTCGAGGACTTCGTGGAAGCCTGGGTGGAAGAAGGCGCAGCCATGGCTGTGACCGGTGGCTCGGCGGGCGGGATCGACCACATCCTCGCAGCGCTCATACTCACCGATGCCGGCGTGGATGCCGCTGACGTCCCGAACACCCTGAACTACATCGCGAACTCCGGCGGTGGAGAGGCGCTGACGCTGCTTCTCGGCGGTCAGGTACAGGCCGGAATCTCCGGTGTGGGGGAGTTCGCGCAGCAGGTGGAGGCCGGCGAGCTCAAGGCACTCGCAGTGTCGTCGGGGGAGCCCGCACTGCTGCTGCCCGAAGTGCCGACGCTGACCGACGAGGGCATTGACATCGTGGTCACCAACTGGCGTGGACTCCTCGCCCCCGGTGATATCTCGGCTGATGAGAAGGCTGCCCTTGAGTCCCTGGTGACTTCGGCGCACGACAGTGATGTGTGGACGGGAATCCTGGAGACGAACGGATGGACGGACGCGTTCCTCATCGGCGACGAATTTTCCAGCTTTCTCGAAGGCGATATCTCCACGACCCAGGAGACGCTGAAGACGATCGGGCTCATCGAATGACAGATCAGATCACCACGGGGGCGTCGGCTGTTGCCGGCGCCCCGCGCTCGCGGAAGCTCGGGGAACTTTTCTTCGTCGGTGTGATCCTGGCGTTTGCAGTTGTAGCGCTGGTGATGACTGGTTTCATCCGCGAGCCGATCGGGTCGTCGAATGTCCTCGGCGCCCGCGTCGTGCCGTATGCCGTGACCGCGCTGATGTTGGTGGCATCCGCGGGGGCAATCATCGCCGTGCTGCGAGGTGACGTCGGTGCACCGGACGAGGGCGAAGATGTCGACACCGAGGCGCGCACGTCATGGAAGACCGTGATCCTGCTGGCGCTTTCATTCATCTCACTCATAGTGGTCATCCCGCTCGCGGGGTGGCCTGTCGCCGTCGCCGTGCTGTTCACTGGTGCTTCGCTCGCGCTGGGTGCGGGCAGCTGGTGGCGAGCGTTGCTGCTCGGCGCGGGGCTGGGCGTTCTGACACAGTTGCTGTTCGGCACGCTCCTCGGGCTCTCACTGCCGCCGTTCGGCACGATCCTGCCGGAGGTGTTCGGTGGATAGCCTGCAACTGCTCATGGACGGTTTCGCGACGGCGCTGCAACCGCAGTACCTGCTGTTCGCCTTCGTCGGAGTGCTTCTCGGTACTGCTGTCGGCGTTCTGCCCGGCATCGGTCCTGCGATGACGGTGGCGCTGCTGCTGCCGCTGACCTACACACTCGACGTCACCAGCGCGATCATCATGTTTGCGGGCATCTACTACGGCGGGATGTACGGCGGCTCGACCACCTCGATCCTGCTGAACACGCCAGGGGAGTCGGCGTCGATCGTCACTGCGCTCGAGGGCAACAAAATGGCGCGGATGGGGCGGGCCACAGCAGCACTGGCGACTGCGGCGATCGGCTCGTTCATCGCCGGCACCATCGCCACAGTACTGCTCACGCTGTTCGCCCCGATCATCGCCGACTTCGCAGTCACTCTCGGCCCCGCAGACTACTTCGCGCTGATGATCGTCGCGTTCCTGACCGTGGGAGCGTTGCTCGGCGCGAGCCCGATTCGCGGCATTGTCTCGCTGTCGATCGGACTGTTCCTGGGGCTGGTCGGTACAGACACCCTCACCGGCCAGGCACGGTTCACCTTCGGAGTTCCGAACCTCGGTGACGGCATCGACGTCGTGATCGTTGCGGTAGGGCTCTTCGCGGTAGGTGAGGCGCTGTACGTGGGCTCGCGCTTGCGCAGCGGAGCCCTGCCCATGATCCCGATCTCCGGGAGCTGGCGCTCTTGGATGAAGAAGAGCGATTGGAAACGCTCTTGGAAGCCATGGTTGCGCGGCACCGCGATCGGGTTCCCGATCGGGTCGATCCCTGCAGGCGGTGCGGATGTCGCGACCTTCCTGTCATATGCGGCCGAGAAGCGGCTCGCCAAGGATCCCTACCGCCAGCAGTTCGGCAAGGGTGCGATCGAAGGCGTGGCCGGGCCTGAAGCGGCGAACAACGCCGCAGCGGCGGGAGTGCTGGTGCCGTTGCTGACGCTCGGGTTGCCCACGACGGCCACCGCGGCGATCATCCTCTCGGCTTTTCAGACGTACGGGATCCGTCCCGGGCCACTGCTTTTCGACAGCCAGCCGGCGCTGGTGTGGGCACTCATCGCGAGCCTCTACATCGGAAACGTCGTGCTGCTCATCCTCAACCTGCCGCTGGTGGGAATGTGGGCCAAGGTTCTGCAGATCCCGCGCCCATACCTCTATGCGGGCATCCTCGTTTTCGCTGGTCTCGGCGCATACGCGGCGAACTTCACAGTGTTCGACATCGGCGTGCTGCTGTTGCTCGGGGTGATCGGCTTCTTCATGCGTCGGCACGGGTACCCCGTGTCGCCGATGGTGGTCGGGGCGATTCTCGGTCCGATGGCAGAGGAACAGCTGCGCAAGGCCATGGCCATCAGCCAGGGCGATCCGGTGTATCTCGTGCAGAGTCCGGTGTCAATCGTGATCTACTCGGCAATGGTGGTGCTGATCGTGTTGGGTATCTGGCTCAAGCGTCGCCAGGCGCGATTCGAGGCTGCGCTGGCGGATGTCGATACCGCGACGATCCGCACGATGGACGCGGAGATCACCGATCAACTGCGCGATCGTTGAGTAATCTGAGCGACGTCTTTATTCTGTCGAGCGGCGCACCGTGAGCAGGAAGACGCTGTCGTCCCGCGCGGTGACGCTGTGCCGTTCGGGTGGAATCGGGATGATGTCACCGGCGCTGAGATCCCAGTGCCGATCCTGACCGCGAAGCTGCAGGTGCCCAGTCAGCACCTGCAGCGTCGCCTCGGGAGGACTGTCATGCTCGGGTAGTTCTTGATCGGCGAGGAGAGCCATGGCGGTCTGCCGCAGAATCGCCTCACGGCCGCCATATACGGTCTCCGCCGCGCGGCGCGCATGAGAGGCACGCGCCTTCGACAGCAGCTGTTCCTGCAGTGCAGGGAGATTGACTGGCATGTCGTTCATCATCGCACTCTCCGATCTCTGAGGGGAGTCAGATAATCTGACGACCCTCACGCTTCGCTTCGCGGGCGTCCTTCGTGAATGCCCGGATGATCACGGTAAGTACACCGATGACGACCACCGGCCACACGAGCACGTAGGCGGTGAGAAGGATGGTCTCCATCATGCGTCCTTTCCTGCGAGTGCGCCGCTTTCGGCGGCATCCGCGTCGTTCACGACATTCTCGGCTTCGGCGATGATCGCGGTCTCCGCGGTGTCGAAGTCGCCCGTGCGCTTCGCGATGAGTGCGAAGTCGAATCTCTTCGTCTTGTTCATCATCGTCAGCGCGACACAGACCAAGGTGCTGACGGCGTAAGCCACCAGCGAGCCCGACAGCACTGGGTAGGTGTGCAGGAATCCGATTCCGAACGGAGCCACCGCCACGGTGGAGACGATGCCGACCACCATCGCCACTCGGAGTCCGAAGAACCCGAACGACATCAGCGCCAGTACCACGCCCACACCGATCACAGCGAGGACGTCGCTGGCGATGCCCAAGCCTCCGGAAAGGTCGATCCACTCGAAGCGCACAGGCAGGAACACCGCGAGTGCCGCGACCACTGCCACGCTGAACGCGACGTTGGTGACGCGGTTCCAGTAGAAGCTCGCGATCACCGGGAACACGAGGGCTCCCCACATCGCCCCGACGAACACCAGCAGATCGAGGATGTTGAACTGCATCGTCGCGAAGCAGAGCGCAGCCACGGTGGCGCCGACCATGGTCAGGCGTCCCACGAGCAGCATCGTCTTCGGGTTGGCATTCTTCTTGCCGGCGATGTTCTGACCGTAGATGTCTGCCATCGCGATTGACGAGAGCGCCGTCATATCGGCATCCGCCGTTGACGACAGCGAGCCGATGATCATCACGAAGAACACACAGACCAGGACGGGCGGGAGGTAGGTCGCCGCCATCTGCGGGATCAGGTTGTTCACGTCTCCATTCATGGGCTCAATACCTGCGTACAGGGCGAGGACGCCCAGCATGCCGATGCCGATGATGGATGCGCCGTAGCCGAACGTCGCGGTGATGAACGTCTTCTTGATCAGGTCTTCTCGCACGGCGAACAGCCGCTGTGCGATGGTCTGGTTGCCGATCGCGTAGGCCAGCACGGCAGCGATATACGGCGCGCCCTGGTTGAAGAACGCGTCGGACGAGAAGAAGTCTCCCTGCTGCGGAGTCAGATTCTTTGCCCCAGTGACGAACAGGTCAGGGCCGCCGGCGGCGAAGAAGATCACCGGGACGATGATCGCCACAGCGCCCAGGATTGCCAGCACCTGTCCGAAGTCGGTGAGTACCGACGCGCGGAACCCGGACCACAGCGTGTATGCCAGTACACCGATCGCGATCGCGACGATGCCCTGCGTGAAGGTGAACGGCGACAGCATCGAGATGAGCGCGCCACCGGCGATCAGGTTGGAGGTGAGGCTGATGATGCTGCCGAGCACGTTGGAGCCCGCGAGCATGAGCTGGCTGGAGCGTCCGTGCCGGGCGAACATGACCTCGGCGATGGTGTGCGCCTTTGGCGCCACCTTGCGAATGCGACGGCCGAAGGGGTAGATGAGCAGAATCATCAACGCACCCCAGAGCCCGTAGTGGATGGGGCCGGAGATGCCGTAGGTGTATCCGGATGTCGCTGAAGCGTACATCGAGGATGCCCAGATCCACGTTGCGGTCATGGATGCGGCAGAGATGCCGAATCCGAGCTTTCCGCCGGCGGTCATATATCCATCGGCGTTCTCCTTCTTTCGGGAGATGCGGATGGACATGTACAGGCTGCCGCCGAAGAACAGCAGAATGAGCAGGACAACGATCGGTCCTGACAATATTTGGAGGTCTCCCACCGGGTGTTCTCACTTTCTCGTCTTTGATGCGGCAGAAGCCGCTGGTCGAAAAGAGAAAGTGCGCGCTAAGTGGGAGAGAAGTAAGCGGTGAGAGTGATGGACATTTGAGGCATTGGTGCTGTCAGCATGACGGTGAACGAACCTGGATCACTGAGGTGCATGGCAGCACACAGACGAGAGACCCGGGGTGCGACTCCTTTCAGTTCGAGTGTTTTCGGGGCGCGCCAAACTACGGTGCATCCTCGAGGGAAGTAGATCGGTTGCGTCCGTGCGCAGTCGGGCGCACGTTTCGCGTGAGAGCGCGCAAGCGCTCCCTGCTCATGCGGACACGAGCATCCTTTCCACCATAGCAAGCTCTCAGGGAAGACCCGACCAACGGTGAAAATCAGCTAAACAGCACGATTGCGTAGACGGCAAAGAGGGCGAGGTGAGTCGCGCCATGCACCGCGGTCACTCTCTTCGCGGCGAACGTGGTCACGGACAGCAGCAGCGTCGCGCCGAGCATGAGGAGGTTCGCGGGAGACTCGGCCAAGATTACGGTCTGGTCCGTGAACATGCCGATGATGAGAACCGCCGGGATGGTGAGTCCGACGGTCGAGACGAGGGCGCCGTGGCAGAGGTTGTTCACCCGTTGGGCCTCGCCACCCAGCGCTGCCCTCACGGCGGTGATGGACTCTGGGAGGAACACGATGGCGGCGATGAGGACGCCGGCGAGCGCAGCCGGCGCACCGATGCGGCCGAGCCCGTCATCCAGGAGGGCTGCCATATCGTGCGACAACAGCACGATCGGGATGACGGTGATCACGAGCAGGGTGAGTCGGACGATCACCTCGGTGCGGTGCGCGCGGATCACCTGCCGGATGCCGTGCGCTTCTGGTGCCGTTGTCGCAGGATGCTGCGGTCGAGGTGTGATCCGTTCGTCGACCTCAACGAAGTCGCCTGCCTGCGATCCCATCTGTCGGAACAGGAAGAACGCGTAGAGCGCGAGTGTGAGGACGATGATCGGGAGTTGCTGCGCCGGTGTGTACGAGCCGTTCTCACCGATGAGCGCTGGTAGGGCGAACGCGAGCGCCACGAGCACGACGAGCATCGCGAGATAAGCCGACGTGCCGGTTCGGTTGTGAGCCAAACCTCGGTGACGGATGCCGCCGACGAGCAGGGCGAGCCCGACGACGAGGTTCAGGATGATCATCGTCACCGCCATGACGGAGTCGCGGGCGATCGTGGCATGCTCGCCGGGGCCGAGCATGACCGCCGAGATGAGGATCACCTCGATGAGCACGATCGAGAGGGTGAGCACCAGCGAACCGTACGGGTCACCCAGGCGATGGGCGAGTGCTTCTGCCTGCTTCACGACGCCGAATGCGCAGACCAGGATCACGGCGATGATCACGACGAGCACGATGATCAACAGCGGCGCCGGGACCGGTGCTCCGAGCAGCGGGCGGATGAGCAGCAGGGCACCGAACGCGCCCCAGCCGAGCGCGATACGGACGATGTCGGATGCTCCGACCAGGTGTTTCAGATCTGTGGGGGACATCACGGGCTCCTTGGTGGGGCCGTCCCCTGATGATGCACCTGCCGAAGGTCGTCCTTCGATGTCACTGAGTATTGAGGGTAGCAAAAGGATGATGTTGACGCGCTCAACTTGTGCTCCCGAGTAGGACTCCGTTGCCCATAGGGTGAGGGTTATGCGGCATCTGCAGAGTCTCGTTCTCTTATCGGTCACCACGGTGCTGCTCGCGGGGTGCGCGACCGCCGTTTCCGGAGCGGAAAGTTCCGGCGAGCCATCGGCAGTGCCATCGGCATCGGACTTCGACCCGGCTCTCGACACAGCGGCCGCCGCGAAGGCTGACTCATGGCTTGAGGGCGCGGTTCTGCCCGCCGCTGCTGTGCGCGTAGAAGAGAGCGGGCAGGCGACACTGCCTTCTTTTTACTCCTATCAAGGCTGGCCGTGCTCGCCGATGGAGATTCGCACCGGTTACTGGACTGTCGAGGGCGCCGACCTCGTCGAGACGGCGAACTGGCTTAAGGAGCACCCGACCGCGGACCTGATCGTAACGGTCCCGACGCTGATCGCCGAGGGCACACAGACCGACGCCGTCACGCTGGGGAACGCTTCGGATTTCGACTCGCTCGAAGGTATTGCTTATTCGGTAGTGCGCACCGATCACGGTGTTGCGATCCGTGCCGAGATCGGTGTGTTCACCGAGACGACCGTTTGCCCGTCACTTCCGCCTGGGCACTCCTACGGCGGCCCCGGGCAGGGCTGAATCGGTCGGCCGGGCGCTTCGATGTTTTATCCCTGTAACTTCGATGCTGTCCTCTATGCGGGCATGCCGTCGTAGCCGGTGGGGGTGACCCACACGTGGGCGGTAACTACCTTTCGCCCGCTCTCCTGGGCGTTGCGTAGAGACGCGAAGTTGTCGGGATGGATGTGCCCCCACAGCACGTCGTCGGCACTCGCAGGCACTTCTCGGCAAAGCCGCTGCAAGGTAGCGACGCCCAACCGGTGTCCTCTGTGTGCAGAATCAAGGACAATCTCCTGCATGCAAAAGCCAGCGAGACCGTAGGCGTCATTACGCTCAGCCGCCACGACGCCTGCCGAGGTGCCGTTGACGAGAATCTCGAAGAGAAGGCCCTCCTCAGCGGCGTCCTCGAGAGCGTCGGCGTCGGCCGGCGTGGCCCACTGATCGAGTTGCGGCCGTGCTCGCCTCAGCTCGTCATAGATCGCTGCGACACGTTTTTCCGCTTCCTCAGCATCGCAAGGTACGAGCGAAACATCGTCGTACCGGCTGGCTAGCGGCTGCTCAAGCATTTCCGCCACCGGGCGCCCCACGATAAGCAGATCCGGCGTAGCTCGTCCGGCATCCACATCCGAAGCAGTAAGCGCTCGAAGTCCCAGCTCCGGATCAGGCAGGTTGACTCGCAAGCACAGCGGAGAGAACGCGCTGAACTGCGGCAAGACCTCGCCGAGAGCGGCAAGACCCGAGGGCTCTGGAGGGAGCGATGTTGCGATTATGTCCACGAAGGGCTTCTCGACGTCACGACCCCGAAACCGGATTCCAGCGATGGCCCAATGCCCATCCGCCAGCTCGACCCGTCTGTTCGCCCACGCCAGCGGATCCGGGACGGGAAGCTGAACCATATCCCGGATCTGGCCACCCCACTCAGCATCTCCCACGAGAGCGAGGCTGGGCTCAAGCCAATGTGTCAAGTTATCCCGCCACGTTGGTGACCAGTTCTTGATCTCTGAGGAGGTCCATTTTTCGGCAGCTTTTAGCACATCGGGGTTTTTCATCAGGGGGAGCCTATCGTGCGCACGCGAAGCAGCGACTAGTCGCACACCGCGGTGTGTCAGCGAGCGACTGGGGCAAGAACGCCGGAAATGAACAACTGCACGAGAGCGTCTGCCTCATACCGATCGTCGCTCGCTGCACCGATGCAGAGGTTCCCGACTCCTCTGAGTACGTTGTAGGCATCCACCGAGGATGCCGCGTGTGCAGACTCGCGCGCCGCCTCGAGGAGCGAGGCGCACACGGGGACGAGACGGTCAACGAAATAGGTGTGCAGAGCGTCGGATCCGGCGCTGTCTCCTTGCATTGCGCCGGCGAGCCCGTGCTTAGTGACGAGGAAATCCACGAACAAGGCCAGCCATGCCCGCAGAGCGGCCTCTGGCGTCGCGCTCTCCGCGAGCAGTCGCGGTCCCGCATTTGCGCATGCCTCGACCTGGTGGCGGTAGACCGCAACCACAAGCTCCGGACGCGTCGGAAAGTGGCGATAGATCGTCCCCACGCCGACGCCAGCCTTTGACGCGATCTCCCGTACCGGGGCATCAACTCCGGACGTCACGAACACTGCTGCCGCCGCGTTGAGCAGTGTTTCGGCGCTGCTTCTAGGGCGACCAACCTGCTTGGAACGAGTAATGGCCATGTGTCATCCCCTCGAAGCTTGCGGCGTGCATTTGCGTTCCGGAACGTTGTTCCGTATCGTTGCGGAACGATGCTCCGATAACTACTATCGCACAGCGTACGCCTGAGGAAGGAACTTGTCATGGCTTCATCCATCGTCGACACACTGGACGGCATCATTGGGGGAGGTGCTCGGGTCGTCTCCGTCGCTCCCATCGAGTTGTCCGCCTCGGGTCGACCCGTCCCATTGGAAGTGCGAGTGTCTGCCCCGGCAACCGGCACGAACCTCCCCATCGTGGTGTTCTCTCACGGGAACGGGTGGAACCTCGACGGCTACGCGCCGCTGACGGCGTTCTGGGCCTCCCGCGGATTCGTCGTGATTCAGCCGACGCATCTGGACTCGCGCCGCAATGGGTTCGGTCTCGATCACCCGGTTTTCCCGTCTATCTGGTCTGAGCGGATCGCGGATCTCACGCGCGTCTTAGACCAGCTCGACACCATCGAGGCCGCCGTCCCGAGCCTTGGGGGCCGCGTCGACCACAGTCGCGTTGCCGCCACCGGTCATTCCTGGGGTGGGCAGACCGCTCAGTCGCTCCTTGGCGCACGGATCCTCAATGATGTAGGCGAAGTCGGTGAAGATATGTCCGACAGCCGCGTTACCGCGGGCATCCTGTTCTCGGCAACCGGTGTCGGTGGTGACGACCTGCACCCGTTTGCGCAGGCGAACTTCCCGTTCATGCGACCCTCATTTCAGGAGTTGACCACGCCGACACTCGTCGTTGCGGGCGACCATGACCAGTCAATGATGTCGAGTCGCGGACCCGATTGGTTTGCCGATGCCTTCACGTACAGCCCTGGAGCTACCGACCTGCTCTCCTTCTACGGTGCCGAGCATGCGCTGGGTGGGATCGTTGGACATGAAGTCGCCGAGACCACCGACGAGAACCCGGAGCGGGTCGCGGTGATCCAGCGGATGAGCACGGCCTATCTTCGGACCGCTCTGCATGTCGATGAAAACAGCTGGCCCGCAGTCCGAGCTGCCCTCAGCGAGAGCACTGATCCGATCGGCCGCGTCGATAGTAAGCAGCGCACGGCACCGCCGCGATGAAACGCGATAAGTGACTTTCTAAAAGTGTAAATCAGATATAGACTTTCAATTATGGAAAACGATTCTTCGCCGGACTCTCCGCTTCCCCCGTCGCAGCCAACATCCGCGCAAGCGCGCGAGGCGCTAAGCGCCCTCGACGCTGATGGTAAGAGCTTGTCTCAACGGGTGGTCACTCCCTGGTGGTACCACACGGCGCTTGGATTGATCGTGGCCCTGCTAGTGGGATCGCAGGCATTCTCGGGCCCGGCGCCAATTATGGTGGTGGCCCTCAGCATTGTGGCCATTCCAGTTCTCACCATGACCTACAGCAGTCGCTATGGAGTGACGATCACCCAGCCGGCAGGACCGCGCAGTAGGCGTCTGCTCCTGGTGACGCTAGGGGCAGCCCTTCTGGCGTTCCTAGCAGGGGTTGCAATTAAGGTCGTCGGCGCCAACCCGTGGTGGGTTGCCATTCCCGCGGTTGTTGCATTCACTGTCACTCTCATCTTGGGTCGTCGATACGACGACGCCCTCCGGGACGAGATTGCCGGCACGAGAGACCAGACGCGATGAGCGCCAAGACCATTCCTATGTTCAACGAGGTGATTCACTCTCCGACGCGCCTCCGTATCTGCGGACTGCTGCGGCGCGTGGCGGAGTTGGAATTTGGGGTGATTCGTGACGCCCTTGAGATCACTGACGTCAATCTGTCGAGAAACCTCAAGATACTCAGTGAAGCGGGCCTCGTCGCCGTCAGAAAAGAAAGCTCGCCCCTCCGTGCGGATGCCCGAAAACTTACGTGGATAGCGATCACGCCAGACGGCAGTCGCGCTCTGGAAGGCCACCTTGCCGCTCTCGCCAGCATCGCGGATGGCGACGTCTGAGGGAGCTCCAGGTCGAGCGCAGTAGCAGCGGAAGATAGCGTGGGATCATGTATGTCGTTATCGACGCGAGCGACACTTTGGCCCGTCTCGGGGGAAGTGGCGGTCTGGTCATTCGCTCTGGAGGCGTGGGGGCGAATGCGCTCAAGCTTCTACCGAGCCAGAGGCCCTATCCCGATTCGCGCGACACGCTGGGGTGTCGGTGCAGGAACTGGAGGTGGCCGAGCGGATCAGCGGCCCTGATGGCATCTTCTCGAAGGACGCACTGCCGGCCACCGAGAATCAGCTCGCTCGGACGATTCGGATACTATAAGCCCAGCGCCTAGAAACGCTCGCCTTGCTGGATGCGGCGACTGACGCCGAACTTGACGCGGAGGACTCAGCAATTGCGCAGCCGATGTGGATGCCGTGGCGCACGCCGCGGACGATTCTGCGCCACATCGCCGACACAGAGGCGCGGACGTATCCGCGCTGGTGCGGGCTGCCTCAGCTGGAACCAGTGGACGATCTCCGCGAGGAACTCGGCCGCTCCGCAAGCACATCCATGAGGTGATCCTCGACATGCCACGCTCGTTCAAAACGACGCATCGGCACGTGACATGGACACCAGTGAAACTCCTACGACGCTTGGCCTACCACGAGCGCCTAGAACTGGTCTTTCTCCGTCGTCGACTCCACGTCCGCTGAGTTACCCGATTTGCGGCCATCAACTCCCAACTGGGCGAGGGTCGGTTCTGCGCCTCGGACGGAGATTGACCAATCAGGCCGCACGAACGACGTCTTCTCGAGGCGCACGCGTTGCTCGTCAACTGCTTCGCCTGCGCGCGGAGCGACGCGCGGCACCCGACTCGGCCCACTCCGCGCCGAGGACATCGAAAGCGAACAACAGCAGCGCCGCACGCATCCCAGTCCCTAGACCACGACCATGCACCGACTTCGTAAGCCACGACCCCGTGTTTACGGTGCGTCGATTAGAAGATCTGCGGGAGTAGCATCGGTCCACGGGGCGCCGAAAGGTGTGTGTTCCGGATCATGCACGCCGTCCAGCGCGGCTTGCGCTAGTCCGGGCAGGTTGGGGAGGCAACCCGTCATGAGAGCGGGAAACGCGACGCTTCGCGCCACCGGCCGTGTGGGCCCTCGACGAGGAGGGCGACGGCAGATGCTGTGCCGCTCAGTGGCAGCTCGGCGCCGACAACTCGCTCAGCGTCTTGCAACTCTTCATAGCCAGCGGAGTCGCCAACTGTGGCATGAGGCACGGATGCATCGTGCAACCCTCCGTAAGGGGGATAAACCGGGAACGCGCGCGTGACTGCTGAAGTGAGCTCAATAAACGGGGTGGGCGATTCTGGCGCGAGCCAAAGCACTTCCTGGCCGAACCATCCGGTGCTCGTCAGCGAGAAGTCGAACTGGCGCATGCCACGAAACGTTCGGGCGAGGTTCTCTGTCACGACTTCGTCGAGCATTTTAACGGGGACGAAGGGAAATAAGATCGTCAGATGAGGAGGCACGCCGAAGCGCGCATCGACGGCGAACTTTCCCCTCAGCGCGGCAAGCGTGGCTGATATCGGTGCCTCAATGATCAACGCTGTCCGGGACATGTCTCGATGCTAAGCGAGGCCATTCCTTCAAACGATAGTATCTAGTCCTATAGTTTCACTTAGAGGCGATAAGTGATAATATAGCTTGACAAACTATCGGTTGGAGATGCGATGGCGCAGTTGGCGATGCCGTGGCCAGCCTGTGACAAGCAGGCGGTCAGCTGGACAACGAACCCGGACCAGCGCAATCTGGCCGGACGGCGACCTTCTAAGCGCGACCGCGAGCTGACCCAGGTTGACGTCGAGGTGCCCGCCTTCATCGCCGACGAACCGCTGCCGCTCAGCCAGAATGCCGCTCTAGCCAGTGAGGAAGCAGTTCGAGCCATCGCCGCGCTCGACGGCCGGGCGAGCGACCTCGGCGGACTGAGCGACCTGCTGGCTCGAACCGAGACCGTGGCTTCTTCGAAAGTGGAGCACATCTACGCTGACATCCAGGATATCGCTCGTGCTTCCATCGGTGGAGAGGCAGGGGAGCAGGCCCGGCGCACGGTGGCGGCCTCGGCCGCAATGCGCGCGCTTGTCGATAGTGCAGCAGTAGGCCACATCACTGGGGAGGCGCTGCTGACCGCTCACGATCAGCTGCTGACCGGTGACCTCCTTGAGAGCGGCTTCGCGGGGCGATATCGGATGCAGCAGAACTGGATTGGCGGCAGCGACTTCTCACCCCTGGACGCGGTGCACATCCCACCGCCGCCGCTCATGGTCCAGCCGCTCATGGATGACGTGCTGAGGTTCGTAGCGCGTGATGACATCAGTGCCATCGGGCAGGCTGCCGTCGCACACGGGCAGTTCGAGGCCATCCACCCCTTCACAGATGGGAACGGACGAGTCGGCCGAGCGCTCATCGGTGCCGTTCTCCGTCGCCGCGGCATCTCCCGCTCCGCGACCGTACCCATCGCTGCTGCGATGCTCGCCGACGTCGACATTTACTTCGAACACCTACGCAGCTACCGTCACGGCGACGCGCAAGGGCTAGTCGAGTACGTCGCCAGGTCGGCACACACCGCAGCCATCGCTTCTCTCGCAAGCGCGGACCGTCTCGCGGCGTTGCCCGATGAATGGCGAGAGCGGGTCAGGCCTCGGCGGGGGTCCTCCGCGGCCACCCTTCTGAACAAGCTCGCCATCAGACCTGTCCTTGACGCGAGCATAGCCACCGCTGCCACTGGTTCGACGTTGGCGCGCACGTACGACGCGCTTGACCAACTGACCGAGGCAGGTGTCTTGGAAGAAATTACCGGGCATAGCCGTAACCGCGTCTGGCTGGCCGTGGACATCATGGATGAGCTCGGTGAACTGGAGCAGCGCATCGGCCTGCGGTCGAAGCCGTCCTCGAAGTGGCAGTGACGGGGGGCTATAAACCCAAAAAGAAGAAGCCCCCGGTTTCCCGGAGGCTTCTTTTTGGTGGATCTGAGGGGACTCGAACCCCTGACCCCCTGCATGCCATGCAGGTGCGCTACCAGCTGCGCCACAGACCCATATTCATGCCCCGGATGAACGAGGCAACTTGAAAAGAATACAACATTCGAAGCGACGTCCGCCAATCGAGCACCGCGCCCGGGTGTTTCATCGGAGCGGAGCAGGAACATTGTCGTGGATGTATGCGTTGTGATGGATATGGAGATCGTGCAGAGCATCGTCATCGGCGCAGGGCAGGCGGGGCTGTCGACCTCGTACCACCTGAAGCGACTGGGCATCGATCACCTGGTCCTCGACGCCAACGATGCTCCGGGCGGGGCGTGGCAGCACAGGTGGGACGCGCTCACCATGGCCGACGTGCACGGCGTCGCCGAGCTCCCCGATGCGCAGCCACCGGCCCGTGACGGCAAGCGGGCGAACGAGTCGGTTCCGGCATCCTTCGCCGACTACGAGCACGAACATGCCCTCCCGATCATCAGACCCGTGCATGTCGATCGCGTCACCGACGACGGAGACCTCCTTGTGGCGCATGCGGGAGAGCGCGAATGGCACACCCGCACGCTCGTCAACGCCACCGGCACCTGGACCCAGCCGTTCCTGCCCCATTACCCGGGCATGGAGACCTTCGTTGGCGAACAGTTGCACACGATCGACTATCCGGGTCCCGAGCATTTTCGAGGCAAGCGGGTTCTCGTCGTGGGCGGAGGCGCATCCGCTGTGCAGTTTCTCGGTGTCCTCGCCCCGATCACGGACACGCTCTGGGCCACCCGTCGCGAACCGGTCTGGCGTGATGACGAGTTTGATCCCGAAGCCGGAGCCGCTGCCGTCGCCCTCGTCGAGCAGCGAGTCGCGCAGGGGCTGCCGCCGCAGAGCGTGGTCAGCGTCACCGGACTCATGCTGCGTCCACAGGAGCGGGAGGCCGAGCGACTCGGTGCCTACGCTGACCGTCGCCCGATGT
Organism: Microbacterium sp. A93; assembly: GCF_051842835.1. Classification (NCBI taxonomy): domain Bacteria; kingdom Bacillati; phylum Actinomycetota; class Actinomycetes; order Micrococcales; family Microbacteriaceae; genus Microbacterium; species Microbacterium sp. A93. The sequence goes on from NZ_JBPXMT010000001.1 coordinate 87,990, forward strand.
TCCAGCGCATCGAGGCGGATGGCGTGCGCTGGGCGGATGGTTCCTTCGAGCAGGTCGATGTGATCCTCTGGGCGACCGGCTTCCGCCCCGCGATCGGACATCTCGCACCTTTGCACCTGCGCAGCGACGCAGGGGGCATCCAACTCGATCGGAATGGACGCGGAACAACCGCAGTCAAGGACTCGCGCATTCAGCTCGTCGGATACGGACCTTCTGCGAGCACGATCGGCGCCAACCGCGCGGGTCGCACAGCGGCGAAGGGTGTGCGGCGGGCGCTCGAGACAGTGACGGCCAGCGTCACCACCGGTTGAGGACGTCCTCGGCCCAGCCTTCAATCCCATCGACCGTGACGCGCTCGTCCGCGGCATCCAGCACCCATCCGCTCCAGGTGCCGAACAACTGATCCGTGCGCGTGGAGATCACCAGCACATTGGTTCGTGAATGCTTGTTGTAGAACGGTGTGAACGTCAGATCCGCCCGCTCACCGTGAATGTGCCAGGGCTTCATCCAATCGGACGAGTCGTAGTCCCAGACCAACTCTTCACTGATCTTCGATAGCTTCCCGTCGACGACGACGGCGTTCTCGGTCGCGCCTGATCCATCGGTCCATTTCGACCCGAGCTGCAGCCCGATCACGCGTCCATCGACGATGCCGCTGCCGGCGGCCCAGTTCCACCACACCTGATACGGCCAACGTCCGCGCCCGTGGTCGAGCACTGCCCAGCTGCCTTCAGGCAGGTGGTGCGCTGCGCCATCGATCGTGAGAGTCCCGTGCGCAGGCCGCGCGACGTCCTTGACCGTGTATTGGAACCGACGGATGCGGTCGCCTCGCCGCCACGGCACGACAACGCCCATCGACTCATGACCGGCAGGCCGATCCGCAATGATGTCGAAGGACACTCGTGGCGCCGTACCGCGCAGCCGTGTGGCGCCCTCGACCTCGTCGATGTCGAGAGATACCTTCTTGGTGCGCGCTCGAGCAGGCCCATCGCCGAGCGATGCCGGCAATGTCGCACTGCGCCCGCCAGGGGAGAGGACCGTGGCGTCGATCGCTTCTCCGGTGGCCCGGTCAAGCACCCACACCGAATGCAGTGACAGATAGTCGATGCACGAGACCGTGAGCGAGACGATGTGGGAGGGCGTCATGACTCCCCAGTACTCCCATCGCTTGTTCCGGCCCCAGTGGCCGCGACCCGGGATTGCGGAGGTGTCATGCAGTGGGGTGCGTGTCCACCCGAGCGCGGCGGGGTTCAGCCCGCCGTCAGCATCGGTGAGTGACACGCGCTCGGTGATCTCACGCTCGAACATGAGGCGATTCTACGGTGCGCACCGCTGCGTCAGCCGTATACCCTGGACGCATGATCCGCGCGCTGTTCACGATCATCTGGTTCCTGTTGTCGGCCTGGTTGCTGATCTGGGTGGGTGAGAGTCTGTTCGGCATAGACCAGCAGCAGTCGATCCTTCCCTTCCACAGCAGTGACCCGCTGACCGCACCGATCATCATCGGCATCAGTTGGGGCCTCATCTTGACGATCGCTGGGGCGGCGTCTGCGTTCGGTCGCCGTTCGACGCTGCGTGGCGACACGGAGATCGGTGTCGGGGTGATCGTGGACCTCGTCCGCGGCAGCATGCGCGTGAATGACCTGCCGCAGTTCGACATCTACGTCCGAGTCACCGCAGCCGACGGGGCGGAGTTCATCAGTCACATGCGTCGCACGCTCGAGCCCGCCGAAGAAGCGATGCTTCAGGTGGGTATGCCGCTGCCCGTGCATTACAGCGTGACCGATCCTGACGTGGTCACGCTCGCCGACATGACCGACCTCGTGGTGCGGGACGCGATGCTCGACTGGCGCATCCGCCGCGGTCTGATCGATCCTCGGCAGGTCCGGGCACGCACCTCAGGCATCCAGGTATCGGCTTCGGTTCTCAGCGTGCGTCCTACCGGTACGCGCCGGGAAGGGCAGAGCGAGCTCGCGCTGCGTGTGCTGGTGACCCCGGATGGTCAGTCGAGCTGGGAGACCGACACCACGGTGTTCGTCTATCCGGACGCGATCTCACGGTTGCAGGTCGGCTCGCCCGTGTGGGCGATGTATCGGCGTGAGGATCCACACACGATTGCCATCACGATCGAGCAGGAGGTCGGCCGATGAACCTGCTCGACTCGCTCGTTTGGCTGGTCAACTTCCCGGTCACGCACGGCTACGCGATCACCTTCATTGCCGCGTTCTCGGTGGTCGGATGCTTCATGCTGGCCGCGCGTTCTCAGAAGGTCTCTGTCGCATTGGCCGACATCCGCGAACGCGAAGGGCTCCCGAGCGCGTCGCAGGGGCGTGCCGGATTGGAGGTGCTGTTGCGAATCCGACGCATCGTCTTCGGAGTGCTGGGGGTTGTGATGCTCGGATCTCTTGTTCTCGGCATCCCCGCCACCATCGGTGTACCGCTCACCCGTGGCTACATCCATGCCAACGGAGTTCCGACCACGGGCGAAGTCGACGGCGGATGGGTCAGCTTCACCTCCAACGCCGGTGTCGAGTACACCCTGCGCAACGACTCGTTCACACCATCGGTGCATCCGGACACACGCTCATACGTAGGATCGGGCGAACAGGTGGTCATCCGCTACCTTCCCTCGCACCAGCAGGCCTACGTCATCGACACCACTCAATCGCCGCAGTAACAGGCGTCCTGTCATAAGCAAGGAGTTCACCATGTCCCGCATCATCGTCTTCGGTGGCCACGGCCGCATCGCACTTCTGCTCGCTCCGCTGCTCGTCGCTCGTGGCGACGAAGTCACCGCGGTCATCCGCAACCCAGACCACGTCGCCGACGTGGAAGCAGGCGGCGCCACTGCTCTCGTCGCCGATGTCGAAACACTGGACGCGGCGGCGCTCGCCGAGGTTATCCGCGGTCACGACGCCGTCGTGTGGTCGGCGGGTGCGGGTGGTGGGTCCCCCGAGCGCACGTACGCGGTCGATCGTGACGCGGCCATCCGCACAATGGATGCGGCGGCGCTCGCCGGAGTTCACCGCTACGTGATGGTCTCGTGGCTCGGTTCCACGGCTGACCACGGTGTTGCGCCTGAGGATTCCTTCTTCGCGTACGCCGATGCGAAGTGGGCGGCCGACGAGCATCTGCGCGGCACTGACCTCGAGGGCACCATCCTCGGCCCCGGCACCCTCACATTCGAGGATCCGACCGGCCGCATCGAGTTGGATGCACCGGATACCGGTGCCGTCTCTCGCGCCGATGTCGCAGCGGTGATTGCCGCAACTCTGCACGAGCCGCTCACCATCGGACGCACTGTTCGCTTCGGAAACGGCACTTCCGAGTCAGCCGAGGAGATCGCGAAGGCGCTCACGCGCTGAGCTTCCCATCCCGCGAGTGACAGGGCGAGTGGCTGTACGAGGGCACGCCGTAGGGTGGAGGTATGCGCCGTCACATCCCGCTCCGGATCGCAGGTGCACTCGCGATCGTCGCCGTGCTCTCATCAGCGGGCGCCGCCAGCGCGCGAACACAACCCGTCACTCAGACCCGTCCCGCAGTCGTGCAGCCAGCAGCCGTTCAGCCTGCCACGTCGGGCGGGCCAGCAACACAGGCAGCGGTGCTCGTCGCCGAGATGACCACCGCACAGCGGGCCGCGAGCATTGTGATGGGTCACATCTCATCGACCGATCCGGCGGCGCTGTCGGCATACATGTCGAGCACCGGCATCGGCGGTTTCATCCTCATGGGCGCGAACGTGCCGGGCAGCGAGGCAGAGTTGCAGGCGGTGACTGCTTCACTCGCTGTCGACCGTGCTCTGCCGCCACTGATCGCGATAGATCAGGAAGGCGGTTACGTCTCGCGCCTGCCATGGGATGATTTCGCCGCATCATCGACGCTAAAAGACCGACCCGCAGCCGAGGCCTCGACGGCATTCGCCGCGCGAGCCTCGCTGGTGGCACGCGGCGGTGCGAACGTGAACTTCGGTGTCGTCGCCGATACCACCGCAGACACGTCATCGTTCATCTTTGGGCGTTCGCTCGGCGCAGACCCTGCGGCCGCGGCGGATCGTGTGGCCGCTGCCGTCACGGCTGAAGAACCCTTCGTCGCCTCCACGCTCAAGCACTTTCCCGGACATGGCGCCGCCCCAGGCGATTCGCACGAGCTGATCCCCAACACCGACAAATCGTTCGAACAGTGGCAGCAATCGGACGCGCTGCCGTTCGTCGCGGGCATCGACGCGGGGGCGTCGCTGCTGATGTTCGGGCACCTGTCGTATACCGCGGTCGATGCCGCACCCGCCTCGCTCTCCGCGCGCTGGCATGAGATCGCCCGCGATGATTTGGGCTTCGAAGGGGTCATCGTGACCGATGACCTGGGCATGCTGCAGTCCACGGGCATCCCGGAGTACGCCGATCCCGTTACGAATGCCGTGGCAGCGGTCGCTGCGGGCAATGATCTTGTGTTGGCGATCGCGCACTCCACACCCGAAAGCGCAGCGCAGTTGTCGGCGGGGATCGCCCTGGCCGTCGACACCGGAGAACTTCCGGCAGAGCGGCTTCAGGACGCCGCGGAGCGCGTCATGACCCTGCGGCTGGAGCGCGCAGCATCCAGCGCCGTCTGGGCGCCGTGTGCGGACTGCACGCCGGCATCCTGAGTCGACACCGATACCGGCACTGACACCGGACCAAGCCAGGCATCCAGCATTCGCGTGCGCAGTGCGTTGCCGCGCTCGGCGAAACCGCGCTGCTGGCGCACATACTCGGCCTTGCCTTCGGGTGTTTCGATCGGCACAGGCACCACGTTCCAGGCGGAGAGATCGTACGGGGCCGCCTCCATATCGAGCAGGCGGATGTCTCGCGCGAGTTCGAAGGTGTCAAGTAGCAGCTCGCCGGGGATGAGCGGCCCGAGTTTCATCGCCCATTTGTAGAGGTCCATGCCGGCATGAAGGCAACCGGGTTGCTCGAGTTCCGGCTGGTCAGCACGGCTCAGCAGCTGGCGATTGCGCGGCACGGCATCCGGTGTGAAGAAACGGAACGCGTCGAAGTGCGTGCAGCGCAGATCATTCGACTCGACGACAGCGTCAGTGCCGTCCTGACCGAGGCGCAGGGGTGCAGGATGACGGTGCGCATCGTCACGGTAGACCATCGCCCACTCGTGCAGGCCGAAGCAGCCGAACTGTCCAGAGCGTGCTGCTGTGCGACGCAGTATCCGCTCCACGAGTTCTGCCAGCTGCGCTTTCTCTCGTCCGAAAGCGTCGGCGTCGGGAATGACTGAGTTCGGTACCAGGCCGGGGGCGTACCAGCGCCAGTCGCTCCGCTCCGATGCATCGTTCAGCTGCACTCCGGCGCCGGGATGCCACCGCCGCAGGTGCGCGGGCGAATAGGAATAGTACGTGTGCAGAAAGTCCCAGACCGGATGCTTTTCACCGCGCGTCGCGCGTTCACGATGCGCGAAGGTCAACGCATCCGCGCGCTCCTGATGAGCGCTCTCGCGTAGCAGCCAGGCCGTGCGATCAAGCGGGGACGACGCAGACATCAGTGCAGGATGCCTGCCTCGGTCAGCCGCTCGCGAAGGCCTGCACCATCGGACGCCTCGACCCACGGGGTGGTGCCTTCGGGGTGGTCGTCGTCGGTGGCGCGACCACCGGCCAGAATGGCCTCGGTTGCGGAGAGCTGTCGGATGGCGACGCCTGCGACGGAATCCGGGTGCTCCTGCATGAACTCGCTGTAGATCGACTCGTCGTGCTGTCCATCGTCGCCGATCAGCAGCCACCGTACGTGCGGGAACTCGGCGGCGAGCCGGCGCAGATTGCTGAGCTTGTGCTCTCGGCCGCTGCGGAACCAGCGATCGTGTGTCGGCCCCCAGTCGGTGAGCAGCATGGAACCGTTGGGGAAGAGATGGCGGTTCATGAAGCGGCTGAGCGTCGGGGCGACATTCCACGCACCGGTGGAGAGATAGACCATGGGCGCTCCTGGATGCTGACGTACCAGCTGCTCAAGCAGCACGGCCATGCCGGGCACCGGAAGGCGGGCGTGTTCGTCGACGACGAAGGAGTTCCAGGCGGCGATGAACGGACGCGGTAGCGCCGTGACCATGACAGTGTCATCGATATCCGACAGGACGCCGAACTTCACGTCATCGCCGACGACGAATGCGGTGGCCTCCACGGGCTCCTGACTCTCGACGATCATGGTGAACTTCTGCCAGCCGGCCGGGAGTTCTGCCTTGATCACGGTGTCGATCACGCCACCGCGGTCGGCGATCACGTCGTGCGTGCGCCCCGCGATCGTGACCTGCACCTTGGCGAAGCTGACGGGGATGCCGACGAAGCTTCTCCATCCGCGCACGCTGGGCTGGTCACCGTTTTCTGTGCGGCGCTGCGGCGGCACGATCAGTACGCGGCCGACGACGCGCACCCAGCCGCTGCCGCCATAGCCGGCGAACGGCAGCATCGTTGCGGTGCGTCCACGACGACGCGCCCGGCTCTCTCGCCACACGTGCAGGCGGTGCTCCAGGCGCGCGAACCAGTGGATTCTGGTGTTGTTAGCGCTGTTTTCAGGCATCACTTCAGTCTTTCATGCCTGACGCGGCATCCTCGCCCTCTTTGCCGACGTGCATGTGCCTGGCTTCCCAGCGGGTCAGCAGTTTCTTACTCAGGAAGACCAGGAGCAGAAAGATCACGATGACGCCGACGAACACGTAGCCCGCGAAGTGCACCCGGTCGACGAGTTCACGGAAGGTGCCGGCAGCCAACGAGGTGATGCTGACGTAGGCAGTGGCCCACAGCAGGCATGCGGGCGCTGTCCATGCCAGGAAACGGCGATAGGAGTAGGTGCTCATCCCGACCGTGAGGGGGACGAGGGAGTGCAGCACAGGCAGGAATCGCGAGATGAATATCGCCAAACCGCCACGGCGTTGCAGATATCGCTCTGCCTGCTGCCAGTGCTTCTCGCCGATCTTCCGCCCAACCCAGGAGTGTCGGATGCGCGGGCCGAGCCAGCGTCCGAGCCAGAATCCGATGCTCTCGCCGATGAGGGCACCGATCACGACGGCGATGACCATCGCTATCGCCTCGGCAAAGCTATCGACGCCCATGGAGGCAATGATCACGATGGTGTCGCCGGGGACGATCAGTCCGATCAGGATGCTGGTCTCCAGCATGACGGCGACACCCGCGATCAGTGTGCGGGCGATCGGATCAACAGCCTGCACGGCATCGAGAAGCCATTGGAGAAAGTCGTCCACGCACATGAGAATACGTGCTCGGTCGCACCCTACGCTGAGAGGGTGCCGCACCTTTCGCCCCTGGAGCTTCGACGTACGGATGCGTCGGTTGACGTCGCCGCGCTGTTCGGCGTTCTCGAGGCACGGTTCGAGAACGTCTTCTGGTTGGATGCGGGGGATCGCGCAGTCGAGGGGTGGAGTGTCGTCGGGGTAGGGGAGCCAGATACTGACGGCCCCGGCGGCATGAGACTCGACGAGCCTTCACCGACGCTCGATGGTGCGCCGCCGTTCCGTGGCGGCTGGGTGGGGTGGCTGGACTATGAATCCGGTGCCGGGGCGGCCGGTGCACCTGCCGCCGGCTCCGAAGGCGGTCCCGCCTGGATGCGGGTGCACGGTGCTGTCGCGGTCGATCATGCCACCGGTTCCGCCTGGCTGCTGGGCTCTGCGACCCAGATCGAGGCGTGGGTGCATGCGGCCGCAGCGGTAGCCGAGGCATCCGGTTTATCCACGGTGGTGACTGCCCCCGATCGGAGGCAGGCCACCGCTCGACACGATCCTGACCAGTACACGATGCTCATCGACCGGTGTCGCGAGGCGATCCGAGCCGGAACCGCCTACCAGTTGTGCCTCACGACGCGGTTCGACGTGGCGGGCCCCCATGATCCGGTGCAGACCTATTCGCGCCTGCGTGCAGCGACTCCTGCCCACCATGGCGGATTTGTCCGAATCGGTGGGCGAGCATTGCTCAGCGCCAGCCCGGAGACGTTCCTGCACGCTTCTGAAGGGCGCATCCAGACCCGACCGATCAAGGGGACCCGCCCTCGCGGGGTGGATGCGGAAACCGATGCTGCGCTCGCCGCAGAGCTCCTGGCCAGTGCGAAGGAGCGCGCAGAGAACGTCATGATCGTCGATCTGATGCGCAACGATCTCTCGCAAGTGTGCGTGCCTGGCACGATCCGCGTCGACGGGCTCTGGGAGGTGGAGTCATATCCGGCAGTGCATCAACTGGTCAGCACGGTCAGCGGCCAGGCTGCGGATGGGCTTACCGTTCGAGATCTCTGGAGCGCTGCATTTCCCGCCGGGAGTATGACCGGGGCGCCCAAGCTGTCGGCGATGACGGTGCTGAATGAGCTCGAGGAGAACGCGCCACGTGGGGTGTACAGCGGATGCTTCGGCTACGTGGGCGTCGACGGCGCACTGGATCTGGCGATGGTGATCCGTAGCATCCTGATTGACGCAGAACGTGCCGTCGTCGGAGCGGGTGGCGGAATCACCTGGGGCTCTATCGCGGACGCCGAGGTCGATGAGGTCGCCACGAAGGCGCGCGCGCCTCTGGCAGCGCTCGGCGCTGACCTGCCAGACGCCTGGCGCCGGTATTGATCGGATATCCTGGAAGTTCCTGACTTTTGTGCAGTCCGCTTCCTGAGATTGGCCGTTCGTTGTCTGAAAATCTGTCCTCCTTCACTGAGCCCACCGACGAGTCGCTGTCGGTGCACGCTGTCCAAGCCAAGTGGCAGAAGTACTGGGCGGACAACGACACCTTCCTCGCGGGCGGTGAGGAAGACACCCGGCCGCGCAAATTCGTGCTGGCGATGTTCCCGTACCCCTCCGGTGACCTGCACATGGGGCATGCCGAGAACTACCTCTACTCCGACATCGTGGCCCGCTTCTGGCGGCACCGCGGGCACAACGTGCTGAACCCGATCGGGTGGGACTCGTTCGGCCTGCCGGCTGAGAACGCCGCGATCCGCCGTGGCGCCGATCCCCGCGAGTGGACCTATCAGAACATCGATCAGCAGAAGCAGGCGTTCAAGTCCTATGGCGTCTCATTCGACTGGTCGCGCGAGTTGCACACCTCCGACCCGGAGTACTACCACTGGAACCAGTGGCTGTTCCTGAAGCTGCACGAGCGTGGGCTGGCCTATCGTAAGAAGAGCCCCGTCAACTGGTGCCCGAACGACCAGACGGTCCTCGCGAACGAGCAGGTCGTCGACGGGCGCTGTGAGCGCTGTGGCACCGAGGTCGTGAAGAAGAAGCTCACGCAGTGGTACTTCAAGATCACTGACTATGCCGACCGCCTGCTGGATGACCTGAACCAGCTCGAGGGTCGCTGGCCGCACAAGGTGCTGCAGATGCAGCGCAACTGGATCGGTCGCTCGATCGGCGCCGATGTCGACTTCCGCATCGAGGGGCGCGAGGAGCCGGTGACGGTGTTCTCGACGCGCCCTGACACCCTGCACGGCGCGACCTTCTTCGTGGTGGCACCGGATGCAGAACTCGCCACGGAGCTCGTCGCTGACGCGCCCGCCGAGGTGCAGACGTCGTTCGCGGAGTACCTGGCTACGGTGCAGAAGACGACCGATATCGAACGCCAGGCCACTGACCGGCCGAAGACGGGTGTCTTTCTGGGGCGCTACGCGATCAACCCGGTCAACGGTGAGAAGATGCCGATCTGGGCAGCTGACTACGTGCTGGCCGACTACGGCACCGGCGCGGTCATGGCGGTGCCTGCGCACGATCAGCGTGACCTCGATTTCGCTCGCGCCTTCGACCTGCCCGTCAAGGTCGTCGTCGACACCACCGCACCGGTCACCGGTGCGATGCCGATCATCCAAGTCGACGAAGAGGGCGTGCCGATCGACACCGGCGCAGCGACTGTCGACGACCAGCATCCCTCCGTCACGGGTGTCGCGCTCAGTGGCGAGGGCCGGATGATCAACTCGGGCGATCTGAACGGTTTGTCTAAGCGCAATGCCGTCGCTCGCGCGATCGAGCAGCTGGTTGCGTCCGGCACCGGCCGTGCATCGAAGAACTACCGCCTGCGTGACTGGTTGATCTCACGTCAGCGGTTCTGGGGCACGCCGATCCCGATGCTGCACCACGAGGATGGCCACGTCACTCCGGTTCCCGAGGCCCAACTGCCAGTGAAGCTGCCGAGCGTAGAGGGCCTGGATCTCTCGCCGAAGGGCACCTCGCCCCTGGGCGCGGCGGAATCCTGGGTGCGCACGGTCGATCCCATCAGCGGCGACCCCGTGCTGCGCGATGCCGACACGATGGACACCTTCGTGGACAGCTCGTGGTACTTCCTGCGCTTCCTCTCGCCGAACAGCGACCAGTTCGCGTTCGACCCCGCTGAGGCCGCGCGCTGGGCGCCCGTCGACTCGTACGTCGGCGGTGTCGAGCACGCGATCCTGCACCTGCTGTATGCACGCTTCATCACCAAGGTGCTGTTCGACATGGGGCTGATCGACTTCACCGAGCCGTTCAGCAGTCTGATCAACCAGGGCATGGTCATCCTCAACGGCGCGAAGATGTCAAAGAGCAAGGGCAACCTGGTTCTCTTCGAAGATGAACTCGGCGCTCACGGTGCCGATGCGGTGCGCGTCGGCATGGCCTTCGCAGGTCCTGTCGAAGACGACAAGGACTGGGCCGACGTCTCAACGACCGGTGCCCAGAAGTTCCTCGCGCGTGCAATGCGTCTGAGCCACGAGGTGTCGAGCCCGGTCGACGTGCTGTTCAAAGACGGCAACGCTGCACTGCGGCGAGGTACGCATCACCTGCTCGCCGAGGCTCCGGCTCTGGTCGAGCAGACCAAGTTCAACGTGCTCGTCGCACGCCTGATGGAGTTGGTGAACCTCACCCGCAAGACGATCGACTCCGGTGCCGGCGCGTCCGACCCCGCTGTTCGTGAAGCGGTGGAGACCATCGCGGTGATGCTCGACCTCATCGCTCCGCACACCGCGGAGGAGATGTGGGAGGCGCTCGGGCACGAGCCTTCTGTCGGACTGGTGACGTGGCGTCAGGCAGATCCTGCACTGTTGGTCGAAGACACGATCACGGCCGTCGTGCAGGTCGGCGGCAAGGTGCGGGCACAGTTCGACGTTTCGGCCAAGATCAGCGAGGCGGAGCTGGAAGCACTCGCCCGTGCCGACGAGCGTGTCATCCGGGCGATCGGCGACAAGGAAATCGTGAAGGTGATCGTTCGCGCTCCGAAGATCGTGAGCTTCGCCGTCAAGGGCTGAGTCGTCCGGAACCCACCCTGATTACGGGTTTGGGCGTGGGTCGTGCTTCTGCGTCTGCACAGGTGAGCGCCTGCGCGAGTTGTCCACGGATGCCGTGATCCCGGCGTCCGTCGGTGCGTCGAAGCGCCTACCGTGGCGGGGTGCCAGCGACTGATTCGGCGTCCGCCATCACGGGGCGATCACGCCTGCGGCTGAGCATCGGCGCTGCCGTCGTGCTCGGCCTCGTCGTGCTGTCAGCGGCCGTCGGGCTCGGCATCATGCGCGGACAGGCACAGCCGGTGCAGACGGTGCCCATCAACGCCTCTGGCGAGGCTGCCGTTTCCGGCGAGCTGTACGTGCACGTGCTCGGACAGGTCACGCATCCGGGGCTTTACGTTCTCGATGGCGATGCCCGCGTTGTGGATGCCCTGGCGGCAGCCGGCGGAACGCTCGACGACGCCGACCTGCAGGCGGTGAACCTCGCCAGGCCGCTGAGTGACGGCGAGCAACTCATCGTGCCGGTGAGCGCTGCCGCCGCGCCGGAGGATGGATCCTCGACGCCGGCCGGTGACGGGCTGATCGACCTGAACAACGCGGATCAGGCGGCACTGGAGACGCTGCCGAGAATCGGGCCCGCGCTGGCGAAGCGGATCATCGACTGGCGTGAGACCAATGGACGCTTCCAGTCCGTGGAGGATCTGATCGCCGTGCCCGGCATCGGGGACAAGCTACTGGCGGGCATCCGAGACCTGGTGCGGGTGTGAACGGCAGCACGCGGGTGCGCGACCTGCGGCTGGTGCCGCTCGCACTCGCGGTCTGGGGTGCGGCGCTGCTGTGCGTGTTCTTGCCGGAGCTGGCCTGGTGGTGCGTGGGGATCGGCATCGCCGTTGGCTTCACGATCCTGGTCCTGATGCTTCGCGGTGGTGATCAGCGCGTGCGAGCGAAGGACGGACTGCTCGTCGTGCTCGCGCTGTCGATGGCGGCGGCCGCGATGACCGCAGCATTCGCCGGACCGGCGCGGGCAGGGGCGGCAGATCTCGATGGTCGCGTCATCCACATCGTCGCGGAGGTATCGTCCTCATCGTCGGTGGGCCGGGACGGACGGCTCTGGTTCGACGTGCAAACCTCGTTCGCGGGCACTCCCGGCTCACCCGATCCGCTCTCTGTGCCGATGCGTGTGGGTGTCGAACGCATTCCCGGCCTCGATCTTGGCGCGGTCATCCGTGTCACCGGACAGGCGAAGACGACGGATCCGGGAGAGCGCGCTGCGCTGGTCCTCTTTGGCACGACCGTGGAGATCCTGCAACCCGCACGCGGGGTCTTCGGTGTCGCAGCCCAGGTGCGGTCAGAATTTGTCGACCGTGCGACTCGGCTGCCGGAACCGGGCGCGGGTCTGTTGCCCGGGCTCGCCGTCGGCGACACCAGGGCGGTTTCAGAGGAGCTCAATGCGGCCATGCTCAGCTCAGGCCTCAGCCACCTCACGGCTGTCAGCGGCGCAAACTGCGCAATAGTCGTCGGAGCGGTGTTCTGGCTGGTGTCGCTGTGCGGAGGCGGTCGGTCTCTGCGTGTGGTGCTGGCGCTGACAGCGCTGGCCGCATTCGTCGTGCTGGTGACACCGGAGCCCAGCGTGATCCGCGCTGCCGTGATGGCTGGCCTGGCGATGCTGACGCTGCTGTGCGGGCGCCCGAGTGCGGGAGTGGGTGTGCTCTGCCTCGCGGTGGTCGGCATTCTCGTCGCCGATCCATGGCTTGCCGCAACCCCGGGATTCGTGCTTTCGGCAGCGGCAACCGCGGCGCTGATCGTGCTCGCACCGCCGATTTCTCGTGGCCTATCCCGATGGATGCCGCAGCCGCTGGGCCTGGCCATCGGCATTCCGCTCGCAGCACAGTTGTCCTGCGGCCCGATCATCGCGCTGTTCGCTGAGCAGCAGTCGATCATCGGCATCCCGGCCAACATGCTGGCGGGCCCGGCCGCACCCATCGCGACTGTGATCGGACTGCTCGCGTGTCTTGCGGCTCCGATTCCTCCGCTGGCGGATCTGTTCGCGGCATCCGCCTGGCTTCCTGCGGCGTGGATCTCGGTGACCGCGACCGTATCGGCAGCGGTGCCAGGCGGTACCGCGGCGGTCGTCCCCGGGATCGGTGCGGCACTGATCGTCGCGCTGCTGAGCGTGGCGATCGGTGTGCTGCTGTGCACCGGCGGCTTCGCGGCCGTTCGGTGGGTACGCGGAGCGTCGACCACTGTGCTGGTGGTTGCTGTCGCGCTGGTCGGCGCACGGGTGCTGCTCGACGAGCCGTTGGCGCACACAATGGTGCCGGAGAACTGGGCGATCGCAGCCTGCGATGTTGGGCAAGGGGATGCACTCTTGGTGCGTTCAGAGGAACAAGTGGCGCTGATCGACACCGGCATGGAACCGGACCTGCTTTCGACATGTCTGAACGCGCTGAGCATCGACCGGATCGACTTGCTCGTGCTGACCCATTTCGACGCCGATCATGTCGGTGCCGTGTCGGTGGTCGAAGGCCGCGTGGACACCGTGCTGCATGGGCCGACCGACTCCGGGCAGCAGGAACAACTACTCGCGGGACTGGCACGGGGCGGTGCGGATCTGATGCTGGCATCCGCTGGCATGCACGGCACGCTGGGTGCGGCCAAATGGAACGTGCTGTGGCCGAGGAAAGACTCTGTGGCGTTCCCGGCGGGCAACGACACCAGCCTCGTGGTGGAGTTCGCCGGGGGAGAGGTGCCGCGCTCGCTCTTCCTCGGCGATTTGTCCGCCGTGCCGCAGCGGATGCTGAGCGGGCAGATCCGGGGAACATACGCGGTGGTGAAGGTCGCACATCACGGCAGCGCCGACCAGGACCCTGGCCTGTACGCGCTCCTGCGGCCCGCTGTGGCGATCCTGAGCGCCGGCGAGGACAATGACTACGGTCATCCGCGCGCGGAGACCATAGCCCTCGCAGAGGCTGCCGGTGCTCTCACGGTGCGTACTGACCTGCAGGGGCGCATCCTGATCGGGCTGAAGAACGACGAGCTGACCGTGTGGACCGAGCGAGATGGCACATCTGACGGCACCGCTGATGCGGACAAATGAAGAAGACGGATCCGGGGGAGCGCTCGGACCTCGTCGTCTTCGGTATGACGGTGAGGTGGGCCTTGTGGGATCCGCCCGGAGCGCTCAGGATGGGCGTGGGGGAATTATGCAGGCGGGCGAATCAGATCGGGAAAAGGGCGTCGCATCCACCCGCGTGAAGCGGCTGATGCGCGTCTCTTATGCGTGCGTGGCCGCGGCTGCGATCGTCATCGCGGCAACCGGAGCGGGCACACTCATCGACGCGCCTGACGAGAACCTGCCGGAGGCTGCCGCCTCGCTAGTGGTGCACGACGAGTTGGATCACATCGAGGCGCCCGAGTCGCATACCGCGGGGTTCTCCGACGTGGCGACACGATTCGCCGAACGCGCGCTCGTCCAGGCGACTGCGCGCACCGCCAGTGTCTACTCGGCGACGACGACGAAAGAGCTCGCCGAGAAGGGCCGAGCAGCCCGTGAGGCGCTCATCCGGTCGGCCATCGAGTCGGGTCTGGAAGTCGACCTCTCACGATTTAAAGACGACGACGTACTGTCATCCGTCGGCGAGTTCATCTGGCCTGTCGCGAACGCCAGGATCTCGGACAACTTCGGCACGCGAGGCGGGCAGCACGCCGGCATGGACCTCGCAGCCGCAGGAGGTACGCCGATCACGGCCGCCTCGCCCGGCATCGTCGTACTCTCGAGCGAGTCGCACTACGGGTATGGCGTCGCCGTCATCATCCAACACATCAACGGCGTGCAGACGCTCTACGGGCACATGACCTACGGCAGCCGCGTTGTCGAAGAGGGCGACTGGGTAGAAGCTGGGGATCCGATCGGTCTCGTGGGAAGCACCGGCCACAGTTTCGGAGACCACCTGCACTTCGAAGTGCGGGTCAAGGGCGTGGCCGTCGATCCGCGCGGTTACCTCGACGGCGCAGGCGATCCCGTCAAGGTCGCACCGTGGACGCCGAAGCCGGGCGGCACGCCGGCGCAGGTTCCCGTGGCTCCGGAGCCCGCGACGGCGCCGAAGCCGGTCCCCATGCCGAGTGGCACACCGACCCCGTCCCCGACGGGTACCCCGACTCCGTCCCCGACGGGTACCCCGACTCCAGCCCCGACACCGACGGACCCACCGGGCACGCCGACACCGACACCGACACCGACACCGGATCCGACTCCCACGGACCCGCCGACCACGCCTGAGCCCACGGACCCGCCTGTCTCGCCTGAGCCCACGGACCCGCCTGTCTCGCCTGAGCCCACGGAGCCGCCTGTCTCGCCTGAGCCCACGGACCCGCCGACCACGCCTGAGCCCACGGATCCGCCTGCCTCACCTGAGCCGACGGAGCCGCCCGCCTCGCCTGAGCAGCCGGCCGCACCGGAGCCAACACAAGAGCCGACGGCACCGGCCAACACGCCTGAACCGTCGCCGTCTGCCGCGCCTGAGTAATCCCCGAGGGTACTGTCGTCGAGTAAGACCGCGCCGAGCGCGGACGCGCTACCCAGACGCAGGGCGAACGAGATGACACCCCGACGGCACCGCCAACGTCGGTGACCGCGGGTAGGCTCGAATCATGGCCGCTCCTCGTTCCTCAGCCCGTGGTGGCGCGAAAGCGACGAAGATCGCGCAGGTGTCGTGGCGTGACCCGCGGCCGGCACCTCTCGTGCTCGTCTTCGGACCCGAAGAAGTGTGTGCTGAGCGGGCGATCGCCGGCATCCGCGACTATTTGCGTGCGGAAGACCCCGCGCTGGAGATCAGCGACGTGCGTGCCGACGACTACGCGCCCGGCACGCTATTGGCGCTCACTTCTCCGTCGTTGTTTGGTGAGCCTCGGCTCGTGCGAGTGTCAGGCGTCGAGAAATGCTCGGATGCCTTTCTGCAGGAGGCTGTCTCCTATCTCAACAACCCGCAGGACGGTGCGACAGTGCTGCTGCGGCACACCGGTGCAAGTGTGCGGGGCAAGAAACTGCTGGACGGGCTGCGCAGCGGCACCGGCGGTGGTATCGAGATCGCGTGCCCGACGATCAAGCGCGACAGCGACCGTGTCGATTTCGCGGCGGGGGAGTTCACCGCTGCGCGGCGCCGGATCGCTCCTCAGGCTCTTCGAGCGCTTGTCTCAGCGTTCGCCGATGACCTCACCGAGTTGGCCTCGGCATGCCAGCAGCTGATCCGCGATATCGAGGGCGATATCAGCGAAGAGACCGTCACCAAGTACTACGGTGGCCGCGTCGAGGTCTCAGCCTTCGTGGTTGCCGATACGGCGATCGCTGGTCGCTATGGCGAAGCGCTGGTCGCACTGCGCCATGCGCTGGACTCCGGTGCCGATCCGGTGCCGATGGTCGCGGCCTTTGCGATGAAACTGCGCACGATGGCCCGCGTTGCCGGTCAGCGCGAGCCCAGCCGCAGCCTGGCGCAGCGACTGGGAATGAAGGATTGGCAGGTCGACCGAGCCCGTCGCGACCTGAGCGGTTGGAATGAGCGGTCGCTGGGCTTGGCAATTCAGGCCACAGCGAGAGCGGATGCCGAGGTCAAGGGCGCTGCGCGCGACCCGATCTTCGCGCTCGAGCGCATGGTCACAGTCATCGCCACGCGGGCCCCTTTCGGGGAATAGGCCGCCCGGCCGTCTCGGCCCTCGCCTTCGCCCTCCCGGCCCCGCACACTTGCAGGGCCGAAGCACGGATGCAGGGGCATCCCTCGGCGTGTCGCCGTACATCCGTATGATCGCCCTGCAGGTGTACGGCCCGCGGGCGGGGGAGCGACCGACGAGACAACAAAAAAGCCCGCCCCGCGAACGGGACGGGCTTCTTAGAAAATTCAGCTCAGCTTTATTCAGCTCAGAGCCGAAACCTGCTTAGCCATCGACGACTTGCGGTTCGCAGCCTGGTTCTCGTGGATGACGCCCTTGCTGACGGCCTTGTCGAGCTTCTTCGAAGCGACCTTAAGCGTTGCCTCGGCGGCGGTCTTGTCGCCCTTGGCGATAGCCTCGCGGGTGCTGCGGACGGCAGTCTTGAGTTCGGACTTTACGGCCTTGTTACGGGCCTGAGCCTTCTCGTTGGTCTTGTTGCGCTTGATCTGCGACTTGATGTTTGCCACGCGTGGAAACTTCCGTTCAGTGATGGATGGGGTATGTCGTAAGCAGGAAGAGGGCCGCTGTCCGACGGTCGTGAGGGGCGAACCCACACGCAAGCCAAGAACCAACTCTACCAGGTCTGCGGCGCGTTATTCGCGCGCCACTGGCGCTGAGCCTTTCGGATGCGGCAAGCTGGGCGCTACCCGAGCGAAGGAGCTCTTCATGGCGGATGCAAGAGAGCGGACCCTCGTCCCACCGGCAGGCATGCGCTGGTCGGCGGCTACTGCGGCGTTCCAAGTCGAAGGGGCGCGTCACGCAGACGGCCGCGGACGCTCGATCTGGGATGATTTCGTCGATACTCCTGGCCGCGTGAAGGATGGCTCGACAGCAGAGCCGGGGCCGGCGAGCTACGAGCGCTACGCGGATGACATCGCACTGCTTCGAGGACTCGGAGTTGACCGGTATCGCTTTTCGATCTCATGGGTGCGCGTGCAGCCGACCGGCAGCGGCGCAGCGGAACGCGCGGGTTTGGCCTACTACGATCGCCTGGTCGACGGGCTTCTTGACGCTGGAATAGTGCCCTTCCCCACGCTGTATCACTGGGATCTCCCTTCCGCGCTGGAAGCCGCAGGCGGCTGGCTCGCCAGAGACACGGCAGAGCGATTCGCGGAGTACACCGAGATCGTGGCGGATGCCCTGGGCGATCGGGTCAAGAACTGGTACACGATAAACGAGCCGGTATCGACAGCGCTTCAGGGCTACGCGATCGGAGAGCTCGCCCCTGGTAGGCAGCTGCTGTTCGACTCGCTCCCCACGGTGCATCACCAACTGCTGGCACACGGACGCGCTGTCGCCGTGCTGCGTGCGCGCGGTGCCGATACCGTCGGCATCGCGAACAATCACACCTGGGTGCGCCCCGCTACCGATTCTGACGCCGACCAGACCGCGGCACACGTGTACGACGTGATCCACAACCGGCTGTTCGCCGACCCGGTACTGACTGGCAACTATCCAGATCTGAGCTCGCTCGGCGTCGAGTTGCCGGTTCAGGACGGCGACATGGATGTCATCTCGCTGGCATCCGATTTCTACGGAGTGAACTTCTACAACCCGACCACGATCGCGGCCGCACCCGACGGAGCACCTGTGCCGTTCATCCAGGTGTCAACGCCCGGCGTGGAGCACACCGGCTTCGGCGAGCTGTGGTCCATCGAACCGGCGACGCTCACGATGTTTCTCGCTGATGCTGCCCGCCGATACGGAGACCGGCTGCCGCCGATCATCATCGGTGAGAACGGTGCATCTTTCCCCGAGCCAGACGTGGTCGCCGGTCCCATTGACGATGACCGACGCATTGCCTACCTTGAGGGGCATATCGGTGCGGTAGCGGATGCTATGGCACAGGGCGTCCGCGTCGACGAGTACACGGTCTGGAGCCTGCTCGACAACTTCGAATGGGCTGACGGATTCACACAGCGCTTCGGCCTGGTCCACGTGAATCAGCAGACGTCTCATCGCACGCCCAAAGCGTCGTACGACTGGTACCGCGCGCTGATCGCAAAGGCGCACCGATGAAGGGTTTGATGCCGCGCGATGGCCGCGTGGGCGGAGGATGGCTGACATTGTTCGCTGTGGCGTGGCTTGCGGTCTGGACCGTGCAGCTCACACCGGTGCAATTGTTGCTTCCGCTTCAGTTAGACACACCGGGCGGAGAGAACGATTGGATCACCGGTGTCATCTGGTCAGGAATGATCCTGTCTGTTGGTGGGATGGCAGGAGTGATCGCTGGACCTCTCGCCGGCATATTGTCAGACCGCACGAGTTCGCGGTGGGGCAGGCGACGCCCCTGGGCGATTGGCGGGTCTGTGCTGTCTGCGGCATCGCTCGTGCTCACCGGAACGGTGAGTGAGCCGCTTGCAGTCGGCGCGGCGTGGGTGGGCGTCTCGATCGGTGTCGCCGTGGTGTCGGCCGCGCTCACGGCGATGATCGCCGACCAGGTCTTCGCCCAGCGCGGCACGGCGTCTGCGTTCGTGAGTTCCGCACAGGCAGTCGGAATCGTCGTCGGTGTCGGTGCCGTCGTTCTGCTGGGGCTCAGTGTGGCCGCGAGCTACATCATGCTCGCGGGGCTGATCCTCGTCATCGGGGTGGGCACCGCGGTACTGCTACCCGATCCGCAGCCGGCGTCGATGCGGAAGATCGCGAAGGAGAATTGGCGAGAGCGGATGGGGGCGCTCCAGGACCGGAGCTTTGTCTGGGTGCTCGCCAGCCGTCTCACGGTGAACATCGGCAATGCGCTGGGCACTGCGCTGCTGCTCTTCTTCTTGCTCTACGGTGTCGGCTCACCTGCGGCGACCGCAGAAGATGACCTGCTGCTGCTTATCGTGATCTACACGGTCTTCGTGGTCGCGGCATCCCTCATCGCAGGATCCCTCTCAGACCGAACGGGAAAGCGAAAGCCGATCGTCATCATCGCCGCGCTGATCCAGGCGCTCTCGGCCGTGATGATCCTCATCTCGCCGACCTTCATCGGCACGGCGATCGCGGCCGCTGTGATGGGTGTCGGCTATGGCGCGTACATGGCCGTGAGCCTGGCGCTCGCAACCGATCTGCTGCCGAAAGCCTCGCACCATGCGCGCGACCTCGGCATCGTGAACGTGTCTGCCAGCCTGGGGCAGCTGCTGGGTCCACTCCTGGGAGCCGGTCTGGTCGCACTGGTGGGCGGCTTCTGGCTGCTGTTCCTCGCCGCCGGTATTCTGTCGGTGCTCGGCGCGGTCATGACTTTGGGAGTGCGTCCTGCCGCAGTGTTGCCACAGCCACATCTAGCAGCGCATTGAACACTCGCGGACGCATCGCGGTGACCAGGTGCGAGGTGCGTGGCACGACGATCAGCTCGGAGTGCGGTGTGAGGCTCTGGAAGAGCTTCTCATGCGTGCGCAGCTGGTCGAACTGGCCGTTGATCCACCACAGCGGCATGCTCATCCGGTGCAGGCCCGCTAAGAGATCGAGCGTGCCGAGGCTCGCCAGCGCGATGTCCTGGGCAGCGAAGGCGTAGCCGCCGGCGGCGAAGTCGCCTCTGGTCTCATCGGGCAGCGTTGCGGCCAGCACCTGGGAGGTGAGCCATTGCCCCTGGTCTGGCAGCGCATTGAACGTGCGCGCGACGAAGCGATATGCGCTGAGCCCTGTGCCCCGAGGGAGGCCGGTGCAGGAGGCTCCGATGAAACCGGCGATCGGCGGTGCGCCTTCGGCACTGGCATACGCGACCGAAAGCAGCCCGCCCATGGAATGGCCCACGAGCAGCACGGGGCCTCGAACGGCGGCATCCTGAACGGCCGCGTCGATCGTCGCGAGCGCGACGTCGAGCGTGAACGTCTCCTTCATGCGCGAACCGTGTCCGGGGAGATCCACCGCGGTGGCGGCGACACCGCGCTCGGCGAGATGTGCGAGCTGGGCGCGCCACATCGTGCGGGAGGTACGGATGCCATGCACGAGGACGACCTGGATGCTCATGTACTCCAGCATAGAAAAAGCGGGGCCGGTGGATGAACCACCGGCCCCGCTGAGTGTTGCTAGGTGCTTACTTCTCCCAGCCCACGTTCTCCACGGGCTGGACGCCGAAGCCATCCATGCCCACGTAAGGCTCGGGGGTGAGGTTCGCAAGACCCGTCTTGACGGCCGAGATGATCGGACCGTTGTAGAGCGGAATGAGGCCCCAGTCCTGGAAGATCTCTGCCTCGAGCTTCATGGCCGCAGCCGTCTGCTCGTCTGCGGTCGCAAGCGACTCGACCTCATCGTGGATGCGCTGGTCCATCTCAGCCGACTGAACGCCAGAGAGGTTCAAGCCCATGTCCATGCAGTACAGCTGGCAGAACCACGCAGCACCGAACGGGTCAGATGAGGTGAAGCGCAGCGAAGAGACGTCCCAGTTCTTGGAGTTGTAGTCTTCAGCGAAGTCAGTCGACGGGCGAATGTCGACCTGCAGGTCGATGCCGACTTCCTTCTGCTGTGCCTGAAGCGCCTTTCCGAGCGCCTCGTTGGTGGGGCTGTCGCTCCAGATCGGGTACACGACCGTCAGCGTCTCGCCATCCTTCTCGCGGATGCCGTCGTCATTCAGCTCCCAGCCGGCCTCTTCGAGAAGCGCGTTGGCTGCCTCAGGGTTGTACTCCCAGCCGGCCTCAGCAAGAGCGTTGCTGTAGCCAGGCTGGAACGGGAACAGCGTGAGCGAGCCTGCCGGCTCCTCTTCGTAGTCCAGACCGTTCCAGGCGATCTCCTTCTGCTGATCGATGTTGATCGCCTTGAAGAAGGCCTCACGGACCTTGACATCCTCGAACTGTGGCTTGTCAGCGTCGACCTGGATCAGCGTGCTCGCGGTCTGCGTTGCGCGGTACAGCTTGATGTCGTCCATGTCCTTGACCTGCTCGAGGCGGTCATTGCTGGTGACCTCGACGCTGTCGATCTCATCGGCCTTGAAGGCGTTGATCGAGGCCGCGGCATCCATTGCCTGGAAGGAGACCTTGTCGAGAAGCGGCTCGTTGCCCCACCACAGCTCGTTCGGAACGAACGAGATGTACTGAGAGTTCGCGTCGAACTCGTCGATCTTGTACGGGCCAGCGCCCCACTCGGGGTGCGGGTCGCCGATCATGGCCTCGTTGAACGTGGCCGGGTCGGCGGCGAGTGCGGGGTGGATGATGCCAGTAAGGAAGGGCATCTCCGGCCAGGCGAATTCACCGTCGAAGGTGACGATCGCGGTCTTCGGGGTGTCGCCCTGTTCAACCGAAGCGATCTGCTTGTAACCGTCGGTCGCGTTGGGGGTGAAGCCCTCTTCCGTGGAGCGGTTGGCCTTCCACGTGGCGTCGATGGCAGTCCAGTCCATGTCGGTGCCGTCGTTCCAGTGCGCCTCATCCGTGAAGGTGAAGGTGATCTGGGTGTTGCCGTCGACCGTGTCGAGATCCCAGGCGTCGAGGTACGCGTCGTTCTTGTACGGCGTGCCGTCGGCCTCCATCAGCATCATCTGTGGGGTGTACCAGGATGCGACGCGCGTGGTGTTTGCAGAGGCGTCACCGTTGAACGAGTTCATCTGCTCGGGGATCTCGGTGAGCGAGAAGCGGACTTCGCCGCCCTGAGCGAGATTCTCGCGCTCCTGCGGGTTGTAGTCCGCGGACTTGGTCTCAACGGGCGCTGTTCCGTTGTCGCCGCCGTCACCGTTGTCGCCGGTGTCGGCTGCACAGCCCGAGAGGGCAAGTGCGAGGGCTCCGCTGAATGCGAGCGCCCCCATCAGCTTGTGCTGCTTCATGGTGCTCCTTTCGCCTTTCGGCGTGTCATAAGGCGAGAATAGTTCGCACACCGGCCAAATTGCAGTGATCACAGTGAATCATGGCTAACTGTTATCGGACGGTGACCGAGCGTTACCTACCGGTAACACGCTTAGCGTGAGACGGGCTCGGCCTGCATCGTTTCCGGGTTGAACACGAGGCGGTCGCGGGTGCGTTCAATATCAGGATCTGGCACCGGGATCGCCGAGAGCAGCGCCTTCGTGTACGGGTGCTGAGGGTTCTCGAAAATGTCGTTGACCTCACCGTGCTCGACGAAGTCGCCGAGGTACATCACGGCAACACGGTCAGCGATGTGACGGATCACTGAGAGATCGTGCGCGACGAACAAATACGACAACCCGAGCTTCACCTTCAGCTCATCGAGCAGGTTGATGACACCGGCCTGAATCGAAACATCGAGCGCCGAGACCGGCTCATCGAGGACGATGATCTTCGGATTCGTCGACAGCGCGCGGGCGATGCCGATGCGCTGACGCTGCCCACCTGAGAAGGCGCCAGGGAAACGATCGATATGGGCGGGGTTCAGCCCAACCAGATCCATGAGTTCCTTGACGCGGGGGTGTACCTCTGCCTTGGGCGTGCCGATGGCACGCAGCGGCTCAGCGATGACGTCAGCAACAGTCATTCGCGGGTCGAGTGCCCCCATCGGATCCTGGAACACGATCTGAATGTCGCGACGTACCTGACGCTCGATGGAACGGCTGGTGATGTCATTGACACTCGTGCCATTGATGATGATGTCGCCATCATGCTGCTTGACGAGATCCATGATCTGCAGCAGCGTCGTCGTCTTGCCGGAACCCGACTCGCCGACGATGGCCATCGTCTCGCCTTCGCGCACGTCGAAGCTGACGGCCCTGACGGCGTGCACCTCACCGACCTTGCGCTTGAAGAACGCGCCCTTCATGAGCGGGAACGTCTTGTTCATGTTGCGCACGTCGAGCGTGATGGCACGCTCCTCGCGCGGCATGCGGGTGAGGTCGCTCTCCGGGAGTTCCGGGATAGGGAACACCGGGAGGCCTCCGAGGAGACCGCCATCGTCGATTTCATTCGCACGAATGCAGGCGGCCTGATGCGAATTGCCGGTTCCCGTGTGCACAGGCACCAGATCAGGCTCGCGGGTGCGGCAAGCGTCTATGACGATCGGGCAGCGGTCCGCGAACGGGCATGCATCAGGCAGGTTGATCAGCAGGGGAGGGTTTCCCTTGATCGGAACCAGCGGCTCCTTCTCTGCCTTGTCGACGCGAGGAATGGCGGCCAGGAGCCCGATCGAGTACGGCATCCGTGTGTGGTGGAACAATTCGCCCACCGGAGCGTGTTCGATGGGGCGGCCCGCATACATCACCATGACGTCATCCGCCATGCGCGCAACCACGCCCATGTCGTGGGTGATCATGATCGTGGCGGCGCCGGTCTCATCTTGCGCCTTCTCGATCAGGTCGAGGATCTGCGCCTGGATCGTCACGTCAAGTGCCGTGGTCGGCTCGTCGGCGATGATGAGTTTCGGATTGTTCGCCATGGCGATCGCGATGACGACACGTTGGCGCATACCGCCGGAGAACTCGTGGGGGAAGCCCTTCATACGCTTCTCCGGCTCGGTGATGCCGACAAGTCGCAGAAGCTCGACTGAGCGATCCCAGGCATCCTTCTTCGACAGCCCGCGGTGCACCGTGAGCGCTTCGATCAGCTGATCGCCGACGGTGAACACCGGAGTGAGCGAGGTGAGTGGATCCTGGAAGATCATGGCCAGACCATTGCCGCGGATGACCGACATCTGCTTGTCGGACTTGCCGAGCAGTTCCTGACCGTCATAGATGATCGAGCCGGAGACGCGGGCGTTCTCGTCGAGAAGGCCCATGATGGCGAGCGAGGTGACGGACTTGCCGGAACCGGACTCACCCACGATGCCGAGAGTCTTGCCTGCTTCGAGGTCGAAGGAGACGCCACGCACGGCGTCGACCCGGCCGGCCTCTGATGCGAAGCTGACCTTGAGGTCGCGTACCGAGATGATGGCGCTCATGCTTGTCCTCCTGCAGCCGAGGTGGGATCGAGGGCGTCGCGCAGACCGTCAGCGACGAGTGCCATCGAGACGGTGAGCAGCGTGAGTGCCGCTGCCGGGAAGTAGAACAGCCACGGGGCGCTGGTGATCGTGTTCGCGCCTGAGCCGATCAGGGAGCCGAGTGAGACATCGGGGATCTTCACGCCGAAGCCGATGAAGGAGAGGCCGGTCTCGGCCATCACCGCGCCGACGATGCCGAGAGTGAAGTTGATCACGAGCAACGAGCCGATGTTCGGCAGCAGGTGGCGCATGACGATCCTCATGCCGGAGACGCCCATGTAGCGAGCCGCGTGCACGTACTCGCGTTCGCGCAAAGACAGTGCGGTCGTCCAGACGACACGAGCGGGGAAGTACCAGCCGACCACGAAGATCAAGATCAACGCAATGACTCGCCAGTCACCGCCGGACTTGTTGGACAGCAGCGACAGGATGAGGAAACTGGGGATCACCATCATGAAATGGATGATGGTGAGGGTGATTTTCTCGGTCCAGCCGCCAAAGTAGGCCGCAGCCGTGCCGATGATCGCAGACAGCACAGTGGTGCCCACAGAAACACTCACTGCGATCATGAGCGAGCGCTGCAGGCCGATGGCGACCTGGGCGAAGGCATCGTTACCTGATGCGGTGGTTCCGAACCAGTGTTCTGCCGAGGGGGGACGGCTGAGGTTCAGGAAGTCGAGCTCGATGTGGTCGTACTTCGCGATGAGTGGCGCGATGATCGCGAACAGCACGAGCAACACAAAAATGACGATGCCGGCGACCGCTGGCTTGTTGCGCATGAACCGTCGCGAGTACAGCGTCCACTTCGACATCGGTTTGCTCGTGTCGAGCACGGAGGTCTCAGTTGCTGAGATTGTCATGATCAGTTCACCCTCACTCGCGGGTCAAGAACGACGACCACAATGTCGGAGAGGATCGCTCCGAGCGCGGTCAGCAGGCCGGCGAAGGCAGCGACTGCGACCACGCCGTTGATGTCGCTCTTCGTGATGGTCTCAATGAAGTACTTGCCCATACCGTTCCACGCGAAGATCGTTTCGGTCAGGATCGCGCCGGTGAATACCGCGGGGATGCTGAACGCCACCTGCGTCGCGACGGGGATGAGCGAGGTGCGCAGGGCGTGCTTGCGAATCGCCTGCGGCTTCGTGAGGCCCTTGGCTCGTGCCGTGCGCACGTAATCGGCGTTGATGTTGTCCAGCAGGAGCGAGCGCTGCAGGAAGTGCGTGCCGGCGTACCCGACGATCACCAGAGCGATCGTGGGCAGAGTTATGTGCTGCAGTTTGTCTATGAGGAGCGGGAAGAACCCCTCCACCCCCTTGCTGGCGGCGCCGGTCACAAAGAAAATGCGGATACCGACGAGGTTGTTCAGCCCGATAGCGAGAAGCACCAAGCCCAAAGCAGCGACGATGATGTTGATGTTCATCGTGATGATCGAGGTCGCCTGACCGATCCGGTCGGCGAGCTTGTACTGCCGTGATGCCGTGTACACGCCGAGGGCGATGCCGAGGACGGTCATGATGATCGTCGCGCCAAGCACGAGTTCCGCGCTGACCCACATCCGGTAGGCGACCTGTTCGTTGACGGAGCCACCGGTCGGGCTCACGCCCCAGTCCCATCGGAAGAGAATGCCGCTGAACCAGTTCCACCACCGCTCCCAGATCGGGACGGAATCGCTGAGATTGCGAGGCTCGAGCAGATTGGTGATCTGCTCTTCAGAGAGCGGTGGACGCCGACCGACGTAGTTATTCCGTGGATTGAGGAAGCCCCAAGCCAGGAAGAACGTGATGTTGGTCGCGATCACGATCATCAACAGCCAGCCGAGGGTACGGCGCAGAAGATACTTGATCAAGGTTTTGTCTTTCTCTATTACAGGCGCGCTCGGGATCGGCCGACGCAACGCTGAGTCGGGATGTATTCAAACATCTTCAACCCGATTGTGCGACCGATCTCCCTCAAAACGACTGATACGGAGTCGGGTTTTGTCTGGCACTCGGTCTCGCCGAGTTCGTACAGGGCAACCTCGCGAGACTATCACCGGTGCGCGCGAATCGATGATTAGGAGGTGCTCACCGTACAATCGACAGGACATGTCACCACGCGCTCTCACCCCGCTCGCGCCTGCCGCGACCCCGGCTTCGCAGATCCGCAATTTCTGCATCATTGCCCACATCGATCACGGCAAGTCGACCCTTGCCGACCGCATGCTCCAGATTACGGGCGTCGTCTCGGATCGGGATATGCGCGCACAGTATCTCGATCGAATGGACATCGAGCGTGAGCGCGGCATCACGATCAAGAGCCAAGCCGTGCGGATGCCGTGGGCAGACAGTGAGCAGACGTTCGCCCTGAACATGATCGATACCCCTGGGCACGTCGACTTTACCTATGAGGTCTCTCGGTCGCTGGCAGCCTGCGAGGGCGCCATCCTCCTTGTCGACGCGGCGCAGGGCATCGAGGCGCAGACTCTTGCGAACCTTTACCTCGCGCTGGAGAACGATCTCAAGATCATCCCGGTGTTGAACAAGATCGACCTTCCCGCGGCAGATCCGGAGAAGTTCGCGAAGGAACTGGCCAACCTGATCGGCGGACGGCCGGAGGATGTGCTGCGCGTCTCGGGCAAGACCGGTGTCGGCGTCGAGGAATTGCTCGACCGGATCGTGCAGGAAATTCCGGCGCCGCAGGGTGACCCGGATGCCCCGGCGCGCGCGATGATCTTCGACTCCGTCTACGACTCCTATCGTGGCGTCGTCACCTATGTGCGCATGATCGACGGCAGTCTGGAGCCGCGAGAGCGCATTCAGATGATGTCGACGCATGCGAACCATGAACTCCTCGAGATCGGCGTATCGAGTCCGGAACCAGTGCCTTCCCTGGGGCTCGGCGTCGGCGAAGTGGGCTACCTCATCACCGGGGTGAAGGATGTGCGCCTGTCCAAGGTGGGCGACACCGTGACCACTTCGCGGAAACCAGCATCCGAGGCTCTGGCCGGTTATACCGACCCGAAGCCGATGGTGTATTCGGGGCTCTACCCGATCGACGGCAGCGATTACGGCGATCTTCGTGAAGCACTGGACAAGTTGAAGCTGTCTGATGCGTCGCTGGCGTATGAGCCGGAGACGTCGGTGGCGCTCGGCTTCGGTTTCCGCTGCGGATTCCTGGGACTGCTGCACCTGGAGATCATCACGGAGCGACTGGCGCGGGAGTTCGATCTCGACCTGATCACGACTGCACCCAGTGTGATCTACGAGGTCACCACGGACACCGGCGAAAAGGTCATTGTCACGAACCCGAGTGAGTACCCAGACGGGCGTGTCGCTCTGGTGACGGAGCCGATGGTAAAGGCCGCGATTCTGCTGCCGAAGGACTACGTCGGCACCGTCATGGAACTGTGCCAGTCTCGTCGCGGCACGCTGCTGGGCATGGAGTACTTCTCCGAAGATCGTGTCGAGTTGCGCTACAACATGCCGCTCGGTGAGATCGTGTTCGACTTCTTCGATCACCTGAAGTCAAAGACCCAGGGCTACGCGAGTCTCGACTATGAGCCCTCCGGCCAGCAGGAAGCCGACCTCGTGAAGGTGGACGTGCTGCTGCAGGGCGAGGCAGTCGATGCGTTCAGCGCGATCGTGCATCGTGACAAGGCATACGCCTACGGCACGCTCATGACGGAGCGACTGCGCAAGCTCATCCCTCGCCAGAACTTCGAAGTCCCGATCCAGGCAGCCATCGGTGCACGCATTATCGCCCGCGAGACGATCCGGGCTCTGCGCAAGGACGTGCTCGCCAAGTGCTACGGCGGTGACATCAGCCGTAAGCGCAAACTGCTGGAGAAGCAGAAGGAGGGCAAGAAGCGCATGAAGATGGTTGGACGTGTCGAGGTCCCCCAGGAGGCGTTCATCGCAGCGCTCTCCGGCGACGTCGAAGGTAAAGAGAAGAAGTAGCGATGTAACCTCCCGCGGCGCGTGGGGGTGATCGCTCAGGTAACTCGAAGTAGTCTGGAACTCATGCGGCGCGGGACTTTCCGAGACGACACGGTTGACTATGCAGCCGTCGGGGCTACTCATGCCCCCGACTTGATGCAGTATCCACCGGAGCGCAGCCTCCCGGCGGAAGATGCGTGGCGGCTGGGTAGCGGTGAAGAGCGCTTCCGCACCGCGGGAGACGCGCTTTTGTCGTGGACGGCCCAGCGGGCAGCAGGGCTGAATCTCGAGGATGTGCGCCCGGCCGCAGGACCGGCTTATGCGGGCGTCAGCTTCGACGCAGAGGGAAACCCCGTCGCGCCGAGTAAACGCGAGGTCGAGCAGCGTTTCGACGCGGAGGGTACTCCGTTCGTGGGCGCCGGTATGACGCTGCAGCTGCGCGGACGCGTTTCAGGAATGCGCGCGGACGCAGAGCTTCGCGTGATCTCTGTCACGGAGGACTCTCGTCGGATCGGCTTCGTCCTGGGCACGGTGGGCGGTTCTGTCGTCAGCGGTGAGGAACTGTTCGAGATCGAGTGGCGTGAAGACAACGATGAGGTCTGGTTCACTGTGCGCGCGTTCGATGCGCCCAACTCGCTGCTCTACCGATTCGTACCCGGGCTTGTGAAGCGCCGCCGCAAGGAACTCTTCGCTCGTTACCTGCGCGCCATTTCGCCGCTGTACGCGACGCCGCTCTGATGGCGGGTCCTCTTCCGCTGGGTGATCCGGCGCCGTCAGATGGCCGGCTCCCCGCGGATCTGCCAGTCGATCGCAGCGTGCCGTTCTCGGCCTATCTGCACGTGCCGTTCTGCCGGGTGCGCTGCGGCTATTGCGACTTCAACACGTACACCTCCGGTGAACTGCGCGGGGCACGGCAAGACGAGTACGCCGATACGCTCGCGATCGAAATCGCGTTGGCGCGACGTGTGCTGGCGGATGCTGGCGCGCTGCGACCGATGGACACCGTGTTCTTCGGCGGAGGCACGCCGACGCTGCTTCCGGCGGGGGATCTGGCACGGATGCTGGATGCTGCTGTGGACGCGTTCGGCCTGAGCGACGGCGCCGAGATCACGGTTGAAGCGAACCCCGACACGGTCACACCTGACGTCGTGCGCACCCTGGTGGATGCCGGTGTCACGCGACTCTCGGTGGGTATGCAGTCCGCCGTGCCGCACGTGCTCGCAGCACTTGACCGCACGCATCAGCCGGAAAATGTGCGCACTGCAGTTGAGGCGGCGAAGGACGCGGGTCTCGCGGTCAGCGTCGATTTGATCTACGGCGCGCCGGGGGAGGCTCTTGGAGATTGGGAAGCTTCTCTGGATGCTGCGCTCGAGTTGGAGCCCGATCACATTTCCGCCTACGCGCTGATCATCGAGGACGGGACGAAGCTCGCCCGCCAGATTCGGCGCGGCGAAGTGCCGACGCCCAATGACGACCTGCAGGCCGACATGTATGAGCTCGCCGATTCTCGTCTCGCCGCGGCGGGTTTCGAGTGGTACGAGCTGAGCAACTGGGCGCGCAGCAGCGAGCAGCGCTCCCGTCACAACCTGGCGTACTGGCGGGGGAGCGACTGGTGGGGCTTCGGCCCCGGCGCGCACAGCCATGTCGCGGGGCTTCGCTGGTGGAATGTGAAGCATCCGGCGGCATACGCGCAGCGCCTGGCGGCATCCGAATCGCCTGCAGCGGGAACGGAGCGGCCCGATGCTCAGGCGCACCTGCTCGAGCGGGTGCTGTTGGAAAGCCGACTGGCAGAGGGAATCGCGGTCACGGACATCCCGTCGCACAATCGCGCCCGAGTCGCAGGGCTAATTGCTGACGGCATGGTGGATCCAGCGGCCGCGCTCAAGGGACGGATTCGTCTCACCTTGAAGGGGCGGCTCCTTGCAGACGCCGTGGTGCGCGAGCTGACCGACTAGCTCGGACTGATCACGCATCTGGCCGGCAGCGATCATCCACGCTAGCGACTCTCTCGGAGACTTACGAGAGTCGAGTTCGCTCTTCCGCGTGCGATCCGCACCTTCTAAGTGGCCCCTGTATATCAGGGCAACAGATCCAGCCCTGTGGTGCGGCGCTGGGGAAGCGTCGCGGTGACCGTGTCGAACACACGCGTGGCGCGCTCGGCGTCGAACGCTGGCCACCCGGGATCTCCCGTCGTGATGAACTTCACCCACGCCTCATGCATGCTCGTGGCCAGTCCCCGAGGTGCGTCGCGTCCGGCCATCCGGTTCGAATCCTCGTCGTCGAGATGGTCGAAGACGAAGGCGAGCTCCAGTGCATGCGCGGCACGAAGGTCACGGACCGGGCTCTGCCACGCGAACTCGTATACGTAGGTGGAGGCGGTGCGTGCGGTTGCGATGCGCGTCGTAGGGGCGCGCAGCATCATGTCTGTGGCGAGCTGGCCGAAGATCTCGCCGGCGGAGGCGTTTGGCCAGTCCTTTCGATACGCGCGTTCGGCGCGCGCCGAGATGCGCATAGCCAGTCGCGCCAGGAGGAGCTTTGCGCGCGTGACGCCAGTCAGTGCCTCCGGGGTGAACCACAATCGGTACTCATCCGTGTTCGTTCCGATGAGGATCGGTGTGTTGACTTCTGGCAGAACCTCGTGAGGTGAGCGCGGCAAGCTCTCGGGGTCGATGACGAGTTGGAATCCAGGAGCCCCGCCCAGCGGCGATGCTCCGGCGGACTGCTCACGACGGGCGTCGAGCAATTGTTCTGGAGTGAGAGCGGCGAAGGCTGCACGATCGGCGCTGACCGACATCCGCTTGGCCATTTGAACGCTCACTCGACCTGCTTTGGCCGCAGTCTGCGCCTCAAGCGGCCCGGACTGGATGATCGCTCGGCGGATGCGCGCACGCGAGTCGTCGACGGCGAGCAGTGCGGCAACGAGACTGCCACCGGCGGACTCGCCCATCACGGTGATCTGTGCCGGATCGCCACCGAAAACCGCAATCTCGCGGTGCACCCATTCGAGCGCCGCGGCAGCGTCGCGAAGGCCGAGATTGCGGGGGACACCGTCCAGTACAGAGAATCCCTCGGAGCCGAGGCGATAGTTGATCGAGACGAAGATGATGCCGTTCCGAGCGAATGTCGTTCCGTCGTAGGCACCCAGCGCCGAGGTGCCGCGTTCGAAGGCTCCGCCGTGGATCCACAGCACGACCGGAGCATCCTTGGCGTCTTCCGGCGCCCAGACGTTCGCCGTGAGGATGTCGTCGCCGTCGATCTTCACCGTTCCGAGCAGCTCGCCGATCGCTCCGGGATAAGGGCGCTGCGGGGCCGTCGGCCCGAAACTCGTCGCATCCCGAACGCCGTCCCAGTGTGCTGTCGGTTGTGGAGTGCGGAAGCGATTTTCGCCGAATGGTGAGGCCGCATAGGGGATGCCTAGGAAGCGACGAATCCCGTCTTCGTATGTGCCGCGAACAGCGCCAGTGCTGAGCGTGCGCGTCAGGGAATCCGTCATGGCGTCATCCTAAACGGTGCGGTGGCGGCACCGGGGAGCGGTGAACTCCGCCGTTGCGATCGGGAGAAGGTAGAATTGGCACTCTGAGTATGTGAGTGCCAGACGGGAGGGCGAAAGTTGGTCACTGAACGTGGACTTGAAGTCCTCCGAGCGATCGTGCAGGACTACGTCGAGACCCACGAGCCCGTCGGCAGCAGATCAATCGTTGATCGGCATTCCTTCGGAGTCTCCGCCGCGACGATTCGCAACGACATGGCGCAGCTCGAAGACGAAGAGCTCATCGTCGCACCGCACACATCGTCAGGGCGCGTGCCGACGGATAAGGGCTACCGGGTCTTCGTGGACCATCTCTCGCAGTTGCGGCCGCTTTCTGGCGCCCAGCGCACGGCGATCGAGTCGTTTCTTGCGGATCCTGCCGATCTTGACGATCTGATGGCGCGCACCGTGCGCGTGCTGACGCAAGTCACCGGGCAGGTCGCGCTCGCGCAGTATCCGTCTTTCGCTCGCGCGCACCTCACCCACATCGAGCTGGTATCACTTGCACCGAACAGGTTGCTGGTGGTGCTGGTGACGGATGCCGGCGGTGTGTCGCAACGTATCGCGGGGCTGCCGATCGATCTCGATGATTCTGATGTCGCTGTGCTTCGTGCCCGCCTGTCTGCGCTGTTGACCAGCCAATCAGTGCGCGAGGCCGCCGATCGAGTGCAGTCGATGGCCAGCACACCCGATGCGAGCCGCACTGATATCGTGCTTCGTGTGCTGGCGGGCATCATCGGCGAAGAGCTGGCAGAGTTCCGACAGGAACGGCTGGTGATGGCGGGCGCGGCGACTCTGGCGAGGCGCGAGCAAGACTTTCGTGGCAGCATCCATCCGCTGCTCGAGGCGATCGAGGAGCAGGTGACGCTGCTGCGGCTCATGAGCGAGATGGTGACCGACGAGCACGGTCTGGCAGCGAGTATCGGGGCAGAGAACGAACCGTTCGGGCTGCCCGAAGCGTCGATCGTCGCGAGCAACTATCTCACTCCGGGGGGCACTGCGCGCGTCGGCGTCATGGGTCCCACACGTATGGACTATCCGAGCAATCTTGCTGCGGCGCGGGCTGTCGCCCGTTACCTGTCGCGGATGCTCGATGAAGACGAAGCGAGCCGCTGAAGCGGATTGCACGCGTGCACGCACACGCAGAAAGGTGATTGTGGCGGACCATTATGAGGTTCTCGGAGTGTCACGTGACGCGACGACGGACGAGATCAAGAAGGCGTATCGGAAGCTTGCTCGGCAGCTGCACCCGGATGTGAACCCGGGTGATGACGCCGCTGAGAAGTTCAAGCTCGTTACACACGCCTACGACGTGCTCAGTGGCGACGACTCACGCCGACGCTATGACATGGGCGGTGGTGACGGTGCCAACAACGGAGGCGGCGACTTTGGTGGTTTCGGGGGCTTCGGCGACATCTTCGAAACGTTCTTCGGCGCGCAGGGCGGTGGCCGAGGCGGTCGCCCGAGGTCGCGCAGGGAGCGCGGTCAGGATGCGCTGGTGCGCGTCACCCTCGATCTCGGTGATGTTGTCTTCGGCGCACACCGCGACATCGAGGTCGATACGGCCGTGCTGTGCGAAACCTGCAATGGTTCGTGCACGCAACCGGGTACGTCACCCGTGACCTGCGACATCTGCGGTGGCTCAGGGCACGTGCAACGTCAGGTGCGTAGCCTGCTCGGCAACGTCGTGACGTCGCAGCCGTGCGGCAGCTGCGAAGGCTACGGCACGGTCATTCCGCACCCGTGCGGCACGTGCGCCGGCCAGGGACGCGTGCGCTCACGCCGCACAGTCTCGTTGGATATTCCTGCGGGCGTTGAGACCGGACTGCGTCTGCAGCTGCCGGGCTCCGGAGAGGTCGGCAAGGCCGGCGGGCCCAAGGGCGACCTGTACGTCGAAGTGACAGTTTCCCCTCATGTCGCGTTTAGCCGTGACGGCGATGATCTGCTTGCAACCCTCGAAGTCTCGATGTCCGATGCAATTCTCGGTACCGAGACATCGATCGACGGACTGGACGGCCAGGTGGATCTGGAAATCCGCTCGGGTGTGCAGTCCGGCGATGTGCTCACGATCAAGGGCCGGGGGATCACTCCATTGCGCGGCAACCAGCGTGGTGATCTGCGAGTCGGCGTGCAAGTGGTGACGCCGACGAAGCTCGATTCTGCGCAGCGCGCGCTGATCGAGGACTTCGCCAAGAAGCAGAAGGCTCCCGGGCCCCAGCTCGCGCAGTTCCAGCAGGGGCTATTCTCGAAGCTGCGCGACAGGTTCCGTCACTGAAAGTAAGTTACTGCTCAGCGTCATCGAATCGGAGGCCCCGTGGCTCTGCACTTCCTCGTCGAGAGTTCCTCGGCTACCGCAGTCGGCGACGTCGTCTCGCTGACCGGTGCCGAGGCGAAGCACGCAGCGGTCGTACGCCGATTGCGCGTGGGAGAGTCCGTCACGATCGGTGACGGCTCGGGCGTGTGGCTCGAGGGCACGGTGACCGATGTCTCGGCGTCCCGTGTCGACGTGAAGGTCACTGAACGCACCGAGCAGGATCCTCCTGCCATCCGGCTCCTGCTCGCGCAGGCGTTGGCGAAGGGCGACCGCGATGAACTCGCGGTGCAGGCATCGTGCGAGCTCGGCGTGGACGAGATCGTGCCGTGGCAGGCATCGCGGAGCATCTCCCGCTGGGAAGGCCCCAAGGCCGTCAAGGGTCGCGATCGCTGGGCGTCAATCGTGCGCGAGGCTGCGAAGCAGGCGCATCGCTCATGGGTGCCCGAGGTATCCTCGCCGCTGACCAGCGCGCAGTTGATCGCGCGCTCCGCCGGACAGCGGATGCTGGTGCTCGAGCCGACGGCGACCACGAAGCTGTCGTCGATCCGCGCGGATGAGCGAGACATACTCCTCGTCGTCGGACCTGAGGGTGGCATCTCACCGGAAGAGCTTTCTCGGTTCGACGAGGCCGGAGCCGAGCGTGTACGACTCGGCGACACGGTGCTGCGCACCTCTACGGCAGGCCCGGCGGCGATCGCCGTGCTGTCGGCCGCTCTCGGCCGGTGGTGATGGTCGTCTTTCGCTCGTGGTGACGTGGTGTGCGGGGGATGGTGTCTCAGACCAGGAGATGCACGGCTCGCCTAGACTGGAGACATGACGGAACCCTCGATCTTCACCCGCATTCTCACCGGCGACATCCCTGGTGAGATCATCGCGTCGACCGATCGACTCTTCGCCATTCGCGACATCGCGCCGCAGGCACCCGTGCACCTGCTCGTGATTCCCAAGACTGAGCAGTACCGCGACGTTGTTGAGCTTGCCGCTGGCGACCCAACGCTGCTGGCCGAACTCATCGCGTTCGCGAATACGATCGCCGCGGAGCATTCCGATGGCGACTTCCGTCTGGTGTTCAACACCGGCGCGAATTCGGGGCAGACGGTCTTCCACGTTCACGCTCATATTCTCGCTGGCGGCCTGACAGAAAAGAGCGTCGGTGCCTGAGCCCGAACAGAACAGCGTCACCGAACGCATCTATGTCGACGGTGTCGCCATGGTGCGGGTGCTCGGTCCACAGGATCGACTGCTGAGGATGCTCGAAAAAGAGCATCCGGATGTTCAGATTCTCGTGCGCGGCAACGAGATCACTCTCAGCGGTGACGCAGCGAGCGTAGCCGCGGCGAAGACCCTGGTGGAGGAACTGCTCGTAATGACACGTGACGGCCATGACCTCGCGCCCAGCGACGTCGAGACCTCCGCGCGGATGCTGCGCCAGGAAGACGGCCCGCGTCCGAGCGAGGTGCTCGGCGAAGCCATCCTGACCACGCGTGGCAAGGCGATCCGCCCGAAGACGCTCGGCCAGAAGGAATACGTCGACGCGATCGACGAGAACACGATCGTCTTCGGCATCGGCCCTGCCGGAACCGGAAAGACCTACCTCGCGATGGCGAAGGCGGTGCAGGCGCTTCAACGCAAGGAGGTCGCTCGCATCATCCTTACCCGCCCGGCCGTTGAAGCAGGGGAGCGGCTGGGGTTTCTTCCCGGAACCCTCAACGAAAAGATCGATCCGTACCTGCGCCCGCTCTACGATGCGCTGAACGAAATGATGGATCCGGAGATTGTGCCGCGCCTGATGGCGAGCGGAACGATCGAGGTTGCCCCGCTCGCGTACATGCGGGGCCGCACACTCAACGACTCGTTCGTCGTGTTGGACGAGGCGCAGAACACCACACCAGAGCAGATGAAGATGTTCCTCACCCGCCTAGGATTCGGCACGAGGATGGTCGTCACCGGTGACATCACCCAGGTCGATCTGCCGCAGGGCGCGTCAGGTTTGCGCCTGGTGACCCGCGTGCTCGATGAAATCGAAGACATCCACTTCTCTCGCCTCACCAGT
This sequence comes from Microbacterium sp. A93, assembly GCF_051842835.1. NCBI lineage: Bacteria > Bacillati > Actinomycetota > Actinomycetes > Micrococcales > Microbacteriaceae > Microbacterium > Microbacterium sp. A93. Next base: position 124,543 of record NZ_JBPXMT010000001.1, read on the forward strand.
GCCGATGTCGTGCGTCATTCGCTGGTCGGCCGCATCGTCGACGCGTACAGCGAGTATGACGAACAGCGCACGGCAGCCCGTCACGAGCGTGAGCAGACAAGCGAGTTCGCGAACCGCGCCGAGCGCCGCACAAACCAGCGCCCAGGACCACGGGATCGGTCGCCCAAACGAGGACACGCATCATGATCGAGATCAACAACGAGTCGGCCATCACCATCGACGAGACTGTCCTGCAGCGACTCACGGACTTCAACCTCGCCCAGCTGCACGTCAGCCCGGATGCCGAGGTTGCAATCGTTCTCGTCGACGAGGGTGCCATGGAGGCACTGCACGTGCAATGGATGGACGAGCCAGGTCCGACCGACGTGCTGAGTTTCCCGATGGACGAACTGCGCCCTGGTACCGAAGATCGCCCGACTCCTCCTGGGCTCCTCGGTGACATCGTGCTGTGCCCGCAGGTCGCGGAGACTCAGGCGCAGGGCGCGGGCCACGCACTGATGGACGAGCTCATCCTGCTCACCACGCACGGCCTCTTGCACCTGCTCGGCTACGATCACGCCGAACCCGACGAGGAGCGTGAGATGTTCGGGCTGCAGAAGGAGCTGATCCAGGCTTTCGCGCACGCTGAGCGCAGCCGATGACCGAGATTCTCCTCCTTCTCGCCGCACTCCTGCTTGTGGCGTTCGGTGGCCTCGCCGCGGCGACCGATGCCGCCTACGGTGTCACCTCGCGTGCCGACCTCGCCGACATGGCTGTCGAAGGCCGCAATGCCAAGGCTCTGACCCATATTGGCAATGACCTCGACGCGCATGTCAACGCCATCTCCTTCATTCGGGTGCTCGTTGAAGTGACGGCGGCCGTGTTCGTCACCGTGGCGTTCACAATCATGTTCGAAAACATCTGGTGGGCAATGCTCGCCGCGGCGATCCTGATGACCGGGATCACCTTCGTACTCGTCGGCGCGAGCCCAAGGACGTTCGGCAGGCACCATGCTGAAGACATGATCCGCGGGACGGCAGCGATCGTGCGTGGTCTGCGTTTCATCCTCGGCCCCATCGCGTACGGACTCGTCGTGATCAGCAACAAGGTCACCCCCGGCACCGGTCGCAGCTCCTTCGCCTCTGAGGACCAACTGTTGAGCATGGTCGATGAGGCCGCCTCCAATGACCTGATTGAAGAGGACGATCGCGACCTCATCCACTCGGTCTTCGATTTCACCGATCAGTTCGTGCGCGCGGTCATGGTGCCGCGCACCGAAATGGTGACGGTGGATGCCGACGCCACGACAGACCAGGCGATGTCGCTGTTTTTGAATCGCGGTGTCTCCCGGATCCCGGTGGTTGATGATGAAGCGGACGACGTCGTCGGTGTGCTGTATTTGAAGGACCTCGTGCAGTTCGCCTATCGTGACGATTCCGCGTGGCGCGCCGCATCCGTTCGTCCCATCGCTCGGCCAGCGACCTTCGTACCGGAATCGATGCGGGCGGAGACGCTGCTGCAGCAGATGAAGCGCGACGCCGTGCATGTGTGCCTCGTGATCGATGAACACGGCGGGATCTCGGGTCTTGTCACCTTGGAAGACCTGATCGAAGAGCTCGTCGGCGAGATCTCCGATGAGTACGACCATGCAGCAGCGGAAGTCGTGAATCTTGGCGATGGCCGTTATCGCGTCAGCGCGCGCCTCTCCCTTGACGATGTCGGCGACCTGTTCGGCATCGAGCTTGAGGACGAGGACGTCGACTCGATCGGCGGACTGCTCGGCAAGGCCGTGGATAGAATCCCGCAACCGGGGGTCACTGCGACGATAGAAGGACTGGTCCTGACCGGCGGCGCTTCGCGCGGTCGCGGGCGGGGAATCGCCACGGTATTCGTGGAGCGCGCCGCTGGCGCAACAGAGGAGACAGACGATGACTGAGACCAACCGCAGCGGATTTGTGACTTTCGTCGGGCGTCCCAACGTCGGAAAATCCACGCTGACGAATGCACTGGTCGGCGAGAAGATCGCCATCACCAGCGAGAAGCCACAGACGACCAGGCGCGCCATCCGTGGCATCCTGAATCGTCCCTCAGGGCAGCTGGTGATCGTCGACACCCCGGGTATCCACAAGCCGCGCACCCTGCTGGGCGAGCGGCTCAACGACCTGGTCGAGCAGGTGCTGGGCGACGTCGACGTGATTGGCTTCTGCGTGCCAGCCACCGAGAAAGTCGGCCCGGGTGATCGACGGATCGCTGCCTCGCTGGACGGCTACGCACGCGCTAAGAAGATCGCTATCGTCACGAAGACGGATGCCTCGACCCGCAAGCAGATCGCCGAGCGACTGCTGGAGGTTGACGCGCTGCGTGAAGACTGGGACATGGTGATCCCGCTGTCGGCGCTCACCCGTGATCAGCTCGACGTGCTCACTGACGAGATGCTCCGGCTGATGCCGAAGGGACCCGCGCTCTACCCGGAGGGCATCACCACCGACGAGTCGCTGGAAGACCGGATCGCGGAGATGATCCGCGAGGCCGCCCTCGAAGGCGTACGCGATGAGCTGCCCCACTCGATCGCCGTGGTCATCGACGACATCGCGCCGCGCGAAGGAACAGATCTCACCGACGTGCATGCGCAGATCGTCGTCGAGCGCGACAGCCAGAAGGCGATCATCATCGGCCACAAGGGCCAGCGCCTGGCAGATGTGGGAAAGCGCGCCCGTGTCGGCATCGAAGAGCTCGTCGGCACCCGTGTCTTCCTCGGCCTGCATGTGAAGGTTGCCAAGGAATGGCAGCGCGACCCGAAGCAGCTGGGACGCCTCGGGTTCTGACATGGTGACGGGACCAGACGTGGCCAAGCACTGGATCGCGACTGAGTGGGGGACGCCGGAGACCTGGTCGTTCGTCGAGTACGACGTGCCTGCGCCCGAGCAGGGCGAGATCACCATTCGTGTGCACGCAGCGGGGATGAACCCGGCAGACTACAAACACGTCGCTGTCGCACGCAGCGGTGCCACGCTACCTGTATCGATCGGCTATGAGGTGTCTGGCGAGATCACCGCGATCGGGCGTGATACCGAGATCGGCTCAGGCGTGGCTCAGGTCGGCGATGAGGTCATCGCATTCCGTGTCGGTGGCGGTTACGCCACAGCGCTGACGATGCCTGCAGAGAAAGCCTTCGCAAAACCCACCACGCTGACCCATGCCGCCGCCGCGAACCTGCTGCTGGCGGGCACGACGGCGGCCGAGATGCTGGCTGTCACCGCAGCGTCAGCGGGGGAGACGATCCTGCTGCACGGGGCATCCGGTGCTGTCGGCGTCAGCGTGCTGCAGCAGGCAGCGCACCACGGCATCCGGGTCATCGGTACGGCGAGCGAGGCGCGATTCGAAGAGGTGCGTCGATTTGGCGGTATCCCGGTTACGTATGGCGCTGGCCTTGCCGACCGAGCGCGTGCGGCCGCCGGTGGCAAGATCGCGGCGGCACTGGATGCGGTCGGCGCCGATGAGGCCGTGGATGTGTCGCTCGAGCTGGTCGCGGATCGCGCACGGATAGTCACGATCGCTGCGGCACAGCGCGCGCAGCAGGACGGCATCCGCTGGATTGTGGGCTCGCTGCCGGAGAGCACGCGCTTCCGTGACAGCATCCGCGGTCAACTGGTTGATCTTGCCCAGCAGGGTCTTCTCGAGGTTCCGCTCGCGCGTACATACCCGCTGGCCGAGGCGCCGGACGCGCTCGCGTTCCTCAAAGACGGCCATCCAGGCGGAAAGATCGCGCTCATCCCGTGAACTGATGGCGGGCCGCCCCTCGTAGCGGCTACTCGATCGCGACGGTCCAGAGCGCGGAACGGATGACCACGAAGCCCGGGCCGAAATCGACGTCAGCTGCTTGCTGGAGCGTCCCGTCGTCCCAGACGACGTCGACGACGAGATAGCCGTTCTCCGCGCTGCTCGCGAGATATGTATCGGGTCCGAGGAGTTCGGCGACCGTGTCCTGGATCGTCGCGAGATCCTCCTCGGCCGCTGCCCCTGGAGTACCCGTGACCGGATCGGGGTAAGCGATCGGGTCGAACAGGGCGAGCGGTATCGGTGGGTGAGTCGGAGTGAAGGTGGTGCCGTCATACGTTCCAGACATCCCATACGCTCCCCATCGAGTGGTGCCGGACTCATCATCGGGTGCGGCATCGGCCCACGACCAGCCCTCGAGTGGGATACCGACGCACTGCGGCGGATACGACTCCATCACAATGCCGAGGCAGAGCTTCGCGTCTCCGTCGACGTCGATGATGGTTCCGGTCGCAATGACATCGAGGGCGGGCGGCGTCGGGCGCTGCGTTCCCAAGGTGTACTCCGCTTCCGAGGTGCTCGGTGCGGGGGACCCCGCGCTTGCCGTGCATCCGACGAGGGCGAGGAGGATTCCGACGCTGCCGAGCGCAACGACGCGCGCGACGGTGTGACGAACGGATGCGATGTCCATACTTCCAGGTGTCGACAGCGGCGCGATCGTCTCAACCACCGTTCGGACGAGCAGTCCGAGGCATCCGTGATTTGGCGGGAGGCATATGTGCGGGTGTACGCTGGGGCCATGCATTTCGGCGGTCTGCTTCTTCTTAGTTGCCGCGACGAGTCCTAACAGCTAGGGCCTCTCTCGTCGCGGCGCTTGTGTTGGCCTGACCATTTAGACGAAGAGAAGAAGCCCATCATGCAGAACTCCCAGCGCCCGTCCACGATGCCGATCCACAAGTATCGGCCGTACCACGAGCAGTTCTCGGTCGATCTTCCCGATCGCACCTGGCCGTCCAACCGCATCACCGAAGCGCCGCGCTGGTGCGCGGTCGACCTGCGTGATGGAAACCAGGCGCTCATCGACCCGATGTCGCCCGAGCGCAAGCGCGTCATGTTCCAGTTGCTCGTGGACATGGGGTACAAGGAGATCGAGGTCGGATTCCCGTCCGCGAGTCAGACCGACTTCGACTTCGTACGTCAGCTGATCGAAGAGAACCTCATCCCGGACGATGTGACCATCCAGGTGCTGACTCAGGCACGCGAGCACCTCATCGAGCGCACCTACGAGTCGATCGCCGGTGCCAAGCAGGCCATCGTGCACCTGTACAACTCGACCAGCATCCTGCAGCGCGACGTCGTCTTCCGCACCGACAAGCAGGGCATCATCGACCTCGCCCTCGAAGGCGCGCGCCTGTGCCGCGAGTACGAGAAGCGCATCCCGGAGACGCAGGTTTTCTACGAGTACTCGCCGGAGAGCTACACCGGCACCGAGCTCGAGTTCGCCCTCGACATCTGCAACCAGGTGATCGAGATCTTCGAGCCGACGCCGGAACGAAAGGTCATCATCAACCTGCCGGCCACGGTGGAGATGGCATCGCCGAACGTCTATGCCGACTCGATCGAGTGGATGAGCCGCCGGCTTGCACATCGCGAGAACATCATCCTGTCGCTGCACCCGCACAACGACCGCGGTACCGCGATCGCGGCCGCAGAGCTCGGCTACATGGCCGGTGCCGACCGCATCGAGGGATGCCTGTTCGGAAACGGTGAGCGCACCGGCAACGTCGACATCGTCGCGCTGGGCATCAACATGTTCACGCAGGGAATCGATCCGCAGATTGACTTCAGCGACATCGACCAGGTCAAGCGCACTGTCGAGTACTGCAACCAGCTGCCCGTTCCGGAGCGCAGCCCGTGGGCCGGTGACCTCGTATTCACCGCGTTCAGCGGCTCGCACCAGGATGCGATCAAGAAGGGCTTCGAAGCGATGGCCGCCACGGCTGAGGCTGAGGGCAAGACCGTCGATGACATCGAATGGGCAGTTCCTTACCTGCCCATCGACCCGAAGGACCTTGGCCGTTCCTACGAGGCTGTCATCCGCGTGAACTCGCAGTCCGGCAAGGGCGGCGTTGCCTACCTGCTGAAGACCGACCACGCGATCGATCTGCCGCGCAAGCTCCAGATCGAGTTCTCCGGCGTCGTGCAGTCCAAGACCGACAGCGAGGGCGGCGAGGTCACCAGCGACCAGATCTGGTCGATCTTCAACGACGAGTATCTGCCAGCCGATGTTGACGAGGCCAAGTGGGGTCGGTTCGAGCTTCTCGCCACGCAGACCCGCAGCGATATGTCGGGCGAGGTCGTTCTCGATGTCACTCTCCGTGACGAAGAGGTGCAGCTCGCCGTTGCTGGAGCGGGCAACGGTCCGGTCGCCGCGTTCGTCGAGGTGCTGCGCGCGCAGGGCTTTGACATCACGGTGTACGACTACGTCGAGCACGCGCTCAGCTCTGGTGGCGACGCGCAGGCCGCGGCATACGTCGAGCTGCAGGTGGGCGACCAGCGGCTGTGGGGCGTCGGCATCGACAGCGACATCTCGACCGCAAGCCTGAAGGCGATCGTGTCCGGCGTGAACCGCTCGATCCGCACGCGCGAGCTCGCTGCGGTCTAAGCGAGCAGGCTCAGGGCTTCACGATCGGGATCGCGCCCGTCTCTGCCGCCACTCTGCGGCGGTAGAGGCGGCGCTGTTCCGGCAGCGACAGGTCGAAGATCACAGCCAGCACACGGATCACGGCCGTCACGATCAGCCCGATCACGCTGGCGAGCGTGATGCCGACACCGAACGAGTGCATCGTCACGATCACCGTGCAGCCGAGAGCCGCGGCGACGGCGTACAGCGACCCGACATGCATGATCGCGACGGGCAGCCCCATGATCACGTCGCGCAGGATGCTGCCGCCCACGGCGGCGCACACTCCGATGAAGACTGCGGGCACTTCCGGAACACCCAGTCCGAGTGCCTTGCTGGTGCCAAACGCGCCGAACATACCGATGACCACGGCATCGAGACCCACGATGACCGCGTTCGCACGGTTGAGAAGACCGGCCAACAACATGCCGAAGAGAGCGGCACCGGCGGCGGTGATGAGATACCAGTTGTTCTGCAACGTCGCCGGTGGTTGCCCGAGCAGCAGATCGCGGATGAGACCACCACCCATGCCGATCAGGATGCCGATGATCGCGACACCGAGCAGATCGAGGCGCCGCTGTCCCTGGAATCCGGAAGCGAACATCGCACCCTGGATGCCGCCGAGGCCAACGCCGAGCAGGTCCGCCCAGAGCGGAATGGTGAAGAGCGGTTCGGTCACACGTCTATTCTGACCTGCGCAGAGGATAATCGAGGGGTGCCCACCTATCGAGATGAAGCGGTGATCCTGCGCACTCACAAACTCGGTGAGGCAGATCGCATCGTCACCATGCTCTCTCGGCGCAACGGCAAGATCCGCGCCGTCGCAAAGGGCGTGCGGCGCACCTCGTCGAAGTTCGGCTCGCGGCTCGAGCCCTTCATGGTCGCCGACGTGCAGCTCTATCAGGGACGCTCGCTCGACATCGTGCAGCAGGCGGAGTCTCTCGGTGCCTACGGGAGCGAGATTGCGGCACACTACGACCGCTACACTTCTGCGAACGCCATGGTCGAGACGGCGGATCGCTTGAGCGATGCCGAGGCCACGCCCGAGCAGTATCTGCTGCTGGTCGGGGGGCTGCGCGCACTCTCTCGTGGTGAGCACGCTCCGCGCAGCATCCTGGATTCCTACCTGCTGCGTGTGATGGCGCTGTCAGGGTGGGCGCCTTCACTGAAAGACTGCGCCCGATGCGCCACTGCTGGCCCACACCGCAACTTCGTCGGCCAGCTCGGCGGGATGGTGTGCGTGAACTGCGCGCCGGCCGGCAGCCCCAAGATTTCGGAGTCGACACTGCAGCTGATGCGGTCGCTGATGCGCGGCGAGTGGGATGCCGTGGATGCCGCAGCTCACTCTGACACCGCAGCCAGCTCTGGGCTCATCTCCGCGTATGTGCAGTTCCATCTGGAACGCGGCATCCGCTCGCTCGCTCACATCTCCGACTCGTCTCGAGAGGGAAGCCGTTGACTCCGAAGCCGTACACGCACAAGGATGCCGTCGCGTATCGTCCGCTGGCCTGGACGGGCATCCATCCTCCTGCATTTCCCAAGGTGCCGGAGCACGTGGCAATCGTCATGGATGGCAATGGTCGCTGGGCGAACCGCCGCGGGCTCAGCCGCATCGAGGGTCACAAGGCCGGGGAAGAGGTGCTGCTCGATGTCGTGGCCGGCGCCATCCAGGCCGGTGTCAAACACCTGAGCGTGTACGCCTTCTCGACGGAGAACTGGGCGCGATCGCCCGAAGAGGTGCGTTTCCTGATGGGCTATAACCGTGATGTGCTGCATCGGCGCCGCGACCAGCTCAACGAGTGGGGTGTGCGGGTGCGCTGGGCTGGCCGCAAGCCGCGACTGTGGGGCTCGGTGATCAAGGAGCTGCAGCATGCCGAGAAGCTGACGGCGGGCAACGATGTGCTCACGCTCACGATGTGCGTCAACTACGGCGGACGGGTCGAGCTCGTCGACGCGATGCGTCACATCGCGGGGGATGTTGCTGCGGGGAAGATCAAGCCGAATGCGATCAGCGAGAAGATGATCCGTCGCAATCTTTACGTACCGGACATGCCCGACGTCGATCTGTTCCTACGCAGCTCGGGGGAGCAGCGCACCTCGAACTTCCTGCTGTGGCAGTCGGCCTACGCCGAGATGGTGTTCCTCGACACGCTCTGGCCCGACTTCTCGCGCGAGGAGTTGTGGCGTGCGATCGAGGTTTACGTATCGCGGGATCGCCGCTTCGGTGGTGCGGTCGATGTGCCGGACGCCTGAGCGTGCAGCCAACTTTCCGTCTCGCGGGGATGCTGCAGCCGCACGATCGTCAGGTGCGGGAATTCTGCCTCGATGTGCGGCATCCGATCGGTCCACTTATTGCGCGTGCGTTTCTGCCAGTCCAGGATGTTTTCGTCGCCTCGAACCCACAGTGCCTGCCACAGGTTCGGTTCGACGTTCCCGTTCCACAGCTTTGTACGCAAGATTCGGCGCTTCATCGTCCGGCGGATCAGTCTGCGCCGAACGAGCGGATACGGATAGTCCATCCAGACGAGCACATCCGCGCGCACTGGCAGGATCTTGTCGGTACCTTTGCCGGTGTACTGCCACTCGGTGACCCAACGGTCCGTCGCGGCGAACGCGCGGACGTCGTCGAGGAACTCCGGCCGCGGCGTCCATTTTGGCCCATGGTGCAGGGCATCCAGCTCGTGATGCACAAGGCCCCAGCGTGTGGCGATCCGGCTCGCGAGCGTCGTCTTGCCCGCTCCGGTGACCCCTGCGATCAGCACACGATGCGGCACGAGGGGCAGTGGGTCATCGGCGGTAAGCACTCGAAGATGCTATCAACGGAATACTCGGGGCTTTGCGTCGGTTCCCCCTGATGTGAGCAAACCTATTTCAATTGACATCTGGTCCGACATCGCCTGCCCCTGGTGCTACATCGGCAAGCGCAATCTTGAGACAGGCCTCAACGCCATCGCAGGCGATGCAGATGCCCCCGAGGTCACCGTCACCTTCCATTCCTTCGAACTCGCACCTGACACTCCCGTCGATTTCGAAGGCGACGAGATCGACTTCCTTTCCGGACATAAGGGCATGCCGCGTGAGCAGGTCGTGCAGATGCTCGACAACGTCACGAACGTCGCCAAGAACGCCGGTCTCGAATACCGCTTCGACCTGCTCAAGCACACCAACACCATCAAGGCGCACGAGCTTCTCCACCATGCCAAGGCAGAGGGGCGCCAGCTCGAGATGGAAGAGCGTCTGATGTCGGCGTACTTCATCGAGGGCAAGCATGTCGGCCGGGTCGATGACCTTGTCGAACTCGCCGTTGAGGTCGGCTTGGATGCTGACGCCGCTCGCGACGCCTTGAACAACGACAAGTACGTGCCCGCCGTCCGCCAGGATCAGGCGCAGGCACAGGCGTACGGCATCCAGGGCGTGCCGTTCTTCGTCATCGACGGACAGTACGGCATCTCAGGCGCTCAGCCTCCGGAGACGTTTGAGAACGTGCTGCGCGACCTCTGGGCCAAGCGCGGCGAGTCAGCAGACGATGTCGCGGTCGTAGAAGAAACGGCCGTCTAGCGAGGGCGCTCTAGCGAGTCAGGGCGCCCTCGATCGCTTCGACGATCTCGGGGGCGTCCGGCTTCTGCTTCGGGCGGAAGCGCTTCACGGAGCCGTCCGGTAGCACCAGGAACTTCTCGAAGTTCCACTCCACCCGGCCGGACTTACCACCGGCATCCGATGTCTGCTTCAACGCCTTGTAAAGGTCAGTGGCCTTCTTGCCGTTGACCTTGACCTTGTCGTTGATCGGGAAGCTCACGCCGTACGTCGTCGAGCAGAACTCCAGAATCTGCTCGATCGAGCCAGGTTCCTGCCCCATGAACTGATTACTCGGGAAGCCGACCACACTGAAGCCGCGTTCGCCATAGGTGCGCTGCAGCTGTTCGAGCTGCTCGTACTGCGGCGTGAGGCCACATTTCGACGCGACGTTGACGACGAGCAGTACATCAGCACCGAAGTCGTTGAGGGTCTTCTCAACTCCCCGGGCATCCGTGAAGGGGATCTGGCGCAGCGCGGAATCGGTCATATCCACAGCCTATGTCGCGTTGAGGCGCCGGAGGCCGGGAGGGTGGGAGAATAGAGGGGATATGACTATGGCTCCTGCTCCCGCGCGCGCGTTGCGCATCGGCCCGATCGACCTCGACGTGCCCGTCGTCCTTGCCCCCATGGCGGGGATCACGAACACGGCATTCCGACGCCTGTGCCGTGAATACGGTGCCGGCCTCTACGTCAGTGAGATGATCACCTCGCGTGCGCTGGTCGAGCGCAACGAGACCACCATGCGTCTCATCCAGCATCACGAGAGTGAGACGCCGCGGTCGATCCAGCTGTACGGCGTCGACCCGAAGACGATTGCCGATGCCGTTCGCATCATCGTCGCGGAAGATCACGCTGACCACATCGACCTGAATTTCGGATGCCCCGTACCCAAGGTCACCCGAAAGGGCGGGGGAGCAGCGCTGCCCTGGAAGACCACACTCTTCGCCGACATCGTCACACAGGCGGTGAAAGCAGCCGGTGACATCCCGCTCACCGTCAAGATGCGCAAGGGCATCGACCCCGATCACCTCACCTTCATTGACGCGGGGCGTGCCGCAGAGGATGCCGGCGCCGCAGCTGTCGCGCTGCACGCGCGCACGGCGAACGAGTTCTACTCCGGTCACGCCGACTGGAATGCGATCGGCGAGTTGAAGCAGGCTGTCACCAGCATCCCGGTGCTCGGCAACGGCGATATCTGGTCGGGCGCTGACGCTGTGCAGATGATGGCGCAGACAGACTGCGACGGGGTCGTCGTCGGTCGCGGATGCCTGGGCCGCCCCTGGCTGTTCGGAGAATTGGCTGAGGCATTCGGCGCGGAGTCTCGTCCGGTCGATGCCACTCTCGGCTTCGTCGCGAACGCGTTCCGTCGTCACGCCGAGCTTCTCGTCGAGTTCCTCGGCGACGAATCTCACGGATGCCGCGATATTCGCAAACACGTCGCCTGGTACTTCAAAGGCTATCCGGTCGGTGGCGACGTGCGCACCGGCCTTGCCACCGCACAGAGCCTTGCGCACATCGACGATCTGCTCGGTCAGCTCGACCACGACGCGCCATACCCCGGTGAGGATGCCGAGGGTCAGCGCGGGCGTTCCGGTCGGCCGAAGCGGACAGCACTGCCGGACAAATGGCTGGAATCGCGCGAGGTCGCGGCAGACGCCAGCGAGATGCTGCGCGGTGCGGAGATCGAGAACAGCGGTGGTTAAAGTTCTGGACGGATACGAGCCGCGCGACACCGAGCGCTTCGTCGCAGAGACTCATCGTTCTGAGCGCGACGGATTCGCCCGAGACAGGGCGCGTGTGCTGCACTCCGCCGCTCTGAGGCGACTGGCCGCCAAGACCCAGGTGCTGAGCCCTGCGAGCACGGCAGATTTCGCCCGCAACCGTCTGACGCACTCGCTTGAGGTCGCACAGGTCGGCCGTGAGCTGGCTGTCGAGCTCGGCGTCTCGGCCGATGTCGTAGACACCGCCTGCCTCAGTCACGACCTCGGACATCCGCCGTTCGGGCACAACGGCGAGCGCGCCCTCAACGATTGGGCGGAGCCTATCGGCGGCTTCGAGGGCAATGCGCAGTCGCTGCGCATCCTCACCCGCCTCGAGGCGAAGGCGCTCGATGAGAACGATCATTCGGTCGGGCTCAACCTCACGCGGGCGAGCCTGGATGCCACCTGCAAATACCCCTGGACGATTGACAATCCTGTTCCTGACCCCGGGGGTCGGCTGAAGTTCGGCGTCTATCCCGATGACGAGCCGGTCTTCCGATGGATGCGCGAAGGCACCCCCGGCCGACTGCGCTGCATCGAAGCGGAGATCATGGATCTCTCGGATGACATCGGGTACTCGGTGCACGACTTCGAGGATGCCATCGTCAACGGTTACCTCGATGTCGCCCAGCTCTCCGACCCCGCGGAACATCATGCGCTGGTCGGTCGCATCCAGCAGTGGGTCGGGTACGACTTCACTCGAGAAGAGCTCGCTGATGCGCTGTATCGGCTGACACGTCAGCCGATGTGGCTGAAGTCGTTTGACCGCTCACGTCGTGACCTTGCCCGGCTCAAGAACCTCACAAGTGACTTGATCGGCCGCTTCGCGCGTGCCTCGGTCAGCGCGACTCGTGAGGCATATCGAGGGCCATCTCTTGCCCGGTACAACGCGCACGTCGTCGTGCCGCGCGTCGTCGAGACAGAGATTGCCGTACTCAAGGGAATCATGGGCCAGGCTATCGTCACCATCGAAGCACGCAAGGGCGTCTACAAGGAGCAACGTCGAGTGTTGAAGCGGCTTGCCGATTCGCTCTGGTCGACCGATGCCCTGTGGACAGCCGGCGCTGACGTTCTCGAGCCGGCCTTCGCCGCTGACTTCGTGGCAGCGTCCACCGACGCGCAGCGAGCCAGGGTCGTGGTCGATCAGATCGCGAGCCTCACCGATCAGACGGCGCTGGACTGGCACAGCAGGCTCGTCGGCGACATCGACCCGGCCGAGGTAGGTATCTGGACGCCGCGCACTGCCCGCGCTGGGGTCGGTGTGCACGTACCGACCCGTGTGGTCGAGGGGGCCAACTGATGGCGCGGATCCTTCAGGCAGACGTCGATGAGGTCAAATCTCGCACGAACATCGCCGATATCGTCGGTGAGCGCGTTGCGTTGAAGTCGGCCGGTGTCGGATCCCTCAAGGGGCTGTGCCCCTTCCATGACGAGAAGAGCCCGAGCTTCCACGTGCGGCCGCAGGTGGGTTACTACCATTGCTTCGGCTGCAGCGAATCGGGGGATGTGTACTCATTCCTGCGTGAGATGGACCATGTCAGCTTCACCGAAGCGGTGGAGAAGCTCGCGGGCCGCATCGGCTACACGCTGCACTACGAAGACGGCGGTGCCGCACCAGAGAACAGTGGCCGCAGCCGTCTCTACGCGGCGAACACGGCTGCGGCGGAGTTCTTCCGTGGCCAACTGCTCAGCACAGAGGCAGAGACGGGCCGCCGGTTCCTCGGTGAGCGCGGCTTCGATGCCGGTGCGGCAGCGCACTTCGGTGTCGGCTTCGCTCCTCGCGGCTGGGACGGGATGCTCAAGGCACTCACCACGCAGGGGTTCACCCGTGACGAACTGCTGGCGGCGGGACTCGTATCGCAGGGGCAGCGGGGCGTATACGACCGCTTCCGAGGCCGTCTGGTGTGGCCCATTAGAGATGTCACCGGTCAGACGATCGGCTTCGGTGCGCGAAAGCTGTTCGATGACGATCAGGGCCCGAAATATCTGAACACCCCGGAGACGCCGATTTACAAGAAGGCGCAGGTACTCTACGGGCTCGACCTCGCCAAGCGCGACATCTCACGCGGTGACCCGAGGCGCGCGGTGATCGTCGAGGGCTACACCGACGTCATGGCATGTCACCTCGCGGGCATCACGACCGCAGTCGCCACCTGTGGCACGGCATTCGGTTCTGAGCACGTCAAGGTGCTGCGCCGTGTGATGGGTGACGATTCCGCCGCGGGCGAGGTGGTATTCACTTTTGACGGGGATGAGGCAGGGCAGAAGGCAGCGCTGCGCGCCTTCACGGAGGACGATCGCTTCAATGCGCAGACTTTCGTCGCCGTCGCCCCCAATGGGCTCGATCCCTGTGACCTGCGCCTGCAGCGTGGGGATGCCGCCGTGCGCTCTCTCATGGATACCAAGGTGCCGATGTTCGAGTTCGCGATCGACCGCAAGCTTGCGGGATTCGACCTGGCCACGGTAGAAGGCCAGGTAGGGGCGTTACGCGCTGCCGCCCCTATCGTCGCGGAGATTCGTGACCGGCTGCTGCGGCCTGGTTATGAGCGGGTACTCGCTCGCCGACTCGGCATGGATCCCACCGAGGTGCGCGCTGAAGTTGAGCGTGCAGCGCGCGGGCAGAGCCATGCGCCGGCGCGACGAGAGCCGGTATCGCCGACGCAGGCAGGGGCGGATTCGTCAGAGATTGCTCCGGTGACATTGTCGAGCCTGCCGCGCACGGCGGATATCGCGATGGAACGGGGCGCGCTCATGGGCGCGCTGCAGTACGGCCACCAAGTTGATCAGGTGATGCTCTCGCGCGCGCTGGAGGTGCCGTTCCGGCATCCTGCTCTCGAAGCGGTACGCGAAGTCGTGATCGCGGTCGCGGATCGCACCCGCGTCGGCTGGGCGATGGATGCGGTGAACGCGGTGCGCGAGCCATACCGCTCTCTCGCCGGTGAGTTGCTCATGACGCCGTTCCCCGCGCGCGATGAGGCCGGTGCTGTCGCATCGACCGCAGATCTCGGGCGGCGTATGATTCTGCGCAATCTGGAACGCGAGAAGAACGAGCTCCTCGGGGCTGTGCAGCGAGTGTCTGCTGATTCCGATGGAGGACGTGCCCTGCGCATGAAACTTCGTGATCTCGACATCGAGCGTCAGCGCTTCACCGAGTCGTAACGGCCCGGTATACCGAATTCGGGAGAGGATGGAGCCTATGTCTGGCCGGTCTCCTTCTCCGCACGCAATCGACTGTTCCGATCTCGTCATTGATCGGATGGGTCGCGGGTTGGCGACGCGCGCGGTCGATGGGGTGACCTTCGAGCTCGCTCCCGGCGAACTCATCTGCGTCGCCGGGCCCACCGGCTCTGGCAAATCGACGCTGGTCGCCGCCCTTGCAGGTTCCACTGACCCGTCAGTGCGCATCGTTGGCGGGCATGCACAGGTATGCGGTGTGAATGTGCGCAAGCCTGGTCGAAGGCACCGTGAACTGACCTACCTCACCGGATTCATTCCCCAAGGTGCTGGCGCAGATCTTTCGCCGACGCTGACAGTCAGCGAGGTGATCTCCGAACCGATCGTGATCCGGGAGAAGCGAGTTAACACCAAGGCTCTCGCGATCCGGGTTGCGACACTGCTCGACGAGATGCACCTTCCGCTGGGTACTGCAGCGAAGTTTCCGTACGAGCTCAGCGCCGGGATGCGTCAGCGCGTCGCGATCGCGCGTGCGTTCGTGCTGGAGCCGCGCGTACTCATCGCAGATGAGCCGCTCGCTAACCTCGATCTGGAGGTGCGCCCGGTTGTGTTCGATGCGATCACCAGGCGTCGCAAAGAAGAGGGTATGGGCGCTCTGCTCGTGACGAACGATGCCGCGTTCATCCGTGAACTGAACGCCGAAACGCTCATGTTGAAGGGCGGACACGTCGTCGCTCGCGGCGTGGGCAAAGACCTGCTCTGGGTACCGAATGCCGAGGCTGATTCGCGGGTTCGGTGAAGCGCGTGACGACACGCCCGAGGGCTTCGACGATGTCACAAGCACGCTGTGGAGTTTGCTAAGATCGTAGAGTTGCCTCGGCGACGACGCATGATCCCCGATAGCTCAATTGGCAGAGCAGCCGACTGTTAATCGGCAGGTTATTGGTTCGAGTCCAATTCGGGGAGCAGAATGTGGAAGGCCCCGTCATCACGACGGGGCCTTCTGCGTACTCGCCGCCCTGTGATCTGCGCAACAAAGAAGAGACCCCGCCGAATGGCGAAGTCTCTTCTTCAACGAGCGGCTGGATCAGCGCGCAGCACCTGCAAGGGAGCCGGTGACATCGAGCTGTGCCTGGCCTGTTGCGTCAGCGGGATCCGGTTCGTAGATCACGCACTGCACCATGCGGTCGTCCGCCTGCGTCCAGGTTTCTTCAGTGGGAGTCAGCCACCAGAAGTCGAGGGCGGATTCGTAGTAGTCGAACCCGACGAAGTCGTTGAATGCCGGGACGCACTGGGCTTCGACCTCGGCGGTGATCTCGTCTTCGCTAGGCAGGTCGCCTTCTGCAAGCGCGAACTCGAAGAACACCTCATCCGCGTGCGGTTCAGTGCACGGCACGACATCGGCATCGGAGATCTCGCCGTCTGTGTCGCTGGCGGGCATGCAGTCGCCGACCTTCAGCGCGAAGATGCCGATTGTCGACTCCTCGGTGACGTTCCCCTCGTCGTCGCGCTGGGCGTCTCCGCCGCCGAGGATGCCGCTCAGCGCGCTGCATCCGGTCAGTGCGAGGCTTAACGCGACAGCCGTGCCGGCAAAGGCCAGCGCGCTACGTGTGCGCATTCTCATATTCTGTGTCCCCTCCAAGGATGGTTAGTCGGTCGAGGATGAATACCTCGCCCAGGGAACGCTACTTCAGTGCGAATCTATGCCGCAACTTTGAAATTTCAATCGAAAAGCTGTACGCACTTAGCTTTCCAGATCGTCGACGCCAGGCATCCAACTTGAACCAGGACGTCCCCATTTCTGCTTGCGTGCGATCTTCTGCACCGTCTTCCAATCGCCGTCGGAAAGTCGGTCCACGTAGAGGATGCCGTCGAGGTGATCGAATTCATGCTGCATGATGCGCGCGCGCCATCCGTCGACCTCGATGCGCACCGGCTCGCCGTCCAGATTGAGGCCTGTCACGAGCACGCGCTCGGCGCGGCGCAGCGGGAAGCGCTCACCGGGGAAGGAGAGACATCCCTCGGATTCTTCGTCGGGATCAGGCGCTCCAGGCTCGGGCGGCGACATCCACAGCACGGGGTTGATCAGCACACCACGCCACGGCTGGTCATCATCGTCGGGGTAAGAGTACGTGTAGATGCGCAACGGCACGCCCACCTGCGGGGCAGCGAGGCCCACGCCGGGAGCGGTATCCATGGTCTCGTACATGTCGGCGACAAGAGTGCGGATCTCATCGTCGATCTCTTCGACCAGGGATGCGGGGGAATGCAGGACAGGATCGCCCATGATGCGAATCGGAAGAACAGCCACGCCATAACCCTACTGTGAGCACAGCGCCCGGTAGGGTTTTAGGTGTGAGCGTGAGCGTGTGGATGACAGCGGCTGATGTCGGCGACCAGCTCGTCGGTGCGTTTGAGAACCCGGGCCTGCTCCTTGGCATCCCGCTGGCTCTTGCGGGTGCGGTGTTCATGTCGTTCGGCGCGCAATATCAGTACCGGGGCGTCGCGAAGGTCGAGCGTCTCAGCGGCACTGCCGGTACGACCGGTCTCAGCGTCGGGCAGCTCAAGCACCTGCTGACTCGCCCCTCCTGGCTCATCGGCACGCTGATGCTGGGGCTGGCGATCGTCTGCCAACTCGCTGCGCTGTCCGTCGCGCCATTGATGGTCGTGCAGCCGCTGGGTGCCATCGCGCTGGTGATCACGACTCTGCTGAACGCCCACATTTCGGGACACACTCCCACAAAGAAATCCCTCATCGCCATCGGCGCCTGCGTGGGCGGCATCTTCATCTTCGTCTTCTTCGCGGCGATCTTCGCCACAGAGCAGGAAATCGCCGATCGCGAGCTCTTCACGATTCTCGCGATCCTCCTTGTCGTGATCATCGTGCTCGGCGGATGCTGGCTGATCCTCCGCCACCGCATGCGGGCGCTCTTCTACGTCGTCGGCGCCGGCATCCTGTACGGATTCGTGGCGACGTTGGCGAAGGCCGTCATCAAGCGTGTGCAGGCAGGTGAGTTCGACTGGGTCACCCTGGTGTGCGTGATCGCACTCGTCGCCGCATCCGCGGTGGGCGCCTACTTCGTGCAGACCGCGTACAGCTCCGGGCCGCCCGATCTCGTCATCGCAGGGCTCACCGTCGTCGATCCGATGGTGGCCGTCCTGATCGGGATGCTCGTACTCGGCGAAGCTGCAGCGGCGCCAGGCTGGGCACTGATCTGCTTCGGTATCGCCGGCGCGATCGCAATCTGGGGCGTTGTCAGCCTCGCTCGCTACCACCCGCAGGTGCTCAGCGAGAGCCAGGATCTCGGAATTCCCCGGGGGAGCGGCGATTCTGCGCAGGCGCCAGAATCATCGACTGACAGTTACGGCCCCGGCGTCGAACGCAGCGATCAGTAAGCCTGGTCGATGAGGTCCTCGGAGACCTCAGAGGTCGCAGCCTCATCCACGAAGAAGATGGTGCGCTTGCGCCCCTTGGCGCCCGCAGCGGGCACGCTGGTGTAGCTCGCGCCCGCGAGAGCAAGACCGAGTGCAGAGGCCTTGTCGGCACCCGTGAGTACCAGCCAGACGCGCTTGGACGAGTTGATCACCGGACGAGTGAGCGTCACACGCTCTGCCGGTGGCTTGGGCGAGTCGCGCACAGGTAGCGTCGCGGCAACCGTCTCGGTGACTTCCGAACGATCAGGAAACAGCGACGCGATGTGACCGTCGGGTCCGACGCCAAGGAAACACACCGCGAATGACGGCCATGCGTGCTCATCCGTACCGAACTTTGCCAGCTCAGCGGCATATGCGTCGGAAGCCTCATCGAGGGTCAGGCCGCTGTCTGCGGCTGCGACCTCGTGAATATTCTCGGCCGGCAGCTCGATGTGATCCAGCAGCGCCGCGCGCGACTGCAGCGCATTGCGATCCGCATCGTCAGCGGCGACGAACCGCTCGTCACCCCACCAGAAATGCACGAGCGACCAGTCGATCTTGCTCGTCTTCGGGTGCTCCGCCACTGCACGCAGAACCGCGCCACCCATCGAACCGCCGGTGAGAGCGATATGCGCGATTCGACCGTTCTTCGTGCGCGCTTTCACTCGGGTGAGGAATCGGTCTGCCACTCGTGTTGCGAGAGCAGCGGGGGTCGGCTCGACGACGACCAGCTTCTCAGCGGATGATGACTGCATGCCGTTCACTCTCCAGTCTCGGGCGGACCCAGCTTCTCCCAGCCCTCGGTAATCACTCGACCGTACAGGACGTCGGGGTCGAGGCGCCGGAGCTCCTCCGCCAGGCACTCGCGCAGGGTGCGACGAGGAAGATGCAACTCATGATCAGGCTGGCCCGGCTGTGTGAGCACCGCCACGCTGGTCTCCGGTCGCTCCAGCAGAATGTCGCCGCTGGCGCGTGTCAGACGCACCGACTTGATGCCGGCTTCCCAATGTCCTGGGTTCTCATACGTCCACGTCACCGGCACCTTGAGTGAAAGGCGCAGCCACGCGGCCAGCAGAGCGGTTGACGGCGATGCTGCGGCACCGTGCACCTCGACAGCGGTAACCGGCTCATAGGGAGGCTGATCGAGCACTGCCGCGAGCTGCTCGCGCCAATGCGTGAGACGCGTCCAGGCAAGATCAGTGTCGCCCGGGGCATGCGTCTTGCCGAGCAGTGCGAGTCGATCGCGCACATCGGGAGTGGTCGCGGCATCCGTGATCCGGCGCTGCGCAATGCGACCCAGCGGCGAGGCTGCCGGATCGATCGGTGCTTCCTCCGGCCACCATGCAACGACGGGCGCATCCGGCAACAGCAATCCGGTGACGAGGCTTTCTTCGTTGCTGGCGGCGGCGCCGTAGGCACGCAGGACAACGACTTCGCTCGCGCCAGCATCCCCGCCGACGCGGATCTGCGCGTCGAGGTGAGAGGGCCCCTCGCCTGTGGTCAGCACGATGACCCGCATCGGATGCTCGCGAGAAGCGTCATTGGCCGCGTCGATGGCGGCTTCGGCCACACCGTTACGCGCCGAGATGATGAGCGTCAGCACACGGCCGAGGGCGACAGCGCCGCCCTCTTCGCGCACCTTGACGAGCTGCTTGCCGACCTGGCTGACGGTCGTGTCGGGAAGGTCAATGATCACGGTCGTCTCCAGACTCGTCCGTCGCGGGCAAGAAGGGCGTCAGCGGATGCCGGACCCCAGGATCCTGGGGCGTACTGCTCCAGGGGGCCGCCCTGAGCAGCCCAGTATTTCTCCACAGGGTCGAGAATCTTCCAACTCAGCTCCACCTCTTCATGGCGGGGGAAGAGTGGCGGGTCACCGAGGAGCACATCGAGAATGAGTCGCTCATAGGCCTCGGGGCTCGCTTCGGTGAATGCGTGGCCATAACCGAAGTCCATGGTCACGTCGCGCACGTTGGTGCCCGCCCCAGGAACCTTCGAGCCGAAGCGGATCGTGACGCCCTCATCCGGCTGCACACGGATGACAAGCGCATTCTGCCCGAGCTCCGATGCGTTGCTTCGGCCGAACAGATGTTCTGGCGCGCGGTTGAACACCACGGCGATCTCGGTCACCCGACGCCCCAGGCGCTTGCCGCTGCGCAGGTAGAAGGGCACGCCCGCCCATCGACGGTTCGCGATCTCCAACTTGATGGCTGCATATGTCTCGGTGACGGAGTCAGGGTTCATACCGTCTTCGCCGAGGAAGCTGTCGACCTCCTGGCCGCCCTGCCAGCCGCCGGCATATTGCCCGCGGGCGGTGGCCAGGGAGAGATCGTCAGGCAGCTTCACGGCTGCGAGCACTTTCTCCTTCTCGGAGCGCAGGTGCTCGGCGGAGAGGCTGATGGGCTCCTCCATTGCGGTGAGCGCGAGGAGCTGAAGAAGATGATTCTGGATCACATCACGCGCCGCGCCGATGCCGTCGTAGTACCCAGCACGTCCACCAACGCCAATGTCTTCAGCCATGGTGATCTGCACGTGGTCGACGTAGTTGCGATTCCAGAGCGGCTCATACAGCTCGTTCGCGAAGCGCAGAGCAAGAATGTTCTGCACTGTCTCTTTGCCGAGGTAATGATCGATGCGGAAGATCGAGTCCGCAGGGAATGCCACTTCCAGCGCCTGGTTCAGCGCCCGAGCAGAGTCCAGGTCGTGACCGAACGGCTTCTCGATCACCACCCGACGCCACTGGTCCTCACCGCGCTCCTCGCCGACGAGTCCAGAAGCCTTCAGCTGCTTGGTGACAAGCGGAAACGACTTCGGCGGGATCGACAGGTAGTACGCGTGGTTGCCCATCGTGCCACGTTCGATATCGAGCTTTTCGACCGTCTCGCGGAGCTTCGCGAATGACTCGGGGTTGTCGAACTCACCGGAGACGAAGCGGATGCCCTGCAGCAGCTGTTGCCAGGTCTCCTCGCGGAACTCAGTGCGTGCGTGCTCCTTCACGGCTTCATAGACGACCTGGGCGAAGTCCTGGTCCTTCCAATCGCGACGGGCGAAGCCGACCAGCGCGAACCCAGGAGGCAGCAGCCCCCGGTTCGCGAGGTCATACACCGCTGGCATGAGCTTCTTACGAGAAAGGTCTCCAGTCACACCGAAGATCACCAACGCGCTGGGACCTGCGATGCGATTGAGGCGACGGTCGTCGGGGTCGCGCAGCGGGTTATGGCTGCGTGATACGGGAGCGGTCATCGGCGGGGGAATCTCCTACGAATTTACTTCTGGGCGGCTTCGAACAGAGCGAGTACGTCGGCTGAGTCATCCGTGATCGTGAGCGACACGACCGGACGACCATGCTCGGCGAGTACGCCGGTGTCGCCGGCGGCCTGTGCCTGGATGAGCTGTCCGAAGGTGAAGGGGCGCTCAGGGATCTCCAGATCCACGTCGGTGCGCTCTAGGATCTGCAGGAACACACCCTGCGCGGGTCCACCCTTGTGGTATTGACCGGTGGAGTGCAGGAAACGCGGGCCCCACCCGAACGTGGTGGGACGACCGGAGTCGGCTGCGACCAGCTCGCGAAGGCCCAGCAGTTGTGGCAGTTCGAGGCGGTTGACATATGCCTGGATCGAGACGTAGCCGTCTTCCGGCAGCTGTGCCCACAGGGCATCCAACACTGCCTCGATGTTGCCCGATGCGGCCAGTGCCGGATCGGACACCCGAACCTCGATGCCGTTTTCCACGAATGCCGGCGCGGTCGGCTCTGGACGAGCATCCAGCAGACCGCGAGTGGCGATCTTGGCCGATTCGACGTCAGGCTGGTCAAAGGGGTTGATTCCGAGTAGATGACCCGCGATCACGGTGGCGTACTCCCAGACCAGCAGGCTCGCGCCGAGCGAGCCGCTGACGAGGATCTCACCCTGGTGACGCTCGCGCAGGTGGAACTCGTTCGCGTCGTCGACCAGGCGCACGATCTGCAGGTCGGCAGGAACGTTCTCGACCTCGGGGGAGACCGGAAGCAAGACGACCGGAAGGATGCCGGTGCCGTCCTTGCCGGTGGATTCTGCGATGAGCTGCTCGATCCAGTCCGGCAGGCCCTTGATATGCGTGCCATCCGTGATCAGGCCGAGCTTGTCCCGACGCGGGGTGGTGGCTGCGATCGCAGCGCCGAGCCGCAATGCGGGGTTGTCTGCCCGATCCACTGCCACCTGCAGGAGGGTCGCCTCAGCCTCATTGAGAAGCTCGGCGATGTCGACACCGGCGAGTCCGGAGGGCACCAGACCGAACGCTGTCAGCGCAGAGTACCGGCCGCCGACGTTCGGGTCGGCGTTGAAGACGCGGTAACCGCCCTCACGAGCGGCGACATCGAGCGGCGAGCCGGGATCGGTCACCACGACGATGCGCTCGTTCGGGTCGATACCGAGGTCACGGAAAGCCGCCTCGAACGTGCGCTTCGCCGAATCAGTCTCGACGGTGGAACCTGACTTGGAGGACACGACAAGAACGGTGTCAGCAACGCCCTCATCGAGCGCTGCCAGCACTTGTCCGGGAGCCGTCGAGTCAAGGATCGTGAGCGGGACGCCAGCGGTCTGGGCGATGACCTCCGGAGCGAGCGAAGAGCCGCCCATGCCGGCGAGGACCACACGAGTCACGCCCTTGGCATGCAGTTCGTCCCGCAGCGCGATGATCTCGGCGACCAGCGGGCGGGAGACCGAGACGGCCTCGACCCAGCCGAGTCGCTTCGACGCTTCTTCTTCAGCGGCTTCGCCCCAGAGCGTGGCGTCGAACCCCGTGATGCGTGAGGCGATGAGATCGCCGACCAGGCGAGGTACGACCTCATCGATCGCAACCTTCGCCGCGCCTGAGGCG
Organism: Microbacterium sp. A93; assembly: GCF_051842835.1. Taxonomy (NCBI): domain Bacteria; kingdom Bacillati; phylum Actinomycetota; class Actinomycetes; order Micrococcales; family Microbacteriaceae; genus Microbacterium; species Microbacterium sp. A93. The sequence goes on from NZ_JBPXMT010000001.1 coordinate 147,760, forward strand.
TGGATCGAGAAGGTCATCGCTGGGCCTCGAGCCCCTTGGCAACCTGTGCCAGCAGATCGTGCCAGGAATCGATGAACTTCGCGACGCCTTCGTCCTCGAGAACCTGGGTGACATCGGCGAAGTCGATGCCGACCTCAGCAAGACCAGCGAAGACTGCACGTGCCGCCTCATAGCCACCAGTGATGGTGTCGCCGGTGATGACGCCGTGGTCGAAGGTTGCCTCGAGGGTCTTCTCCGGCATCGTGTTGACGACGCCCGGCGCAACGAGTTCCGTCACGTAGAGGGTGTCGGGCAACGCGGGGTCCTTCACGCCGGTCGAAGCCCACAGCGGACGCTGCAGGTTCGCGCCAGCATCCAGAAGCGCCTTGGCGCGGTCACCGGCGAACGTCTGCTCGAACAGCTCGTAGGCGAGGCGCGCGTTTGCGAGTCCGGCCTTGCTCTTGAGAGCGAGAGCCTGATCGGTGCCGATGGCCTCGAGACGCTTGTCGGTCTCGGTGTCGACGCGCGAGACGAAGAACGAGGCGACGGACTGGATCGTCGACAGGTCGACGCCAGCGGCCTTGGCCGTCTCCAAACCAGTGAGGTACGCGTCGATGACTCCGGCGTAGCGCTCCAGGCTGAAGATCAGTGTGACGTTGACGCTGATACCAGCGCCGATCGTCTCGGCGATCGCGGGCAGACCAGCCTTGGTAGCGGGGATCTTCACGAGCAGGTTCGGGCGGTCGATCTTTGCCCACAGCTCCTTGGCCTGTGCCACGGTGCCGTCGGTGTCGTGCGCGAGGTCAGGGGAGACCTCGATGGAGACGCGACCGTCGACGTGACCGGATGCTTCCCACACGGGGCGGAAGACATCGAGCGCTGCGCCGACGTCCTGCGTGGTGGCTGCGAATACCGCTTCCACAGCAGTGGCACCGGACGCGGCGAGCTCTGCGACCTGCGCGTCATATGACGTGTCATCCGCGTTGGTGATCGCGTTCGCGAAGATCGTCGGGTTCGTCGTGACGCCGGTGACGTTACGGGACTCGATCAGCTCTGCGATGTTGCCAGAGCTGATTCGGGTGCGGGAGAGATCATCGAGCCAGATGCTGACGCCGGCGTCGTGAAGCTGAGAAGTGGGGGTGCTCATGCGTTCTCCTTGATTGTCTCGCGTGCCGCCTCGACGACGGCTTCGGCGGTGATGCCGAACTGCTGGAAAAGAGTCTTGTAGTCGGCGGATGCACCGAAGTGGTCGATCGCGACGGAACGGCCGTGGGTGCCGACGATGCCGTGCCAGGTGAGGGATGATCCTGCCTCGACCGAAACCCGGGCAGTGACAGCTGCCGGAAGTACCGACTCGCGGTAGGTGGCATCCTGCTCGTCGAACCACTCCAGTGACGGGGCCGAGACGACGCGGGCGTTGATGCCCTCGCCTGCCAGCGTCTCGCGTGCGGCGACGGCGAGCTGCACCTCGGAGCCGGTCGCAATGAGGATGACGTCAGGGGTGCCGTTCGGAGCCTCAGCGAGCACGTAGGCGCCCTTGGAGGTGTTGCTCGCGGACGCGAAGACGTCACCGGAGGCTGCGTCGTCGCCGCGCTCGAACACCGGAACGTTCTGACGCGTCAGTGCGATGCCGGCCGGACCGCCGTTGCGACGCAGCAGTTCGAGCCACGCGGCAGAGGTCTCGTTGGCATCGGCCGGGCGCACCACCGTGAAGTTTGGGATCGCACGCAGAGTCGCGAGCTGCTCGATCGGCTGGTGGGTCGGACCGTCTTCGCCGAGTGCAACGGAGTCGTGCGTCCAGACGTAGATGCTCGGAATGTTCATGAGCGCCGCGAGACGTACGGCGGGGCGCATGTAGTCGCTGAAGATCAGGAATGTTCCGCCGAAAGCGCGGGTCGGACCGTGCAGCACGATGCCGTTGATAATCGCGCCCATAGCGTGCTCGCGGATGCCGAAGTGCAGGACGCGTCCGTACGGGTTGCCAGACCACTCGTGCGTAGACCACTGGGTCGGGACGAACGACGATGCGTTCTTGATGGTCGTGAGGTTCGATTCGGCGAGATCGGCGGAACCACCCCAGAGTTCGGGCATTTCCGCGGCCAGCGCGTTGATGACCTGACCCGATGCTGCTCGTGTGGAGACATCCTTGCCGGCCTCGAATACTGGCAGAGCCGCCTCGATGTCGGCGGGCAACTCGTGAGCCTCAAGCCGGTCGAGCAGTGTCTTGCGCTCCGGGTTCGCAGCAGCCCAGGCGTCGAAGGACGTCTGCCAGGCAGCGCGCTCTTCGGCCGAGCGGGCCGCGAGGGCGCGGGTGTGCTCGATGACATCGTCGGCGACAGCGAAGTGCTGCTCAGGGTCGAAGCCCAACACCTTCTTCGTCGCGGCAAGCTCATCGGCGCCGAGCGCAGATCCATGGATCTTGCCGGAGTTCTGCTTGCCGGGCGACGGCCAGCCGATGATGGTCTTGAGGATGATCAGCGACGGCTTGGAGGCCTCGCCCTTGGCAGCCTCGATTGCCGCGTTCAGCTCGGCGACGTCTTCGACGTATTCGCCGGTCTTCTTCCAATCGACGGTGATGACCTGCCAGCCGTAGGCCTCGTAGCGAGCCGCCACATCTTCGGTGAAGGCGATGTCCGTGTCGTCTTCGATCGAGATCTGGTTCGAGTCGTAGATCGCGATCAGGTTACCCAGCTGCTGGTGTCCGGCGAGGGACCCTGCTTCGCTGGTCACACCCTCCTGAAGGTCTCCATCACCGGCGACGACGTAGACGAAGTGGTCGAACGGGCTCGTACCCGCCGCTGCCTCCGGGTCGAACAAGCCACGCTCGTAGCGGGCGGCGTAGGCGAAGCCCACGGCAGAGGCGAGGCCCTGGCCGAGAGGGCCGGTGGTGATCTCGACACCCTTGGTGTGGCCGTACTCCGGGTGACCAGGAGTCAGTGACCCCCAGGTGCGCAGCGCCTTGAGATCGTCGAGCTCGAGGCCGAAGCCGCCCAGGTAAAGCTGCACGTACTGCGTGAGTGAGGAGTGGCCGACCGAAAGGATGAAACGGTCGCGACCCAGCCAATCGGTATCCGTCGGGTCGTGGCGCAGCACCTGCTGGTAGAGCAAATAAGCGACCGGAGCGAGACTCATCGCTGTGCCGGGGTGGCCGTTGCCGACCTTCTCTACGGCATCCGCCGCAAGAAGTCGCGCGGTGTCAACCGCACGTCGATCGATCTCAGCCCACTGGAATTCCGTCACGGTCATGCCCTTTCAAACAACTTCGAGGGCGCCCGAATTCCCCTGGCGCCTCCGCATCGTCACGGATAGGTGCACAGCGCCGGGCGCGCGAGTGGTTTTCAGCATAGCGGGGTGAGGTCAGCCATCAAATGCTTCTTACGTTGCGAGTCGTTCAGTTTGCTTGCTCTAGACTGAGAGGGTTGTCGTTGGTGTGTGCTGAGGAGGCGATCGTTATCTCGACCATGTCGCAGACGACGGCGGTGAAACGTCCGATTGTTAAGACGATCAAGGCGTACGTGTCGCTGACCAAGCCCCGTGTGCTCGAGTTGCTTCTCGTTTCCACCGTGCCGGTCATGTTCCTCGCCGAAGGCGGGATGCCGAATCTCTGGCTCGTCCTCGCCACGGTCATCGGCGGTTCACTCAGTGCCGGCTCCGCCGCCTCGTTCAACATGTACCTGGACCGGGACATGGATGCGCACATGCACCGAACCGAGAACCGGCCGCTCGTCACAGGTGAGATCTCACCGCGCGCCGCACTGATCTTCTCGTGGGTCCTCGCCGTGGCATCCACGGTGTGGCTGCTCGCCACCACCAACTGGCTGACAGCGACGCTGTCGGTCGCGGCGATCTTCTTCTACGTCGTGATCTACACGATGATCCTCAAGCGTCGCACCGAGCAGAACATCATCTGGGGCGGCATCGCAGGATGTTTCCCCGTGGTGATCGGCTGGTCTGCCGTCACCGGAGAGCTCGCATGGCCGGCCATCGTGCTGTTTGTGCTCATCTTCCTGTGGACGCCCGCGCACTACTGGCCGCTGTCGATGAAGTACCGCGATGACTATGAGGGTGCGGACGTTCCGATGCTCGGTGTCACGCGTAACGCCTCGCAGGTCGGCCTTCAGGTGATCCTGTACGCCTGGGCCACTCTGGTCTGCTCGCTGCTGCTGATCCCGATCGCAGGCATGGGTCTGGTCTACACCGTCTCCGCAGTCGTTTTCGGCGGATGGTTCGTATACGAGTCGCACCGCCTGTACAGCGAAGCAGTGCGTGGAACCCAGCCGCGTCCGATGCGGGTGTTCCATGCCTCGATCAGCTACTTGACTCTGCTGTTCGTCGCTGTGGCGGTCGACCCGCTGCTTCCGTTCTAGGCGCACGAGGCAGCTCCTTCTGACGCTACGATGACGGGAATCGTCGTCGAGCAGAAGGAGCCACAGTGTCGTCGGGGGACAAGAAAGCCAAGAACGGTTCGGATGACACGCGGGGAGTCATCGATACTCCGCTCGGCGAGGATTGGCTGAGCATTCAGCCGTACGTCGAAGGGCTGAGCGGCTTCATCGGTGGATGCCAGACTCCGATGACGATCGCCGTTCAGGGCGACTGGGGTACCGGCAAGACGAACATGATGCTGCTTGCCGAGCGCCAGCTTGCGCCGCACGGACACTTCCGCCTCTCCGACCCGCCAAAGAACGCACCGGAGGCCACCGAAGAAGCGCCGGTGTACACGATCCGATTCAACACTTGGCAGTACTCGCAGTTCGAAATGCAGGGTCGGCTGGTGGGAAGCCTGCTCGAAAACATTGGCGCGCATCTTCTGCTCGCGGAACCAGGCAAGAAGGGTGCGGAAAAGCGCAAAGAGTTTCTGAACGCACTGCTGCCGATCGCCTCTACGGCCGGGTTGAGCGTGCTACAAACCGGACTAGGGTTCGTCGGGCTGGGCGCACTCAGCGGCGTCGTGCAAGAAGTGTCAGCCGAGGCGCGCGTGGCTCTCGCTAAACGCAACGGTGGAGCGCCCGTTGAAGACGTGGCGGCGGTTCTCGTGGACGTGAAGGCCAAGTTCGCGGCGGCTGTCAAAGAGCTCGTCACGGCGGACGGTGACGCAGATACGGGACGATTGGTCGTATTCATCGACGATCTCGACCGGCTCGAGCCGCGTAAAGCAGTTGAACTGATGGAGTCGCTGAAGCTGTTTCTCGATGTGCCGCACTGTGTGTTTGTGCTTGCCATCGACTTCTCGGTCGTGCAGCAGGGCGTCATCGATAAGTACGGTTCGCGCATGGGCCGGGCGAAGGCCCGATCGTTCTTCGACAAGATCATCCAGGTGCCGTTCCAGATGCCCGTCGGGGCGTATCGACTGGAGGTCTTCCTCGACGAGTTGATCAAGGAAACGAGGTTGGTGCTCTCGGACGACGAACGATCGAGCTTCTTGGGCCTGATCCAGTATTCGGTCGGGAGCAACCCGCGATCGATCAAGCGCCTGATCAATACATTCATGCTCCTGCGCGGCATTTCCACGATCGGACGCCAGCAGAGCGATGAACGGGGTGCAACCGGACAATCCACCGCCCTGCAACTCTTCGCGATTCTGTGCCTGCAGACGGCCTATCCTGATGCATATCTGGAACTCGTGTCGGGCGACGTCGAAGAGTCATCTATTTTCCAAAGATTCTTCGTGGCAAGTGAAGGCAACTCGACTGAAGCGGACGAAGTGCAAAATTCCGCAGACGCTGAAAAGCTTCTTGTCGAGGCCGGTATCGAAGCAGGCGGCAAGCGTTTTGGTCAGCTGGCCAGCGAAATCATGAGCCAGTTCAAGAACCGCGACGGGTTCGACGTTGGAGCGTTCGAATCAGTGTTGAGGCAGGCCATCACCACGAGCTCTGGTGCTGATTCCACGCCATCCACATCGCGGCGCGGACCGAAGGTATACGGTGCGGATGCGCGTCAGCAGCGCATTGCGCAGAAGGCGCCATGGGCGGCTCGTCCCGGGGCGCTGGCGCTACCGGAACAGTTCTGCACTCGATTGGAGGACTCCTCAGAGCAGGTGCATATCGGCGTCCCGGAAAGCGACACCCAAGGCTGGGTCATCGAGGTTGCGCGTAAGCGTGTTGGGATGCTGCATGTGCGCCAAAAGTTCGTGCACGTTTCCCTCGAGCCTCGCTGGTTCAAAGAGAAGAATCCGAAGTTCTTCTACGAGAAGTTACGGAAGCAGTTTGCCGGTGACGCTGACTTGCTCGAACGGGTTGACGTCAACGACTACGGCGGATTTATCATCAATCGGATCAAGCCCACAGAAGCGGAACTTCTCGGTAGGCTCGCCGATTTTTGGGTGGACGTGATTCAAGAAGACCTGGACAAGCCCTAGCTCGGCAGATCCCGGGAGATGCTGCGTTCTCCCGGGATCTGAAGGCTGAGTCAGCGGGTAGCGAGCTCGTCCTCGGTAGCGGCGGCCGTCGCTTCTGCTGGCGCAGCGTCCGAGGCATCCGCATCCTCGGCTGTCCAATCGATCGGCGCGACGACGGCCGGTGCGGTGGCGGGAAGCAGAGCCTTCGCCGCGGCCAGCGCAAGAGCCAGGAGCAGGCCGATGATGCCTGCGCCGAGAATCACGGCACCGGTGACGATCAAAGACTGCCCGACGTAGACCTCGACGCCAGTCGCCGTTCCATCCAGCAGTGCGGTGCTCATCGTTGTGCTCTGGTTGGTGATGATCCATCCACCGACCGCGGCAGATGCGAGAGACAAGACGAGAAGCAGCCAGTACGAGATGTTGCGGGTGAGTTTGTTCATGCTCCCAGCGTCCCTGTCTCGCCAATGCGTACCCCCTGCGATTCCTATGCGCAGCATGTGCGCGCAGCACGCGCAAGCCCTCTGCGAGTGGGTAGTTGTGGCTCTGTTGCGCGTGATTTTCGAGCCACACCTGCCCACTCGCAAGGGGTTAGGGGCTAGGGGAGGGGGCGCTTTTGGCGGAGGACACACACTGTGTAGGCGGCGGCCGACAGCGCTGCGAGGACCATGTGGATGCCGACCAGGATCTCGGGCAGCCCATCGCGTGCCTGCCACACGCCGACGCCGACCTGTACCAGGATCGCCAGAACAAGCACCAGCAGCCAGCGTCGAGGCTCAAGCCGAAGAACCCATGCCGCAATAGTCAGAACAGCGACGAGGCCGGCGAGGATGTAGCCGGGCCAGGAGTGCACGTGAGCCAGGAACGTGGCGTCGAAGCCGTCCCGAATCACGTTCACATCGCCCGAGTGCGGACCCGAGCCGGTGGTGAGCACACCGAAGAAGATCGTCACGGCCAGGGCGAGGCCGGTGAGGTGCGACAGCATCGCGAACCACAGCGGGACGACGCGTTCGCGCACCGCATCCGACTCGCGCATCCGCACCAGGAATGCCGCGGCGACGCACACCAGAAGCAGCGACGACGCGTAGTGGAAGCCCACGATGGAGGGGTTGAGGCCGGTAAGTACCGTGATGCCGCCGACGAAGGCCTGGGCGACCACACCGATCAGGATGATCCAGGCGAGCGAGGTCAGGTCACGCCTGGCGGGGGTGATCCACAGTGAATGGATGCCACCGGCGATAGTCACCAGCAGCAGCCCCAGTGAGAAGAACGGGAACCCGGGCAGCCCGAGCAGATAGGCGATCACGAAGCACACGATGCCTGCGGCGATGCCGCCCAGCGCGAACCACAATGCAGCCACGACAGAGCGCCGTCCGCCGATCGCGTGCAGCGCGAGCAGGAGCACGGCGATGGCGATGATTCCCACCAGCCCGGTCATCGTGCGGTTTCCGAACTCGATGATGCCGTGGATGCCCTGTTCGGGCGTCGGCACCAGGGATTCCGGCGTGCACAACGGCCATTCGGAGCATCCGAGGCCCGATCCTGTCAGCCGCACCGCACCGCCGGTACCGATGATGATGACCTCGGCGAGGAAGGAGAGCCACGCCAACACCCGCAGCGGCCGACCAATCTTGATGGGCCCGCCGATCCGTGCGGGAGAGTCGACCAGTGCAGTGGTGTCGTGCATATGTCCTCCGGTCCACGCGCAGGCAGACGGGCGCGGCCCGTTTGTCAGGGGGAACCTGTAGAATCGGATTGTTGCGATGCGTGCGCTCAGCGCGAGACGCATCAGCAACAGTTTAGGCGCGAAGAATGCGTCCGTGATGAGGCCCACCAGCGGCACCCACCTCGCGTACTCGACGAGGCCGAGGTGTCGGGGCGGATGACACCGTTGAGGCCCAACAAGGAGAGTGTGATGTCGGATGTGCTGATCGACCGCCCAGAACTCGATGGTCTGGGGGTGTATGAATTCGGCTGGCACGATGAAGACGCCGCAGGTGCCATCGCGAAGCGCGGAATCTCCGAGGACGTCGTGCGCGGCATCTCGGCTCTCAAGAATGAGCCGGAATGGATGCTGAAGAACCGCATGAAGGGCTATCAGCTCTTCGGCCGCAAACCGATGCCGACCTGGGGTGCAGACCTCAGCGGTATCGACTTCGACAACATTAAGTATTTCGTCCGCTCGACGGAGAAGCAGGCACAGTCCTGGGAAGATCTCCCGAAGGAGATCCGCGACACCTACGAGAAGCTCGGCATCCCCGAGGCTGAGCGCCAGCGCCTTGTCGCCGGTGTCGCCGCTCAGTACGAATCCGAGGTCGTCTACCACCAGATCCGCGAGGATCTGGAAGCACAGGGCGTCATCTTCATGGACACTGACACGGCGCTGCGCGAGCACCCCGAGTTCTTCGAAGAGTACTTCGGCACCGTCATTCCCGCCGGCGACAACAAGTTCGCCGCCCTTAACACGGCCGTGTGGTCTGGTGGCTCGTTCGTTTACGTCCCCAAGGGCGTGCACGTCGAGATCCCGCTGCAGGCGTACTTCCGCATCAACACCGAGAACATGGGTCAGTTCGAGCGGACGCTGATCATTGCCGATGAAGACAGCTACATCCACTACATCGAGGGCTGCACGGCCCCGATCTACAAGTCGGACTCGCTGCACTCGGCTGTCGTTGAGATCATCGTGAAGAAGAACGCACGCGTTCGCTACACGACGATCCAGAACTGGTCGAACAACGTCTACAACCTCGTTACCAAGCGTGCAGTTGCGCACGAAGGCGCGACGATGGAATGGGTCGATGGCAACATCGGCTCCAAGGTGACGATGAAGTACCCGTCGATCTACCTGATGGGGGAGCACGCCAAGGGCGAGACTCTTTCTGTTGCGTTCGCCGGACCGGGCCAGCACCAGGATGCCGGCGCAAAGATGGTGCACATGGCGCCGTACACGCAGTCATCGATCGTCTCGAAGTCGATCGCTCGCGGGGGCGGCCGTTCCGCTTACCGCGGCGAGGTGCGGGTCGATCCTGCCGCTCATCACTCGGCGAACTCGGTTGTCTGCGACGCGCTGCTGATTGATACTCAGTCGCGCTCGGACACATACCCGTCGATCGATATTCGTGTCGACGATGTGCAGCTCGGTCACGAGGCCACGGTTTCGAAGGTCAGCGCAGAGCAGCTTTTCTACCTGCAGTCGCGCGGCCTGGCAGAAACTGAAGCCATGGCGATGATCGTCCGCGGCTTCATCGAGCCGATCGCACGCGAGCTGCCGATGGAGTACGCGATGGAATTGAACAAGCTCATCGAAATGGGCATGGAAGGATCGGTCGGCTGAATGACCGCCTCTACGACAGCGCCCAGCGAGGCGCAGCAGACGAACGCGCACATTGACCCGGCCGCCCAGGTGGCCGACGCAGGATTCGTCCCCGTGCAGACTCGCTCGGAGCGCCCGCGCTCCTTTGAACCTGCAGACTTCGGCGCGCCGACCGGCCGCGAGGTCAACTGGAAGCACACGCCGGTAGCAAAGCTCACCAGCCTGTTCGCACCGGCTGAGCAGAACGACGGCGTCACCTACGAGATCACGACGGGTGCGCAGTACATCGGCGAGCCGCTGGCTGCTGGTGTCGCTCCGCGCGGCGAGTTCTTCGTTCCTGAAGACATCGTCGCGGCCGTGGCATGGCAGGGTGCCGCCGAGGGCATGCACGTGCGCATCCCACGTAATGAAGAGGTCGCCGAGCCGATCTTCATCACGATCACCGGCCAGGGCGCTGACAAGCGTGCTGACGCGCACATCGTGATCGAGGCTCTCGAGCACAGTGCCGCAACCGTTGTTCTGCGTCACCTGGGCTCGGCCCAGTACGCGCAGAACGTCGAGATCATCGCCCGCGCCGGTTCCCATCTGACGGTTATCTCCGTCCAGCGCTGGGAAGATGACGCCGTGCACGCGGCATCACACCAGGCGCGCGTCGACAACGACGCCACGCTCAAGCACTTCGTCATCAGCTTCGGCGGTGGCATCGTGCGAGTGAACCCGAACGTCGAGCTCGCCGGCACCGGATCCGAAGGAAAGATGTACGGTCTGACCTACGCGGATGCCGGCCAGCATCTCGAGAGCCAGGTGTATCTGCACCACAAGGGTGCGCACACCATCGGCGACGTGCTCTACAAGGGCGCACTCCAGGGCAAGGGCGCACACAGCGTCTGGATCGGCGATGTCCTGATCGGAGCGGATGCCACCGGCACCGATTCCTATGAGGCCAACCGAAACCTGGTACTCACTGAGGGTGGACGCGCCGACTCGATCCCAAATCTCGAGATCCAGACCGGAGACATCCTCGGTGCGGGCCACGCCAGCGCCACCGGACGCTTTGACGATGAGCAGCTGTTCTACCTGCAGTCTCGCGGTATCTCCGAGGAAGAAGCCCGTCGACTGGTCGTGCTCGGTTTCCTCGTGGATGTCGTGCTGCGACTCGGCCTCCCGACGCTGGAGAGCGAATTGCTCGCGGCGATCGACACCGAGCTTGCAAAGGCCGACGTATGAGCGCTCAGCGCGCATGCGCACTCAGCGAGCTCGAACAGGACGCCCCGATGCGGGTAGAGCTCGACGGCGTGCCCATGGCGGTCGTTCTCGACTCCGCCGGTGAGGTCCACGCCATCGGCGATGTCTGCACCCACGGAGAGATCTCGCTGTCCGAGGGCTTCGTCGAAGGCGACACGTTGGAATGCTGGGCACACGGCTCGGCGTTCTCGCTGCGCACCGGCATCCCCCAGAATCTCCCCGCTTATGAGCCCGTTCCGGTCTACGTCGTCGTGATCGACGGCGACGATGTGCTCATTGATCCCACTGTGACGAAGGAAGTTTGAATGTCTGTTCTTGAGATCCGCGACCTGTATGTGACGGTCGACACCGAGGCGGGTACGACCCCGATCCTCAACGGAATCAACCTCACCATGAAGACCGGTGAGACCCACGCGATTATGGGCCCGAACGGCTCAGGAAAATCGACCCTCGCGTACACGATCGCCGGGCACCCGAAGTACACCGTTGCCAGTGGCACCATCACCTTCGACGGCACCGATGTGCTGGCGATGACGGTCGACGAGCGCGCCCGCGCCGGACTCTTCCTTGCGATGCAGTACCCGGTCGAGATTCCTGGCGTGACGGTCACGAACTTCCTGCGTACGGCCAAGACGGCACTCGACGGCCAAGCGCCCGCGATCCGCACCTGGACCAAGGACGTCAAGTCCGCGATGACGAACCTGCGCATGGACCCCAAGTTCGCGCAGCGCAACGTGAACGAAGGCTTCTCCGGTGGCGAGAAGAAGCGTCACGAGATTCTTCAGCTCGAGGTTCTCAAGCCGAAGTTCGCTGTGCTGGACGAGACGGACTCCGGCCTTGACGTTGATGCGCTGAAGATCGTGTCGGAAGGCGTGAACCGGGCGAAGGAGAACACCGGGCTCGGTGTGTTGCTGATCACGCACTACACCCGCATTCTCCGCTACATCCGCCCCGATTTCGTACACGTCATCGTGGGGGGAAAGATCGTGGAAGAAGGCGGACCTGAGTTGGCTGACCGCCTCGAGGACGAAGGTTACGACCGCTTCCTTGACCCCTCTGCCCCAATCGAAGCGTAGGCTGAGGACATGACCGCGACGCTTGCACCAGAGAAGTTCGACGAGGTCACCGAAGCGCTCAAGGACGTTATGGATCCTGAGCTCGGGATCAATGTCGTCGACCTCGGGCTCATCTATGACCTCGGCTGGGATGACGAGAATGACGCTCTTGTCATCCACATGACGCTGACCAGCGCAGGGTGCCCGCTCACCGACGTGCTCGAAGAGCAGACGGCGCAGGCGCTGGACGCCGTCGTCGATCGGTTCCGCATCAACTGGGTGTGGATGCCGCCGTGGGGTCCTGAGAAGATCACGGACGACGGACGCGACATGATGCGCGCCCTCGGCTTCGCTATTTGACGTGACCGAGTAGCGACGTAACGGAGAAGTGACGTGACCGGGTTGGTCAGGGCGCTCCCGCTCGAGCAGCTGCGTGAGCGCACCAGCGCGAAGTGGCGGGAGTACCCCGCCGACGTGCTGCCGCTGTTCGTCGCGGAGACTGACTTCGCGCTCGCGCCCGCGATCACGGCGGCGCTCGAGCGTGCCGTCGCCAGTGGTGACACCGGCTACACGGCCTCGCGCACGCCGCTCGCCGAGTCCTATGCGGGCTTTGCGCAACGGAGGTTCGGCTGGACGGTGGATCCGGCGCGGGTCCGTTCGACCGCAGACGTCAGCATGGGCATCGTCGAGATTCTGCGGCGTGTGATCATTCCCGGCGATCGCGTGATCGTCACCACTCCGGTGTACCCGCCGTTCTTCGATGTCGTCGAGGAGGCTGGTGGCATCGTCGAGCGTGTGCCGCTACGCGACACGGGCGCAGAATGGGAATTGGATCTCGACGCGATCCGTGACCAGGTTCACTCTGGTGCGCGTGCAGTTTTACTGTGCAACCCACACAATCCGACCGGCACCGTTCATTCTGCCGCATCTCTTGCTGCCCTCGCTGAGATCGCCGCAGCGCATGGTGCGGTTGTCGTCTCCGATGAGATCCACGCACCGCTCGCGCAGCCGGATGCAGGATTTACGCCATTCCTGAATGTGTCTGATGCCGCACGTGCCGTCGGCTACGCCGTCGTGAGCGCCAGCAAGGCGTTCAACCTCGCGGGTCTCAAATGCGCGCTGATGGTCACGGCATCCGATGAGACCACTCGGGTGGTGCGCGGGATGCCTGTTGAAGTGTTCTGGCGCACCGGACAGTTCGGTCTGCTTGCTGCGATCGCGGCGTTCTCCGAGTCCAGCGACGAGTGGCTGGACGACCTTCTGCTCACGCTCGACGAGAACCGGCGACTGGTTGCAAGGCTGCTCGCCGAACATCTGCCCGCGGCGCGTTTTCGGATTCCAGATGCCGGATACCTCGCCTGGATCGACCTCACAGCCCTCGGCTGGGGCGACAACCCCTCCAAGCGCATCCTGCGTGAAGCGAAGGTGGCACTGCACTATGGACCAGCGTTCGGAGTAGAGGGCGCCGGACACGTGCGTTTGAACTTCGGCACCAGCCCAGAGATCATCACTGAGGCCATCACCCGCATGGCTGCGCTCGGCGCCGCATGAATGAGACACAGCCGGCCTCGATCTGGGACCGGGAACGTCTCTGGGTCACAGTGGGTGCCATCGCGCTGATCTTCCTCGGCGCGATCGAGGCTCTCGCGATGACGACAGTCATGCCTGTGGTCAGCGAGGCGCTGGATGGCGAGGCGCTCTTCGCTGTGGCATTCGCGGGCACGCTCGCCACCAGCGTCATCGGCATGGTCGCCTGTGGTGCGTGGTCAGATGCCCGCGGGCCACGTGGTGCTCTGTACGCGGCGGTGTCCCTGTTTATCATCGGGCTCCTCATCTCCGGTTTCGCAATCACGATGGAGCAGTTCCTCCTCGGCCGGCTGGTGCAGGGGCTGGGCGCGGGCGGTCAGACCGTCGCGCTTTACGTCGTCGTCGCGAGGCTGTACCCGCCTCACCTGCATGGACGGGTCTTCGCAGCCTTCGCGGCCGCCTGGGTGGTGCCATCGATGATCGGGCCGTTCCTCGCGGGTGCGGTGGCTGAGTTCCTGGACTGGCGCTGGGCCTTCCTTGGGGTGGCTGTGCTCACCGCCGGTGCGTTTATGGTGATCGCGGTGCGGCTGCGCGGGCTCGATCTCGGAGCCGGCGCAGCGAGCCAGGCCGGAGGCGTCTGGGTGCGGCTCATGCTCGCCGTCGTGGTCGCGGTCTCTGCCGTGAGCGTCGGACTTGCCGCCGATGCGCCTCCGCTCATCGGCTGGCCGACCGCCGCCGTCGCCGTTCTCATCATCGGCATAGCGATTCTTCCACTCGTGCCCAGGGGAACGCTGCGTTCGGCGCGTGGGTTACCGAGCGTCGTGCTCGTGCGTGGACTCGTCGCCGGTGCGTTCTTCGCCACCGAGGCATACATCCCGTATCTGCTCATGGCACAGTTCGAGTTCTCGCCGACGTGGGCAGGCATCGCCCTGATGTTGGCGGCGTTCACCTGGGCCGGAGGATCCGCGCTGCAGGGCCGATACGGAGAATCGCTCGGGAATCGCCGCATCGCGATGATCAGCCTTGCGCTCGTTCTCGCCGCATTACTTGCGGTCCTGGTCACGGCAGTCACCGAGGCGTCGCCGATCATCATCGTGGTGGGGTGGGCACTCGCAGGGGGAGGCATGGGTCTGTTCTACCCGCGGCTCACCGTGTTGACGCTGGCGTACTCGGCTCCGGGGAGCGAAGGATTCAACTCTTCCGCGCTCTCGATTTCGGATGCCACTGGCTCGGCCGTCGCGGTTGCACTCGCGGGGCTCGGCGTGGCGGCACTCGGCGGAGGCCCCGACGCATTCGTCGTCGTGTTCGTGTTTTGCATCGTGCTGGCGATCGTCGCGGTGATTCCTGGGCTCCGGCTCGGGCACGCAGCGGAATCATCACGACCGATTGGAGCCGGTCGGAACTGATCCGTCCTGCGTGATCTCTTCCGTGCGAGGCGGAGGGCGACGACGAGGAGACCGGCCGCGATGGCGGTGGTAAGCGGTGTCGCACCGAACACCAGCAGTTCGACGATGGCGACGAGTCCCATCGTCGTGGCGGTGAACAGACGCCGCGACGAACGCGTCGATGCGGGGACGCGCCGCGATTCAATCCCGGCGAGAAGATAGGCGACGCCTGCCGTCAGCACGAGAACGACCGCGAGCCACAGTGGCCGGGTCATCCACCATTCCACGCTGCTCGGCACCGGTAGGGCGACACCTGTCACGATTGCGAAAACCGCGCTCGCTCCCGCCATCGCCAGCAATATCGGCATGTGCCAGAGATAGATGGTCATGGCACGTGGTGTCACGAATTTCCGAAACGCGGTGGGGAGTGGGCGCAGGCTCCACTCGGCCAGGCGGAGACGCATCACCGACAGCACCATCGTGTGCGCGACGCCAACGAGCAGCAACGCCGTTGTGGGTGGGTTGATGTTCGCGATGAGGTCGGGGGAATGCACGCCGAGTGCGAAGCTGAGCAGCAACACGGCGACCGCAGCACCGGCGATCAGCATCCGAGTGCGACGGGTGAGGGCGTCGATGCGTCCATCGGCGAAGAAGAAGCCGAGCTGCTGCAGCGCAAGCCAGACGAACGCGAGGTTCACGAAGCCGATGCCGTCGATTGCGGTTGTGTTGCGCACCACATCTACCGCAGCGGCGGTGGCAGCGAGCAGCGCGATCGTCAGCCACGGCGCGCGGCGATGTGCGGTGGCCAGGGCAGGGAGTAACGCCTGGCACAGCAGGAAGACACCGAGGAACCACAGTGGCTGCCCGAAGCGGTAGCCGGCAATCGAGACCAGGTCTGCGGGAACGCCGTTGAGCAGCAACGCCGTCAGGACGATGCCGACCGTCGCGATCGTGCACACAGCGGGCAGGAGCAGTCGGTGGATGCGTGCGGCGACGAACTCCGTCGCTGCGCCGCCACGCTGCCCCGCACGCAGATAGGACGTGTACCCGGCGAAGCCGCCGATCACGAAGAACAACGGCATCACCTGCAGCACCCAGCTGAGTGGCGTGGTCCACCAGGCTCCGTCGCTCGCATTCGCGAACAGGGGACCGGCGTCGGTGACGGTGACTCCGACCATCAGTGCGTGCAGCATGACCACGCCGAGTACGCACAGGGCACGCACGAGGTCGATGCCGGTGTCACGTGGGGTGTGTGAGTGCTGTTGAACGGGGGCGACGTTGACTTGTCGCAGATCCATGATGGACATGGGCTCCTCCTCGGTGGCTATCCGAGGAAGTTATGGATCAGGCGCAGGCCGTCACATCACCCCATGGTGTTGTCACGCCCCTACTGAAGTATCGTCAGGCGGGTTCGGCGAGCCCGGTGTCATAGGCAAAGATCACGGCCTGCACGCGGTCGCGTGCGCCGACCTTCGCGAGCACTTTGCCGACGTGTGTCTTCACAGTCTGCTCCGCAATGAACAGGGCGGCGGCGATCTCGCTGTTCGAATGGCCCTGTCCGATGAGTACGAGCACCTCTCGCTCACGATCGGTCAGGTCAGCCAGCAGATTCGTGGATGCTGTGGCTCTCGGCTTCTGAGACGCGAACTGCGCAATCATCCGGCGGGTGACGCTCGGAGAGAGCAGCGCATCGCCCGCGGCGATCACGCGGACAGCGTGCACGAGTTCCTCCGGCAGGGCGTCCTTCAGAAGAAACCCGCTGGCTCCGGCCTGGAGCGCGTCGTAGACATAGTCGTCGATGTCGAACGTCGTCAGCATGAGGATGCGAGGGATCTTGGCCGCGGGATAGGACGGGCCCAGGATGCGTCTGGTTGCCTCGATGCCGTCGAGCTCCGGCATCCGCACATCCATCAGGATCACGTCGGGGCCGAGCCGAGCCGAGAGCGACACGGTCTCTGTGCCGTTGGCCGCCTGGCCCGTCACGGTGATGCCGTCGTGTGCGTCGAGGAGCGCCGCGAATCCGGCACGCACCATCGCCTGATCATCGGCGATGAGTACTTCGATGCTCACGCAGTCTCCTTCGGCGGGTGTGCCGTACCGGTTACGCAGCCCAGGGGAGGACAGCGTTGACGGTCCATCCACCATCCGCGTCAGGACCGGCCTCAAGGCTACCGTTGACGAGGGCGACGCGTTCCTGCATCCCGCGAAGTCCATGTCCACTCGACTGGGTGGACGCCTCGCCCGTTGACGTGGTGTTGTGCACGCGGAGGCGAACGGTGACGTCGTCCATGTGCACGCGTACCGAGATGCTCGAGCCTGGCGAGTGGCGGACGGCATTACTCAACGATTCCTGAACGATGCGGAACGCGGCGATCTGCACACCGGCCGGCGCCGCGGCGACGTGGGCAGCAATGAGCTCTAAACCGACGTCGACTCCAGCGCGGCGGATGCTGTCGACAAGCGCCGGGATGTCTTCGATTCCCTGCTGTGGCGCGAGCTCAGCGGATTGATCCTCCGTGCGCAGCACGCCAAGCAGTCGGCGCATTTCGGTGAGGGAGCCACGTGCGGTGGCGGCGAGGTCATCGAACTCTGCGATGGCATCTGCAGGGAGATTCGGCATCCGGTAGCGCGCCGTGGATGCCTGTACTTGGATGACCGACATGCTGTGAGCAACCACGTCGTGCAGCTCTCTGGCGATGCGGGTGCGTTCCTCGACCATCAGCCGGCGCGACTGTTCGCCGGCGGAGACCTCACGCTCCCGGTCGAGCTCCTCGCCGAGGCGAACGCGGCCGGCGAGCAGCACAGCGAGGAGGTAGGCGACGCCGGTGATGGATGCGGTGACGATGAGGTCAGCGGTGACGCTGTTGGCTGTCGCAGCTTGGGGGAATTGCAGGGGTGCGATGAGGGATCCTGCGAGGCTGATCAGCAGTGGGATGAGTCCAAGTCGCCAGCCATGTTGGTAGGTGACAACCGCGACGAAGACCACGAAGGCGAGCAGCGCCGGTACCGACCATGGCCATGGCCAGAACGGATCCCGATCGGCCGCGACGAACAGCGGAAGCAGGAATATGGGGACGCAGAACAGGGCGATGCCGGTTCGGGGGTGGGTGAGCGCAACCAGCGGGGCAGCGCAGATCGCCGCTCCGAGTAGGAATGCCAGCGGAACGTACGTCCCATACAGACCTGTGTGGATCGGAACGATGATCGAGAACAGCACGACCATGACGGCCGCCAGAATGATCACGGCGATGGTGCGGCGCTCAAGACGCCCGCGTGGTCGATCCATGAGTGTCATCTTGCCACCGTCGTTGCAACTGGCGCTGTCGTTACCGCCGCGGTGTCCGCAACCACGGCCGCGACGCGGCGGCGGCGAGCAGCAGCGACGCGGTCGATGATCAGTCCGATCACGAGAGCGAAGGCGACGCCGAAGACCACGCTGAGAAACGGCTGATCTTCCAGCCAGTGGCCTGCGAGCATCCCGATCAGAGCGCTGTAGATCGCCCAGGTGAGTCCGGCGACGGCGCTGATTGGCAGAAAACGTCGCCAGGAGTATCCGAGTGCGCCTGCAGACATGTTCACTACGACGCGGCCGACCGGGATGTATCTGGCGCCGAGAATCAGCAGAGCACCATTGCCGTTGAGCGTGCGCTGTGCGCGTTCGAACGCCGCGGCGACTCGAGGACGGCGCATCCAGGCGAAACGTCTGGTGCCCACAGAACGGCCGATCGCGTAGGCGATGTTGTCGCCGATCACGGCTCCGAGCGCGGCAACGGCGATGAGGAGCGGCAGATTGACCTCGCCGGTGGATGCAGCGACGGCGGCCGCGGCGACCAGCACCGTCTCGCTCGGAATTGGCGGGAAGAAGCCGTCAATGACGGCCGTAGCGAACATCACTAAGTACAGCCAAGGGGAGGCAGCGGCCTGCAGGATGAGTTCATTGAGGATGTCCACCTGTAGAACCTACGTATTGGGCCTCGGCCAGCACATCACTCTGAGGTATCGACCTCGTCATACTTCAGGGTGATCAGTTCGCTGGCTGTCGGCGTCCTGACAGGCGGGGCGATCTATACTGAGAGGCTGGCCCAGCGTTTGTATCAAACCAGTGTCTCCACGACACGCGGGCCAATCCATCCCCTCCCTGACGATCGGACCATTGCTGTGCTTGCCGTGCACGAACTCGAGATACGCGTTGGCGCCCGCCTCCTTATGGATGGCGTGTCGTTCCGCGTCTCCGACGGCGACAAGATCGGACTGGTCGGACGCAATGGCGCCGGCAAGACCACCCTCACCAAGGTGCTCGCAGGTGAACTGCTGCCCTCCGGTGGGAAGGTCACGAAATCAGGTGAGCTCGGATATCTGCCGCAGGATCCGCGCACCGGTGACCCGGAGATGCTCGCGCGTACGCGCATCCTGGATGCACGAGGGTTGGGCACGATTCAGCTGGGCTTGACCAAAGCCGCTGAAGATATGGCATCCACTGACCAGGCTGTTGCCGACAAGGCGATGCGTCGCTTTAGTAACCTGACCGAGCAGTTCGAAGGCCTCGGAGGCTATGCGGCAGAGGCAGAGGCGGCGTCCATCGCCAACAACCTCTCGCTGCCCGACCGCATCCTCGATCAGCCGCTGTCCACTCTCTCCGGCGGTCAGCGTCGGCGCATTGAGCTCGCTCGCATCCTGTTCTCTGATGCCGAGACGATGATCCTCGACGAGCCGACCAACCACCTCGATGCCGACAGTGTCGTGTGGCTGCGTGAGTTCCTGAAGAACTACAAGGGCGGACTGATCGTTATCAGTCACGATGTAGATATCGTCGGCGAGACCGTGAACCGGGTGTTCTACCTTGACGGCAACCGTCAGTGCATCGACATCTACAACATGAACTGGAAGAACTACCTGCATCAGCGGGTAGCCGACGCCGAGCGTCGTAAGAAAGAACGTGCGAACGCCGAGAAGAAGGCCACCTCGCTACAGCTGCAGGCAGCCCGCTTCGGCGCGAAGGCATCCAAGGCCGCCGCTGCACACCAGATGGTCGCCCGCGCGGAGAAGTTGCTTGCGGGTCTTGACGGCGTGCGTCAGGAGGATCGCGTTGCGAAGCTGCGCTTCCCGAAGCCGGCACCGTGCGGAAAGACGCCGATGATGGCCACCGGCCTGTCGAAGTCGTACGGCTCGCTGGAAATCTTTACCGACGTCGACCTCGCGATCGATCGCGGTTCCAAGGTCGTCGTGCTCGGGTTCAACGGTGCGGGCAAGACGACGCTGCTGCGCATGCTCGCCGGTGTCGACGAGCCGGATACCGGTGTGCTCGAGCCCGGGTTCGGCGTGAAGATCGGGTACTACGCCCAGGAGCACGAGAACCTAGACGTGAAGCGCTCTGTGCTGCAGAACATGGTCTCTGCGGCCCCGCACATCACCGAGATGGAAGCGCGCCGAGTTCTCGGATCGTTCCTGTTCACCGGCGACGATGTGCTGAAGCCGGCCGGAGTTCTCTCCGGTGGCGAGAAGACGCGTCTGTCGCTGGCGACGCTGGTCGTGTCATCCGCGAACTTGCTGCTGCTCGATGAGCCCACGAACAACCTCGACCCGGCATCGCGCGAGGAGATCCTCGACGCGCTGGCGCACTACGAGGGTGCCGTCGTTCTCGTTTCGCACGACCCGGGGGCCGTGCAGTCGCTGAACCCCGAGCGCGTGCTGATCCTTCCGGACGGTGTCGAAGACATCTGGAGCCAGGAGTACCAGGACCTCATCGAGCTCGCGTAGCTCAACACTGTTAGCGTCGAGGGATGCGAACGAGCGTTGTGTGCTGGGACTGGAATGGGACCCTGCTGGATGACGTCGACATCTGTCGCACGGTCATGAACCAGGTGCTCTTCGAGCGGGCGCAGCCGGCGTTCTCCGACCGGGAAAGCTATCGTCGCAGCTTCCGATTCCCGATCCGTGCGTTTTATGCGGATGCGGGGATCGCCGACGACGAGTTCGTGCCAGCAGCTGATCGCTATCTGTCCCTCCTCGAGTTCGCGATGGCGGATGCTCAGTTGAGGCCGGATGCTCGCTCCACTCTCGCGGAGCTTGCCCGCCGCGGCGTCCCGCAGATCCTCGCGTCCGCCACCGTCACCGACGCACTACACCGACAGTTGCATCCGCACGCGATCACCGATGTCTTCGATGAGGTGCTGAGCATCGCAGACGCGCACGCGGCATCAAAGGCCGACGTCATCGCAGAGTGGATCGGCCGGATCGGCGCCGCACCTCAAGAGGTGCTCCTGGTCGGGGACACCAACCACGACCGGGAAATCGCGGATGCACTCGGGACACGCTTCGTGCACTGCTCGTTCGGACACCAGGACCTGTCCGGCGAGACGGGGCTGGAGACGATCGAGTCGTTGAGCGAGGTGCTGGCGCTGGTCTGAACGACTGTTAGCGTCGAGGCATGGTGGATCAGCAGCTCGCGCAGTCATTCGAGAACATCGGCGAGGAGTACGACCGGTACCGACCGGGGTTTCCGGATGCTGCGGCCGCGGAGATCATCCCGACGCGAGTCTCCAGCGTGCTCGACCTGGGCGCAGGGACAGGAAAGTTCACTGAACTGCTGCTGAGCCGCGCCGATCGAGTGTTCGCGGTCGAACCGTCCGTCGCGATGCTCGATGTGCTGCGGGCGAAGCTGCCCGAGGTCGAAGCGATCGTTGGGGGAGCGGAAGATATTCCTCGGCCGGATGCCTCGGTCGACGCGGTGACCGTGGCGCAGGCATTCCACTGGTTCGAACGCGACGCCGCGTGTGCTGAGATCGCGCGCGTGCTGGTGCCGGGTGGCATCCTCGGTCTGCTCTGGAATCGCGCGGATCGATCCTGCTCCTGGGATTTTGCCTGCTCGCGGATCGTGCATCCCGCATACCGCAGCGACGATGATGAGATTCCGCCCGAGCCAGAACCTGACGCGCTGCCGGGCTTCGCATTCTCACATCGTGCCGAGATCGCGTGGTCGGAGCGCATCACCCGCGGTGACTACATCGCGCGCTGGTTGACGGTCAGCAGCTTCCTGGTCGCGGACGGGCCGACACACGCCACGATGCTGCGTGCGGTCGAGCAGGTGCTCGACCGCGACCCCGAGACTGCGGGCAAAGAGGACTTCGAGCTGCCGCAGATTACTGAAGTGTTCGTCTACCGCGCCGCTTGACCTCGAGAATCGGTTTGCTGCACGAGACTGGGCTGGCGCATCCATTCTCATGCTGCAAACCCATTCTCGGCGGCGGGGCGAGTCTCGGCGGCGGGGCGAGCTAGACCAGGCGCTCCGCGCGGCCCTCAATTTCAAAGACGGCGCCGAGCGGATGCCGCAGCGCGAGAGCCTCGGCAGGATTCAAGCCGCGTAACTCGGCACGCAGCATCCGCCCGATCATCTCGTGGGTCACGATCAAAGCCAGCCCGTGTGCTTCCCAACCGCATGACGACAGCGCTGCTCGTGCTCTACCGCGTGCCTGTGCGTAGCTCTCCCCGCCGGGGAATGCCCAGCCGTACCGGTTCTCAGCCCGAGCCTCACGCGCACCGGGGAAGCGCTCCTCGATCTCGGCGCGCGTGAGAACCGCCATCTCGCCGAGATCCAATTCGGTGAGCTCCGGCACCTCGATGAGTTCGGCCCCGAGGCGATCGGCGATCATGACGGCAGTCCGTAGAGCGCGGCCCAAGGGGCTGGAGAAGACCGTCTGAACACCGAACGGGACGAGTCGATCGCCGATCGCCGACGCCTGTACGATGCCCTCCGCGGTCAGCGAGGAATCCCGTTGTCCGTGCAGCCGACCCTCAACGTTCCAGACCGCCTGAGCGTGACGCGCGAGCAGCAGTCGCTCTGGCACGTGACGATCCTGCGGCATCATGCACTCAGAATGTCACATCGGAGCGCAGACGCGGAGAACTCAGCGAACCCCGAGGAAAGAACGGTCGGTGAGCACGATGGGGCCGTCTGCGGTGATCGCGACGGTGTGCTCGGAGTGTGCGCCACGCGAGCCGTCTGCGCTGCGCAGCGTCCAACCGTCTGCGTCGGTACGTAGTTCGTCGGTCGTCGCGAGGAACCACGGCTCCAACGCCAGGACGAGGCCGTCGCGCAGCGGGAAACCGCGGCCGGGGCGTCCGTCGTTCGCCACGTGCGGGTCACCGTGCATCGTACGGCCGACACCGTGTCCACCGAAGTCGGTATTGATCGAGTAGCCCTCACCATGCGCGATCGCGGCGACGGCAGCGGAGATGTCACCGATGCGATTGCCGATGGTGGCGGCAGCGATCGCCGCATCGAGGGCGCGCTCGGTCGTGTCGATCAGACGCAGATCCTCCTCGCGAGGCGAACCGACCACAAAGGACACCGCCGAGTCGGAAACCCAACCATCGACCGACACCGCGAAGTCGAGCGACACGAGGTCACCGTCGCGCAGCGTGTAGTCGTGGGGGAGACCGTGCAGCACAGCATCGTTGATCGAGGTGCAGATGACCTTCCCGAAGGGGCCGTTGCCGAACGACGGGGCGTAATCGATGTAGCAGGACTCCGCGCCGACCTTACGGATCAGATCATGAGCCTTGCGGTCGATCGTGAGCAGATTCGTTCCCACCTTGGTCTCATCGCGCAATGTCGCCAGAGTCTCGGCAACGAATCGTCCCGCAGCTCGCATCTCCTCGATCTCAGCAGGGGTGCGCAATTCGATCATGGGTGTTCCTTTCGTCTTGTCTATTCTCTCCGATCTCGGCTGAGGTCGCTCACAGCGAACATCCGACATGGGCATAGGTGAGCGTCATACGATCGGAGCATGTGGTTGCGAAGAGCGTTCTATCGCTGGCTGTTCCCGGCGTCCGTTGTGCTGCCGCTGTGGCTGTTGGTCGGTTGGGGCATCTTCAACGCGGGTGGCTGGGCGTTCCTCTGGGTGCTCTTCATCGCGATCCCGTCGGTCTTTCTGGGGCAGTTGGTGCTCACATTGCTCGTCCGTGCGCGGCCCTCGGCGCGTGAAACCGGCATGGTCTCGTGGTGGGACGTGCTGGGCTTCGGCGTGTGGCATGCGCTCACCATCGCCGTCGGCTGCTACCCGCAGACGTGGTTCCCGTTGCTGCTGACCGGCGCGATCGCTGCTGCCCTCGCGATGTTCTGGCTCATGCTGTGGCAGCTCTGGAGTGAAGCAAAGGGTGCGAGTTCCGGCATCCGGATCACCACATCGCTGCCGACGGATGCCGAGCAAGAAGCGCCGCGGCACACCCAGGCAGACCAAGAAGTGTTCGTCATCCGGGAGAAGCCTGCTTCCCGCAGCTGACCTGGTTTTGTACACTGCCCGTTCCATGGCAGAATAGATCTTTGTGCCGTGACCGACTCTGCCTCAGGGGAGTCCGCGGTCGCCTCAAGCGCCGTTCAGCACACACCTACGTATTCCTTCCATCCCATGCATCCGACCTGTGGCGAGTGCAGAGAGAGACGATCATGCAGATCCTGGACGCCGTCGACGCGGCTTCGCTTCGTTCCGACATTCCCGATTTTCGCCCCGGCGACACCGTCAAGGTGCACGTCAACATCACCGAGGGCACGCGCTCTCGTGTCCAGATCTTCCAGGGCATCGTCATCGGCCGCCAGGGCGATAGCGTTCGCGAGACCTTCACGGTCCGCAAGATCAGCTTCCAGGTGGGCGTCGAGCGTACCTTCCCGGTGCACAGCCCGGTGATCGATCACATCGAGATCGTCACCCGCGGTGACGTGCGCCGCGCGAAGCTCTACTACCTGCGCGAGCTGCGTGGCAAGAAGGCCAAGATCAAGGAAAAGCGCGACCACTGATCGCTGCTATTTCTCAAGCACCCCGGGACACAGCGTCCCGGGGTGCTTTGTTTCATCCGGAGTATGCGAACCTAGAATGAGCCGTCAGTGCGCGGTGCGAAGAACCCCGTGAAGGAATGCGATGACGACTGATTCCGCCCGCGATGTCCCTCAGAAGAGGCGTCGCGGTTTCTGGATCTTTTTGCGAGACGTGCTGGTGATCATCGTGATCGCTGCGCTCGTGTCGTTCTTGGTGAAGAGCTTCATCGTGCGGTCTTTTTACATTCCGTCAGCCTCGATGGAGCGCACGCTCATCGTGGATGATCGCATTCTGGTGGATGAGCTCACTCCACGCTGGACCGGCTACGAACGTGGCGACGTCGTCGTGTTCGAAGATCCGGGCGGGTGGCTACCGGTGCAGGTACACAAGCCCGCGGGCCCCCCGCTGTTGGAGGCGTTCGATTCGCTGCTCACAACGATCGGTCTGTCCACATCCGATAGTGAGGATCATCTCGTCAAGCGCATCATCGGCACCGCCGGTGATCATGTCGTGTGCTGCAACGCGCTCGGACAGATTGAGATCAACGGTGCGCCGATCGATGAACTTTCGTACCTGAACCTGCCAGAGGGCGATACCGCGGCATCCAACGAACCCTTCGATGTCACCGTCCCGGCGGATGCACTCTGGGTACTCGGAGACAACCGTGACCGTTCGCAGGACGCACGTGCCCATCAAGGCCTTCCGAGCGGTGGTTTTGTGCCACTCGAGAATCTCGTCGGCAAAGCTTTCCTGACCACCTGGCCGCTCTCGCGCATCGGCACGATCGACGGCCATCACGACATCTTCAACGGCGTTCCGGATCCAGAATGACGGTTGTCGCGCCCACACTCTCACTGGAGCGCAAGCTTCTGACTGAGTACGACCTGATCATCTCGCTGGATGAGGTCGGACGTGGTGCGCTGGCAGGGCCGGTGGCGGTCGGTGCCGCGGTGATGGATGCCGCGGGGTCTCGGCGCCGCGTGCCGGAGGGATTGCGTGACTCGAAACTCGTCACAGAGAAGCGCAGACCTGACGTCGCAGTCCGCGCCGCAGCATGGGTGCAGGCATCTGGCGTCGGCTGGGCAACTGCTGCCGAGGTCGATGAGGGCGGAATCATGCGCGCGCTGGGGCTCGCGGCATCCCGCGCAATCGATGCGGTCCTGGCGCAGGGGGCGACCCTTGAGCGGACGCTTGTGATCCTGGACGGCAATCACGATTACGTGTCACGCGTGCATCCTGTCCCGCTTGAGGTGCGCTCGGTCATCAAGGGCGACCGGGACTGCGCCTCGGTGGCCGCGGCATCCGTCATCGCCAAGGTTGCCCGCGACACGTACATGGCGGAACTTCACCTGCAGCATCCGACCTATCGGTGGGATCGCAACAAGGGATACGCGAGTGTGGAACACCGGGCGGCGATCCGAGAGCAGGGATTGTCTGGTTTTCACCGTGCATCATGGGCAATCACCGACGCCCCAGCGCTGTTCTGAGCTCCGATTCATTTTGAACTCGTAGGATGGAGTCATCATGGATGAAGAGGCCTTCGACGATTACGACCGCGAACTTGAGCTTGCGCTGTTCCGCGAGTATCGCGATGTCGTGCGGCAGTTCAAATACGTTGTGGAGACCGAGCGTCGGTTCTATCTCGCCAACGAGGTGAATGTCGTCCGTCGTGACACTGAGCATGACTTCTACTTCGAGATTTCGATGAGTGATGTCTGGGTTTGGGACATCTATCGTGCGGACCGCTTCGTCAAGACGGTGCGAGTGCTGACGTTCAAGGATGTCAACGTCGAGGAACTGCAGGCTCGCGAGTTCGAGCTTCCGGAGGAACTTTCTCTCGACGGTAAGTGACGAGTTGTCCACGAGGCAACGGGCTCACTAGTTATCAACAATTAGGGAATTGAGCTGTCCTCTGCACCGGTCGTGTGATTCTCGGGCGCGCGTGTTGCGCGATTCGAGCAGGCTGTCTGCATGGCTGCGAAAGACGACCTTGGACGTGCAGGTGAAGACCGCGCCGCACAGCATCTGACAGAGCGCGGATATCAGATTCTTGACCGCAATTGGCGGTGTGCGCAGGGCGAGATCGACATCATCGCCGAACGCGAAGGCGTGCTCTGCGTTGTCGAGGTCAAGACGCGGCGCAGCCTCGACTTCGGTCATCCTTTTGAGGCGGTCGACGACCGCAAGCGGGAACGACTCTGGCGGCTCGCGTATGCGTGGTGCAGAGATCATCACGAGCTGGCCAGAAATCGGATGCTCCGCGTTGACGTGATCGGCGTCATCGGTGCTGATCCAGCCGAGGGCACGCTCGAGCACCTGGTGGATCTGAGATGAGGACCGCGCGCACGTGGGCTGTTGCACTGACTGGCGTGGACGGACACCTGGTCGAGATCGAAGCGGACGTGTCGAACCAGACACCGGGATTCAAGATCGTTGGACTGCCGGACAAAGCACTGGGTGAGGCGGCACAGCGTGTGCATAACGCCGTCACGAACGCAGATCTTGAACTGACACGCAGGCGACTCACCGTCAATCTGTCGCCGGCGAGTCTGCCCAAGCACGGCAGCGGGTTCGATCTTGGTATCGCGATTTCGGCGGTGGCAACCGGGGGAGTGCTCGACCCTGCGTCGATCGCGCGGACCGTGCACATCGGCGAACTCGGACTTGATGGTCGTGTGCGGCCGGTTCCCGGGGTGCTCCCGGCCGTGTTCGCTGCGGCGCGAGCGGGGTTCGAGCACGTCATCGTTCCGCATGCGAACGAGGCCGAGGCGCGGCTGGTACCGGGGATGCACGTGCGGGCTGCCACCACGCTGGCCGAAGTGGCGATGTGGCATGGCGCGGATATTGCCGTCGCTGACGTCGAACCGGTCGCCGGCGCGGCACGGCAGGTATCGGAGGCAGAACAGCTGGATCTTGCCGACGTGGTGGGCCAGGAAGAGGCGGTGGACGCGCTGATCGTCGCGGCCGCGGGTGGACATCACATTCTGATGAGCGGTCCACCCGGAGCCGGAAAGACGATGCTGGCACGGCGGCTGCCCGGCATTCTTCCGCCGTTGACAGAGGAAGCAGCGCTCGAAGTTGCGTCAATTCGCTCGCTGTCTGGCGCTGCGGTCAATGTGCTGGACGATCTACCGCCGTTGGAGGCGCCGCATCACAGCGCATCGATGGCGGCACTCGTGGGCGGTGGCTCGCGGGCCGCGCGACCTGGTGCGATCGTTCGGGCACACCGAGGCGTTTTGCTTCTCGATGAAGCAGCCGAGTTCTCGCGTGCCGCGCTGGACGCTCTGCGTCAGCCGCTGGAATCGGGGAACATCGAGATCGATCGCGCCGGATTCCATGTGCGCTTTCCCGCCCGCTTCCAGCTTGCGTTGGCGATGAACCCCTGCCCTTGCGGCAATTACGGGGTGCGAGGAGCAGAGTGCATCTGCCCGCCGATGGCAATTCGTCGCTACTCCGCCCGATTATCGGGACCCCTGCGTGATCGGATCGATATCGACCTCCAAGTGGCGAGGGTCGCGGCATCTCGGGCGACGTCGGCGGAACGCTCGTCAGTGACGACGATGACAGCTCGGGGGAGAGTGCTGGCCGCCAGAGAACGCGCGGCTGAGCGGTGGGCGGATACGCCGTGGAGCGTGAACGCCGACGTTGCCGGCGCGTGGCTACGGCAGGGCGATCATCGGCTGCCACTCGAAGTGCGCGGGCCGCTTGACCGCGCGCTTGAACGAGGCCAGCTCACCCTGCGGGGTTATGACCGGGTGCTTCGTCTGGCGTGGACCATGGCTGATCTCACAGGGGTGGACGTACCGGGGCGTGACGAGTTGGGGCGGGCGCTATTTCTGAAGAGAGGACTGATCGCATGATGGAAGTGTTGCTCGGCGATGTCGAGACACGGAAGGCAGCTGAATCTGCTCGACCACAGGATGACCCTGGCGAGACCCTGGCGCGTGTCGCCTGGGGAGTCGTCGCGGAACCAGGCGATGGTGTGGCAGGGGCGATGATCGCCCAGTTCGGGGCGGTGGAGGCACTGCGCTACGGTCTGTCCGATTCCGGATTCGAGCTGTCCGAGCGTGCAGTGGATGAGGCTCGGCGACGGTGGCGACCACGGGCGCAACCGCGTGCTGTGTCAGACGCGCTGCGCGGTGCGAGCGAGGTCGGGGCAAGGCTGCTCCTGCCTGGCGATGACGAGTGGCCCAGTGGCCTTGACGATCTCGGTGATCATGCACCGTCGCTGCTGTGGGTGCGGGGAGACGTGGCGCAGCTGACGCGGCGGGAGCGCGTGTCGATGGTGGGCGCACGGGCAGCGACCGCGTATGGAGACTCGATCGCATCTGAGCTCGCGGGCGATCTGGCCGCCAGCGGCACGCTGATCGTTTCTGGCGGTGCCTACGGAATCGACGGAGCCGCGCACCGAGCGGCTCTCGGTGCCGGTGGCGGAACTGTCGCGTTCCTTGCGGGCGGCGTCGATCGTGCATACCCTGCCGGACATCAGCAGCTGTTCGAGCGAATCCAGACGTCGGGGGCCATGGTGAGCGAGTTGCCATGCGGCGCCGCACCGACCAAATGGCGATTCCTCGCTCGCAACCGCCTGATCGCAGCCCTGGGGATGGCGACGGTCGTCGTCGAGGCCGGCTGGCGCAGCGGTTCGCTGAACACCGCGGGCCATGCCGCCGCGCTCGGACGCCCATTGGGTGCCGTACCGGGGCCAGTGACCTCCGCCGCGTCGGCCGGATGCCACCGGCTGCTGCGAGAGTACGACGCGCGCTGCGTCACCAGCACGGCCGAGGTGCGGGAGTTGCTGGGCATCGAGATCGGCGCAAGTGCCGACAGTGGCGAGGTCCGGACAGATCCTGATCAACTGCGACTGCTCGACGCCATGAGCGCGCGCACGGCGCGATCGTCCACGGAACTCGCGCGAATCTCTGGCCTGTCCGAAGAGCGAGTCCGTTCGATGCTGGGCATGCTGTCGCTGGACGCACAGGTGCAACAGCAGGCGTCGGGATGGCGACTCGGGGCGGGCTGATCAGGTCAGCCGGTATCCCGCGCCGCGCACCGTCTCGATACGATCGGCGCCGATTTTCTGGCGCAGATAGCCGACGTAGACATCGGCCACGTTCGACCCAGGGTCGAAGTCGTAGCCCCACACTCTGCTGAGCAACTGCTCACGGCTGAGCACCTGCCCTGCGTTGCGCACGAGCTCTTCCGCCAGCGCGAACTCGCGCGCGGACAGTTCCACCGCGTGATCGCCGACGCGTGCGCGCCGTGTGCGGATATCAAGGTGCAGATCACCGTGGACGAGATCGGCGGTGGCGACCGCTTCATCGCGGCGCATCCGCAGACGGATCCGCGCGAGTAACTCGTCGAAGCGGAAGGGCTTGCCAAGATAGTCGTCGGCACCACCCTCGAGACCCGCGATTGTGTCGTGCAACTCGACGCGTGCCGTGAGCATGATCACCGGAAGTTTCGACCCTGATCCGCGCAAGCGCTCCAGCACCTCGAACCCATCGAAACCGGGCATGTTCACATCGAGGACCAAAAGGTCGAACTCGCCAGTCTGAGCCAGGTCCAATGCCTCAGGTCCGGTCGCGGCGACGCACGTCGCGAATCCGGCCGCTCGCAGGCCCTTTTCGATGAAGCCGGAGATTCGCGGTTCGTCGTCTGCAATGAGAATGGATGCCACGGTTTATCCTCCTACATCCGTCGGCGTCTCGCCTGGCAGCGCGGGCGCCGGAAGCGGCGGGCGGGGTGGGATGACAGGATCTTCGCTGACAGGTGTCGCCGCGATCTGCGGCACGCTGAGGACGAACAATGCGCCGCCTCCTGGCGCATCGCGCACCTCTGCCGAGCCGCCGTGGGCGCGCGCGATGACCTGCACGATGTGCAGGCCGAGCCCGCTGCCGGTGTGGTCCAGCGTGTCGGTGCCACGACGGAATCGCTCGAACACCTGTTGCTTCGCGTTATCGGGGACACCGGGGCCGAAATCACGGACCCAGAACTCGATCCGTTCGCCATCACTTCGGCTGCCGATCTCCACACGACCACCGCCGTGCGTCACCGCATTCTGAGACAGCTGCAGCATCGCCTGCGTCATCCTGGCCGGATCGAGCGACGCGACGCTATCGGCGACGGGGCCGATCGAGACATCCGCTCCGACGATGCCCTGAGCCTTGCGCACGATCTGTCGCACGAGATCGGCGGTGTCCACCCGGCCCAGCTGCACCGGGCTGGGGCCGTGCAGCGCTGCCGCGGAAGCAAGATCCTGCACGAGCTGTCCCATACGCTCCAGTTCGTCTACAGCGAGCTCCTGCGTCTCGCGGGCATCGTCGGGGTCGGCGGGATCCATGACCTCGAGATACCCGCGCACGATGGTGATCGGGGTCTTCAACTCATGTCCCACATCGCTCAGCAGCTGACGCTGCGAGTCTAGGGCGTCGTCAATGCGGTCGAGCATGTCGTTCATCGTCTCGGACAACTCAGCGACGTCGTCGTTTCCCATGACGGGAAGACGCTCATCGAGTGACTGCGCGGAGATGCGCGCGGCGGTCTCTCGCATCCGGCGCAACGGGCGCAACAGCCTGGTTGCCACGATGGTTCCGGTCGCCGCGATCACGATCAACGTGATGCCGGATGCAAGCAGAAACATCTTCGCCGAGTCAGTGGTCTCGGCGAGCTCCGCATTTAGGTCGTACACCAGCACGAACACGACTTCAGTGGGTGCCGGTGAGTCCTGCACCATGATGGGCGCCGCCAGATAGCGCCAGCGGTCATCGCTGTCCGCGTAGGTCGCGATGAAGGGGCGGCTCTCATCGAGCGACCGATCGACATGCTGCGCAAACATTGCCTGATACTGCAGATCGAGATCCAGCTGGACGCCAGGAACAATGGTGATGACGCCGTCGACCATGCCCATGGCGCCGGTGTTGTCATCCGGGCTCATGCGCTGCACTACGGCGGCTAGCGCATCGGACGACGAAGCCCACGCACCATCGCCCTCATCGCCCTCAGCGACGAGGAACCGCGCTGACTCCAAGTTGTCCTGCAGGCGTGCATCCACCTGCTCGAGGATCCGCTGCCTCTCGACGATGTATACCGAGAACCCCACGGCGAGAAGGCCGATTGCAGCGACGGCGGTGATCGCGGCGACGATGCGAGTACGCACCGATATTGCCAGCTTCCTGCGGCGGCGCCCTGGCATCGGTTCCGACTCGGTCACAGATCAAGTATCCCGTGTGCGGCACGGGCGCGATCCATACATAAGAGATATCTCATCCCACGGGTGCGTTCGACGTGTTGGAATCGATAGATGTCCATAACGCCCAATCTTTACGAAGTGCGCGTCCTGGCTGAGGCGCTCGGCGTGTCCGCCGAAAGCGTGACGGTGCACTCGCGTGAGCCGCTGGGCACGGGGTCGGTGACCGGGCTGCAGGTGGATGCGGAAGAATCGCTGCACTACTTCGTCGACACCTCAGGGCTGTCTGTCGCTGCCGAGACGGGTCTCGCCGATGCTGTGGAGTCTCCGTCCACCCGGATCTGGCTGCACCCCGCCGACCCGCATCTGCCGGCGCTCGCGCCCGTCGCATTCGACGACGCCGCGCGCACACTTCTCGATCGATTGGGCATCACGGCGATCGGCAAACCGGAGTTCATCGGCTACCGGCCCGGTCGTCGCGCCGTGCTGCGGGTGCCGATCATCGACGGAGCGGTTTGGATCAAGGTGGTTCGCCCGTCGAGAGTCCAGCGGATCGTACGCGCACACGAGGCGGCAGCGAGTGCGGGGATTCGCGTCCCCGAGATCCACGGTTGGTCCGATGAGGGACTCCTGGTGATGGCGAGTGCGTCAGGCACTCCAGCCGCAGACGTGGACTGGGATCCTGGTGCCCTGCTCGATCAGGTGGATGCACTGCGTGAGCAGTTTGCGGCCGTGGATTGGGATGCCCCCGCTCGGAGCGCGGCACATCGACTGGACTGGTATGCGGGCCGTGGTGACGCTGCGGTGGCTCGGCTGGTTCCGCGCACCCGTGCAATTCTCGCTCGCGCGGCAGAAGTCGGCGAACGACCGCGGGTCGTCGTGCACGGCGACCTGCATTTCGGTCAGCTCTTCCTCGAAGACGGAATCAGTGCAGTGATCGACATTGACACGCTCGGGCTTGCAGATCCTGCCGAGGATGCTGCCGCCTTCCTTTCGCACACGATCGCCAGCGCCCGACTCACCGAGGCGCACAATCGCGGACGAGTGTGGGCACTTGCAGACCTGGCGGCAGCGCGCTGGGCGGGGGATCAGCTGACGCTGGGGTTGACTCTCGTGCACCTGATCGGACACGCGATGGCAGCCGGTGATCGCGGTGACGCGCGCGCCTCTGCAGAGATCGAGGCCGCAGCCGAGGCGCTACTGGACGCACGCGCGCCATCGACGAGTGAGTCTAAGAGCCCTCTCACGGACGTTTTCGATTCGCCTTAGCTCTGGCGAGCAGAATGGAATCATCCCCTCCGGAGCCGATGGCGCCGGAAACAGATCGAGGAGTTGTAATGAGTAATAAGAAGTGGATCGTCTTCGGCGTCACCGGACTCGCCGGCCTCAGCATGGTCGCAGGCGGCGCGGCCGCAGCAGCCAACGCGATGGAGCTGCGCACCACCGACGGCACAGTGCAGCCGGGCGGTGCGATCACCGACCGCAGCAGCGTGCTCGACAGCAAGATCGTGCAGCTTCGACAGACGAACTCTTCGGTCACCGTCGTCAGCGCTCCTTCCGTTGCGACCGTGTCCTCGGTCAGCGTTGCCTCCGTCGCGAGCGTCGCTTCGGTGGCGAGCGTGGCGAGCATTGCCAGTGTCGCCAGCGCGGTTTCCGCGCCCGCTCCAGCCCCGGCCCCCGCCCCGCAGGAGTCCGCTCCGAGCCCTGTCTCCGTACCGAGTCCTCCCTCCGCGCCCACCCAGGTCTCCGCCCCCAGCGCGGTCTCAGTACCGAGTCCCGCCTCGGCGCCGAGCGCAGCGTCAGTCGCCTCCGCGGCATCCGACTGATCCCCCTACCCGCCGACGCCCCGAGACCAAATCCCCTCCCCGGCACTCGGGGCGTCGGCGTATCCGCGGCGAGGCACTGTCGTCGCCCGGACCGGGCACGGCATGCTGGAGGACATGGAGCTGAATGCCGCGACACACGCATTCTCGACGCACCTCACCCAGGTGCGCCGGCTGTCTCCCGCGACGGTTCGCGCCTACCGTTCTGACCTCCGCGACCTTGCGGATGCCGTTGGTGGAGCGAGTCTGGGCGAGGTCGACCTGGAAAGCCTGCGTGACTGGCTATGGCGCGCGACACAGCGAGGAGATGCCAGATCGACGCTCGCGCGTAGAGCTGCCGCGGCGCGTTCGTTCTTCGCGTGGGCGAAGGATGAAGAGCTGATCAGCATCGACCCGAGCCTGCGGCTGATCGCCCCCAAGCGCGGACGCACGTTACCGGCAGTCGCGTCCAAAGAGGGGATGCGCTCATTGCTGGACTCACGACGCGACGCTGCGGCCGATGGCGATGCCATGCCGCTCAGGGACCATGCGATTCTCGAACTTCTCTATGGCTCTGGTGTGCGCGTCTCAGAGCTCTGCGGTATCGATGTCGACGACCTCGATCTGGACCGGGCAACAGTGCGCGTACTCGGAAAAGGATCCAAGGAACGCGTAGTGCCGTTTGGTATTCCGGCCCGCGACGCGGTGCAGGCGTATCTCACCCGCGGACGTCCGGTGCTGATTGCGCGCGCATCGAAGGCCACGCCGGCGGTGCTACTTGGTGCGCGAGGTGGCCGCCTCGGACCGCGAGCCGTATACACGCTCGTCGCCGACGCGCTCGGACCGATCATCGGTGCTGACACCGTCGGCCCCCACGCACTGCGTCATTCTGCCGCCACCCACCTGCTTGATGGGGGCGCCGACCTGCGCGCGGTGCAGGAGATCCTCGGTCACGCGAGCCTGGGAACCACTCAGATCTACACGCACGTTTCGTCCGAACGCCTCACAGCGACCTACCGACTGGCACACCCGCGCGCATGAGCGCGTTCGCTGCACAGCACGGCAGCAGAATGGCCCGCGGAACATCACCGAACATCAGCATCGGATTGATGTAGACGCCGTCCAATCGCACGCCCAGATGCAGCTGGTCTGCGGGGGAGTGCCCGCCACTTGCGACGGTGCCGATCTCATCTCCGGTGGATAATACCGCGCCTGGCATGAGCGTCGAATCCATCGGTTCGAAGGTCGTCACGAGCCCGTTGCCGTGATCGATTGTGAGCAGCGGCCGGTCGACCACGGTGCCCCGAAAGGCCACAGTTCCTGCGGCGGGCGCATAAACGACGGTACCGATCGGCGCCGACAAATCGATGCCTCGATGGCCCGGCCCATAATCATGAGCGGGGGCGCGGAAGGGCGTGACCACTTGGCGGACGCCATCCACCGGCCACTGCCATGGGCTCTCGGGCGAAGGGGACCGTGCGGCGGCGGGGAGCATGACGAGCAGCGTGGCCATTAGCAGGACCGCGCCGCACCATTTGCTCACCTTCGATACTCGCATTCGAATATCGTCGCGGTTCCTGTCTGTGCGTGTGAGTCGAGGACACCCTTTCCGTGGAGAACACGCGCAGATGCGGTAGCGGTGCAGAACCTGTGGACGGGTGTCGATCCTGTACACTGGAGGTCGCACCTCGATCTCGGGGTGACTACGCGTGCCCAGAGCGACTTCGGTCGTGGCATCCACTCCCATAGGTCCTGTTCGCAAGAACGGGTGGGCGTGTGCCGGGCACCAGGAGTGCCGATCACCCGATCGGCGAAATAACCTCAACGGCGCGACAGTGCCAGAACCAGGAGACGACCATGGCTGTGGTCACCATCCGCCAGCTGCTCGACAGCGGCGTGCACTTCGGACACCAGACTCGTCGGTGGAACCCGAAGGTCAAGCGCTTCATCCTCACCGAGCGCAGCGGCATCCACATCATCGACCTTCAGCAGTCGCTGGGTTACATCGACAGCGCGTACGACTTTGTCAAGGAGACGGTTGCCCACGGTGGCACCATCCTCTTCGTCGGCACCAAGAAGCAGGCGCAGGAAGTTCTTGCAGAGCAGGCGACTCGTGTCGGCCAGCCCTTCGTGAACCAGCGCTGGCTCGGTGGCCTCCTCACCAACTTCCAGACGATCTCCAAGCGTCTTGCGCGCATGAAGGAGCTCGAGGAACTTGACTACGAGACGCCTGCGAACAGCGGCTTCACGAAGAAGGAGCTCCTGCTCAAGAAGCGCGAGCTCGACAAGCTGCACAAGTCGCTCGGC
The DNA here is from genome assembly GCF_051842835.1 of Microbacterium sp. A93. Taxonomy (NCBI): domain Bacteria; kingdom Bacillati; phylum Actinomycetota; class Actinomycetes; order Micrococcales; family Microbacteriaceae; genus Microbacterium; species Microbacterium sp. A93. The sequence continues at coordinate 183,708 of NZ_JBPXMT010000001.1, forward strand.
GGTATCCGCAACCTGACCAAGACGCCTTCGGCTCTCTGGGTCATCGACGCGAAGCGCGAGCACCTCGCCATCGACGAGGCCAAGAAGCTTGGCATCCCCGTGATCGGCATCCTCGACACGAACGCCGACCCGGATGACTTCCAGTACCCGATCCCCGGCAACGATGACGCGATCCGCTCCGTCTCGCTGCTGACTCGCATCATCGCTGACGCCGCGGCCGAGGGCCTGCAGCAGAAGCACAACCCCGAGTCGGGCGACGTCGAGCCGCTGGCTGACTGGGAGCAGGAACTTCTCGTGGCTCCGGCCGAGGGCGCTGAGGCTCCCGTTGAGGCTGCTGCCGTTGAGGCAACCGAGGTCGTCGAGGCTCCGGCCGAGGCAACTGAGGCCGTCGAGGCTCCCGCCGAGGCAACCGAGGTCGTCGAGGCTCCCGCCGAGGCAACTGAGGTCGTCGAAGCAGCGGAAGCTGTCGACGCCACCGACGCCAAGTAATTCCTTACACACACCTTACGAAGCAAGGAGCCACCACACATGGCCAACTTCACCATCGCTGACATCAAGGCACTGCGTGAGCAGCTCGGCACCGGAATGGTCGACACCAAGAAGGCTCTCGAAGAGGCCGACGGCGACCGCGAAAAGGCAGTTGAGCTGCTTCGCCTGAAGGGTGCAAAGGGCAACGCAAAGCGCGCTGACCGTTCCACCAGCGAGGGCCTCATCGCCGCTCGCGAACAGGCAGGCAGCGTGACGCTGATCGAGCTCGCATGCGAGACCGATTTCGTCGCGAAGAACGAGCGTTTCATCGCGCTGGCAGACAAGGTCGCAGATGCCGTTTCCGCCACAAAGGCGAACACGGTCGACGAAGGCCTCGCAGCTACAGCAGGCAGCCAGAACGTCGGTGAGCTGATCTCTGACGAGGCGGCCATCATCGGCGAGAAGGTCGAACTGCGTCAGGTTCGTACCATTTCGGGCGATGCAGTCGAGGTCTACCTGCACCGCACGAGCAAGGACCTGCCCCCGCAGATCGGTGTTGTCGTCGCCTACTCGGGTGATGACGCCGAGACTGCTCGTAGCATCGCGCAGCACATCTCGTTTGCGAACCCGTCCTACCTCGCCCGCGCGGATGTTCCCGTCGACGCAGTCGAGAAGGAGCGAGAGATCGTCACTGAGATCTCGCGCAACGAGGGCAAGCCTGAGGCTGCTCTTCCGAAGATCGTCGAAGGCCGCGTTTCTGCGTTCATCAAGCAGGTTGCCCTGCTCGAGCAGGACTACGCCAAGGACAACAAGCTCTCTGTCGCCCAGGTCGCGAAGGACGCCGGTATTACCGTGACGGACTTCGCGCGCTTCAAGGTCGGCGCGTAGCAGTTGTACAGGGGTTCGGATCCACAAGGGTCCGAACCCCTTCTTTATGCCCAAAAGGCAGTATCTTGAATCGGGACGAGAGGACATCACACCCATGACTGAACGCACCGGACGCCGCCGCGTCCTTCTCAAGCTTTCCGGTGAGGCCTTCGGAGGCGGACAGGTCGGAGTTAACCCGGATGTCGTGAGCCAAATCGCCCGTGAGATCGCGGCCGCGGTCGACAGGGTCGAGATTGCCATCGTCGTTGGTGGGGGTAACTTCTTCCGCGGCGCGGAGTTGAGCCAGCGAGGCATGGACCGTGGTCGTGCCGACTACATGGGCATGCTCGGCACTGTCATGAACGCGCTCGCCCTGCAGGACTTTCTCGAGCAGGCAGGAGCACCGACACGCGTGCAATCCGCCATCTCGATGACGCAGGTAGCTGAGCCATACATTCCCCTGCGCGCTGAGCGCCACATGGAGAAGGGTCGCGTTGTCGTCTTCGGCGCCGGTGCAGGCCTGCCATATTTTTCGACAGACACCGTCGCCGCACAGCGCGCACTCGAGATCGGCGCGCACGAGGTGCTGGTTGCGAAGAACGGCGTCGACGCGATCTACACGGCCGACCCCAAAACGGATTCCTCGGCGACACGCATCGAGAGGGTCACGTATCGGGACGCTCTCCAGCGCGGACTCAAGGTCGTCGACTCCACCGCGTTCAGCCTCTGCATGGACAACAACATGGATATGCGCGTCTTTGGGATGGAGCCGGCCGGCAACGTAACCCGCGCTCTGCTCGGTGAGCAGATCGGTACCCTCGTCACCTCCTGAGCGCGGTGCCACGTGCACGGCGCGCACCTGGATAGAATTGCAAGCACAAACCGACGATAGGAGTCACCGTGATCGCGGATGTCCTCGCTGAAACCACCTCCCGCATGACTCGTGCGGTCGAAGCTGCCAAGGAGGACTTCGCCACCGTTCGCACCGGACGCGCGAACCCGCAGCTTTTCCAGAAGGTGATGGTCGATTACTACGGCTCGCCTACGCCACTGGCTCAGCTTGCCTCGCTGGCGAGTCCGGAGGCGCGTTCGATCATCGTCACGCCCTACGACAAGACTGCGCTCAAAGCCATTGAGCAGGCTATTCGTGACATGCCCAACCTCGGCGCTAACCCGACGAACGACGGCAACATCGTCCGCGTGACGATGCCGGAGCTGACCGAAGAGCGCCGTAAAGAGTATGTGAAGCTCGTCCGCACCAAGGGTGAGGATGCGAAGGTGCATCTGCGCGGCATCCGTCGCAAGTCAAAGGACGAGCTGGACGCGCTCAAGAGCGACGTCGGCGAAGATGAGATCGCCCGCGGTGAGAAGGAACTCGACGCGCTGACTCGTCAGCATGTCGATTTGATCGACGACGCTCTCAAGCGCAAAGAGACCGAGCTTCTCGAGGTCTAACCGGGATGAGCAATGCAACTGGAGACGCCGATGAGGAACGCCCGCTGATGCGACGCGATTCTCCCGATGCGGCGACCCCGGAAGCAGGCGTTCCTGTTGCCAAGAGTCTTCCCGTCGCAGACGAGCGCGTGATTCCGCCGCGCCCGCCGCTGCCGGGTCATAACGACCTCACCACTGATGCTGCAGCAGCGGTGCGCGAGCAGCTTCGTCAGGCCAGAGGCGAGTTCGAGACGCACGTCAGTCAGGCGCGCGAGCACCTCGATCAGGCAAACGAGCGGATCAAGGCCCGCACCGGGCGGGACCTCATCCTCGCGATCCTCGTCGGGCTGGGTTTCGCCGCGGTCATGCTCGGCTCGCTGATGTTCATCAAGGAGCTGTTCGTTCCGATCGCCCTGGCGATCGCGGTGCTCGGCATCTTCGAACTCGCACGCGCGCTGCATACTGCAGGTCGCCGTATCGATATCATTCCGCAGGTCATCGCGGGTGTCGTTCTGGTGCTCTCCGGTTACTTCGCACCCGCGTGGCTCAGCTGGGTCACGCTGCTGTTCTCCGTCGCGTTCGTGATCGTCTGGCGGCTGGTCGCTCAGATGATCGCGAAAGACGGTCGCACCTACGGTGACGTGTTGACGGATGCCGTGGTCGGCGGCTTCGTACAGGTGTACGTGCCATTCCTGGCCAGCGTGGCGGTCATGCTGCTCGTGCAAGAGGGCGGGCAGTGGTGGGTGCTCAGCTTCATCGGTATCGCTGTCGCCGCCGACACGGGTGCCTACGCGGCCGGCGTCGCGTTCGGAAAGCATCCGATGGCGCCAAGAATCAGCCCGAAGAAGACCTGGGAAGGCTTTGCCGGCGCGGTCGTGGCGGCGGTGGCCGCCGGTGTGCTTCTTGCTATCTTCCTTCTGGAGCTGCCCTGGTGGGGTGGCGTGATTTTCGGCGTCGCAATTCTGCTCTCGGCCACGCTCGGCGATCTCGGCGAATCGATGATCAAACGCGATATCGGCATCAAGGACATGAGTTCCTGGTTGCCGGGGCACGGTGGCCTGCTGGATCGGCTGGACAGCATCCTGCCGTCCACGATCCCCGCCCTGAGCCTCTATTTCCTCCTTTCCCCCTGGGCGGTTCTCTGATGACTTCGGATACGGTGAACGATGTGACTGAGATCGAACACGACGAGGCTCAGCCTGCGTTCCGCGTGACCAGTGGACGCGAACGCGGCTACCATCGCGCCGCGGTGGATACCTTCCTTGCTGCTGCACGCGACAGTTTCGAGCGTGGTCTCGATGAGCTGACAGCCACCGATGTTCGGGTGGCGTCTTTCCCCCTTGTCAAGGGTGGATATGTCGTCAGTGACGTGGATGCGGCGCTGGGCCGCATCGAAGATGCCTTCGCGGCTAGGCAACGTCAACGCGTCGTGCATGAAGTCGGCGTTGACGCATGGGTCGTTCAGGCACGTTCCGGGGCACAGACCATTCTTGATCACCTCGCTCGCAGTCGCCGACGCAAGTTCGCTCGCACTGGCATCCTCTCCTTCGGGTATCGCGTTGACGAGGTCGACCATGTCGCCCAGAGAATCGTGCGCTATCTGCGCGATGGTGACGCGCTTTCGGTTGAGCAGCTGCGGTCAGCGGCCTTTCGGATGCAGCGGCGCGGCTACCGCGAAGAGCAGGTCGACGCACTTCTGGATGCGACGATCGACGTGATTCTCGCTGTTCGCTGAGCGTTCGCATGGTGGACTCAGGCGCGCCTGGATACACTGGAGCTATTGTGACTTCCGGTAATGAGATAGATCTCGTCAGCGCGCACAGCGCGACGGTGGCCCACGCGGCCCCGAGATTGCCCATTCCCGCGCGACGCCGCTGGAGCCAGCGTCGAGGCGTGGTCGGAGTTCTGGCGGCATTCGCGGTCATCGGATTCACCGCCGTGACTGTCACTCCGACGGGTATGGCCTTAGCCGACCCGCCGGCGGCTGACGTCGAAACATCTTTCTCTCTCGCGGCGCAGGACGCCCAGAACCTCACGGTCTCCGTAGAAGCTGCGGCATTCGCACCGATCGATCGCGGGGCATTCGAGGTCTACGTGACTCCGACGCCCACGCCTGAGCCGGTGCCAGAGCCCGCCTCATCGGGTGGCGGCGGTGGCGGTGGCGGTGGCGGTGGCCCGCTTTACTACACGGGCGGTGGCGCTCCCGCAGAGTGGATGGCCGCTGCAGGTATCGCCTCCGGCGATTGGGGCTACGTCGATTACGTCGTGTCCAGGGAAAGTGGCTGGAACCCGAACGCGACGAACAGCTCCTCCGGCGCGTGCGGCTTGGTGCAGGCACTGCCGTGCAGCAAGGTGCCAGGCAACGGGTACAACCCCGTCGACAATCTTCGTTGGGCGAACGGCTACGCCACGGGTCGGTACGGCAGCTGGGCCGGCGCCTACAACTTCTGGATCAACAACCACTGGTGGTAATGCTTCGACATGCCACGTCCTCACCGACGGCGCCAGGAGCGCCCCAGCACTGACGACTCTTTTGAGCGTCTGCTTGCTGGTTGGAAGCGGAGTGAGATTCGCCAAGGCCGCGACTGGACGGTGCAGCCGATCTCGGCGCAGCAGGCGCAGAAGGAATACACCTGTCCTGGATGCGGCCGTGCGATCACGCCCGGTACCGCACACCTGGTGGTCTGGCGCGCAGACGGCGTGCTCGGTGACGCTGCCGATCTCGCGGCGCGCCGGCATTGGCACACGCACTGCTGGAGAATGGCATGAGCATGGAAATCCGCGGACCACTGGAGTTGCCTGCGACGCGCGAGGACATCGAACTGTCCACCGCGGACGGTCTCACACTTGTGGGGGAGTTGGCCACGCCAGAAAGCGCCGCGCCCGTTGCGACGCTGGTCACCCTGCATCCGCTGCCCACAGCCGGCGGATTCATGGATTCGCACATTATTCGCAAGGCGGCCGGACGCCTGCCTGCACTGGCGGATCTCGCCGTGCTTCGTTTCAACACGCGGGGCACAACATCGGCGCGCGGCACGAGTGAGGGACATTTCGACGGCGGCGCATCGGAGCAGTTCGATGTCGCTGCCGCAATGGAGTTCGTGCGCGAGCGGTCGCTGCCGCGGCCGTGGCTTGTGGGCTGGTCATTCGGTACCGAGTTGGCGCTGAAGTACGGACGTCACCACGAGGTCGAGGGCGTGATCCTGCTTTCGCCGCCACTGCACCGTGCGACCGCCGAGGATGTGGCTGCGTGGGCGGGGAATGAGCGCCGTCTGATCGCGCTCATTCCGGAGTTCGATGACTACCTGCGCCCCGCTGAAGCTCGCGAACGCTTCGCGTCAATCCCCGACATCACCTTGATCGATGTCGAAGGCGGCAAGCATCTGTGGGTGGGTGAGAGTCAGACTCGCCGAGTGCTCACCGAAATCGTCGCTGCGGTGCGCCCAGAGGCACTTCCGCTGTCGAATGAATGGCCGATTTGACGTCGACCGAGCCTCAGCGCTCGTTCATCCGTGGAATGAGTACCTGACGGTAGATGATCAGGATGCTCGCCGCCACCGGAATCGCGATGAGGGCGCCGAGCAACCCGAGCAGTGAACCGCCGGCGAGGGCCGCGACGACGACGACGGCACCCGGTACCGAGACCGCGCGGCTCATGATGCGCGGCGAGATCAGGTACGCCTCGATCTGCATGTAGATGAGGTAGTAGATCGCGGCCGCCAGAGCGGTGGCAGGCGAGCCGAGTCCGGGGATCAGGCAGGCCAGCACGATGATCGTCGAGCCGGTGAGCGTGCCGACCAGGGGGATGAGCGAGAAGAAGAACGCGATGACGGCCAGCACCGCAGCGAACGGCGCACCGATGATGTTCAGATAGATCGCGCTCAGCATCCCGTTGATGACGCCGAGCGTCACCTGGCCCATCACGTAGTAGCCGACCGAGTCTGTGATCTGTTCCGCGAGATCGATGAAACGAGGACGCTTGGATGCCGGTATCAGCTGGTACACGGATCGTTTGAGTGAGGGAGTCGAGGCCGTCAGATAGATGGTCAGGATCAGCACGATGAAGGCCCCGAACAATCCGGTGACGATGTTCACGCTCGCGGCGATCAAGCTACCGGTGATGTCACCCATGTTCTCGAGTAACCAGCTCTGCGACTCGTCCAGCACTCGATCGACATCAAGTGCGGGAAAGACACCCTCCAGCCATTCGCGAAGATCTTCCCAGATGTTATTGCTGCTCTGCACCAGCCGTGTGATTTGCCGGACCAGCTGTGACACCTGGTCGATGATGATGGGCAACACGATCAGAACGATCCCTGCGAAGATTCCCAGGACTCCGACGATCGTGATCAGCACGGCCAGCCAACGGGGGAGCTTTCGGCGTTCGAGGAACGAAATGACGGGATCAAGGCCCAGGCTGATGAACAGGGCGGTGCCGACGTAGAGCAGCACTGTCGACAACGACTCGACACTGCCGATGAGCAGTATGCCGAGCCCCACGCCAAGCGTTGCCACCAGCGCGGTGCGGAACGGGTTATGAACCTTCATGCTTCTCCTCGACAACAACTGATCTCAGGGTAGTAGCCATCGGGCGGTCAGCTTCTGCGACGTGCCGATCAGATACGTCCGGAACTCCTGGTAGTCAACACTCAGCCAGTTTCGATAGTCTGAAATGTCGAGCGGAGACACGGACGAGGCGTCCGGGTCACGTAAGGAGACTTTTCGTGCGTTTTGTTTGGGCCGTCGTGGCCTTCGTCCTGGCCACGCTTCTCATCGGAGCAGGCATCGCTCAGCGAACCATTTTCATGGGACCCTCGGCGCAGCAAGTAGAGATCAGCGTCGAGGAATCGGCTCCATATCTGCTTGTTGACGGTGCAGTGCTTCGCGAGCACGCCGGTCAGCAGACGCTGCTCATTCGCGGAGAAGGCGACATCTTTGCCGCCTACGGACGCACGGCCGATCTTGAAGCCTGGCTGTCGGATGCCACATACAACTCGGTCACACCTGGCGATGACGGGACGACAGTGACCACGCTGGTCGAGCCGATCGTCACTGAAGAGGTCCCGGCTGAGGAAGTTCCTGCAGAGGAAGTCCCGGCTGAGGAGACCGGCCGAAACCCGGCAGGCTCTGACCTCTGGCTCGATTCATTCAGCGAACCGGATCAGCTGATCACCGACATGCAGCTGCCCGAGGGCATGAGCGTGCTGATCGCGAAAGACGGCACTGCAGACGCTCCGGAGGACATTGTGGTCTCCTGGCCGCTGGACACCTCTACGCCATTGGTGGGGCCGCTCATCGCCGTAGGCGCTGCGGTGCTGCTGTTCGGCCTCGTCATGTATGTTCTGGCGATCGGTCATCAGCGTCGGGGCCGCGGTCCGCGCCGAAAGGGACCTGGACCGCTTCCGCCCACGGAGCCGATTGATCTCGCGATGGAGCCCGCACCCGTCCGTGCGCAGATCGAAGCCCCCGCGGATGACGCACCGGTGGCCGACGCAGAACCGACGCAGAAGAAGGACGAGTCCACGACCGAACGTCGGGCTTCCCCAATGCGCAGAAGATTGCTTGCGCTTCCTGCGCTCGGCGTCGCAGCGCTGCTGTTCGCCGGCTGCTCGAGCGACTCATGGCCGCAGTTCGGTGGGGCGACACCGTCGCCGTCGCCGTCTCCTACTGTGATCACGCCGGAGAATCAGAAGCCGCCGGCGGTCACCGAAGCGCAGGCATCCCGCATTCTGCAGAACATCGCGACGACGCTCAGCGAGGCGGACGCCGCGCTCGATATCGACCTTGCAGCCACGCGCCTGGATGGTGCTCCGTTGGACGCCCGACGCACGGACTACACGTTGCGCGCGGCCCTCACCGACCGTGTGCTGCCGTCCGCCATCCCGACCGACGCGATCGAAGTGCTGCTCCCGCAGGCGACCGACAACTGGCCGCGAACTGTCCTCGCTCTGACTAAGAGCAAGAGCGACGACACCGTGCCCCCCGTCATCCTCACGATGACGCAGAGCGACCCCTGGTCGGACTACAAGGTCACCAACATCGCTGAGATGCAGGCATCGGCCGAGGTGCCGCAGCTGGCTCCGGCGTGGTTGGGAACCAGTCTCATTACTGAAAGCGCAGCGGCCTTCCTCGCGCTATCTCCGGATGAGCTCTCCGCGGCATTCGCTGACGTGGTCGATGAGGGCGAGGCAAGCGAGTATTACTCCCTCTTCGACCCGGTGGCGATCACGCTCGCAGACTCGATCAAGGCCAGTCGCGATGCCGTCGTCCAGTCGCTGGTCGACAATGGTGCCGCCGAGACTTCGAGTACTGCATTCGATATCGCCCCCAGCGCAGCATCGCCGGTTGCACTGGCCACGCTCGACAGTGGAGCGATCGTCGCGGTATCTCTCGTCGACAGCGAAACTATCTCGCCCACCTCCGACGACGCGGTGATCAGATTCGGCGATAACCCAGAGGCCAAGACCCTCACCGGCGCCGAGGAAGCGTCAAAGGGCGTCGTGACCACCTACGGCCTGCAGTTGTTCTTCTCCGTTCCCAGCCAGGGCTCGACGGCGCAGGTTCACCTTCTTGCCGTGCATCAAGACATTCTCAATGTGGAAGTGATCAAGTGAGCGATATCTCTGCTTCGGCCCTTCGTGGTGCCGTAGACCTCTCGACCCTGCGCAATCGCCCAGTGGCTCCTCAGAATCCTGCCACGGTGTCTACCGAGGCAGGAGCAGTGGCCACGGGCGGATTCATCGTGGACGTCACCGACGCCACGTTCGGACAGATCCTGGAACTCTCGCGCACGGTACCGATCGTCGTGGATCTGTGGGCCGAGTGGTGCGGTCCGTGCAAGCAACTCAGCCCTGTGCTGGAGAAGGTCGTCACCGAACTCGGCGGCCGGGTTGTGCTCGCGAAGGTCGACGTCGACGCAAACCCTCAGCTCGCACAGAGCTTCAAGGCACAGTCGATCCCGATGGTGGTCGCGCTGATCGCGGGACAACCGGTGCCCATGTTCACGGGTGCGGTGCCAGAGGAGCAGGTCCGTCAGGTCTTCGACCAGCTGCTGCAGATGGCTGCGCAGAACGGTGTGACCGGATCGGTCAGCGGCGAAGCGACCGAGCAGAACGAAGAAGCGGAGCCCCAGGAGGCTCCGTTACCGCCGTTGCATGCCGAAGCATTTGCCGCCATCGAAACAGGTGATTTCGCCACGGCGATCACAGCCTATGAGAAGGCTTTGGCAGAGAACCCTCGTGATGAGGATGCTCGAGCGGGTCTCGGCCAGGTTCGATTGCTCGACCGTGTGCAGGGAGTGGATCTGCAGCAAGCGCGTGCCGCTGCCGCTGCCGCTCCGCACGACCTGGAGGCGCAATTCACCGTTGCCGACCTCGACATCTCCGGCGGGCACGTCGACGATGCTTTCGGTCGGCTGCTCGATCTCTTCGCAGAATTGCCCGCCGACGAGCGGGTCCCGGTGCGGCAACGCCTCGTCGAACTGTTCGGTCTCATCGGCGACGCGGATCCCCGCGTGGCCGCGGCGCGCAACCGGCTGTCATCGCTCTTGTTCTGACGCCTCAGACGCTCAGCCGCTCGGTGCGATGGCGCAGCCAGATCGTCGACAGCGCTGGCAGCGTGATCTTCGTCGTCGGTGTGCCGTGGTCTCCGGTGATGTGGGCAGCCACGCGCCCATAATTGCCGATGCCGTGTCCACCGTATTCGGTGGCGTCCGTGTTGAGGATCTCGTCCCAGAGACCTGCCACTGGCAGATCAAGTGCAAGACCTGTGCGTTCCACACCGGCGAAATTGCTGATCACGATCACGCGTCCGCCATGCGAGTCCCGTCGCTCGAACGCGATCACGTTCGGGTCCCAGGATGGGGCACCCAACCGGCGGAAACGAGTGCTGTCGCTGTCGCGTTCCCAGAGCGGCGCAGTGCTCCGGTACACGGTGTTCATTGCGCCGACGAAGTGTTGAAGCTGCGCGTGCGCCGGCTGTTCGAGGAGCCACCAGTCCAAAGCCCTGCCCTCTGACCACTCGGACAGCTGACCGAACTCCTGCCCCATGAAGAGCAGTTTTTTACCGGGGTGCCCCCACATGTAGGCCAGGTATGCGCGGACATTCGCCAGTTTGTGCGCGTGGTCGCCCGGCATCTTCGACAGCAGGCTTCCCTTGCCGTGCACGACCTCGTCATGGCTGATCGGTAGCAGGTAGTTCTCGCCGAACGCGTATACGAACGAGAACGTCATCTCGCCCTCGTGATGTGCGCGGTACATCGGATCGCGCGCGATGTACTGCAGCGAGTCGTTCATCCAGCCCATATTCCACTTGAACCCGAAGCCCAAACCGGCGCTGTCGGTACGGGCGGTGACACCGGGGAAGCTGGTGGACTCCTCAGCGATCATGACGATGCCGGGGTGCGCGCGGTACGCGGTGGTGTTGACCTCCTGCAGGAACCGGATCGCCTCGAGGTTCTCCCGGCCGCCGTGGACGTTGGGCTCCCACTCGCCGTCATTGCGGGAGTAGTCCAGGTACAGCATCGATGCCACGGCGTCCACGCGCAGCCCGTCGATGTGGAACTGATCCAGCCAGTAGAGGGCATTCGCGACGAGAAAGTTTCGCACCTCGGGACGGCCGTAATCGAAGATCAGCGTGCCCCAGTCCTGGTGCTCGCCTCGTCGGGGATCCGGATGCTCGTACAGCGGACGTCCGTCGAACCGGGCGAGCGCGAATTCGTCCTTGGGGAAGTGCCCTGGTACCCAGTCCAGCAGTACGCCGATGCCAGCCTGATGTAGCCGATCGATGAGATATCTCAGATCGTCGGGGGCGCCGAAGCGCGCGGTGGGCGCGTAGTAGCCGCTTACCTGATACCCCCAGGACCCGCCGAATGGATGCTCCTGGAGCGGCATGAACTCTACGTGAGTGAAGCCGGTTTCTATGACGTGCTCGATGAGGGGATCGGCGATCTCGCGGTACCCCAGCCCTTCGCGCCAGGAGCCGAGGTGCACCTCGTAGATCGACATTGGCTGGGCGACGGCATGAGTGGCCGCGCGCCTGGTCATCCACGCGCCGTCCCGCCACGAATATGCTGAGAACGGCACGATGGATGCTGTCTCCGGAGGCATCTGCGTGCGCCGAGCCATCGGATCTGCTTTGAGGATCCAGCGACTCTCCGGCGTGAGGATCTGATACTTGTACTGCGCACCGGGGGTGACGTCGGGGATGAACAACTCCCAGATCCCACTGCCACCCATCGAACGCATGCTGTGACCCTCGCCATTCCAGGCGTTGAATTCACCGACCACTCGCACGGCCTGAGCATTCGGTGCCCAGACGGCGAAAGAGACGCCGATCTCGCCGTCGATCGGGTGGGAGTTCGCGCCGAGGACCTCCCAGAGCCGCTCATGCCGTCCCTCCGCGATCAGGTGCAGGTCGAGCTCACCGGTGGTGGGGCGATGGCGGTAGGGGTCGCCTGCGACCTCTTCCCTGCCGTCGTATACCGTTGCGACGCGATAGGAGAGTGGGGCGCCGTCGTGCTGTCCCTCCCATATGCCGTGAGCGACATGTTTCAGAATGAGTCGAGCACCATCCGTGAATACCGCAGTCACTTCGTCCGCCAATGGCCGTCGGACTCGAATCGTCGTGCGGGTTCGACCCGCGGAGTCTGTCGTTGGATGAGCGCCGAGCACATCATGCGGGGCATGGTGAGAACCCGTAGAGATCGCCGCCCATTCGGCGGTGGCGATACCGGTGGTGTCGATCATGATCGCTCCTTCACCCTGAGGATGTGCACCGGCTCGGCGAAAGAGTCGAGACGCACGAAGTTGTGGTCTGCCCAGGTCCACACTGCACCGGTGACGAGATCCTCGACGTCATACTGCACACCGGGTTCTATACCCCAGATGCGGGTGTCGAGGTGCACCGTGGTCTCTCGCACGGAGTGCGGGTCGACGTTGGCGACGACGATGATCGTGTCTGGCTTGCCGTCTTCGGTGAACGCGCCGTCGAGGTGCTTCGAATAGACGAGGATGCCGTCGTCGTCGCTCCAATGCACCGCAAGGTTGCGCAGTTGGAGAACTGCCGGATGCTGACGGCGGATCTCGTTCAGGCGGCGTAAGTACGGAGCAAGCGAATCGCCGGCGACCTCGGCAGCGGCGAAGTCACGCAGCTTGTACTCGTACTTCTCGTTGTCGATGTTCTCCTCGGAGCCAGGACGCGCCACGTTCTCGTATAGCTCGTACCCGGCATATACGCCGTACGTCGGCGCCGCTGTCGCTGCGATGGCAGCGCGGATCCGGTATGCGGCCCTGCCCCCGAACTGCAGATACTCGGTGAGGATGTCTGGCGTGTTCACGAACAGGTTGGGACGCAGATAGTCGGCGGTCTCCTCGGCGAGTCCGGTGAGGAACTGCTCGAGCTCCCGCTTGGTGTTGCGCCAGGTGAAGTAGGTATAGCTCTGCTGGAACCCGACAGCGGCGAGGCCGCGCAGGGGAGCCGGACGCGTGAACGCCTCCGCGAGGAAGACCACATCCGGATGATCAGTGGTCACCCGGAGGATCAGCCATTCCCAGAACCACAGCGGTTTGGTGTGGGGATTGTCGACCCGGAAGATCTCCACGCCCTGAGCGATCCAGTGCTTCACAATCCGCAGCACTTCGTCGCGCAAGCCCATTGGATCACCGTCGAAGTTCAGCGGATAGATGTCCTGGTACTTCTTCGGCGGGTTCTCTGCATAGGCGATCGTGCCGTCGGGGAGGGTGGTGAACCACTCCGGGTGCGAGCGCACCCACGGGTGGTCGGGGGAGGCCTGCAAGGCCAGATCAAGGGCCACGTCGACACCGAGCTTTCGCGCCTCGCGCACGAAGTAGCGGAAATCGGCAAGCGTTCCGAGGTCGGGATGTACGGTGTCATGACCACCCTCTGCCGCTCCGATCGCCCAGGGCGATCCGGGGTCGGCGGGTCCGGCATCCAGAGTGTTGTTCGGTCCCTTGCGGTGCGTTCGTCCGATCGGGTGGATCGGCGGCAGATAGAGCACCTGAAAGCCCATGTCGGCCACGGCGGGAAGCCGTTTCGCGGCGGTGCGGAATGTTCCGCTCTTGATCGTGCCGTCCTTCTGCCGCTTCGCGCCCTCGGAGCGGGGGAAGAACTCGTACCAGCCGCCGACGCCCGCGCGCGTGCGTTCGACCACGATGGTCTGATCAGCAGTTGCTGAGGACATCGAGAAGAGCGGGCGTGCGGCAAAGAGACCAGCGAGGTCGGGGTCGGTGGCCACGGCCAGCGCGGTTTCGGCATCCGTTGTGCTGAGCGTAGACGAGGTCGACGCGAGGCGCTTGCGTTCTGCCGGGGTGCGCGTCTTGTCGGTCGCCGCGCGCGTGAACAGATCCTGACCGAGGGCCGCCATCACCTCGACGTCGACATCCACGGCGATCTTCACCGCAGCAGCGTGCGCCCAGGTCGCGTAGTCATCGGCGAATGCTTCGAAGCGATAGTGCCAGACGCCCTGTGCCTGCAGCGCGATCTCAGCCTGCCAGCGGTCAGAGCCGTCCTCCAACGCGCTCAGGCGATGCAGGCTCTCCTCGCCGTCGGGCGCAGTGAGTCGAACGTGTACGCCGATCAGATCATGTCCCTCGCGGAAAGCGACGACGCAGAACGGCACGACCTCCCCGGAGAACGCCTTCGCCGCAAACCCGCCTGGGGCACTAGGGCGGGGATCGGCCAGCGGGATGCGCCCGGTCAGCGTGCCTTCGCGCTCGGGGACTGCCGTCCCTTCGCGCTCTTCGACGGCAGAAGGCCGCAACGGGATCTGTGCGGGGCTTCTAAGCGCCGCGGGACGATTGCCAGAACGTGCAGCCACACCCTGAATGTACCGCGCCTGGCATGTCCTGGACACCCGTCCGGTAAAGCAATTCCGCTTAACGTCACTCGACGCGGAACAACCTCATGGATGTGCCGGGGGTCGGGAGTACATCCCCGGGCGCGAACGTCTCCGCCCTGTCGCTGGGGCGTTCGTCCGCGCTCGACCACAGCGACACGAATCGCGTGGCACCTTCGACCTTGTCTGGCAGGGTCACATCGATGGGCGCTTCGATGCCGTGGACGATGAGCAGGATGCGGTTGAACTGCTCGTCGACCGGCGTGGATGCTGCGACATACTGCAGCGTGCGGTTGCCCGGATCGGTCCAATGGGACTGTTCCATCGTCTCGCCGTCCTGGTTGTACCAGTCCATGACGGAGGCATTCGGAGTGTGCTCGCCGGCGCGCGCGTAGCGACTTGGCCGCAGCGCGGGGTTCTCACGTCGCAGCCTGGTCAGCGTCTGGACGTGGGCACGGAGATCCTCCTGCCAGTCCTCGTGCTCCCAGCTGAGCCAGGTGAGAGCGGAATCCTGAGCGTAAGCGTTATTGTTGCCGCGCTGTGTGCGGCCGGTCTCATCACCGGCTGTGAGCATGGGGATGCCGGCGGACAGCAGCAGAGTACCCAGCAGGTTGCGCATCGCCTTACGGCGGGTGGCCTTGATCGCTGGATCGTTCGTCGGACCCTCGATGCCGTGGTTGAACGCACGGTTCATGTCTGCACCATCGCGGTTCTCTTCGCCGTTGGCTTCGTTGTGCTTGACGTCGTAGGAGACCAGGTCACGCAGCGTGAATCCATCGTGTGCAGTGACGAAGTTCACACTGGCGAGGGGGCCACGATCTTCGCTGAAGGTGTTTGAGGATCCGGCGAGGCGTGTCGCAAAACCGCCGATGCCGACTGGGGCCGAGGCGCGGCGTGCGTAGTCGATGTCGCTCAACCAGAAGTTGCGCACGCGGTCGCGGTAGCGGTCGTTCCACTCGTGCCAGCCGGCGGTGAAGTTGCCGGTCTGCCAGCCGCCGAGACCGACATCCCATGGCTCAGCGATGAGTTTGACGTCCTGCAACGCCGGGTCGTCGCGGATCGCAAGGAGAAGCGGATGCTCCGGCGTGTACTCGTGTGATGCGTCGCGGCCGAGCGCTGCGGCCAGATCGAACCGGAATCCGTCGATCTGCATCTCGTCGGCCCAATAACGAAGGGAGTCGAGGACGAGCCTGGCGCCGGCATCCATTGCGGTGTTCAGCGTATTTCCGACCCCGGTGGTGTCGATATAGACGCCGTCGGGCTGCTGCCGGTAGTAGCTGGCATTGTCGATTCCGCGCAGGCTCGATCGCGGCCCGCCAATGCCCTCTTCGGAGGTGTGGTTGTAGACGACGTCGAGGATGACTTCGAGACCGGCCTCATGCAGCAGCCGCACCATGCCTTTGAACTCGGTGAGGATCGCCTCCGGACCTTCCTTGCGGGCTTCGTCGGTGGCATAGGCGGCGTGCGGAGTGAAGAAGTTGAGGGTGTTATATCCCCAGTAGTTGGTGAGTCCACGCTCGAGTAGACGAGGCTCGGGCACGAAAGCGTGCACGGGGAGCAGTTCGATCGACGTGACGCCGAGAGATTGGAAGTACTCGATCATCGCCGGGTGGGCAAGACCGGCGTAGGTGCCGTGCAGGGCCGGCGGGACATCCGGATGCCGCTTGGTCATGCCCTTCAGATGAGCCTCGTAGATCACGGTCTGATCGAGGGGAACCTGTGGTTTCTTGGACTCGCCCCAGTCGAAGCCGTCGACGATGACGACGGAGCGCCACTCTTCGTAGCCATCGCCCTGCGCGAGACCGCGCGCGTAGGGGTCGAGCAGAAGAGTCTCGGGGTTGAAGGTGTTGCCGGGGCCATGGGGGCCGCCGACGCGGATTGCATATCGCGTGCCGGGCTGCAGCAGTTGCGTCGTCACTTCCCAGACACCGCCTGGTTGGCGCTCCAGCGCGACCTGATCCGTCACCCAATCGAGGTCGGTCTCGTCGAAGGTGACGAGCTCGATCGACGAGGCGTTCTGCGACCAGACCCGCAAGGTCGCGGTGCCGTCGTGCAGACGCACGCCGAGGTGGTCGAGGGTGGTGCCACCGGGAACGGCGGGCAGACGGGACGCGGGCATGAGTACACATTAGGCGGGATGCATTGAAGTCTCATGTCAGGTCGCACTCAGTTCCATGCACCGAGCCGCGAAAAATGGGGGAGAGTTAAGGGATGCGGTTCTATCTCGATCATGCGGCCACCACGCCGCTTCGCCCCGAGGCACGTGAGGCGTGGCTGGCGGCTACTGATGTCGTCGGCAACGCCTCGTCGACGCACGGCGCAGGGCAAGACGCGCGGCGACTGCTCGAGGAATCACGTGAGCGGATCGCCGCAGTGCTGGGCTGTGACCCGATCGAAGTCGTGCTGACCTCGGGCGGGACGGAGTCGATCAACACCGCGCTGCGTGGGATGTGGGCATCTCGTCGCGCGGGTGCAGACGCGATCGTTCTTCCGGACGGCGAGCATCACGCGACGATGGACACCGCCTCGGCGCTTGCGCGTGAAGGCGCAACGGTGCGCGCGGTGCCGATCTCGACTGTCGGACGTATCGAGCCGGCAGGCTTCGCCGCGGCGCTGCCCGGCGCGGCGCTGGCCACTGCGCTCATCGCCAACAACGAAGTCGGCACGGTGAACGACGCGGCGATGCTGGCGGCTGCAGCCGCCGCTGCGGATGTGCCGCTGCATCTGGATGCTGTGGCCGCGATCGGTCATTTGCCGCTGTCATTTCGCGAACTGCGTGCGGATGCCGCGGCGGGTGCTGGCCTGGTTGCGATGAGTGTCGCCGGTCACAAGGTCGGTGCCCCCGTCGGAGTCGGTGCGCTGGTCGTGGCGCGCACGGCTCGGATGGCACCGCTTCTGCATGGAGGCGCACAGCAGCGTGGACTGCGCGCCGGTACTCAGGATGTCGCTGGGGCCGTAGCTTTCGCCGTCGCGCTGGAGAGCGGCGAGGCAGAACGCGAAGCGGAGGGCATGCGGCTGCGCGTGTTGCGCGACCGCCTGATCGAAGGCATCCGCTCGGCCGTCCCCTCAGCCGAGCTGCTGGGCGACCCGATCGGCCGACTGCCGAACAACGCACATGTGCTTTTTCCCGGCGCGGTGGGGGAGAGCCTGCTCTTTCTGCTGGACGTCGCGGGGGTCGCGGCATCCACGGGATCTGCGTGTCAGGCGGGCGTCGCAGAGCCCTCGCACGTCGTGATGGCGATGGGGCGCAGCGAGAAAGACGCTCGCAGCGTGCTGCGATTCACGCTCGGACGTACATCGAGCGAGGCCGACGTCGATGCGGTACTCGCAGCGATCGCCGATGCCTTTTTGCGGGCATCCGGTGCCAGCACAGGAACACGCTCGTAAACTGGAACAATGCGAATTCTTGCGGCGATGAGTGGTGGAGTGGACTCTGCCGTCGCGGCAGCGCGCGCTGTCGATGCTGGGCACGACGTCACCGGCGTGCACCTGGCCCTTTCTCGGGCAGGTGGAACACTGCGCACCGGCAGCCGCGGCTGCTGCACGATCGAAGACGCCATGGATGCGCGTCGTGCGTCCGATATGCTCGGCATCCCGTTCTATGTGTGGGATTTCTCCGAGCGCTTCCGTGACGAGGTCATTGACGACTTCATCAGCGAGTATCAGGCGGGGCGCACCCCGAATCCGTGCATGCGCTGCAACGAGAAGATCAAGTTCGCAGCGCTCCTCGAACGAGCGATCGAGCTCGGCTTTGACGCGGTCTGCACCGGCCATTACGCGACGCTGATCGATGGCGAAGGCGGGCTGGAGCTGCACCGCGCCTCGGACAATGCCAAGGACCAGTCGTATGTGCTGGGCGTGCTCACCACTGAGCAGTTGGCGCACACCTACTTCCCGCTGGGCACGACGCCGTCGAAGGCGATTGTGCGGGCGGAGGCAGCCGAGCGGGGGCTGACCGTCGCGCAGAAGCCGGACAGTCACGACATCTGCTTTATCCCTGACGGCGACACCCGTGGCTGGCTGGCAGACAAGGTCGGCGCCGAGCAGGGCGAAATTCTCGATCGCTCTGGTTCCGTTGTCGGTTCGCACGACGGCGCGCATGCGTTCACTGTCGGTCAACGTCGCGGCCTTCGCTTGGGCGTCCCGGCGGATGACGGCAAGCCTCGGTTTGTGCTTGAGGTGCGACCGGTGTCGAACACTGTCGTCGTTGGGCCGAAGGAAGCGCTCGCGATCGCGGAGATCTCGGGGGAGCGCTATTCGTGGGCGGGCGCTGCGCCGGTGGCGGCTGAGTTCGAGTGCCACGTGCAGATTCGCGCGCATTCGGAGCCGGTACCTGCTCGTGCCACCGTTTCGGATTCCGGAGTGACGGTCGTGCCCGAAGTGTCGCTCGATGGAGTCGCCCCTGGGCAGACCGCGGTGCTCTATCTCGGCACGCGCGTGCTCGGCCAGTTCACGATCGATCGGACCGTGTCGGCGGTGCCCGTCGGGGCGTGAGCCGCTCGTCGGATGTCGGCACTCGCTCGTAGACTGAGAGGGTGCCGGACAACAACCTGCTGGAAGACGCCCGCGTAGAAGCCGAAGAGCTGACGACGCGCATTCTGGGCGCGAAAGACGCGTACTACGGACGCGACACCTCGGTCGTCGATGATGCGACCTACGACGGCTGGATGCACCGGCTCGAAGAGCTCGAGCGGCTGCACCCCGAGCTGCAGGGTCAGGACTCGCCGACGCAGATGGTCGGGGCCGCCGAATCCACGGGTCTTGCGACGATCGAGCACGCCGAGCGGATGCTGAGTCTCGACAACGTCTTTTCCATCGAGGAACTGCGTGAATGGGCTGCGAAGACGACGGCGGCTTCGGGGCGTGAAGTTGCCTGGCTCACCGAGCTGAAAATCGATGGCCTCGCGATCAACTTGCGCTACGAGAACGGTGTGCTGACTTCGGCGGCCACGCGTGGTGATGGCCGCGTCGGTGAGATCGTGACGGAGAACGCACTGCGGCTGGCAGACATCCCCGAACGGTTGAGTGGCGAGGGGCATCCGTCGATCGTCGAAGTGCGTGGCGAGGTATTCATCCCGGTTGCGGCCTTTGAACGGCTGAACGCCGCTCAAGCATCGTTCCGCGAGCGTGCGTATGCCGACACTTTGGCGCGCTGGGAAGCCCGCGGCGGCGCTAAGAAGCCCTTCGAAGAGGAGAAAGCGCGAACGGCTGCTGCACGGCGCTTCCCTTCGTTCGCGAACCCGCGCAATGCTGCCAGCGGTGGACTCCGCCAGCAGATTGACAAGAAGGACGGCCTGGAGCTCGAAGCGGGCCTTCTGCGGGTGAACTCGCTGTCACTGTATGTGCACGGTATCGGTGCGTGGCAGAACCCGCCGGTGGCGGCGCAGAGCGAGGTCTACGATCTGCTCGCAGCATGGGGCTTGCCCACCAGCCCGCATTCGAAGGTATGCCGAGGCATTGATGAGGTCTCCGCGTTCGTCGAGTACTTCGGCGAGCACCGGCACGACATCGAGCACGAGCTCGACGGCATCGTCGTCAAGGTTGACGAGCTGGCGCTGCATGATGAACTGGGAATGACGAGCCGCGCCCCGCGCTGGGCGATCGCCTACAAGTACCCTCCGGAAGAGGTGCAGACCAAACTCCTCGACATCGTCGTCTCGGTCGGTCGTACCGGTCGCGCGACGCCATTCGCCGTGATGGCACCGGCGCATGTCGCCGGCTCCGTCGTTCGGCAGGCGACGCTGCACAACAAGGATGTCGTGAAGGCCAAGGGAGTACTCATCGGCGACACCGTTGTACTGCGCAAGGCAGGAGACGTGATTCCCGAGGTATTGGGCCCGGTGGTCGACAAACGCGACGGTACCGAACGCGAATTCGTGATGCCGGTCGGATGCCCCGAGTGCGGCACGCCGTTGCGCGCGATGAAGGAGGGCGACATCGACCTCCGTTGCCCGAATGCCCGCTCGTGCCCGGCGCAGGTGCGAGGGCGGGTCGAACACATTGGCTCGCGCGGTGCACTCGACATCGAGGCGTTGGGCGAGGTGACGGCTGCGGCCTTGACGCAGCCGACGTTCCCCGCTGTCCCGCCGCTCGTCACCGAAGCGGGGCTGTTCTCGCTGACATTGGACGAGATCGTGCCGATCGAACTCTTCGTCAGGGATGCCGAGACCGGGCTGCCTAAGGAAGACGATGACGGAGTGGTGAAGACACGCTCACCGTTCCGCCGTAACCCCACGCCTAGCGAGAAGAAGAACGGCATCAACGCGATGCAGCCCTCCTCCCAGGCGGTGACTCTGCTCGCCGAGTTGGAGAAGGCGAAGACCAAGGAACTCTGGCGTCTGCTGGTCTCGCTGAACATCCGTCACGTCGGGCCCGTTGCCGCACGTGCGCTCGCGCAGTGGTTCGGATCGCTCGACGCGATCCGTGCGGCATCCCGCGAGGAACTCGCCGCAGTCGAAGGGGTCGGCGGGATCATTGCTGACTCGCTGCTGGACTGGTTCGAGATCGACTGGCATGTCGAGATCGTCGAGCAATGGTCGGCGGCCGGCGTGCAGTGGACGACGCCCGGTCACCCTGGCCCTGGAGCGGCGGTCGTGCAGGGGGGAGTGCTCGACGGGCTCACCGTCGTCGCCACCGGTTCGCTCGATGGCTACACCCGCGATGGCGCGCAAGAAGCGATCATCAATGCCGGTGGCAAGGCGGCATCCAGCGTCTCAAAGAAGACAGACTTCGTCGCTGCGGGCCCCGGTGCCGGTTCAAAGCTGGCGAAGGCTGAGGATCTCGGTCTCCGCATCCTCGACGCCGCCCAGTTCCACATCCTGGTGACCGAAGGCCCGGCCGCGCTGGACTAGTCCGCCCTGGATTGGCCCGTGCACAACTTCGGAGCGGAAACACGAAACGCCGTGAGAACGAGGTGTTCTCACGGCGTTTCGGGACTGGCATCCGAAGCTGTGCTCGGGCCCAGTGTGATCAGTCCTTGTGGCGCGGCTTGCGGTCCGAGCGGTCGGAATACGACGGACGGTCGCGACGCTCGTAGCTGCCACCGGTGTCGCGACGGCTGGGAACCCCACGGTCCGCCTTGATCTCGATCAGGCGACCCGAGATCCGGGTGTCCTTGAGCTTGGTGAGAACCGACGGGTCGAGGTTTGACGGCAGCTCGACGATGGTGAAGTCAGGCTTGATGGCGATAGCGCCGAAATCGTCGCGGCCCAGGCCGCCCTCGTTCGCCAGCGCGCCGACGATCTGACGCGGTTCCACCTTGTGACGACGCCCGACCTCGATGCGGTAAGCAGCGTAGTCACCGCGACTGCGGCGCTCTGTGCGTGGGCCTGTTCCTCGCTCTGGACGGTCTCCCGAGTCCCGACGCGGGCGGTTGTCGCGCTCGACGGCAGCGGTCAGCGGGTCGTTCGCAGGATCCAGCAGCAGCGGGGTCTTGCCCTGAGCGACGACCGCGAGAGCCGCGGCGACATCTCCCTCAGGCACATCGTGGTTGCGTACGTAGTGCGCGACGATGTCGCGGAACGCCTCGATGCGGGCGGTCTCCGCGAGTGCTGCCGTGATGCCATCGTCGAAGCGCGCCAGTCGAGTGGTGTTGACGTCGTCCGTGCTCGGCAACGTCATCTGCGCCGGAGCCTGACGGGTGGCCTTCTCGATGCTCTTGAGCAGGTAACGCTCGCGCGGCGTGATGAAGCTGATCGCGTCGCCGGTGCGACCTGCGCGGCCGGTGCGACCGATGCGGTGCACGTACGACTCAGTGTCGGTGGGGATGTCGTAGTTGACGACGTGGCTGATGCGCTCAACGTCGAGACCACGCGCGGCGACATCGGTCGCGACGAGGATGTCGAGCTTGCCTTCCTTGAGCTGGTTGATGCTGCGCTCACGCTGCACCTGTGCGACGTCACCGTTGATGGCGGCGGCAGAGTATCCGCGCGCACGCAGCTTCTCGGCAAGAGTCTCGGTTTCGTTCTTCGTACGGACGAAGACGATCATTCCATCGAAGTTCTCGACCTCGAGGATGCGCGTGAGCGCATCGACCTTCTGCTGGTACGAGACGATGAGGTACCGCTGAGTGATGTTTGTGCTCGACGCGGTCTTCGACTTGATCGTGATCTCTTCAGCATCCTGCAGATACTTCTGAGCGAGGCGGCGGATCTGCGGCGGCATCGTCGCGGAGAACAGTGCGACCTGCTTCTCGGCCGGCGTCTGAGCAAGGATCTGCTCGACATCCTCGGCGAAGCCCATCTTCAGCATCTCGTCGGCCTCGTCGAGAACGAGGTACTTCAGCTCAGAGAGGTCAAGGGTGCCCTTGGCGAGGTGATCCATGATGCGGCCGGGAGTACCGACGATGACGTGCACGCCGCGGCGAAGCGCCGACAGCTGGACGCCGTATCCCTGTCCGCCGTAGACGGGCAGCACGTGCACGCCCTTCATCTTCGAGGCGTACGACTCGAAAGCCTCACACACCTGCAGCGCGAGCTCACGGGTCGGAGCGAGAACGAGGGCCTGGGGGATCTTCTGTGAGATGTCGAGACGCTCCAGCACCGGCAGCGCGAAAGCGGCAGTCTTGCCCGTTCCAGTCTGCGCCATGCCGACAACGTCGCGTCCACCGAGCAGAGTCGGGATCGTCGCTGCCTGGATGGGGGATGGGGTCTCGTAACCGAGGCCGCGGATTGCCGCGAGGACGGGGCCGGTGATGCCTAGTTCCTCGAATCCGGGGGTCGTTGGGGATTCGTCGGTGGGCTCGCTCAGCGCTGCATCTTCAGGGGTCACTTCCAAAGGGTAGCGCCCCGAGATGACGCTTGTCTGTGAAGACGCACTCTTAGGCACTTGTGGTGAGCGCGATGAGCTTTTCCTTCACCTGTCGGCGCAGCACCTTGCCGATGATCGACTTGGGCAATTCGTCGACGACGAAGATCCGACGTGGCACCTTGTACGGAGTCAGGATGCTGCGCGCAAACTCCCTGATCGACGCCTCATCCAGCTGTGCGCCGGCGTCGAGGACGATCGCGGCGACGACCTCTTCGCCCGAGTGATCATCGTGCAATCCGACCACAGCGGCATCTGCCACGGACGGATGCTGGCGCAGAGCGTTCTCGACTTCAGTGGGCGCGACGTTGAAGCCGCCGGTGATGATGAGTTCCTTGATGCGATCAACAATCCGCAGAAACCCGGCCTCATCGATCGTGACGATGTCGCCGGTGCGGTACCAGCCGTCGACGAAGGACTCCTCGGTGGCCTCCGGCTTGCCGTAGTAGCCCAAGAACACCTGCGGGCCGCGGACGACGAGCTCACCAGGCGCTCCAGGCTCGACATCCTGCGTGGGGTTGTCTGGGTCGACAACGCGGCACTCGGTGCCTGGCAACGGCAGGCCAATCGTTCCGGGCACGCGGCTCTGTGCCACGGGGTTTGCCATCAGTACGGGGGAGCACTCGCTGAGTCCATAACCCTCGACAAGGAAACCTCCGGATGCTTCTTCGAAAGGAACGACGAGTTCGTGCGGGAGCGCCATCGCACCGGAGATCGCCACGTCGATGCCCCGTAGCGAGATGCCTTTCGCCTCGGCGGCCGCGAGCAACCGTTCCGCGATCGGGGGAACGAGAGGAAGAAAGGTCGCCGGATGCTTCTTGACTACCTCGAGCACCATGTCTGGGTCGAATTTCGGGAACAGCACCAGGCGGGCACCCATTGACATCGCAAATGTCAGGCAGAGGGTGAGGCCGTAGGCGTGGAACATGGGGAGCACTGCGTATACGACGCAACCGTGTCCGCGCTGGATCGATGGGACCCAGGCCTGTGCCTGTGCTGCATTCGAGAGCAGGTTGCGGTGGCTGAGGGAGGCGCCCTTGGGGTTTCCCGTCGTGCCAGAGGTGTACTGGATGATCGCGAGGTCGTCCGTGTCCGGCTTCGGATGTGAGGAAGGCAGGGGAGCAGAGCGGACGACCTGCTCCCAGTCGATCGCGCCGCGCACCTTCTCGGTGAGAGCGGCGCGTGACACCCGGGCCTTCGCGATCGGCAGCTTCAGTGCGATTTGCGTGAAGAACGGCATCGCCTTGGTGATGTCGACGGCGATCAGGGTCTTCATCGTAAGGTCGGCGGGGAACTCCTGCACCATTCCCACGACCTTGTTCCACACGATCGCGTGCTTTGCCCCGTGGTCTTCGAACTGCTTGCGGAGTTCGCGAGGCGTGTAGAGCGGGTTGTGCTCGACGACGACAGCGCCCAACCGCAGCACCGCGTAAAAGGCAATGATGTGCTGCGGGCAGTTCGGCAGCACGATCGCGACCGGATCTCCGGCTCGGATGCCGAGGTCCCGCAGCCCCGCTGCCGCGCGCTCGATCGCATCCTGCATCTGGGCGTACGTCGTCTCCTGGCCAAAGAACTGCAGGGCGACAGCATCCGGATAGTCGCGAGCTGACGCCGCAACGATATCGATGAGTGAGCCATCGACAGGGGCGAGGTCTTCTGGAACGCCATCGGCGTAGCTGGCGACCCAGGGGCGAGGGGGATCGAACGTCGTCATGCCGACCAGCCTATGGGGAGCCTCGGGGCGCGCGGGGGATCCGACGCGGCGAACTAGACTGGGGTGGTGTCTGAAATCACCCCTGAGCTCGTGCGCCATCTCGGCGTGCTCGCGCGCATCCAGCTAAAAGACGACGAGGTGACGCGGCTCACGGGCCAGCTCGACGCCATCGTCGACAACATCGCGAAGGTGTCGGAGGTTGCGACCTCCGATGTGGTGGCCACGAGCCACCCGATTCCGCTTGCGAACGTCTTCCGTCCCGACGTGGTCGGCGAGACGCTCACGCATGAACAGGTGCTGCAGAATGCGCCGGATGCCGTGGACGGCCGGTTCCGCGTGAGCGCGATCTTGGGAGAAGAGCAGTGAGCGACATCATCCGTTGGACGGCCGCCGAACTCGGAGACAAGCTCGCCGCAGGCGAGGTCTCCAGCCGCGAAGCCACCCAGGCGCACCTGGACCGCATCGCAGCCGTTGACGGCGATGTCCATGCTTTCCTGCACGTGAACGAGGGCGCGCTGGCTGCCGCCGACGCCGTTGATGCACGACGCGCCGCAGGCGAGAAGCTCGGCCCCCTCGCTGGTGTTCCGCTCGCCATCAAGGACGTCCTGGTCACCACAGATCAGCCCACGACGAGCGGCTCGAAGATTCTCGAGGGCTACATGTCGCCCTACGACGCCACCGTCGTCGCGCGTTCGCGTGCCGCCGGCCTCGTGCCGCTGGGCAAGACCAACATGGACGAGTTCGCGATGGGCTCCTCCACCGAGCACTCCGCATATGGTCCTACCCGCAATCCATGGGATCTGGATCGGATTCCCGGTGGCTCTGGCGGTGGATCCGCTGCCGCCGTCGCCGCATTCGAGGCGCCGCTCGCGCTCGGCTCAGACACGGGCGGCTCTATCCGCCAGCCCGCCCATGTGACCGGCACGGTCGGCCTGAAGCCGACCTATGGTGGCGTCAGCCGCTACGGTGCGATTGCGCTGGCATCGAGCCTTGACCAGGTGGGTCCCGTCACACGAACTGTTCTCGACTCGGGGCTCCTGCACGACATCATCGGCGGTCACGATCCCAAGGACTCCACCTCACTGACCGACGCCTGGCCGTCGTTCGCGGATGCTGCGCGTGAGGGCGCCCGCGGAGATGTGCTCAAGGGACTGAAGGTCGGCGTCATCAAGGAGCTGCCGGATTCGGGTTTCCAATCCGGCGTGGCGGCATCCTTCCGCGCCTCTCTCGACCTCCTTGAGGCGAACGGTGCGGAGATCGTCGAGATCTCCACCCCGCACTTCGAGTACGGTGTCGCGGCGTACTACCTGATCCTGCCCGCCGAGGCATCCAGCAACCTGGCGAAGTTCGACTCCGTGCGCTTCGGCATGCGGGTCACACCCGACGGTGCCGCCACCGTAGAAGACGTGATGTCGGCGACGCGTGAAGCCGGCTTCGGCGATGAGGTCAAGCGCCGTATCATCCTCGGCACGTATGCACTCTCAGCCGGGTACTACGACGCCTACTACGGCAGCGCGCAGAAGGTTCGCACGCTCATTCAGCAGGACTTCGACAATGCCTTCGCGCAGGTCGATGTCATCGCGACACCCTCCGCGCCGACCACAGCGTTCAAGATCGGCGAGAAGATCGACGATCCGCTGCAGATGTACCTGAACGATGTCACCACGATTCCGGCGAACCTCGCCGGTGTTCCCGCGATTTCGATCCCTTCGGGTCTTGCAGATGACGACGGCCTGCCCGTCGGCATCCAGTTCATCGCTCCCGCGCACCAAGATGCTCGTCTGTACCGTGTGGGTGCCGCGCTGGAGACCGCGCTCGTAGATTCGTGGGGCGCACCGTTGCTGACCCGAGCTCCCCAGCTCGCAGGAGGGAACCGCTGATGGCTGCGGCAAAGCTGATGGACTACGACAAGGCCCTCGAACTGTTCGAGCCGGTGCTCGGCTTCGAGGTGCACGTCGAACTCAACACAAACACGAAGATGTTCTCGGATGCGCCGAACCCGGCGAACGAGAAGTATCACGCCGCAGAGCCGAACACGCTGATCGCCCCGGTCGATCTCGGTCTTCCCGGCTCGCTGCCGGTCGTGAACGAGACGGCGATCCGCTCATCGATCAGCCTGGGCCTGGCGCTCGGCTGCTCGATCGCAGCATCCAGCCGTTTCGCGCGGAAGAACTACTTCTACCCTGACCTCGGTAAGAACTACCAGATCTCGCAGTACGACGAGCCGATCGCGTATGAGGGATCCGTCGTGGTCGAGCTCGAGGACGGCACGCTCGTGACGATTCCGATCGAGCGCGCGCACATGGAGGAGGATGCCGGAAAGCTCACCCACATGGGGGGCGCGACCGGTCGCATCCAGGGCGCTGAATACTCGCTCGTCGACTACAACCGTGCCGGCGTCCCGCTGGTCGAGATCGTCACGAACATCATTTATGGCACGGAGCACCGCGCTCCTGAGGTCGCGAAGGCGTACGTCTCCACGATCCGTGACATCGTGCGGAGCCTCGGCATCTCTGAGGCGCGTCTGGAGCGGGGAAACCTTCGCTGTGACGCGAACGTCTCGCTGCGCCCGCGCGTAGCGGAGGGCGAGGAGCCCGCACCGCTGGGCACCCGCACCGAGACCAAGAACGTCAACTCGATGCGATCGGTGGAGCGTGCTGTTCGCCACGAGATCCAGCGCCAGGCGCAGATTCTCGCCGACGGCGGTACGATCACCCAGGAGACGCGCCACTGGCACGAAGACACCAGCACCACGTCGCCCGGTCGCCCGAAGTCGGACGCGGATGACTACCGGTACTTCCCAGAGCCTGACCTGCTGCCAGTGCAGCCCGCGGTCGAGCTGATCGAGGAACTGCGTGCAGCGCTTCCCGAGCAGCCGGTGGCGCGTCGCCGCCGATTGAAGGTGGAGTGGAACTTCACCGATCTCGAGTTCCAGGATGTCCGCAACGGCGCCCTGATCGACGAGGTCGAAGCAACGATCGCCGCGGGTGCGACACCCGCCGCCGCACGCAAGTGGTGGACGGGGGAAATCTCTCGTCTCGCGAACACACAGGACAAGGATGCCGCCGGCCTCATCACGCCGGAGAACGTCGCCGCCCTGCAGAAGCTCATCGATGAGGGGACCCTCACCGACAAGCTGGCACGCCAGGTGCTCGAAGGCGTCATCGCCGGCGAAGGCACGCCGCAGCAGGTCGTCGACGCTCGTGGCCTCGCTGTCGTCTCGGATGACGGGGCATTGATCGCCGCGATCGACGAAGCCCTGGCTTCTCAGCCCGATGTGCTCGCCAAGATCAAGGACGGCAAGGTCCAGGCCGCCGGCGCCGTGATCGGCGCGGTCATGAAGGCGATGAAGGGTCAGGCCGACGCCGCCCGCGTGCGCGAGCTCGTCCTGGAGCGCGCAGCGCAGTAACGTCTTGTTCTCGCTGACGCCCCCGGTGTCGGTGGCGTCAGCGAGAATGGAATCATGGGGCGCGGAGACGGACGAGGCAGGCTTGTCTCTCCCGACGGAGCGGACGACACCGGCACGCGCATCCTGCATGTCGATATGGATGCGTTCTACGCGGCCGTCGAGGTGCTCGATGATCCGTCGCTGCGCGGGCTGCCGCTGATCATCGGTGCGCCCGATGGCAGGTCTGTCGTGTCCAGCGCGTCCTACGAGGCGCGTCAGTACGGCGTACGTGCAGCGATGCCGGTCAGCCAGGCGATGCGCTTGTGCCCGAGCGCAAAGATCGTCATGCCTCATTTCGAGCGGTATCAGGAGATCTCTCGTCAGGTGATGGCGGTTTTCGAGTCGATCACGCCGCTGGTCGAGCCGCTGTCGGTGGATGAGGCATTCCTCGATGTGCAGGGCGTGCGACGACTGTGGGGGAGTCCAGGCGAGATCGCTCGGCTCGTTCGTGAGCGCGTGCAGGCCGAGGTCGGGATCGTCTGCAGCGTGGGGGTTGCGGCCACAAAGCATGTGGCGAAGATGGCGTCGACGATCTCAAAGCCGGACGGGCTGCTGATCATCGCTGCCGCCGACACTCTCGACTTTCTCTCACCACGCTCGGTACGCACGATGTGGGGTGTCGGACCGAAAGCAGCGGAAGCTCTTGAGGCGCGCGGCATCCGCACCATCGGAGACGTCCGTGAATCTCCACCGGACGTGCTCGACCGTGCGGTTGGCCGCGCCCTCGGTGGCCGGCTTGTTCTGCTGTCTCGTGGCCAGGATGCACGCGCTGTCGACACCGAACGTGTCGAGAAAAGCATCGGGCATGAAGAGACCTTCGACGAGGACGTCACAGACCGAGAATTCCTGCGCGCCGAACTCCTGCGCCTCGCCGACCGTGTGGCGGCCAGGCTTCGGCGAGCGGGGTGGGAGTGCGCCACGGTTGCGATCAAGATCCGCTTCGACGACTTCACGACGTTGAGTCGTTCCCAGACTCTGGCGGAGCCGACCTCGGTCGGCCAGCGCATCGGCGAGGCGGCTCAGACGCTCTTCGAATCGATCGACCGTCGCGACCCCGTGCGGCTCGTTGGCGTGCGCGCTGAGAAGTTGCGGCCGGCAGGAGGCGCGGCGTTCGCCCTCTGGGATGAAGACGAGCACTGGCGAAAGGTCGAAGGTGCTTTGGATGACGCACGAGCACGCTTCGGCAACGCCACGATCACGCGCGCCCGTCACGTGGGCCGCGGTGATGGGCGCGGTGCGCCGCGGCATCCCAAAGCCCACGGCCTCGACTGACGCTCACGACGCGGCCACTTCACGCAGTGTAACGATCGCCTTATGGACCCGTACTGGACGTAGCATGGCCGGTGATCGGCGGCAGTTTTCGGAAGGAACAGACATGACGCAGGATTTCGGGATCATCATCTCGCAGGGCCGCGTTGCGGACCGCACGGATGGCGCATTGAGAGGAGCGCGCGCGGCCGGCGAGGCGCTGAGCGCATACCTCGATCGCCCCCCGGTCGTCGTCGGGACGCCGTCTCCAGGCACGGTGGATGACTGGACTGTCGCGCTTCCCGCCGCGCGGCAGACGCTGGAGGGCCTGCGGGATGCCGTCACCGCTGTACTGGATGCCGGTCAAGTACCTCTGCTTCTGACCAACACGTGCGCGGCGAGCCTGGGAACACTGCCGACTGCCGCAGCCCGTTACCCCGGAGCGGTCGTGCTGTGGATCGACGCACACGGAGACTTCAACACACCTGCGAGCACCGAATCCGGCTATCTCGGCGGAATGGTCCTCGCGGCCGCATGCGGGCTGTGGGACAGCGGCCACGGCGCAGGTCTGAACCCAGA
This sequence comes from Microbacterium sp. A93, assembly GCF_051842835.1. Lineage (NCBI taxonomy): Bacteria > Bacillati > Actinomycetota > Actinomycetes > Micrococcales > Microbacteriaceae > Microbacterium > Microbacterium sp. A93. Next base: position 214,125 of record NZ_JBPXMT010000001.1, read on the forward strand.
GCAGGTCATCGTCGTGGGTGGACGCGACATCGACCCGACTGAAGCTGACTTACTGGCAGAAGCCGGCGTTCGCGTGCTGTCCCCGATCGAAAGCACACCCGCACGCGTGGCGGAACTTGTAGCCGGCCGTGAAGTGTGGATCCATGTGGACTGGGATGTGCTCGAGCCGGGGTACATCCCCGCGGCCTACCGTGTGCCGGACGGGCTGCTGCCGCATCAGGTTGCTGACATCTTCGCGGCGCTCCCGGTGGATCGCGTCAGGGGAGTGGAGCTCGCCGAATTCGAGTATGGCGCGCCTGAGGTGCCGTCGCCGGTCAGCGTCGAGCTCATTCTCGAGACGTTCCAGGGTCTGCGGCGCTGAGTGTAGGTAGACACAAGTCATCCTGGATTGACTGCAACTTTGTTGGGTCTCTGGGATAGCGTGGAACCATGCCCAACATCGCAGTGGAACTCGGAAAACAGGCCGCCTCGTTCGGGGTCAAGAGCGCTTACGGTGAGCCGCAGGATGTCGACGGCGTCAGCATCACTCCTGTCGCGCTGACGATGTCGGGATTCGCTGGCGGTGCCGGTGGTGCCGGCGATGGTGAAGGCGCAGGCAACGGTGAAGGCGGCACAGGTGGAGGCATCTCTATTCCCCTTGGCGTATATGTGCGTCGCGAAGAGGGCCTGCGTTTCGAGCCGAACCTGGTGACGCTGCTTGCGGTCGGGATTCCGTTCGTCTGTGTCGCAGGCAGGGCGCTCGCACGCGTGATCCGTGCCCTCAAGAAGTAACGACCCCGTCGCGCAGGTTCTACAGCGTGCTGCGGCAGGCATTCTCGATGCCGTGGTCGCCGTCGCCGCATCGAACCCCGTCGTTCTGATCGATGGCAGAGCCGGCGCGGGAAAATCCACCCTGGCACGCATAGTGGCAGCGAACTGGCCCCTTGCTGGTCGTCCGCAGCTCATCGCCCTGGACTCGCTGTACCCCGGCTGGGACGGACTCGACGCCGGCGTTGAACGTGCCCTGCATGACATTCTTCGCCCGCACGCCAGGGGACTGCTGAGCACCTGGCGCCGATGGGACTGGGAACAGGAGACCGAGGCAGAAGCCAGCGCTGTCACACCCGCTCTCGGGGTGATCCTCGAAGGCTGCGGTGCGCTTAATCCCGCTACGGCGCGTATTGCCGACGTGCGCGTGTGGGTGGAATCACCAGAGGCGCCTCGAAAGCGCCGTGCGTTCGAGCGTGACGGAGACGGGTTCCGTCCGCATTGGGATCGCTGGGCAGTGCAGGAGCAGCGCCACATCGAACGCGACGATCCTCGTGCTCTCGCCGATATCACCATCACTGTCCCGTAGCGATCGCTGCGCGCTTTAGGGTGGATGGGTGAACACCTCTCTCCCTGACCTCGGATTGCTGCTGGACGTCGACGGCCCGATCGCGAGCCCTGTCACCCGGGCGATCAGCATCCCTCAGATCATCACGGACCTCGTCGCATTGACCGCTGCCGGCGTGCCGATCGCGTTCATCACCGGCCGATCCTCAGAGTTCATTCGCGAGCAGGTGATGACGCCGCTGTTCGCCGCTGGACTCGCCGACGCCCTCGAGCTGCCGACGTCACGCATGTTCGGGGTCTTCGAGAAGGGCGGGACGTGGGCTGAGGTCAACTCCGCAGGCATGGGGGAGGTCGTGATCGACCGCGACGTGGCATTTCCGGATGCGGCGATCGACAGCATCCGCTCCCTTGTGGCGGAGCGATTCAGCGACACCATGTTCTTCGACGAGACCAAGCGCGCCATGATCTCGGTAGAGCAGCGCACAGACGTCACCGCTGCGGCATATCGCTCTGCGCAGGGGCCGTTTCAGGATGCCGCGTTCGCACTGCTCACCGCCATGGGCCTCGGCCTGCGCTACGGTTCGCTGGAGCATGCGGATGCCGCGGGGGATGTGCCGTTCCGCATCGATCCGACGATCATCTCCACGGATATCGAATCGGTGCGACTGGACAAGGACACCGGTGCGCGGCGCGCGCTGGAGCACTTCGCAGCCGCGGGCGACCTGCCGCGCACGTGGCGCACCGTCGGAGACTCTCGCAGCGACTACAAGATGGCGGACCAACTGCATGCGGATGGCTTCGACGTGGCGCACGTTGACGTGCGCCCGGCAGATGGGATCTTGGACCGCCCGTATGAGATCGTCACGGAGGGGGATCTCATCCACGACGAGGCCGGAGCCGCTCTGCTTGCGTACTGGCGGGACAAGCTCGGAGTCTGAGCTGAGCTGGACTCAGATCAGATCAGCGCGTCCGCGGCGTCGATGAGCGTATCCAACCGGTAGCCGAGCCAGTCGTAGACACCGCGCCGCGGGTCTTCATCGTCGATGGTGTCTTCGTGGGCGATGCCGAGGCGGGCCGCGATCACGAGTCGTAGCGCCGTGAGCGTGCGCATCCACGCGTCGATTTCGCTTTCCGGGATGATGACCTGGTGGGAGGCGAGCACTTCGTCATCTTCGAGGTCGGAGGGGTCGACGGCGAATGAGAAGAGTGACGCGCGCACCACGGCGGCGTCGGCCGAGCGGCGATCCAGGAGTTCTTCGCGGGTCACCGCAGTGAATGACTGAGCGGCCTCAGCGTCGTCCGGGTACGGATTCGGCGTGAGCCTTGCGAGCCCTGGGTCATGTGGCCCGTCGCCCATGATCTCCGTCGAGAGCAGTTCTCGGAACTCGTCCAGAAGATTCACCAGATGTGTTCCCTCGATGGATGAGAGGGGTACCAGTAGCGCCTCTTCGCTCATGACGGCACCTTTCGAACGGTCGCCCAGAGGCCATAGTCGTGCATAGCCTGCGCATGAACTTCCATGGTCTCGCGAGGCCCGGTGGCCACGATCGCGTGTCCATCGTGGTGCACGGCAAGCATGAGCTGAGTGGCCCGATCCATTGAGTACCCGAAATAGGTGCGGAAGATGCGAACCACGTAGTTCATCAAGTTCACTGGATCATTCCAGACGACAACCTCCCAGGGCTCGAGAGGTGCGGCCTGCAGATCGATAACATCCTCGATGTCAGGCGTTGCTACCGGTGTGCTCATGCCCACCCCATCTCGTGCAGTTGCGTGTCGTCGATGCCATAGAAGTGCGCGATCTCATGCACCAGGGTCGTGTGCACCTCATCGCGCAGCTCCTCTTCGTTCTCGCACTGGGCGAGGTGCGGTTCGCGGAACACCACGATGCGGTCGGGAAGTTCTCCCATGCCGTACTGCCCGCGTTCGGTCAGTGCGAGACCGTCGTAGAGGCCCAGGATGCCGAGGCTGCCGTCTTCCGGGCGGTCTTCAACGACAAAGACGACGTTGTCGAGTCCGTCGACCATCTCATCGGGCAGCTGATCGAGCTCGTCTATGACGAGTTCCTCGAAAGCTGTAGCATCCATCTCCATCACTGCCCAGCCTATTGCCCCGTGAGGTCAGTGGATGAAAAGCAGCAGGGCGGCTACAGCGAGGAAGAGGGCACCGAAAACGACGTTGAGAGCACGCTGCCCGCGTGCGGTGTGAGTGACGCGTCGGAACGGCTTCGCCGCTGTCGCGTAGAACCCCCACATCACGATGACGTCGACGAGGATGACTGTGATCACCAGGATGAGGTACTGCGGGAGTGCGGGCTGATCCACGCGAATGAACTGCGGGATGAAGGCGAGGAAGAACACGATCGCCTTCGGATTGAGCAGGTTCACCCAGAAGCCGCGTCGCATCATCGACCAACGGCTCTGCCTGAGCGGCGGCGTACTCTCTTCACCTTCCACGTCTGGGGCCGTGCGAGCGAAGATCAAACGCAGTCCGAGGTACGCGAGATAGGCGGATCCTGCGTAACGGATCACGTTGAACAGGAGGGGAGAGCTGGCAACGATCAGCCCGACCCCGGCCGCGACGATGACGACGTGGACGATGAGAGCGACTTGCAGTCCAACGACTCCCCAGAAGGAGCGTCGCCAGCCCACGGCAAGTGAGTTCGACATCGTATTGATGGCCCCGGCTCCTGGAGTGAAGCTGATGATCACGGATGCTGTGAGCAGGGAGAGCCAGACCGTCAGAGTCACGTATCGATCCTAGGTTGCGGGGACGTGGAGACCGGCAGGATCGATCGAGCCAGCAGAAACACAGAATGCCCGGGGGATTTTACCCGGGCATTCGTATTGGGGTGGCTAACGGGGCTTGAACCCGCGACCCCCGCGACCACAACGCGGTGCTCTACCAGCTGAGCTATAGCCACCATGTGCCTGCCGAAACAGGCAACCAGACAAGTCTATTACACGTCTGAGGTGAACGACGACACGGTGCGCTCGGAGATCGCGCGTGCCTCGTCACTTGTGGGCCCGGGCTCTGGAACGAAGACTGCTTCGCGGTAGTACTGCAGTTCGCGGATCGACTCCAGGATGTCTGCGAGGGCGCGGTGCCCGCCGTTCTTCTCCGGGGCCTGGAAGAAGACGCGCGGGTACCAGCGCCGGGAGAGTTCCTTGATGCTGGAGACATCGACGTTGCGGTAGTGCAGCCAGTTGTCGATCTGCGGCATGTACTTCGCAAGGAACATGCGATCCGTGCCAATGGTGTTGCCGGCGAGGGGCGCCTTGCGCTCAAGGGGCACAAACTTTTTGATGTACTCGAGAGTCTGCGCCTCGGCATCCGCCAGCGATACGCCCTGTGGAATCTCTTCGATCAGGCCGGATGTCTCGTGCATCTTGGTGACGAAGTCATTCATGTTCGCCAATGCGGCGTCGTTCGGTTTGATCACGACCTGGAAGCCGGGGTCGAGTATGCGCAGTTCGAAGTCGGTGATGACGACCGCGATCTCGACAAGCTCATCTGTCGCGAGATCAAGACCGGTCATCTCGCAGTCGATCCAAACAAGTCGGTCGTTGTCAGACGCAGATACCATGACCCCATTCTACTGAGGGCGTGGACATTGCCCTGATATCGTAGAGATGTACGCCTTCGTAGCTCAGAGGAAGAGCAACGGCTTTCTAATCCGTCGGTCGCAGGTTCGATTCCTGCCGGGGGCACTTAATATGCGATGTTCGAAACTGCGACACGGTGTACCGTGGCGCAGTTTCGTTCTCGTCTTCCAGACTGCCTCGGCGTTCAGTCCAGGCGATCGCTTCGAGTTGTACCTCGGGCTCGAGAATTACGTTGAAGGGCTTGGTCGGAGTCGCGTGGTGTCGCGGCCTGCGGCTGCGAAGCAAACGGGAGCGCACACAATAACGGCTTAGTCTCCCTATTCCTTGAGTGTTGTGGGTCGGACTCTACCGAGTTGGGTGCAACCTAGCGTGACTCGTGGGACCTGTCCGGCTGCATTGTCGCGCTGGCGTCGTCGGCAAGGAGCACTACCGAGCGCACGAGCCATGCCTCGTAATCGACCTGACTCCAGCACGCGCCGAGCACAAGCTGGTTATACCCCTCGGGCGACAGCAGGAACGAAACCGCGTCTGCGAGTTGCTCACGCGATGTCGCCACGAAGGCGAGCCGGCGGCTGCACAGTTCATCGACGAGGATCAACATGTCGGTGTGGCGGCGACGCTGAAGCGCGGCGAGGTCGGTGCCGAGGATCGTGTCTGAGGCGGCGGCAGACAGCAGTGCAGACCAGAGAAGGCTGCTACGTCTGTTCGACTCGGCAACAAAATGCACGATGCCTACCAGGAAGCGATCGTTGTCGATGTCGGCAGTGATTTGCGCGACCGGATCATGGTCAGCGAGTGAATCTAAGCCTTCACTCCCGGCGAAGCTGTGCTCGAACGCGGCCAGCAGCAGCTGCCGCTTTGGCCCGCCAAGCTTCACTGTTTCGAGTGAGACTCCCGCTTCCTGCGCAATGTCAGCAAGTGAGGTGCCAGCGTAGCCCGCGACTGCAAACTGTCGAGCTGCGGCGTCAAGTATCCGCAATCGTGTCTCGGCGGCCTGACCCGTGCGCAACTCGGAGTGATAACGGCGATTATTAGGTCGTGGATTTTCGCCCACCATATTGACTAACCTCTCAGGGTAGTGAATACTTTCGTGAGGCCAGACTACCCTGACCCGATACTTTTTAAGGGCCACGCATGAACTCGATCCTCATTTGCAGCACCCCAGTGCACGGCCACGTTACGCCATTGCTCGCCGTCTCCCGATACCTCGCGCAGCAAGGCCACCGGGTGCGCTTCATGACCGGGCGTCGCTACGCAGACGCCGTGCGCAGTACCGGCGCAGAGTTCGTTGCACTGCCAGACGAAGCAGACTTCGACGACAGTGACATGAATGCTGCCTTCCCTGGCAAGGCGGGAAAGTCTGGGGTCGCCGGGATCCGCTGGGACGTGAGCAACATCTTCTTGAAGCCTGCGCCCGCTCAAATCCGTGCGGTCGATGAGGCGATCAAGCAGGAACAGGTTGATGTGATCCTCATCGAGAACATGTTCATCGGCGCGGTCGGGCTCCTGGCGCGACCCCGCGAAGAGCGCCCTGCGATCGTGAACCTCGGGATCATCCCGCTCGGCGTGGAGAGCGTCGATACGGCACCGTTTGGGCTCGGGATCCTCCCCAAGCCCGGCGTGCTCGGGCGGATCCGGAACGCGGCACTTGGCATGCTCACAGAAAAACTCATCTTTGGTGGCGTGCAGCGGCAGGCCGAGAAGATCATCTTGGATGCCACAGGGAAAAAGCTCGACGGGTTTTTCATGGCGGGGGCGTCTCGGGCTGACGCGATCGTGCAGTTCACAGTTCCCGGGTTCGAGTACGATCGCAGCGACCTCCCTGACACCGTGCATTTTGTAGGCCCCATGTCGCGTGTCACGAAGAGCGACGGGGAGTTGCCCGAATGGTGGTCAGAGCTCGACGGCTCTCGCCCGGTTGTGCACGTGAGTCAGGGCACGATCGCGAACACTGACTACGACGAGCTCATCACCCCAACCATTACGGCGCTCGCTGATGACGACGTACTCGTCGTCGTGAGCACGGGCGGGCGTCCGCTTTCGACACTGCCGTCGCCGCTTCCCGCGAACGTGCGGGCAGCCGAATACCTGCCACACGACCGACTGCTGCCGCTCACCGACGTGTACGTCAGTAACGGCGGCTACGGCGGCGTGCACTACGCCCTCGAACACGGGGTGCCCCTCGTTGTTGCGGGCATGACTGAGGACAAAGCCGAAGTCAGCGCCCGGGTTCAGTGGGCTGGTGTGGGTGTGAACCTCCGCACGAACAAGCCCACCCCTGACGCGGTCGGTGTTGCAGTGCGGCGGGTACTCGCTGATCCCAGCTATGCCGAACGCAGCCGAGCGCTCGGCAAAGAAATCGCCGCATCGAGCGGGCTCGCCGGGCTCGAAGCTGTCCTCGAGACACTCACGCCGAAACTGGTGTCTGAATGAGTGCGATCAGGGGTGCGCAGCCGAGCTTGGTGGCACACAACCCACCCAGCGTTGGATCTGCTGCCGGCCCCGCTACGCATTTCGCCTACGCCACTGAACAGTCACAAAGATCAAGGACGCAGACTCAGTGAACACCGCCACACCACGCACGTTCACCACGAAGTTGTTTCGCGCACCGGTCATGGTGGCGCTGGTAGCACTGATCGCCTCGGTCGGTCTCGTATTCACAGCGGCCCCAGCACACGCAGCCACTGTCGACGACACCCAAAACGGAATCAGCTACTCCGCCGATAACACCAATGTTTCAGCCGGGGCAACCGTCACCGACTACGACACGGGTGCCGGAGCAGTTGTCGACATCCCCGAGACGGTCACCATTGACAGCACCACGTATGACGTCACCAGAGTCAAGGCCTGGGCGTTCTCCAACAACCTACTGACGTCGGTAACGATCCCCGATTCAGTCACCACAATCGGCCACGAGGCGTTCTTCAGTAACCGACTGACGTCGGTGACGATCCCCGATTCAGTCACCACAATCGGCCTCCAGGCGTTCGCCAATAACCTGCTGACGTCGGTGACGATCCCCGATTCAGTCACCACAATCAGCGTGGGGGCGTTCTACGTCAACCTGCTGACGTCGGTGACGATCCCCGATTCAGTCACCACAATCGGCAGCGCGGCGTTCTTCGGTAACCCTTCTCTCGCCGAGATGCGGTTCACTGGCCCGACGCCCACATTGATTGCGGGCGCTGCTGACTGGTTGGGGGACCCGGCGGAGGTCAAGGTGTACTACCCGAAGGCTCACGAATCAGTCGAGAGTGGTCCCGGATACACCACCCCTAAGTGGTACGGCTACAACACCTACCCCTATTTCACGGTTTCGTTCGACGCGAATGGTGGCGACGGCACAATGCCGCCCCAGGAGAATGCCGCTGCCCCCATAGCGATTACGCCAAATAGCTTCACCCGTGCCGGGTACACCTTTGCCGGTTGGAACACCACCACGAATAACACCGGCACCTCATACGAGGACGGTGGAGTGTACGGCTCGGTGCTCCAATCTGACCTCACCCTGTACGCAATATGGGCGCTCAGTGACTACGCGATCACGTATGACCTTGACGGCGGTGTTGCCGGTACACCAGCGAACCCGACAACGTACTCGATCACGTCCGATGCGGTGACCCTCACCGACCCCACCCGGGAGGGATACACCTTCACTGGTTGGGAAGGCACCGACCTCACCGAACCGACTTCGCCGGTGACTATCGCAACGGGATCTACTGGTGACCGCTCCTACACCGCGACCTGGGTGGTCAGCGACTACACGATCACCTATGACCTCGATGGTGGTGTTGCGGGTACTCCGGCAAACCCGGCAACGTACTCGATCACGTCCGACCCGATGACCCTCACCAACCCCACCCGCGAGGGATACACCTTCACTGGTTGGGAAGGCACCGACCTCACCGAACCGACTTCGCCGGTGACTATCGCAACGGGTTCTACTGGTGACCGCTCCTACACCGCGACCTGGGTGGTCAGCGACTACACGATCACCTATGACCTCGATGGTGGTGTTGCGGGTACTCCGGCAAACCCGGCAACGTACTCGATCACGTCCGACCCGATGACCCTCACCAACCCCACCCGCGAGGGATACACCTTCACTGGTTGGGAAGGCACCGACCTCACCGAACCGACTTCGCCGGTGACTATCGCAACGGGATCAACAGGTGACCGCTCCTACACCGTGACCTGGGCGGTCAATGACTACACGATCACCTATGACTTTGGTGGCGGTGTTGCCGGCACTCCAGCGAACCCGGCAACATACTCGATCACGTCCGATGCGGTGACTCTCGCCAATCCCACCCGCGAGGGATACACCTTCGCTGGTTGGGAAGGCACCGGCCTCGCTGGCCCAACCTCCTCGGTAACGATCGCTACGGGTTCAACTAGCGACCGCTCCTACACTGCGGTCTGGGCGGTCAATGACTACGCGATCGCGTATGACTTTGACGGTGGTGTCGTAGGGACCCCGGCAAACCCGGCAACGTATTCGGTCACGTCGGACCCGATAAGCCTCACCAATCCCACCCGCGAGGGATACACCTTCACTGGTTGGGAAGGCACCGACCTCGCTGACCCAACCCCCTCGGTAACGATCGCTACGGGTTCAACAGGTGACCGCGCCTACACCGCGGTCTGGGCGGTCAATGACTACACGATCACCTATGACCTCGATGGTGGTGTTGCGGGTACTCCGGCAAACCCTGCAACATACTCGATCACGTCGGACGCGGTGGCCCTCACGAATCCCACCCGCGACGGGTACAGGTTCACTGGTTGGGAGGGGACCGGTCTCACTGAGCCGACTTCGTCGGTGACCATCGCTACGGGGTCCACGGGTGACCGCGCCTATACCGCGATCTGGGTGGTCAGCGACTACACGATCACCTATGACCTCGATGGTGGTGTTGCCGGCACTCCGGCAAACCCTGCAACGTACTCGATCACGTCCGACCCGGTGGCCCTCACGAATCCCACCCGCGACGGATACAGGTTCACTGGTTGGGAGGGGACCGGTCTCACTGAGCCGACTTCGTCGGTGACCATCGCTACGGGGTCTACAGGTGACCGCGCCTATACCGCGATCTGGGTGGTCAGCGACTACACGATCACCTATGACCTCGATGGTGGTGTTGCCGGCACTCCGGCAAACCCTGCAACGTACTCGATCACGTCCGACCCGGTGACCCTCACGAATCCCACCCGCGAGGGGTACAGGTTCACTGGTTGGGAGGGGACCGGTCTCACTGAGCCGACTTCGTCGGTGACCATCGCTACGGAATCTATGGGTGACCGGACGTATACCGCGACCTGGGCCCTCATCCCAGTCAAAGACCCCTCCGGGGCCACGCCGCCGAAAGCCCCTGCAACAGCGCCAACTCCTGGAGGGCTAGCCATGACAGGTAGCGACTTAGGCTGGGGGTTGCTCGCAGGAGTCGCCGCGTTGCTCGTGGGCGCTGCAATCATGATTCTCGGCACGCGACGACGCAACACGTAACCTCACGGGCACACCGCGGCTCTGCCCCAGCACAGCCTGAGGCAGAGCCGCGGTGCCGAGCCGCACTGTAGGGCGGCCACATGATGTGCGGCGCACGTAGTCCTCGTGCGTGAATCAACCAGGAAAAGCACTCCCAAGTAGAGCGCCCGCGCCTGTTCAAAAGCGTCCGCGTCCAACCCTTGCCGCCGGACCCATGGACCTGTACTACGAAGGTGGCGCATCACTGACTCGCGATGCAACCCCACCTCAAGACCGACCTGGCGGGCACTCATTCCGGCCTCATGCAACTCGACCATTTGAACGACGATTTCTAGGGTGACAGAGGTTTGAACCCTCCCAACCGACTCAATGACTCGCCCTCGAGAGTCTGAAATAGGCGTCCGTGCACCTACCTTACGTACCATCGGTATCCCCGAACTCGCGAGTGAAATCAACGATTTCAATGCGCGTGACGAGCTTCGAACGTCATCCAGCCAGGACACCACAAAGATCATCCATTGCGCAGCGGGGGATCACCCGTTGCGTAGTGCCTGCACGGCGTCGTCAGCTCGCCAGAACTCGCCGATGAGGCGGAAGACACCGGTCGCAAGGTGCAAGCGCTCGGCGCGGTAGCGCAGCCCGTGGGGATCTGCGACCAGCCGCAGGTGGCCCTTGATGCTGCCCGCCGCGTCTTGCACGCGCCAGAGATGATCCGATGCACGGACAAGCTGTTCGCGCTTCGAAGAGATCTGGGGCGTTGCGTACGGCACCTCGGGCAAGTGTTGAGTCAGTGTGTCGGACATCGGGTTCTCCTTTCGTCTCGAACATATGACCGACCTCCGACATTGTCCGGGCTCCGGGGCCGCGTCCTTTCCTGCACTGACCAGCAGATTGGGTGACTTCTCCACTGAACGTGGTTTTCGGGCCCCGGACAGGCCGTCGCAGAGAGCACGCTGTTGTGATCCGGGCGCGTCCCGGGCAAACAGAGGAGACCGAAATGAACGACACAGTGACGATCCTTGGCCGTGTGGGCGCAGATCCGAACCGGAGTGCGACGAGCGTCGGAGATTCGATCGTGAATTTCCGTGTTGCCAGCCCGCAGAGCAGGTACGACGCGAAGTCGCAATCATGGATCGAGACCGGCACCAACTGGTACAACGTCTCCGCGTTCCGCCAGCTCGCCGACCACGCGAAGGCCTCCCTGCGCCAAGGCGATGGCGTGATCGTGACCGGCCGGCTCAAGCTTCGCGAGTGGGAGAGCGGCGGACGTAAGGGGATGAGCGCGGATATCGACGCCGAGGCCATCGGGCATGACCTGCGCTGGGGTGCGAGTGCCTATATCAAGGCGAACAGTGCGACGCCCGCGTCACGGCCCGTGCCGAACGAGAACGCCCTCCCGCCCGCTGACGATTCCTCGTCCGACGAGCCAGCCGATCCTGACGAGTCGGCCACAGCAGCCTTTGAGGGGGCAGAGGGCGTAGAGGGGGCAGAGGGAGTCGAGGCTGAAGAAGGCGCAGACCATGAAGAGTCGGAGATGGCATTCTCAGGCGATTCATGGACGTCACGCCAGTGAATTCGTGGTGAAGTTCCGGCCGGTCCTGGCGCCGGCGAGCGGCGCCTGGGAAGGGATGACGGGGTGCGCCCCTAAGATCGGAGCGTGCCCCGTCGAATCCTCACCGCCCGCCGTCGCTCCGTCATCGCCACATCGATGCTGTTGGCCGGACTCGCGCTGGCCGCATGTACATCCGAGGCCACGCCAGAGCCCGAGGACACCACGACCAGCGCTCCTGCGCCAACCGCGTCGTCGACGCCCGAGGGCCCTACCTTTCATATCGACGGCACCGCTGAAGACAACCTTCCGATCTTCACTGCGGTTGTTGAACAGGTCTCGGCGTCGCCGGAAAACGCCGCTGGCCGGGCATACATCGACGCCCTCGTCGCAGCAGGGTTTGACCGGGCCGGTATGCAGGTCACTCAGGATGCAACGACGGTGGGGAACCCTGCCGAGAGTCTGCAGTTCTCGGTGCGCTGGGGCGACGACCTCTGCCTCATCGGGCAGGTCGGTCCGTCGACCGGTGCACCGGTCACCGCGATCATGGATCAGCTTGCCGAAGGGCGTTGCCTCATCGGCAACACGCGCTCGATCGACTGGTGAGTCACAGCCGCTCGATCGGGATCGTTGGCGGCTGGGATCGTCGGTGCGTCACGCTCTGACTGTCGGGTGAGTGCTGCGCCGTTCCCGGGTAGGCTGGAGGGAGACTTTCGTGCCGTATTTGTGGCACAGCATCCGATCCAATTCTGACCAGTAAAGGTGTTCAACGGCATGGCAGAGTACATCTACTCGATGGTTCGTGCACGTAAGGCCGTGGGCGAGAAGCTCATCCTTGACGACGTGACGATGTCCTTCCTCCCCGGAGCGAAGATCGGTATGGTCGGCCCGAACGGTGCCGGTAAGTCGACGATCCTCAAGATCATGGCAGGCCTCGACATCCCGTCAAACGGTGAAGCCAAGCTCTCCCCGGGGTTCACTGTCGGCATTCTGTTGCAGGAGCCCGAGCTCGACGAATCGAAGACTGTCCTGGAGAACATCCAGGAGGGCGTCGCGATCAAGGCCAAGCTCGACCGCTTCAACGAGATTTCTGCAGCGATGGCCGATCCGGATGCGGACTTTGACACGCTCCTCGCTGAGATGGGTGTGCTGCAGGAAGAGATCGACGCCGCTGATGGCTGGGACCTCGACTCCCAGCTTGAACAGGCCATGGATGCTCTTCGCACTCCTCCTGGAGATGCTGAGATCGCTCCTCTCTCTGGTGGTGAGCGTCGCCGGGTCGCTCTCGCCAAGCTGCTGCTGCAGAAGCCTGACCTGCTGCTGCTTGACGAGCCCACCAACCACCTTGACGCCGAGAGTGTGCTCTGGCTGGAGCAGCACCTGAAGGACTACAAGGGTGCCGTCATCGCGGTCACTCACGATCGGTACTTCCTCGACAATGTCGCAGAGTGGATCGCCGAGGTCGACCGTGGCCGTCTGATCGGCTACGAGGGCAACTACTCGACTTACCTGGAGAAGAAGGCGGAGCGCCTCAACATCCAGGGCAAGAAGGACCAGAAGCTCGCGAAGCGACTCAAGGACGAACTCGAGTGGGTACGCTCGAGCGCCAAGGGACGTCAGACGAAGTCGAAGGCGCGTTTGGCTCGCTACGAAGAGATGGCCACGGAGGCGGAGCGGACTCGGAAGCTTGACTTCGAGGAGATTCAGATCCCCGCCGGTCCCCGCCTCGGCAGCCTCGTTATCGAAGCGAAGAACCTCAAGAAGGGCTTCGGCGATCGCACGCTCATCGAAGGCCTGAGTTTCAACCTGCCTCCGAACGGCATCATTGGAATCATCGGCGCCAACGGCGTCGGTAAGACCACGCTGTTCAAATCGATCGTTGGTCTCGAGTCGATCGACAGCGGCGAACTCAAGATCGGTGAGACGGTCAAGATCAGCTACGTCGACCAGTCACGCTCAAACATCGACCCGGACAAGACGCTGTGGGAGGTCGTGTCAGACGGTCTCGACATCATGATGGTCGGAAAGGTCGAAATTCCTTCCCGCGCATATGTCTCCAAGTTCGGGTTCAAGGGCCCTGACCAGCAGAAGAAGGCCGGCGTGCTCTCCGGTGGTGAGCGCAACCGCTTGAACCTGGCGCTGACGCTGAAGGAGGGTGGCAACCTGCTACTGCTCGACGAGCCCACCAACGACCTTGACGTTGAAACCCTGAGCTCGCTCGAGAACGCCCTGCTTGAGTTCCCCGGCTGCGCCGTGGTCATCACTCACGACCGGTGGTTCCTCGATCGCATCGCCACGCACATCCTCGCGTACGAGGGCACGGACGAGAATCCGGCACAGTGGCACTGGTTCGAGGGCAACTTCGAATCGTACGAGAAGAACAAGATCGATCGCCTTGGTGCCGACGCCGCGAACCCGCACCGTTCGACGCACCGCAAGCTGACGCGTGACTGATACGCCCAACGAGGCGGGCGTTTCGACAGTGTCGGCGCCCGCCTCGCGCATCTCCATTCCGATCCAGCTGCGCTGGGGTGATCTTGATGCCTACAACCACGTCAACAACACCTCGATGCTCAAGCTCCTGGAAGAAGCGCGCGTGCGGGCCTTCTGGGCGCCGGATGAGGGCGAAGACGCACCACCCACCGCCGTGTTGCAGGCCGGGATCGCGTCGGGCACGCTGTCGCTTATTGCGCGCCAGGAGATCGAGTATCTGGCGCCGGTGCCATACCAGCGCCGCCCGCTCGACGTGCAGCTGTGGTTCGGCAAGATCGGCGGCTCCAGTGTCGACGTCTGCTACGAGGTGTTCAACGACCCTGCGAACGCGACACGAGTGCTGTACGCGCGCTCAACGGCCGTGCTTGTGCTCGTCAATGCCGAGACCGGACGCCCGACCCGCGTGACTGCAGAGATGCGCGAGGCGTGGGCGCCGTACATCGACAAGCCGAACACTTACGCACACCGCTGAGCCTGGTGTGCGAAGCCCGCGCTAATCCGCGTCCGGCACCCGGATCATGATCTCCTGCGCGACACTGGCCGCGAGTGCGCCCTCCCGTGTGTAGACGCGTCCAGTGGCGAGTCCCCGACCACCTCGGGCGTTCGGCGATTCCTGCACGTAGAGCAGCCACTCGTCCACGCGGGCGGCGCGATGCCACCACATTGCGTGGTCGAGGCTTGCCACCTTCAGCCCCTGCGTCGCCCACGACACACCATGCGCGCGCAGGATCGACTCCTGGATCGTCATGTCGCTGAGATACGCGAGAACGGCACGGTGGAGCCTCGGATCATCTGGCATCGGGGCGCGCAAGCGCATCCAGACGGCCTGCTGTGCGGAACGGCTTCCGTCCACGGAGAGGTAGACCGGCTCGTCCAAATGACGGATCTCGACGGGCCGCTCAGCCAGCATCTGACCCATTCCGGCTCCCAGTACAGCGGCGAATCGTTCGTCAGAGTCGAGTTGCTCGGGGCCCGGTATGTCCTCTGGCATTGGTGCTGCGTGCTCGATTCCCGGCGCTTCGTCTTGAAACGACGCGATCATCGAGAAGATCGGGACACCATTTTGGTATGCCTGTGACCGACGGGTCGAGAAGGATCTTCCGTCATGAATACGGTCGACAGCAATCGTCACTCCACGTGTGGCATCGCCTGGTCGCAAAAAGTACCCGTGCATCGAGTGCACCGCCCGGTCCTCTGGCATGGTCCGTTCTGCCGCGATCAGCGACTGACCGAGCACCTGTCCGCCATAGATCCGCCCGGTCGGCATGCTCTGCGACTTTCCGGTGAAGATGTCTTCTTCCGTGCGTGCGCTGCTCTCATCGAGATCCAGCACGTCGATCAGATTGTCAACGGATGCCTGAGCCTGTGCGTCTACGTTCATGGCGCTCCTCCCGCGACCATCGATCGCATCGTTGATAGTTTAGAACGCGTGCACCAACGCCTTGTCCTCGCCGATTCCGATACCGCTCGAGATGTTCTCACCTTCGTCGGACGTACGGCACTGATTTCGGATGAGGGCGTGCGGCTGCAGGGCGCTGGCGGCGTCCTCGCGCTGACAGCCGCTGCGCTGGCACCGCAAGGACTGTTCGATCAGACACCGACCATTCTCGCGATGCGCGTCGTTCGTGCTGACCCCGATCTCGAATGCGACATCGTGATCGACGCGCTGACTGCGGACGATGACGAGCGGATGCTCCGACTTCCTGACACCGGGCTGTCACCCGCCTGGGCGGGCGTGGCGCCGCCTCGCGGCGGCTGGGAGCGCACGGGCACACTGGAGGCTGCGACAGTGGCACAGCGCGCGCAGTGGGGGATCTCTGCGGTTGCGCGCGGAGCTACTCCCGGCGCGGGTGAAGAAGCGGTACGCGCACTCAGAGCTGCGATCTGGGGGGAGCCGGATGAAGATCTTGCGGGCCTGCCGCGTGGGGTGGCTTTCGCCGCGCACGCCTTCGGCTTTATCTCCGGCGAAGAGGACGTCGCCGTGACTACATCTGGCCGGTGGACGCGCCTGGCCTTTAGCCGCGGACATGTGCTGGCCCGCGGGCCCATGGTCAGCGGTCTGACCGCGGTGCGCGGAACCGGAACACTCGCCTAGAGGTCTCAGCGCGCTGCAGCGCGCCCTGCTTGCCTGCCGGAGAAAAGGCATCCGCCGAGGAAAGTGCCCTCCAACGCGCGGTATCCGTGCACACCTCCACCGCCGAAACCGCTCGCCTCACCGGCGGCGTAAAGGCCCGGAATCACAGTGCCATCGACGTTGAGTGCACGCCCATCGAGGTCTGTCTTGATGCCACCCAGAGATTTGCGGGTCAATACGTGCAGCTTCACCGCGATCATCGGACCTGCCGACGGATCCTGCAGACGATGGGGAGCCGCGGTACGGATGAGCTTGTCGCCGCGATAGCCGCGCATCGAACGCAGCATCCCGATCTGAGCGTCCTTCGTAAAGTCATTCTCGATCTCGCGATCTCGCGCGACGACCTCTCGTCGGACCGCGTCGATGTCAAGTACCTCGCCGCCGTCATGTTGTTGCATCTGCGCGAGCAGGCTTTCCAGATCGTTCTCGACGATGAAGTCCTCGCCCTCGTCGAGAAACGCCTGCACCGGTCCTGTCGGACCCTTCGCCAGCCGTGACTTGAGTAGCAGGCGTACATCCTTGCCGGTGAGGTCGGGATTCTGCTCGCTACCCGACAGCGCGAACTCCTTCTCGACGATGTGTCGAGAAGTGACGAACCACGAGTGATCGTGCCCGGTCGCACGGAGGTGTTCAAGGGTTCCCAAAGTGTCGAATCCGGGGAACAGGGGGACAGGCAGCCGCTTGCCCGTCGCATCCAGCCAGAGAGACGAAGGACCAGGAAGAATACGGATGCCGTGAGCCGGCCACACCGGATCCCAATTGGTGATGCCCTCGACGTAGTGCCACATGCGGTCACCGTTGATCAGATGCGCGCCAGCAGCTTCCGAGACGGCGTGCATCGAGCCATCGACGTATGCAGGCACGCCGGTGAGCATATGTGCGGGCGGGGTGCCCAGCCGTTTTGGCCAGGCCGCGCGCACAAGGTCATGGTTTCCACCGATGCCGCCCGAGGAGACGATCGTTGCAGCAGCCGAGATCTCGAAGTCGCCTACCACCTCGCGGGAGGTGGGCACCGCGCGCTGCGCTGAACTGTTGGCGAGTCGTTCGCCGCGTGCGCCAACGACCGCGCCATTGCTGACCACAAGTTCCGTCACCCGATGCCGGGGGAGGACGGTCAGTGTTCCGGCGTCCTCAGCCTTGTGTACGGCATCCGCAAAAGGCGCGACGATGCCAGGACCGGTACCCCAGGTGATGTGGAATCGCGGCACCGAGTTACCCGGCCCGATCGCACCGTAACCGCCGCGCTCCGCCCAGCCGACCACGGGGAAGAACCCGACGCCGCGTTCACGCAGCCATGCGCGCTTCTCGCCAGCCGCGAACTGCAGATAGGCCTCTGCCCATTTGCGTGGCCAGTGATCTTCCGCGCGGTCAAACGCCGCGTTACCGAACCAATCCTGGGTGGCAAGCTCCAGAGAATCTTTGATTCCAAGGCGTCGTTGCTCGGGGGAGTCGATGAAGAACAGGCCACCGAACGACCACCAGGCTTGTCCTCCGAGGTTCGAGCGCGGCTCCTGATCGATCAGGATCACACGCTTGCCTGAGGCGGCGGCTTCGGATGCGGCGACAAGCCCGGCCAGCCCCCATCCGATCACTAGGACGTCTGTGGATAGGGGCGTAGTCGTCATGTGTTCTCCGTTGAATCCTGACTGCTGCTGCGGGTCTCGAGCGTCGGCCGGCCCGCCGGTGCGGGACCGATGCCTGACGACTCCATGGTGTTCACCATTGCATATGCTGCCCGCTCCAGGTAGTCCCAGAGTGTGGCATCGTGCAGCGGAGACAGCTGCACTTCATCCAGTGACGTGCGCATGCAGCGCAGCCAACGCTCGCGCGCATCCGGGTTGACGTGGAAAGGCTGATGGCGCATGCGCAGTCTCGGGTGCCCACGACGCTCGCTGTAGGTGGACGGACCTCCCCAGTACTGCACCAAGAACAGCGTGAACCGCTCAGCTGCGGGGCCGAGATCCTCTTCCGGATACATCGGCTTCAGCACGGGATCCAGGGCCACCTCGCGGTAGAAGCCGTCCACGATCCGCTCGAATGTGGCGTAGCCGCCGACCTCGTCATAGAACGTCATTCGGTGTCCTTCGGTGATTCGGGCTTCGGCGATTGCGGGTCCGGATCCTTCTTGCGCCAGATGCCGCGTGAAACCGGGGGAACACCGGTCACCGCGTTCGGGCGAGTCGTCGGAGGATTCGCACCACGCACGCGGCGCGCGCCCTCAGGGCCCGTGGGGACGACGGATTCGAGGCTCGGCAGGGCGAGTCCCATATCCTCGACTGCGTTCTTGAGGCGCATGCGCAGTTCGCGTGCGACATCGTCCTTCGCGTTAGCGCGGGTCTTCAGAACGACACGGATGACAATCGCTTCACCCGAGACTGATTCCAAGCCCCATACTTCGGGCCGCTCAATGATGCGCGTGCGCCACCTTGGTTCCTTGGACAGGCCATCGGCGGCGGCGAGCAACGACTTCTCCACCTCTGGCACATCGGCGTCGACGGGCACACCGAGGTCGATGATCGCGCGCGCCCAGCCCTGCGACATGTTGCCGATGCGGAGAATCTCGCCGTTGCGCACATACCAAAGCGTGCCGTTGACATCGCGCACCTGGGTGACGCGTACACTCACGTGCTCGACGACGCCGCTGGCGAGCCCGGTATCCACTACATCGCCGATGCCGATCTGGTCTTCGGCGACGATGAACAGGCCGTTCAGTACGTCCTTGACAATGTTCTGCGCGCCGAAGCCGAGTCCAGCGCCGACGGCGGCGGTCAACAGTGTGAGTGAGCTGAGCAGTCCAGGCGAGAGGATCAATACGATCAATAGCAGCGCGATCACGACGATCACGACGTTGATGATGTTCTGCAGGATCGATCCGAGGGTCCTCGTGCGCTGGATCAGACGCATGTCCGCGAGGGGTGAGCGCTCCAACGCCTGTGTGTCTTCGACATTTGCCTTGGACTTCGCGCCGTTGACGATCCGCCCGACGACTCGCCGGATGACGATGCGCAGTACGAACGCGATGACGAGCGCGGCGGCGATGACGATCGCGACGTGGAGTGCGGTCAGTCCAACATCACGGAGAACGGCGAGGAACCCGGTCAAAACCGTATCGACTTCCGGAGGGAGCGGATCGACCGGAGCATCGGAGGAATCAAACGGAGGGTTCAGCACTCTCTGATCCTACTGAGCGGGCCTCTGCGCTGGCTGGAAAGCGCAGCGGCAGAGGCCCGCTCGGGAGTGGCCCGATCCGTAGTGGGGCTGTTCAGTCGTCAGACTCGTCTTCCTCAGCATCGCGCGCCTGCGCCGCGAGCGCGCGCTCGACATCGGCCAGCCCCTCGCTTACCAGGCGGCGCAGTGCCGGTGCAGCATCCGTATTGGTGGAGAGCCATGCCCGCGTCGCATCGCGGAGCTCTGTATTGGCCAGCGACGTCGGGTAGAGGCCGACGATGAGGTAACTTGCGATCTGGTAGGTACGGGACTCCCACACCGGCAGCAGCATGTCGAAGTAGCTCTGCACGAAGTCGCCGAGCACGCCTGCGCTGTTCGGGTGTACGAAGCCGAGAGCGGCAGAACGCACGATCGTGTTCGGGGCATCGTCCTTCTCGACAAGCGTTTCCCAGGCGATCCGCTTGTCAGCGACCGATGGCAGCGCCGCGCGCGCCTGAGCGGCAAACTCCGCGCCCTTGGACGTGTTGTCTCCGGCGAGTGCGGCGTCGATAGAAGCGGCATCCGTCGCGCCAATCGACGCGAGTCCGACGAGTAGCTGCCAGGAGAGGTCGGTGTCGATCTCGAGCCCGGGCAGAGTCTCCTCGCCGGAGCGAAGCCGACCGATGATGCCGGCATGCTCCGTATCCACCAACGTGCTGGAGAACGCGGTAACGAACTGCAGCTGATTGTCGCTGCCGGCCTGCGCGCTGTGAGCGAGGTCCCACAGACCATCAGCGATCTTCCGGCGCGCTGCGTCCCTGTCTGCGGGCGTCACATACAACGTCGCTGCAGTGCGCAGCTGTGCGAGCGTGGTGCGTACCGTGGTCGACTCGGTCTCGCGGCCGATGTTGCCGAGAACCAGATCCAGATAGTCGGATGCAGGGCTTTCGGCGTCGCGAGTCTGATCCCAGGCCGCGCCCCAGATGAGTGAACGCGCGAGCGGGTCCGTGATGTCGCCGAGGTGCGCGATGGCGGTGGCCAGTGAACGCTCGTCGAGGCGGATCTTCGTGTAAGCGAGGTCGTTGTCATTGAGCAGCACCAGATCGGGGCGCTTCTGACCCTGGAGTTCCGGAACCTCTGTGCGGTCGCCGTCTACGTCGATCTCAACGTAGTGCGTGCGGGTGAGCGAGCCATCAGCGAGCGTGTAGAAGCCGACGCCGAGGCGGTGCGGGCGAATCGTCGGGTAGTCAGCGGGGGCGGTCTGCGTGATGGCGAAGCGGGAGATCACACCATCCGCTCCTTCGGCGATGACGGGAGAGAGCGTGTTCACTCCTGAAGTTTCGAGCCACTTCTTGGACCACGCGCTGAGGTCGCGGCCGCTGGTGGCCTCGAGTTCGGTGAGCAGGTCGGTGACCTCGGTGTTGCCCCACGCGTGCTTCTGGAAGTACTGGCCGACTCCGGCGAAGAAGGCGTCGATCCCGACCCAAGCGGCGAGCTGCTTGAGCACCGACCCACCCTTGGCATAGGTGATGCCGTCGAAGTTGACGTACACATCCTCCAGATCATTGATCTCGGCGACGATCGGATGTGTGGAGGGAAGCTGATCCTGGCGGTATGCCCAGGACTTCCCCGAGGAGTTGAACGTCGTCCACGCCTCGGTCCACTCGGTGGCCTCGGCCGTTGCGATCGTCGATGCCCATTCGGCAAACGACTCGTTCAACCAGAGGTCGTTCCACCACCTCATGGTGACGAGATCGCCGAACCACATGTGTGCCAGTTCGTGCAGGATCGTGACGACGCGACGTTCCTTGACGGCGTCCGTCACCTTGCTGCGGAAGACATAGGTTTCGGTGAACGTGACTGCGCCCGCGTTCTCCATGGCGCCGGCGTTGAACTCCGGCACGAAGAGCTGGTCGTACTTGGCGAAGGGGTACGGCACGCCGAACTTCGACTCGAAGTACGCGAAGCCCTCGCGCGTCTTGTCGAAGAGGTAGTCGGCATCGACGTGCTGCCAGAGGCTCTTGCGGCCGTACACGCCGAGCGGAATAACACGTCCGTCAGTGCTGGTGAGTTCGGAGAACGTCGATTCGTACGGGCCCGCGACGATGGCTGTGATGTACGAGGAGATGCGAGGCGTCGCTTCGAACCCCCAGGTTGCGGTGTCATTCGCGTCGTGCTTGATGGGCTCGGGGGCAGGGGAGTTGGAGATGACCTGCCATGCCGCGGGGACGGTCACAGTGAACTGGAAGGTGGCCTTCAGGTCGGGCTGTTCGAACACCGCGAACACGCGGCGGGAATCAGGAACCTCGAACTGCGAGTAGAGGTAGACCTCACCGTCCACGGGGTCAACGAAGCGGTGCAGTCCTTCGCCGGTGTTCGTGTAGGCGCAGTCAGCGTCGACGACGAGGACGTTCTCTTCCTGAAGGTTCGTCAGCGTGATGCGGGAGTCAGCAAACACCTCGTTCGGGTCAAGCTGCTCCCCATTGAGGGAGATCTCACGCACGTCGCGTGCGATCAGATCGATGAATGTGAAGCTTTCCGCCTTTGCGGTGAAGCGGACGACGCTGCGAGAACCGAAGATTTCGGCGCCCTTCGTCAGATCGAGCGAGATCTCATACGACTGTGTGTCGATGAGAGTCCGGCGCTCCTGCGCTTCAATACGGGTGAGGTTCTCTCCAGGCACAGCTGTTTCTCCCAGGGGTTCGGGGGCGCTACCCAGGCTCGACGCGGCTGGCGTCGACGGCAACCATGACAGCCTACGCCAGGACCGCACTCGGGCGACCGCGACTGCAAGGAGATGAAATGATGGAGGGGTGACTGTGCCCGATCAGATTGTCGTTCCGTTCGCTTCCGCTGCCGCCGCTACCGGTGCCGAGTTCGTCGAGACCCCGGTGGCCTATGACGCCCTGGTGCTCGCCAGCTTCGGTGGCCCAGAGGGGCAGGATGACGTCATTCCTTTCCTCCGTAATGTGACTCGGGGGCGCGGCATCCCGGATGAGCGACTGGAAGAGGTGGCCCATCACTATCGTCATTTCGGAGGAGTGAGCCCGATCAACGGGCAGAACCGTGAGCTGAAAGCTGCGCTTGAGGGCGAACTCGCCCGCCGCGGCATTGATCTGCCGGTGTACTGGGGCAACCGCAACTGGGGTCCGTTCCTCGACGAGGCGTTCACCGAGGCTGCAGCTGACGGCCACTGCACCCTTCTCGTTCTGGCAACCAGCGCCTACAGCTCGTATTCCAGCGACCGCCAGTACCGCGAAGACATCGCGCAGGCGATCACCAAAGCAGGGCTTGAAGAACGCGTCACCGCCGACAAGGTGCGCCTCTACTTCGATCACCCCGGTTTCGTTGCGCCCTTCCAGGAGGGCGTGGACGCCGCAGTGAGGGACTTCCTCGCACAGGGCATCGCGGCAGCCGATATCCACGTGCTGTTTTCCACGCACTCGATTCCCACGGCGGATGCCGAGCGCTCAGGCCCCCGCGATGTGGACTGGGGACCAGGCGGCGCATATGAGGCACAGCACCGGGCGGTAGCTGAGCACATCATCGAGCAGCTTGCGGCGGTCACCGGCGGTACCACCGTGCCTTGGCAGCTGGTGTTCCAGTCGCGCTCCGGCCCGCCCACGCAGCCCTGGCTTGAGCCGGACATCAACGATGTGATCGCTGAGCTCCCTGCGGCCGGCGCGAAGGCGGTCGTCATCGTGCCGCTGGGCTTCGTCAGTGACCACATGGAAGTGCTGTGGGATCTCGACACCGAGGCGACGGAATCGGCCGCTGAAGCAGGTCTTCCCTCTGTGCGCACTCAGACCCCCGGTGTGCACCCGGCATTCGTCTCGGGTCTCATCGACCTCGTGATCGAGCGGATTGAGGGAACGCCAGCATCCGAGCGTCCGCATCTCACCGCTCTGGGGCCCTGGAACGACGTCTCCCGCCCCGGCGACTGCGAGAACGTGCGCCTCGGATTCAAGCCCGCAGCCGCAGGTATCGCGCCCTGACGTGCGCAGGCTCAGGACGCTTCTAGGATGGTGAGCATGCGCATCCACATCGCCACAGACCACGCGGGACTGGAATTCTCCACACAGTTGCAGGACCACCTGCGTACTCTCGGGCACGTGGTCATCGACCACGGCCCGATCGAGTACGACGCGGTCGATGACTACCCGGCGTTCTGCATCCGCGCCGCGCAGGCCGTCGTCGCTGATCAGACGGCCGGCGTCGAGGCGCTCGGGGTTGTGTTCGGCGGCTCTGGCAACGGTGAGCAGATTGCGGCGAACAAGGTTCAGGGCATCCGCGCGGCTCTCGTCTGGAACCTGTCGACTGCCGAACTCGCGCGCGAACACAACGACGCCAACGTGATCTCCATCGGAGCGCGTCAGCACACATTCGAAGAGGTCGTCTCCTTCATCGAGCGCTTCATCGGCACTCCGTTCTCTGACGAAGAGCGTCACGTGCGACGCATCGGTCAGATCGCAGACTTCGAGCGCGACGGCTCGCTGCTTCCGGACCCGCGCGCCTGAGATGCCCGAGGGACATTCCGTTCACCGGATCGCTCGACAGTTCGATCGCAACTTCATCGGCAAGACGCTGCACGCGTCGAGTCCGCAGGGACGCTTTCTTGAGGGGGCGGCCATGCTCGACGGCCGTGAAGCGGTGAGCGTGAAGGCGGTCGGCAAGCAGATGTTCTTCGAGGTCGAGGGGGATCTCTGGCTGCGCGTGCATCTCGGGCTGTACGGCGCCTGGGACTTCGCCGGCGAGATCATGCTCGATCCGACGATCGCCTCCGCGAACGGCCGGATGGGGCAGACGAACCAGCGCGGCACGGAGCTTGATGCGCTGGATGGCGCGCCGATTCTGGATGACGCGATTCTGGACAGCGCGCCGATTCTGGACAGTGCTGGCGAGAACTCACTTGCATCGATCGGGGCGCCTCGGCGCACGCGCGTGCATGTTCGTATGTCTGAGCAGACCAAGGGGCTGGCGGACACAGATATGCACTGGCCACCGCCGGTCGTTGGGCAGGTGCGGCTCCGGTTGATGACCGACATCACCGCGGCCGATCTTCGTGGGCCTACCGCCTGCGCATTGCAGACGCCCGACGAGATGCTGGCGTCGGTGGCGAAGCTGGGGCCAGACCCTCTTGTCGGCGATCCTGTCGAGAACGAAGAGCGTTTCGTGCGCACCGTGCGCAAGAAGGGCACGGCGATCGCACTGCTGCTGATGGATCAGTCTGTCATCAGCGGGATCGGCAACGTGTACCGCGCGGAGATGCTGTACCGCGCGCGGCTGAACCCGCACACACCGGGCAAGATTGTGCCGGAGGAGCTGGTTCGCGAACTCTGGCACGATTGGGCGAGGCTGTTGCCTGTGGGTGTGGAGACCGGGCAGATGATGACGATGGACGATCTGTCGCCGGAGGGCTACCGTGCGGCGATGGCCAGCCGAGACGACAGACACTGGGTGTACCACCGTGCGGGTCTACCTTGTCGTACCTGCGGCACGGAGATCGCGCTCGAAGTGATCGGTGCGCGCAAGCTCTATTGGTGTCCGAAGTGCCAGGCCTGAACGACTTTTCGGTCTTAGGCTGAGGGTATGCGCCAGAATCCGAGTTTCGCGATGACCGATGTCACTGAGTTGCGTCGTGTCATCTCGGCCAATCCATGGACGACCGTGGTGGGGCGCGATGCCGACGGTATGACGGCATCGCACTACGCGGTCCTGCTCGACCCCGATCGGGATGATCTCACCGTCGTTGGCCATGTCGGCCGTCCTGATGACCTCGTCCTCGGACTGGGGGAGCAGGAGCTCCTGCTCGTGTTCCAAGGGCCGCATGGTTACGTCTCGCCGAACTGGTACGGGGATGTTCAAGCGGTTCCGACCTGGAACTATGTCTCGGTACACCTTTCAGGGGTGCCCGAGGTTCTTGAGACTGCAGAGAACCTGCGGGTGCTGGAGCACTTGGTCGATCATTTCGAGAGCCGCTTCCCCTCACCTCGGGGGATGTGGAAGTTGCCCAACGATGAGACGTTTGTGCGGCGGCTTGAATCAGGAACGGTCGGTTTCCGGTTGACGCCGACGCGAATCGTGGCCAAGCGCAAGCTCAGTCAGAACAAGTCCGACGACGTCATTGAAAACGTCATTCTCGAGCTGACGCGTGATGGCGAATACGCGAATCCTGCTCTCGCGGCAGAGATGCAGCGTGCCCACGACGCGAGGCTCAGTAAACGAGCATGACGGCCGTCGGTGACGCCGTCGCGATGATCCGCGAGGTGCGGATCGCGGGGCCAGGGCGAGAGTTTCTGATGGATGACGAGCCGGTCGACGTGCACGTGAGCGGTGGTCGAATCATCGACATCGCACCCACCGGCGCCCTGAAGGCGGCTGGCGAGGTACTCGAGGGGCACGGCGCCTGGGTCGTTCCTGGCCTGTGGGACCACCACGTACACGCGCTGCAGTGGGCACTGGGGTCAGAGCGTGAACAACTGGGTGCGACGGACTCCGCTGCCGAGGCTGCGGCGCGGATGGCTTCTGTTGCAGCGCTCACGGACGGCCGTCGTGTCGGCACCGGATTTCGCGATGCGCTCTGGCCGGATGATCCTTCGCTCGAGGTACTGGATGCCAGCACCGGAGATGTGCCGACGTATCTGATCAATGCCGATGTGCACAGCGTCTGGCTGAACTCCGCGGCGTTGCGTCGCGAGGGCTTCATCGCGACGGACGGGATGCTGCGCGAAGACGATGCGTTCGAGATCTCCCGGCGCCTGAACGCGGTGGAGCCCCTCCATGGCGACCGTGCGGTCAAGCTCGCCGGCGACGCGGCCGCTGCGCGTGGAGTCACCGGGTTCGTCGACTTTGACATGGCCTGGAACGCTGATGCGTGGGCGCGGCGTGTGGCGAGTGGCTTCGCATCCCAGCGGGTCGAGTTCGCGGTCTATCCGGCGGGGCTTGGCCGCGCGATCACGGCTGGTCTTCGCACCGGTGAGCCGCTGCCAGGAACGGGCGGCCTGGTGCATGTCGGTTCGTTGAAGGTCATCACCGATGGGTCACTCGGTACGCGGACGGCGGCGTGCACGCATTCTTATCCGGGAGACGACGCAGACTTCGGCGTGCTCAACGTCTCGCCCGATGATCTGATCGAGCTGCTGACCGCGGCGAGCGGAGCCGGCTTCGCCGCAGCGATTCACGCCATCGGAGATCGTGCGGTGTCATCCGCGTTGGATGCTGTCACCGTGACCGGCGCCACCGGCACGATTGAGCATGCACAACTGGTGCGGCACGTCGATATCGCACGGATCGTGCGGCTGGGACTCGCAGCGAGCGTGCAACCGCAGCACGCTGTGGATGACCGGGATCTCGTGGACGGGTACTGGGCCGCGCAGACGTCCATCGGATACCCGATGGCATCGCTGCTGCGTGCAGGCGTCGATGTGCGCTTGGGATCGGATGCTCCGGTCGCGCCGCTGGATCCATGGCAGGCGATTGCCGCAGCAGTGCAACGCACTGATGATGAGCGCGAGCCGTGGCATCCGGAGGAGCAGCTCACGATTGATGAGGCGCTGGCAGCGAGTGTGCGCAGCACGGTGAGACCGGGGGAGATCGCCGATCTGGTGCTCTGCGGTGCGGATCCGCGGTTGGCTTCCGCATCGACGCTGCGTCGCATGCCGGTGATGGCGACGCTGCGGGATGGTCGTCTGACGCACCTCGCTTGATTCGACTTCAACCTGACGTTGAAGGTTTCGGTCGTAGAGATATTCGAATGTCTGTGGCCCTGTGTTGAATGGTGATATGACCACTTCGGCGATGACGTCCCCAGTACTGAACGTGCTGCTGGACGACGTCGCGACGACATTGGGGTCGGTGGATCAGACGATCAATCAGATGATGGCGGTCAAGACTGCTCTGCTGGCGACAGCCGCGCGGATCGCGGATGACGAGCCCTTCGGCTCGGTCGACTCCCGCGAGATGTCGCACCGCGCCGTGGCGACAGAACTCGCCGCGGTGCTTCGGATCAGCGACCGTGCGGTGGAGGCGCAGATGGGCGACGCCGCGCTGCTGGTGAACGCCTTCCCGGTGACGGCAGCGGCATTCGGCGCAGGTCGCATCTCATACGCGCACATGCGGATCATTCTCGCAGCGGGCCAGCCGATCGAGACTGCGGAGGGGCGTGCGCGTTTCGAGAAGATCGTTCTGCCGCGTGCTGAGTCTGAGTCTCCCAACAGGTTGCGCCCCTTCGCGAAGCAGGCGGCCGAGCGGCTGCGGGAGGTCTCTTTCACCGAGCGCCACCGTGAGGCGCGTGAGCGGCGTGGCGTGTGGGTGCGCGAGGCTGACGACGGCATGGCCGAACTCGTGCAGTTCGGACCGAGTGCGTTGATTCATGCCGAGCATGACCGATTGACGCAGATGGCGTTCGCGCAGAAGACCGAGAACAAGCGGATCGCGAAGGAGTCCAAGAATGATGACTTCGCCGATGAACGGATGATGGCGCAGTTACGCTGCGACATTCTCAGCGACCTGATCCTCACCGGTGTACCGAAGGGGCACACCACCACCGACGGCCTGCTGGGAGAGATCCAGGCGCACATCGACATCACGGTGCCAGCGCTGAGCCTGACCGACCCGGATGGGTTGGCGGCGCCCGGTCATCTCGAAGGCATCGGGCCGATCGATCCGGAAACGGCGCGGATTCTGGTCGGGCAGACACCGGGATTCGATCGGGTGTTCACCGATCCAGTTTCGGGGACGGTGGTCGCGGTGGATCGCTACCGACCCTCCGCTGAAATGCGACGGTATTTGCGGGCGAGGGACCGACGGTGCCGTTTTCCCGGATGCCGCATGCTCGCCCGGCTGTGCGACGGCGATCACACGATCGATCATGCTCTGGGCGGGCCGACAGCACTGTCGAATCTGGCGGATTTCTGTCGACGACATCATGTGACCAAGCACTGCACTCCGTGGAAGGTGCGACAACTCGGCGGGGGGCTACTCGAATGGACCAGTCCCACCGGCAGGACCTACGTCGACCGGCCGCCCGGCGTCGCTACCCACGTCACGTTCGAGGACATCCAAGATCGGATGCCGGATCCGGATCCGGCGCCGTTCTGATCTGGCTCTTCCTCTTCAACGAAAATGGGGCACCAGGACGAATCCCGGTGCCCCATTTCTGGAGGAATGCTTACTCGGCGATGTGTGCGACGAGGAACCAACGGTCCTTCTCGAGGCCGCGCATGACCTCGATCGCGACATCCTGGCTGGTGAGGTCGATTTCATCGAGGCCCTCGATGGCCGCCTTGGTGTCGACCAGAATCGCGTCGATGTCGGCGATCACGTTACGGATCAGCGCGCTCGACTGTGCAAAGCCAGCCGGCACCTCGGATGCGGAGCCCTTCGAAGCGACAGCGCTCACGCGTGCATCGATCGGCAGGCCCAGAGCGACGATGCGCTCTGCTGCGGTGTCAGCGAAGGCGCCTGCGTGAGCGACGATCGTGTCGAACAGTTCGTGTACGCCGACGAAGTTGGCGCCACGGACGTGCCAGTGGGCCTGCTTCGTGTTGATGGTGAGAGCCTGCAGTCCAAGAACGACAGGGGACAGGAACTGGGCCGCGGCTGCGGCGACCGTCGGGTCGCTGGCTGTGGTGGAAATTGTCTGTGCCTTGCTCATTTTTGCTCCTCCAGAACGGCTGTTTCGTGCCTGATAGATACAACGTTACTCAGCCTCAGACATTCCGCAAGCAAGCTGAGGCTCGGCTTATCGGCTCTAAATGCCGCGGAATCATGCGGAAGTGAGGGTAGTCTCACCTCATGAGCATCTCGTCATCAGCATCCGTACTCGCCCTCCAGAACAAGACCCCGAGAATCGCAGACGATACTTTCGTCGCAGACGGTGCCCGTATCGTCGGCGACGTCACTCTCGAGGCGGGTTCGAGCGTCTGGTACAACGCGGTGTTGCGGGGGGATTCCGCCGGAATCACTCTCGGACGAGGCAGCAATGTGCAGGACAACGTGTCGGTCCACGTCGATAGCGGGCATCCCGTCGTGATCGGCGAGAACGTCTCCATCGGTCACAATGCGGTCGTGCACGGCTGCACGATCGGCGATGGGTCACTCGTCGGCATGGGTGCGGTCATTCTGAGCGGCGCGGTAATCGGCAAGGGATGCCTGATCGCCGGGGGAGCAGTGATCCTCGGAGGCACGGAAGTCCCCGACGGTTCCATGGTCGCTGGTGTGCCCGCGAAGGTGCGGCGCGAGCTCAGCGACGAGGAGCGCGCGAGCCTCATCCAGAACGCGGAGACCTATCACTCGCATCTGAGGGTGCATCAGGACGCGGTTCCGCTCGGATAGAATCGTTCCGCTAGGGGCGGTGGCCAAGTTGGTTAAGGCAGCGGGCTCATAACCCGACGATTCGTGAGTTCAAGTCTCACCCGCCCTACAAAGATGCGTGCCAGCTTGGCGACTGTTGTAAGCCGATCACGCGCAGGAGGTTGAGCTTCTGCTCATCTTCCGATCCAGGTTCAGTCGTGTAGACGACGATCCGCAGATCTCCGCTGTCGGGAATGCTGAGGATGTCGCAGTCGACGGTGATGTCGCCGACGAGAGCCGAATGGACGACCTTGTGGCTGGAGTGCTGCTTGGCGACGTCCGCTCGAGCCCAGAGCTCAGCGAAGGAGTCGGAAGCTGCTCGCAACCGCTCGATGAGTCCGCGCAGCCGGAGGTCGTCAGGATAGCGGCCTGTCACGGCACGTAGATCTGCCACGATCGCGGCAAGGAACTTCTCTTCACCTCCATCGTGGGTGACCAAGACATCGTGGCTGACGAACACGCGCCAGACGAGATTCGCCTCGTCGCCGGTGTGCAATGTCGGGTCTCCGAATAATGCTGCCCACAGCGGACTCGACCACAACAGATCCTGAGCGGCGCTGTAAATGGCCACTGGCAGGGAGCCGAGTCGCTCGACGATTCGCTGCACGCTGGGTCCGATGTGCATGGGGACGGAAGCGAGATTCGGGACGGCGGCACCGGCGAGGCGATACAGATGATCGCGTTCGTCGACTGTGAGCTGCAACGCCCTGGCCAGCGCCCCGAGCAGCTGAGGGGAGGGATTGGTCGCGCGTCCCTGCTCCAACCGCACCAAGTAGTCGACGCTCACGCCGGCTGTGAGCGCGAGTTCTTCCCGACGCAGTCCCTTCGTCCGGCGATTCGAGCCATGAGGAAAACCGAGCTGCTCTGGGCTCACCCGGTCACGCCATGCGCGCAGTACGGTCGCAAATTCTTCCACCCTTCCATCATGGGGCCGTTTCGTTCACTGTGGGTGGCACTGCCAGACCCACTGTCAAGCGGGGCCTGGGTCATCACTCACATCGCTGTGAACCTGGACACATGACAACAACACTCATCACAGGAGCCAATCGAAGCCTGGGTCTGGAGACCGCTCGACGGCTCGTCGAGGCGGGCCACACCGTCTACGCCGGGATGCGAGACCTGACCGCCGCTGCGGAGGCCGAACGGATCGGCGCGACCCCGATCGCACTGGATGTGACCGACCAGCACAGTGTCGATGCGGCGGCCGCAGCACTGCCCGCACTGGATGTGCTCGTCAACAATGCCGGCATCCTGGGGCGCAGCCTCGCGCTCGAGGATCTGAGCGCCGAAACCATGCGAGAGGTGATGGAGACGAATGTCATCGGCTTGGTGCGCGTGACGCAGGCATTCCTCCCGGCGCTACAGCGATCGCAGAACCCTGTCATCGTGAACGTCGCTTCCGGCGTCGGTTCTCCCCGGAAGCTTATGACTCCGGACGCGGATGAGTACCCGGTGAAGGCGGTTCCTTACGCCAGTTCCAAGGCTGCGGTGATTGCGCTGACGGTGCAGTACGCAAAATCTCTCCCTGCGTTCCGCGTCAATGCGAGCGACCCCGGTTACACGAGTACGGACTTCAATAATCACTCCGGTCACCAGAGCGTGACAGAGGGCACAGATGCAACGGTGATACTCGCCCAACTCGGCCTCGAGGGGCCTACAGGAGCGTTCTTCGACCGCTTGGGGCAGATCGAGTACTGACCTCAGCGATCGAGTAGCAACGGGTCGGTTACAGCGGACGCGCGGTGACCGACTCTTTGCCGAGATCCTTGCGCGCGGTGCGCAGGCACTTGGTGCACAGCAGCTCGACCGTGCGCGGGTGGTCTTCGCCACAGGTGCAGTCGATCGTCACTCGCCACTTGGCGCGACGGCCGCATGGTGCGTACGCCGCTTCATCGCCGTGATCGCACTCGCATTCCTGAGGTGCGTCATCGTCCCAGCCGAGTGACAGGTCGGCGAAAGCCTGGTCGAAAGGGTCAGCACTGAGATCCGGTAGAACCGGAACCTGGGTCGGAGCTTCTTGTCGCATCACATCACGTTGCCGATATACGAGTACTTCACGAACACCTCGGCGGCGATGCCCGACTCTTCCAACATTCCTTGCGCGGCGCTCATCATATAGTTCGAGTCCCAGCCCATGTAGAGGAAGTTCTCGTCATCCAGTGCGTCCCACTGGCCCTTCCACGCCATCTCATTGTAAATCGGTCCGCCGTGTTTCGTGCAGTAAGCGATGGCAGCTGGGCGGTTATCGGTCCATGCACGGCGGAACACACGGTTGAACAGCGCGCGAACGTCCTTGGTTTCCCAATGCTCGCCGCGGTACTCGACATAGTCGAACTCGCGATCCCATCCGGCCGGCCAACCGCGTCGACGCACGGCATCCAGCACCGGTGTCAAGCCATCGTCGTCGATCTCGGGAAGGGTGGGGCGCGCCCAGATACGCAGCAGTTCTGCGCTGAGTCGTACTGTGCGCTGCGAGATCGCGGCCGTGCCCCAGGCGGGCGTTTCAGCAAGTTGCTTCGTTGCCGCAACGGCACTGCGTGCGTACGCATCGGTGAGCTTGTCCGGGTACGAAGCTCCGAAAACTCGCTCCGCGAGTGACTGCTCCAGCAGCGTCAGATTTCCGAGCGTCGGGGCCAATGTGCGGTGGCTGTTCTGCTCATCTTCGGAGTATTCGCTCCACGTTCGCGAACCATCGCCAGACCAGGCTTCGCCGGGGGCCACGGGAACGATGTGCTCCACATCGAATGCTGAGGTGTCATCGACGCCTTCGAGTCGCCCCAGTACGTACGCGGCGTGGGGGAGCTCGACATACTTCAGGACAGCACTGACCCGTTCATCTGACGGCGTGATCCGTGCAAAGGCGCGCATGAGCGCATCGCGACCCGCTGTGCGTGCGCGACAGAGTCGGGCGATAAGTCGCTCTGTCGGCAGGTTCACCAGTGCACGCCGCAAGTACAGCGCCTGGGTCCACTCCAACGTCTCCAGCAGTTCGTTTCGGCTGATGAGGCCGCGGGCATGCTCGCTGTAAGCGGTCATCGCCAGGGGATAGGCTGCTTTGCCGAAGGTGTTGATGTGTTCGAGCTGACGGCGCAGCTCCGCGTCCTTCTCCAGAGTCGGATCCAACAGGATGCCGTAGATCTCGGCGTAGTGCCGCCAGGTCTCGGCATCCGCCTGAAGACGCTCGACGTTCACGCGAGGGAACGAGTGACGGAACGCGCTGTACACGCCGTGCTCGCCATTCGCGGCGACCTCGCGACCGGTCGTCATCACCAGATAGTGTCGCCAGAACGCGCCAATCGCCTCGCCCGTGTGGCGTTCGATCGGCAACCAGAAGCGCTCCTCCACATCGAGTTGCTCGGCATGGCTGAGCCCCATCAGGATGTAGTTGTGGATCAGCTCGTGATCACGCAGAGGCTCGCCAGTGGAGTTCAGGCTCTCGAATATCTGCTGCGCATTGGCATCGGCGCTCAGAGTGATCGAGACATGCTCGATCTTCTGCAGTCCGCGCCAGATTCTCGGTGCCTCGTCGGCATGCACTTGACTGCGAAAGAACGCGTAGTTGTCATCGAAGCGAGACTCGCGTTCCTCGTCGCCGCGACGATCGAGGATGACCGATTCGTAGTACTCGGCCCAGGCATGGTGCGGACGCAGCTTGGTGCGCGAGGTGTCGTCGGCGCGAACCAGCACACGCTCAAGTTCAGCTGCCATCGTCGGGTCGGCATCGCGGACAGCATGATGCAAGGCCGCGACCAGGAGCATCAACGTCGTGATGCGCTGTTGGCCGTCGATGAGGATCAGATCTGTCTCGGAGGCATCCTGAGCCGAGAGGATCGAACCGATGAAGTGGCGGTGCGTGTCGTCCTCATGAGCGACAGCGCGGATATCAGCAAGCAGACGCTCGCATCCGCCGATATCCCAGCGATACTGGCGCTGATAGACCGGAACGACGATTGTCGTCGCTGGGGCGGAAAGCCACTCGATCGTATTGACGGCGGTCGCTTCGACATTTGTGGCAGTTGCCATGTTCTTCGCTCTTGCTCCTCACAGCGGCGGGTACCTGCGATCCACCGCCATCGAGTCTAGCCGTCGCTGATTTTCTCCGGTTGCGTTCCGTGGAGTGCTCAGCCTCCGCTGTTAGGCTTGCCTTATCAGGGCCTGTTAAAACGTGCTGGCCCCCGATGAAAGGACATGACCTAATCATGGGATATATCAAATCAGCAGCCCTTGAGGAGAAAGGCTTCGTCGTCCTCGACGGCTACAGCCAGGAGCTCGACCCTAAAGAGTGGTTGGACATCGAGTACAACGACTGGAAGTCCTCGGGCGACACTCGCTTTGCTCCGTTGGCGAGCGCCAAGGGCGAGATCGAGTGCAACGGCTTCTGGAACCACAAGCCGCCGCGCACTGACAAGGACGGCGTTTGGATCGACTCACAGGTCGCCAAGGCACCGAACCTCACCCGCCGCGCACAGGAACCTGGTGCCAACGTCGGCCGTTGCCGCGTGATCGAACTGCAGCCCACTCCTTATGGTGACTGCCTCTACAACCTCCACCAGGACGACAACAACCGCCTGAACCCGGATGGTACTGGCTGGGTGGTGCGAGGATTCTTCAACCTCAGCGATGACAAGGACAGCTTCTTCGTCCTGCGTGAGAACCGCACAGACCCCGCTGGTGAGGTGCGCCTTGCGCTTCCGGCCGGCGCGCAGCTCATCGTCGACACGCAGCGTCTCTGGCACGCCGCGACCCACACGGGCTCCAAGCCGCGCTACAACCTCATCACGTCGTGGACGTCGGGTCCGGAGCTCGACGCCTACATCGAGAAGTACCACGGTACTGACGATGTTGAGAACTACCACGTCCCGCAGGAGGTTCTTGAGGCTGGCTATGCAGAGCAGGCTCGTAAGGATGCCGCCCGTGACGCGTACTACGCGGCTAAAGGCCAGCAGGCCAAGCTGGCGATGAGCGAGGCGTAAGCCTCCGCTCGCTGCGCCTCACGACGCATGATTTGGAAGCCCCGGTCGGATGACCGGGGCTTCCGTCATAATCACACGCTTGTGATTTCCGTTGGACTGGGCGATAATCGCCATATAACCGCATATTCTCGCCACACTTCGTTGGCTCAGGTCGTTGGGGAAGACGCACCTGAAGAAACGGAGAGATCATGGCGACGGCATACGCTCGCGGAGTGGTGTACATCCACTCTGCACCTCGCGCGCTCTGCCCGCACCTTGAATGGGCGGTAGGTCGCGCTATTGGTCGCGCGGTGAACTTCGATTGGGCTGATCAGCCCGTGCTCGAAGGGTCTCGTCGTGCCGAGTTCTACTGGGATGGCCCGGTCGGTACAGGCGCCACTCTCGCGACCGCGATCCGCGGTTGGGAGCACCTGCGGTTCGAGGTTTCTGAAGACCCCACGCCGCGCAGTGACGGTGGCCGTTGGCTGCACACGCCAGATCTCGGCATCCATTACGCGCAGACGGACGCTGCCGGCAACATCGTCATCGGTGAGGATCGCATCCGCTACGCGATGGAGATCGCCGCAGGCAGCGCAGTGGAGCTTCAGCGCGAACTCGATGTCGCACTCGGCTCGGCATGGGACGTGGAACTCGAGCCCTTCCGTCACGCCAGTGATGACGCCAGCGTCGTCTGGCTGCACAAGGTCGGCTGATCGTCTCGGCCGCGCATGGACCCGGGCGTCGGGAGGCGTCAGTATCGGATGCCGGTGAGTGATCCCGGACTCTGAGAACGCGAATCCCGCCCCGTACGACGAAGGCCTCGCCCCGAGAGAATCGGGGACGAGGCCTTCGACATGAGATCAGCCCTCGTAGTCGGCAAACGCGACGACGGCGTTGTGGCCGCCGAAGCCGAAGGAGTTGCTGATAGCTAGCTGCGGGCCGTCGCCGAGAGGCTGCGGGTCACCGGAGACGAGCAGAGGGATCTCAGGATCCTGGGTGGTGAGGTTGATTGTCGGGGGAGCGACGCGGTTCTTGATGGCCAGGATCGTGAAGATCGCCTCGAGCGCCCCGGTGCCGCCGAGCAGGTGGCCGGTGGACGATTTGGTCGCCGACACAGGAATCTCATGAACGCGATCACCGATGACGCTCTTCAGCGCCGCGTACTCGTTCGGATCTCCGACCGGAGTCGAGGTGGCGTGCGCGTTGATGTGCGTGATGTCGTCAGGAGTGCGGCCAGCGGCATCCAGCGCGAGTTTGACCGCACGCGCAGCGCCCTCGGGAGCGTTCGCGGTGATGTGGTACGCGTCGGCCGTGACACCACCACCGACGAGTTCCGCGTAGATCTTCGCGCCGCGTGCCTTAGCATGCTCTTCTGTTTCGAGGATGAGCACAGCAGCGCCCTCACCCATGACAAAGCCGTCGCGGTCCTCGGAATAGGGACGCGATGCGGTCGCCGGATCATCGTTGCGACGCGAGAGCGCCTGCATCGAGGCGAAGGATGCGATCGTGATCGGGTGGATGGCAGACTCCGTGCCTCCGGCGATCACGACGTCGGCGAGCCCTGACTGCAGGTGCTCGTAGGCGTTGACGAGAGATTCGGTGCTCGACGCGCACGCCGAGGCGACGGTGCGGGCGAAGGCGCGAGCGGTGAAGTGAAGTGAAAGGTTGCCGGCTGCAGAGTTCGGCATGAGCATCGGCACCGTCATGGGCATGACGCGACGCGGGCCCTTCTCACGAAGGGTGTCCCATGCATCCAGCAGAGTCCACACGCCGCCGATACCAGTGGCGAAGTCGACGCCGAGCCGCTCGGGATCGACGTCGGGGGAGCCTGCGTCTGCCCAGGCTTCCATCGCCGCGATCAATGCGAACTGCGAGGAAGGGTCAAGGCGCTTGGCCACAGGCCGCGCCAGCACTTCTTCGGGGCGAACCATCGCCTCAGCTGCGAAGGTGACAGGCAGCTCCAACTCGGCAACCCACTCGTGTTCCAAGGATTTTCCGCCGGACATACCAGCGAGCAGATTGGTCCAGTTGTCTGGGGCCGTTCCGCCGATGGCTGAGCTGGCGCCGATACCGGTGACGACGATGCGCTTGGTCATTGCGTGGGGTTCCTTGTCGAACGGGTAGTTCTCGAGTGAAGGGAAAGCAGAGGATGCCACACCCCGCACACGACGGGGGGTGGCATCCATCAGGTGTTACGCCTGGCCAGCGACGATGAAGTTGACGGCGTCGCCGACGGTCTTGAGGTTCTTGACCTCGTCGTCGGGGATCGTGACGCCGAACTTCTCTTCTGCGTTGACGACGATCGTCATCATCGAGATCGAGTCGATGTCGAGGTCATCGGTGAAGGACTTCGCGAGTGCGACCTCGGATGCTTCGATGCCGGTCTCATCGGTGACGAGCTCGGCGAGGCCTGCGAGGACCTCATCGTTGGTGAAAGCCATGTGGTTTTCCTCTTTCTTGCGGGTTGTAATCGGAACCGTTGAATAGTTTAGGCAACGGTAGAGGTAGATCAGGGAAGGACGACGACCTGTGCCGCGAAAACGAGTCCGGCACCGAAGCCGATCTGAAGCGCGAGACCGCCCGAAAGCTCGGGGTGCTCAGCCATCAAACGGTGACTTGCCAGGGGGATTGATGCCGCTGACGTGTTGCCTGTGGTCTCGATGTCGCGAGCGATCACCGTGGTCTCAGGAAGCTTCAGCTGCTTTGCGAACTCGTCGATGATGCGCATGTTCGCCTGGTGTGGGATGAAGGCGGCGAGGTCGGATGCCTCAATGCCGGCAGCCTCGAGCGCTCGACGGGCGACCTTTGCCATGTCCCAGACAGCCCAACGGAACACCGTAGGACCTTCCTGACGCAGGGTCGGCCACTCAACTTCGCCATCACGGAACTGGGTCAGGGTGCCGTTCATACCGACGGCGTCTGACTTTGAGCCATCCGAACCCCATACGGCAGGTGCGATGCCGGGCGTGTCGCTCGGGCCGATCAGCGCGGCGCCTGCGCCGTCACCGAGAAGGAAGGAGATACTGCGGTCAGTGGGATCGACGACATCGGAAAGCTTCTCCGTGCCGATCACGAGCGCGTAGCGGGCAGCGCCGGCGCGGATGAGGGCATCGGCCTGCGCGATCGCGTAGGCGTAGCCAGCACACGCTGCGTTGACGTCGTACGCCGCGGCTGGGTTAGCGCCGACGCGGTCTGCGACGATCGCTGACACCGAGGGCGTCTGCTTCGGGTTGCTGATGGTGGCGACAATGACAAGGTCGACATCGGATGCCGCAACCCCTGACTTCTCAATCGCCTCAGCGCCGGCGAGGGATGCGAGGTCGATCGCACTGGTGCCCTTGTTGGCCCTCGTTCGCGTGATGATGCCCGTACGCTGACGGATCCACTCATCGCTGGAGTCGATCGGACCGATCAGGTCTTCGTTCGGCACGAAGTTCTCACCGCGAGCTGCGCCGTAGGCGAGGATGCGGGTGTACTGCGGGCCTGTGGCCTGCTTCAACGTAGCGGTCATGCGGCTGCTCCAATCAGCAGCTCAGCCGCTGCATCGAGATCTTCGGGTGTTTTGACGGCGACGGTCGGCGTGCCGCGCAGTCCTCGTTTTGCGAGGCCGGTCAGTGCCCCGGCCGGAGCCAGCTCGACCAGGCCGGTGATGCCGCCGTCGGCGAACGACGACATGCACAGATCCCAGCGCACGGGAGATGAGACCTGATTGACGATGAGTTCGAGTGCCTTCGCGCCGGACGTCACAATCGAGCCGTCCTTGTTGGTCCACAGCGTGATGGTCGGATCTGCCGGTGCGAGTGCGGCGACCGTAGCTTGGAGGGTGGCAACTGCCGGCGCCATGTATGAGGTGTGGAACGCGCCCGCGACCTGGAGCGGGATGACTCGGGTGCCCTTCAGTGGCTGCTCTGCCAGTTCGGCGAGTGCGGGAAGCGATCCGGCGACGACGATCTGGCCGCCTCCGTTGAAGTTCGCGGGGGAGAGGTCGATTTCGGCGAGGCGGGCGAGCAGAGCCTGCTCATCACCGCCCAGCACAGCGCTCATTCCGGTCGGCGTCATTGCTGCGGCATCGGCCATCGCGCGGCCGCGCACACCAACCAGGCGCATCGCGTCTTCGGCCGTGAGGATGCCAGCTCCCACGAGGGCGGCGAGTTCCCCGACCGAGTGTCCGGCGTAACCGTCCGGGCGGCGCACAGCGCGCCGCTCCAGTTCCTGCGCGGCGATGAGGGAAGCGGCGACGATGAGTGGCTGCGCGATATGGGTGTCACGGATCGTGTCGGCATCCGACTTCGTGCCGTGGAGGATGAGATCGACCTCAGCGGCCTCGGAATAAATGGCAAGGGTGTCTGCGACACCATCCAGCTCGAGCCAAGGGGCAAGGAAGCCGGGGGTCTGTGAGCCCTGTCCAGGGCAAGCGACGACAATCACCTACCCAGTCTGCCAACGATCCGCCGGATTCGGTGGATGATCCATCACAAGATTGTGCAAATCGTTTGTGTGTGGCGTACAGCGGGTTTGGCGGCTTCAGCGTGCGCGGCGTCCAGTGGACCGACGGCGCACCGATTCTGTGGTGCCGATGGAGCCCAGAATTAAAGCGGTCTGCAGAATCAATGCTTCGCGTGGTCCGGTGGCATCCCAGCCGATGACCTCGCTGACGCGCTTGAGCCGGTAGCGGACAGTGTTGGGATGCACGAACAACTCACGGGCGGTTGCTTCGAGAGACCGGCCGTTGTCGAGATAGCTCCACAGAGTCGTGACGAGGTCTGTGGAATGTGCCTGAAGTGGGCGGTAGATGCGGTCAATCAGAGTCTGCTTCGCGAGCGGATCGCCGGCGAGGGCCCGCTCGGGCAGCAGGTCGTCTGCTTCGACCGGCCGTGGTGCGGTGCGCCACGCGCGTGCAACAGCGAATCCGGCCAGTGCCGCGCGGGCGCTTTGCCCTGCATCCACCAGCGCCGCAACGGGAGGGCCGAGCACGACGTACCCGGGCCCGAATGACGGCTCGAGTCGCGTGGCGATCTCATCGAAGGAGAGATCGTCATCTTCCTCTTCGCGCCCGGCGATGCGGGCGCGTCCGAGTACGAGCACGAGACGTGACCCCTGTACTCCGATGAGTACGTCGACAGACAGCTTGCGTGCAGTGCGACGCACGTGATCGACATCGAACTGCGGGGGCGTGGTGCCGACGAGGACGCAGACCTCACCATGACCGTGCCAGCCGAGGGCTGCGATGCGGCTGGGAAGCTCCTCATCGGCTTCACCGGTGAGGATCGAGTCAACGACGAGGGCTTCCAGACGCGCATCCCACAGCCCCCGTGCCTCGGCAGCGCGCGCATAGACATCGGCGGCCGCGAAAGCGACATCACGGGAGTACAGCAAGATTCCCTCGCGGAGGTTCTCGCCCTTGCCGGCGATGCGTTCCTCGGTGATCTCGACCGTGACACGGATCAGCTGCAGCGTCTGGGTCAGGCTGACGCTGCGGAGCAACTCGCGGGGAGCGGCGGCGAAGATATCGGCAGCGATCCACGGCGTCGAAGTTGGATCGTCGAACCACTGGATGAACGACGTGATGCCCGCCTGGGCCACCAGCCCGACCGCGGAGCGGCGGGCTGGTGGCATATCGGCGTACCAGGGCAGCGTGTCTTCTAGCCGCTGAATGGTCGCCGTAGCGAGATCGCCGGAGATCCGGCGAAGCCAGGCGAGCGTCGTCGGCTTATCCATCGACGCGGGAGACGATCCAGTCACGCGCGGCTCAGCTATCGCCGCCGGCGTTTCCGCTCGCTCCTGCGTTGACATTGTGCAGGTCGTACTTCGCGATCGCCTGCGCGATCACGGAGCGGTCAACCTGTCCCTTGTCAGCGAGGCCTTGAAGGGCGCGGACCACCATCGACGGACCATCGATCTTGAAGAAGCGGCGGGCTGCTGCACGCGTGTCAGCGAAGCCGAAGCCGTCGGCGCCGAGCGTGTAGTAGTCGCCTGGTACCCACTGGCGGATCTGGTCCTGCACGGCGTGCATGAAGTCGCTCGTCGCGATGAACGGACCCGCAGCGCCCTGCAGCTTCTGCGTGAGGTAGGCCACCTTGGGTTCTTCCTCAGGGTGCAGGAAATTGTGCTCGTCGGCAGCGAGTCCGTCGCGGCGCAGCTCGTTCCAGCTGGTGACCGACCAGACGTCACTGGTGACGCCCCAGTCCTTGGCCAGCAGCTCTTTCGCTTCTAGCGCCCACGGCACACCGACACCGGATGCGAGAAGCTGCACGCGGGGGCCATCGCCCTCGCCCTGCGCGACGCGGTGGATGCCCTTGAGGATGCCCTCGACATCAACGTTCTCCGGCTCAGCGGGCTGCTTGAACGGCTCGTTGTAGACCGTGATGTAGTACATGACGTCGGGGTCCGGGTGGTTCCCGCCGTACATGCGCTCGATACCGGCCTGCACGATGTGCGCGACCTCGTAGCCGTAGGCCGGGTCGTACGTGACCGTGACCGGGTTAGTCGATGAGAGCAACGGAGAGTGACCGTCGGCGTGCTGCGTACCCTCGCCGGTCAGAGTCGTGCGACCCGCGGTGGCTCCGATGACGAAGCCACGTGCCATCTGGTCACCCGCAGCCCAGAAGGCATCGCCGGTGCGCTGGTATCCGAACATCGAGTAAAAGATGTAGATCGGGATCAGAGGTTCGCCATGCGTTGAGTACGAGGTGCCGGTCGCGGTGAAGGCCGCGGTGCCACCGGCCTCGTTGATGCCGACGTGCATGATCTGACCCTGCGGGCTCTCCTTGTAAGCAAGGAGAAGCTCGCGGTCGACGGCCGTGTAGTTCTGACCGTTCGGGTTGTAGATCTTGGCGGTCGGGAAGTAGGCGTCCATGCCGAACGTGCGAGCCTCGTCCGGGATGATCGGCACGATTCGCTCGCCGAAGCCCTTGACCCTCATGAGGTCCTTGAGCATGCGGACGAACGCCATCGTCGTGGCGACTTCCTGGTTGCCAGAGCCCTTCTTCGGGAAGGCGTAGTCCTTGTCCTCGGGGAGTGTGAGGCCCACGTGCGTGGTGCGCCGCTCCGGAAGGAAGCCGCCGAGCTCGTGACGACGATCCAGCATGTACTGGATCGTTTCGTCCTTCGCGCCGGGGTGGTAGAACGGCGGGCGGTACGGGTCGGCTTCGAGCTGAGCATCCGTGATCGGAATCTGCATGGTGTCGCGGAACAACTTGAGGTCGTCCAGCGTCATCTTCTTCATCTGGTGCGTCGCGTTGCGCCCCTCGAAGTGCGGGCCGAGGCCATAGCCCTTGACCGTCTTCGCGAGGATGACGGTCGGCTGGCCCTTGTGCTCGGTGGCTGCCTTGTAGGCGGCGTAGACCTTGCGGTAGTCGTGGCCACCACGGCGCAGGTGCCAGATCTGGTCGTCGGTGTAGTCCTTGACCATGGCGGCAGTGCGCTCGTCACGACCGAAGAAGTTTTCGCGCACGAAGGCGCCGCTCTCAGCCTTGTAGGTCTGGTAGTCACCATCGGGGGTGACATTCATGAGGTTCAGCAGCGCACCGTCGGTGTCGCGGGCGAGCAGGTCATCCCACTCGCGTCCCCAGACGACCTTGATCACGTTCCAGCCGGCGCCGCGGAAGTACGACTCCAGCTCCTGGATGATCTTGCCGTTGCCTCGTACCGGGCCGTCGAGGCGCTGGAGGTTGCAGTTGATCACGAAGGTCAGGTTGTCGAGGCCCTCGTTTGCTGCGACCTGCAGCTGACCGCGGGACTCGACCTCGTCCATCTCGCCATCGCCGAGGAACGCCCACACGTGGGAGTCTGCGACGTCCTTGATGCCGCGGTTGGCGAGGTACTTGTTCGTCATCGCCTGGTAGATGGCGTTGATCGGTCCCA
Organism: Microbacterium sp. A93; assembly: GCF_051842835.1. Classification (NCBI taxonomy): domain Bacteria; kingdom Bacillati; phylum Actinomycetota; class Actinomycetes; order Micrococcales; family Microbacteriaceae; genus Microbacterium; species Microbacterium sp. A93. Next base: position 257,020 of record NZ_JBPXMT010000001.1, read on the forward strand.
GACCCATCGACACAGTCGGGAACTGCCAGAACTCCGGCATCATGCGCGGGTGCGGGTAGGAGGGGATGCCGTTCGGCGACGCGGACTTCTCCTGGCGGAAGCCGTCGAGCTGGTCCTCGCTCAGACGACCTTCGAGGAAGCTCCTGGCGTACATGCCGGGGGAAGCGTGACCCTGGTAGAAGATCTGGTCACCGCCGGCCGAGTCGCCCTGACCGCGGAAGAAGTGGTTGTGGCCGACCTCATACAGTGACGCCGCTGAGGCGTAGGTCGAGATGTGACCGCCGACTCCAATACCGGGGCGCTGCGCGCGGTGCACCGTGATCGCGGCGTTCCAGCGAATCCAGTGACGGTAACGACGCTCGAGTTCTTCATCACCGGGGAAGTCCGGCTCGTTTTCGGACGCGATCGTGTTGATGTAGTCCGTGGTCGGAACCATCGGAACGTTGAGGTGCAGTTCCTTGGAACGCTTGAGCATGCTGAGCATGATCTCGCGACCACGCCCCGGGCCCTTCACATCGACGAGCTCGTCGAGTGACTGCTGCCATTCGCCGGTCTCCTCCGGATCACTGTCGAGGGGGCTCTGGGAGTACGGATCCTGGTCGTGAACGGTCACGTGGAGCCTTTCGTCAAGCTGGCAGGTCTTGCCAAGGAAACGGGAAGCGACGCGGGGAGCCTTGTCGGCTCGGCACAACGCGCGCCGCATTTAGCCTAGTCCTGTTCATCGGTGTCGGCGCACATCTTCGGCATGGATAGAATGGATGCACCAGGGCCTGTAGCTCAGCTGGTAGAGCGCCACGTTTACACCGTGGATGTCGTCGGTTCGATCCCGGCCGGGCCCACACAATAGTCGATGTTCAAACTTGCGAGGTCCGCAGGTTTAACATCCTCCCCCCGCGCGCACGCTGGCCTCGTAGGCCAGCGCTGCCGCGTGGAGCTTCGGATCGAGAAGCGAATCGAACGATTCACCGGGTTCGCCTTCCACAGTGTCGATGTTCTCGATTTCGTAGACATTGATGCGTTCAAAGAACGCTTGGTCGAGGAACGCGAGCCGCCTGGTGATGCGGTCTTGTTCTTCGCGTTGTTGAAATATGCACCCCCAATGCACATTAAAATCGAGCATTATGCGTCGATCATTTTTGAGCGCGAGCGCCGTCGTTGCACTCGCCGCTGGTGCCCTGTTCATCAGCACTCCCGCCTACGCGGATGCCATCTCTTACCAATTCAAATACACCGTCACTAACGAAGACCCGAGCACCGTCGCCTGGCCCAGTGGCGCCGACTGCTCAACGGAGGCGGCTTGGGATGGCAATGGACGTCGTGCGATCACTTCGGTGGCCGTCGTGAGTGCGACCGGTCTGTACACCTTCCGTGACTTAAAGAGTCCGGTGGATGGGCGATTCATAATATTTGAAGGAGCCTTCGACCGGAATGACGTCAGTAACTGTGTTGCGGAGGTTGACGACTTCGGGCTGGTGAATCTCGAAGCTGACGTGGAGTACACGATGGTGCTCGCTGGGTTCGGGGGCCAATCGGGCACTGTGAGCTACCGCGCCTCGGGCCCCGGAATTTTTGGTACCGCCACCACCCTCTTAGGTGCCACCACCGCGCTCACCGCCAGCAGTGGCACGGTCGCTGCGGGAGACCCTGTTGACCTGACTGCAACGGTTGCACGCCCGGGGTTTACGGCGAACTTCGAGGGCAGTGTCGAATTCTTCGATGGTGCTACCAGCCTCGGGGAGGTTCCGGTGTCCGCGACGGGCCAGGCTGCCCTCCCTAACGTGGCTTTGACCAGCGGATCCCACCAGATCACCGCCCACTATGCGGGCAACACTTGGGTTTTACCATCGATATCAGCGCCGGTGACTGTCGAAGTAGAACCACCAGTAGCGGCGACCACGACGGTCGTGACTGCAGCCAACGCGTCTGTGGAAGCCGGCACTGAGGTTTCCTTCAACGCCGAGGTAACGGGGGCGATGCCCACCGGCACCGTCGAGTTCTTCGCCGATGGCACCTCGCTGGGTAGCGCAAGCACAACTGCCGGCGCGTCGGCGACAACGGCGAGCGCGATCCTCGCCACCGCCTCGCTCGCGGTCGGTACTCACTCGATCACCGCAACCTACGGCGGAGATCTCAACAACGCGGCATCGACGTCGCTCGTTGCACTGACAGTGACGGTGACCGCGGTGCCGGATTCTGAGCCGGCACCAACCCCCGTTCCGGCACCAACCCCCGTTCCGGCACCAACCCCCGTTCCGGCACCAACCCCCGTTCCGGCACCAACACCTGAGCCGGCGCCTGCGCCTGTGCCGGCACCAACCCCCGATCCGACACCAACACCCGATCCGGCGCCTGCGCCTGTGCCGGCACCAACACCTGAGCCGGCGCCTGCGCCTGTGCCGGCACCAACCCCCGATCCGACACCAACACCCGAGCCGACACCCGCGCCTGTGCCGGTGACCCCGGTCGTCAAGCCGGAGCCTGCGAAGAATGACACCTCTGCCAAGCAACTTGCGGCTACTGGGGCAGAGTTGCCGCTTGGGCAGCTTGGGCTCCTCAGCGGAGGGCTGACGATTGCGGCGGGCGCGATACTGCTGGTCGCTAGGCAGCGAGCGCGGCGCACACGTCAGGCGTAGGGAACCGGAGCCTGATCAGCGGGTGCTTGGTGAGCGGGTGTTTGGGCCGCAAGTACCCGGCTCGTACGCAATAATCTCGTATGTTGGGGCTGTCCTCGCGCCGTCACAGCTGCCAAGGTGGGTCTAGATCGATCTTGGCAGCGACGGTGCTACCCGCACAGGGCGAGGGGACCCATCCCTTGTGCGAGTTTGGTTTTCAGTATTCAGTCCTGGAACTCGCATCGGCACCCCGGCTTGAGGAATGAGCTTCGGAATTGTCGTCGCTACAGCCTGCTGGCTGTTCGAGTCGTTGCGAATCGATCACGGAACGCGCTGGGTGTAGTGCCGAAGTGACGCGCAAAAGCACGCCGTAGTGTCTCGTCAGAGCCGAAACCGCTCAGATGTGCCACCTGGTTAATTAGGTACCCGTCGAGAATCAGTGCCTGAGCCGCATCCACCCTGGCTTCTTCAAGCCAGCGTGAGGGCGTCATCCCAACTTCGGCCTGGAATAACCGATTCAAGTGGCGGGTGCTGACTCCAATCGTTCTGGCCATTGAAGGTAGTGTGTGCTCCTTGCCGGGAGCAGCGACTACCTCATCCATGAGTCTGCGCAATGGCTCACTGTTCACTGCGGGTCGACGCAGGGCGGTCGAGTACTGGCTCTGTCCACCAGGCCGTTGCATGAACATCACCAGTTCGCGCGCCACTGCTCGCGCGTCTTCTGCGCCCAGATCGTCTTCGACCATCGCGAGTGCGAGGTCAATCCCAGCCGTGATCCCCGCTGACGACATATACCGGCCGTCTCGAATGTGAATCACATCTGGTTGAACCTTGACATTCGGATAGCGGCGGGCCAACTCAGTGGCGTATCGCCAGTGAGTGGTAGCGTGCCGACCATCGAGAAGCCCCAACTGCGCCAGCACGAACGCTCCAGTGCACACAGATGCCACACGCTCTGCACCTGCTGCGAGCCGCTCGACCGTAGCGAGTAGATCAGACTCCAAAGGCTGATCGACGAGATTCTCCCCACCCGCGACGAGGAGAGTGTCGAGCGCAGCTATCTGCGTACTAGCAGTGCTGTCGATCTGAATGCCAGACGACGTACGAATCCGCCCGCCGCTCGGCGAGATGAATTCAAGCTTGTACGTATCATTGGCGCGGTCTGAGAGTCGGAACACTTCGGCCGGACCGCCGACATCAAGAAGCGTCATCCCGTCAAAGACAATAAGGCCGATTCGATGCGTCATGTCTGAATCTGAGGGGAACTGGTCAAAAATGACATACGCACACACTACCTGATCTTGCGATCCTTGAACGAGAACCGACAGAACGAGGTATCTCGTCGAAAGGACCAAAAGATGACAGAGACGATTGCCGGGATCGCAATTCCGGATAGCCCCATGGTTAAGGACGCCACTGCACTTGTGCAGGATGTCGCATCCGAGCTTGTGTATCACCACTCCAGACGCGTGTTCCTCTTTGGCTCGCTTCGCGGCCAGGAGCAGGGGCTGCAATACGACCCCGAGCTGCTGTATGTCGGCGCGATGTTCCACGACCTCGGACTGACCGATAAGTACCGACGCACGGACCAGCGATTCGAGATCGACGCTGCCGATGAAGCGCGTCGATTCCTCCACGAACACGGAATTGATGCCAACGACGCTGACACCGTGTGGGCAGCGATCGCTCTGCACACAACCCCGGAAATCCCCCTGCATATGGCACCGGAGATCGCACTTGTCACGCGTGGGGTAGAGCTGGATGTGCTCGGGCTCGGCTACAACGCAATCAATGACGAGCAGCGCCAGGCCGTTGTCGAGGCGCACCCACGCCCTAATTTCAAGAATCAGATTCTCGCAGCCTTCACCAATGGGCTCAAGGATCGGCCAGACACAACATTCGGGAACGTGAAGGCGGATGTGCTGGCGCACTTCGTGCCCGGGTTCAAACGTGGTGACTTCGTGGAAGTCATTCGAGGCTCAGCATGGCCTGAATAGACACGCGAACTTGGCCGGAATGCGGAGCCCCGCTGCTAGATCCTGAACCGGCACGGCAACCGCATAACCATCGAGCCCCTCCTTTTGATTAGAGGCACTCAAACGGGTGTGAGAAGCACCTACGAAGGCCCACCACATCAGTTCCCGCTCAGGCGTCGTCTTCCGTGACGCGAATGAGGACCTTGCCGATCGTGCCCTGTTGTACCGCGTCGTGAGCGGCGGCGGTCTCCTCTAGTGGAAACCAGGTGAGGGGAAGCCCTGCTGCCGCACCGACGGGAAGCGCGTCGTCCTCCAGTGCAGCCGTGATGTCTTCGACCGCCGTGGCGAGAGCCTCCTCGCCGACCGTGTACAGGAGCAATCCCTGCCAGCGGGCGTTCTTCGCGAAGCTGGTGATGATGGGGACCGTGATCGTGTCACCCTTGTCGTTCGCGTAGAACGCAATCGAACCGTGGTTCGCCAGCACAGCGACATCTAAAGCGGCGTTCATGGCGGGCGAGACCTCGACGACGTGGTCGATGCCCGACGGCGCGACTTCGAGAATTCGTTCGGCCAGCCGGTCATCGGGATAGCGGAACACGTGGTGCGCGCCGGCTGCGCGGGCGAGCTCCTCTTTCTCGTCGCTGCTGACGGTCGTGAGAACTCTTGCGCCTGCCCAGACGGCGAGCTGGATAGCAGCATGACCCACGGCGCCGGCTCCACCCTGAACGAGGACCGTCCGATCGGCAAGAGCGCCAGGGGAGAGCCGCGATGGGCCGTACTCATGCACGGTTAGCGCGCGATGCGCAGTCATCGCTGGTACGCCGAGACTCGCAGCGACGTCGAAACCGACCCCATCCGGAAGTCGGACGGCGCGAGCAGCGGGAACGACCGTGACGTCCTGAGCGGTCCCGGTCGGACGTTCGTGTGCCGCGAGATATACCCACACACGATCTCCGACCTGCAGGTCACCGACATCGTCACCGACCGCATCTACGACGCCGGCACCGTCCTGATTCGGCACGATCTGATCGAACGGCATCGGCGTTCCCGAGGACGCTCGAGCCTTCCAGTCGGTGGGATTCACTCCCGAGGCGTGGATGCGGATGCGCACCTCACCGGTGCCCGGTTGTCCCGCCTCGCGCTCGATCAACGTGAGCGTCTCTGAGTCGCCCTTGCCTGTGTACACGATTGCTCTCATGCCGAATGCAAGCAGGCAGCGCACTCGGGTATTCCCGTCTCGCACTGTCAGTTGAGCTGGGTGAGACCGGCACGCAAGTGGTCGAGCCGGCGCGTCTAAGAGCACGGCAGTGCACCACTCAAGCGGACTGGTAGGCGATCCTTCATCGCTGCCGGGACAGTCTGTGATCCTGGTGCTAGTTCTTAGTCGTGGCGGGAGATCACACCGCGCCGAGCCGCGCGAGCTGCACGCGTGAGTCCGCGCCCGTCTTTGCATAGAGTGCGCCCACATGGGTTTTCACCGTTGTGATCCCGACACCCAGCCGCTCGGCGATCGCCTGGTTGGTCATGCCCGTTGTGAGAAGGTCGAACACTTGGCGTTCACGTGACGTGAGCTGGGAAGGATCCAGCATCGGAGCATCCTCCGCACCGTGTCCCGCGTGTCGTGCGGCGGTGAGACGCGCAATAACGCCGCCCGCAATCGCCGGGTCGATGACGTGTCGGTCCGCGGCTACGTGATGGACAGCCTGGATCAACTCGGCCCCGCTCGTACTTTTCAGCAAGTAGCCGCGCGCACCGGAGGTCAGCGCCCGCGCGATGAGGTCATCGGAATCGTAGGTAGTGAGCACGATGACCCTGGTGGTCGTCTCAGCGGTGATCCGCTCAGTCGCCCAGATGCCGTCGGTGCCGGGCATCCGCAGATCGACCAGAGCGACGTCGGGAGCGTGCCGGATGCAGACGGCGAGAGCGTCGAAACCATTCTCGGCTTCTGCCACGATCTCGAAACCAGGATCGGTGCCGAGGATCGCAGCGACTCCGCTGCGCACCGCCTCGTGGTCGTCCGCAATGATGACCCTCACCTTGTTGGTCACTTCCACTTCCTCTGTTCTTCGCTCGGGGTCGTCGGGATCGTAAGAATTGCCCGCCAAGGCTCGCCGCGTGCGCCGGATTCTGTCATGAGATTCGCGCCGATGCCGGCGAGCAGTAGTCTCGCGCCACCGATGCCGAGCCCTGTGCCAGGAACAGTGGAACCGTGAGCGGCACGGGCATTCGAGAGTGTGACGACTGCTTCCGTGGGCTCCCTCCAAGCATCCGAGTGCCGCGGTTCGGGCTGCTCGCCGGTGACGCACACGGTAACGTCGCCGACCCCATGCTTGGCGGCATTCGACACGAGTTCCTGGAGCACTCGCAGCACGATGCGCTGGCACGAATCCGGTTGCGGGTGCAGGGCAGCCTTCATGGCCCCTGCGCCGCCTTCGATCCAGACCAGTGAGCGGCCTGCCGGGAGCAACTGCGTCAACTGGTCGAGTTCGTTCTCGAACTGGACCGGGACAGGCTCTTCGAGATCGTCGACCGCGGTGAGCACCGTGATGAGGTTTCGAAGTTCACGGTACGCCTGGTCGGTTCCGCGCTTGGACTGCTCCAAGCTTTGGACCAGCGAGGTGACATCGCTCGCCGCCGGCCTGGCCAGGAGTTTCGCGGCTTCGATGTGCAGGCCCGCCACCGCGATTTGGTTCGCGACGAGGTCGTGCAGGTCGTGGGCGATACTCTGGCGCAGTTGCCGTGTGCCCCGGCTGTGTTGCTCGGCCATCGCGGCGTGGGTGCGCAGCCGTTCGCTGCGCACGTTCCATCCCCATGCGCCAGAGACCGTGACAATGAGCACCCACTGGACGACGATGACCGGAACCATATTCCCCTCGGGGCGGAAGACGATCAGTCCCGTTCCCAGCAGGATTGCGCCGGCGACCGCGGCCCAGAGCAGGTACCGCACGCCGCGATCACTCCCGTACTTCATGGCCGCGTAGATGAGGTCGGTGAGGATCAGCACCACGCCGACGCTGCCGCCAAAGAGGAGGTCCGCTCCGGCCCCGACGATCCCGATGGCGAGAGCGACGAACGGTCGTCGTGATCGCAGCGTTGCGACGGCGACCATACATCCAAGGATGACGATAAATGCGCTTCCGTTGGTGTCGAAGATCACGACGTCGCGCCACAAGTGGTAGCCGCCCGCTTGCAAGAGCGCAAGGCCGAGCAATAGCCACACCGCAGCGACGACCGCGTCTCGGCTCGCGGGGTGCGCGTTCAATCGTTCCCACCAGCGCGCCACCATGCCTCATAGTCTGCCGGAAGGCTACTTTTTCGTCTCATCCGTTCGGAGGAGGCCGACCGGCCACCCGCAGGATCCAACGGATGCTGACCGCCGACAGACTGGCGGAATGAACATCATCGTGATCGGAATCGTGGCGTGCGAGATCGGCTTTTGGCTCGTGCTTGCTCTCGGGCTCTTTGCTCGATACGTGTTAAAGCTGCAGAGGCTCTCGACCATCTTGCTTCTTTGCGTACCCCTGCTTGATGTGTTCCTGCTCTCGCTGATTGCCTGGGATCTGCTGGCGAATGGAACGACTGCCGACTTTGCGCACGGGCTGGGGGCGGTCTATCTCGGTTTCACGGTCGCGTTCGGCCACCAGATCATCGTCCGCGTCGACGCATGGTCAGCGCACCGTTTTGCAGACGGCCCGCAACCGGTCAAGCCTCCGAAATCTGGACTCCCGCACGTGAGGTACGAGTGGAATCAGTGGTTCCGCATGCTGTGGTGTGCGGTGCTCGCGAGTGCGGTGCTCGGGGCCATCATTGTGCTGGTGAACGACCCGTCTCGCACTGAGGAATTGTCAAGCTGGTTCCTCAGGGTCTGGTTAGTCACCGCGATCTGGCTGGTCGGCTGGCCGATTTGGGTGAGTGTGAGCCATCTGCTGAACCCGGCAGTGCACCAGACCCGGGACGGTAGCTGAGCGTGTCACCCGCTTGGTTCGGCGGCGCCCTTGCCCGCGCCCTACATTCTGAACAGATCTCACCAGCGGTGAATCCGCGAAGCGCCCATTGGTGCCGTTCGACATCGTACAGATGGCCCTCGCGGAGACCGCCGACCGCTATGTCAGGCTTGCGGGCTTAGGACTCCTCGTGCGTACGGGGATCGGCGTCGAACAAACGGCCGTCGGCCCGTCCCAACGCGGTGATCGCATCCACCTCCGCGTCATCGAGAACGACGGATGCGGCAGCGAGGTTGGCCTGCTGATGTTCAAGCGAAGACGCCTTGGGAATCGCGACCGTCTCGCGCGCCACGTGCCAGGCGAGAATCGTTTGCACGGGGGAGATGCTGCGGGCCGCGGCGATCTCGGTGATCACCGGCTCTTCGATCAGCTCTCTGGCACGACCGATCGGGCTCCAAGCCTCAGTGATGATGCCGTGCTCGCGGTGGTAGGCGAGTTGCTCGGACTGCGGGAAGTACGGGTGCAGTTCGATCTGATTCACCACCGGACGCACGCCCGTCTCGCGCTCGATGCGTTCGAGATGTTCGGGGAGGAAGTTCGACACGCCGATCTGACGGACGACGCCACGCTGCTGCGCATCAACCAGTGCGGCCCACGCCTGCACATACTCGTCCTGGATCGGGTTCGGCCAGTGGATCAGGTGCAGGTCAGTAACATCCAGACCGAGGCGGAAGCGACTCTCCTCGATGCTGGTGCGGGCCTTCTGGGATGGGTGGTGGCGACCGGGGAGTTTCGTCGTGACGATGACGTCAGCGCGATCCGTGACGGCATCCGCTACACCGCGGCCCACCGCGCCCTCGTTCTCGTAGTTGAATGCGGAGTCGATCAGTCGATAGCCAGCGTCGATTGCAGCCGCGATCGCGGCTGCCCCCGCATCTCCGTTCAGGCGATACGTGCCGAAGCCGATCGCGGGAAGTTCGAATCCGTTGTGGGCGGTGCGGGTGGGAATCGTGGTCATCTGTAATCTCCTTCGACGTCTGCGATCAGCGTACGCGGCACAATGGACTCATGCGCTGTCCCTGCTTATCCGGCGACACATACGAGTCGTGCTGCGGTCCTATCCACGCGGGTGATGCGATGGCGCCCACCGCCGAGCGACTCATGCGCTCGCGCTTCAGTGCTTTCGCCGTTGGTGATGCCGGATACCTCCTGCGCTCGTGGCATCCATCGACCAGGCCTGCAGAGCTCGAACTAGACCCGGCGATTCGCTGGACGCGGCTGGATATCCTCGGCACTGAATCCGGCGGACCGTTCGACATGACAGGTGTTGTCGAGTTTGAGGCGTTCTATCGGGAGGATGGACGACAGGAATCTATGACTGAGCGAAGCCGGTTCACACGGGAGAACCGCACCTGGACGTACCTGGATGGCGCGCCCGGCTGACCGATCCGATCGGCGGATGTCCCCAGCCACAGGTAGATTGGACATGTGAAAGCCAGCCCTGAGCACCAGCGCATCCTTCTCGACGTCGCCGACCTGGATCTGCGCATCCAGCAGGCCGAGCGCGCGCGTACGACGCCACCGCAAGGGCCGCGAATCAACGAGCTCGTGAAAGAGCGTCAAGAGCAGCTGCGCGAGCTGACCACTCTGGCCGGCGTTCGTGATGATGCGCGCACCGAGCTGACGCGTATCGAGTCTGACGTCAAGGTGGTTGAGCAGCGCCGAACGCGCGACTCGGAGCGGCTGGCATCCGCCACGAATGCGAAAGACGCGCAGGCGTTCGAGAGCGAACTTGCCAGCCTCGCCAAGCGTGTCAGCAACCTGGAAGACATCGAGCTCGAGGTGATGTCCAAGGTCGAAGAGGCAGACGCTGCCGTTGCCACCCAGCAGGCGCTGATCGATGTGATCACCGCGGAAGGTTCTGAGCTCACCGCGCAGGCAAAGGCGGGCGTGGCAGCTGCAACGACCGAGGTTGAGCACCTCACGCGCGATCGTGAGGCGATCAGCGCAGTCATCCCGGCCGAATTGCTCGCGGACTACGCCCGGCGCGCGTCGCGCGGCATCGGTGTCGGCCTGTTGCGCCGTGGCACCTGCGAAGGCTGCCGCATGATGCTCTCCGGCGTCCATCTCAACGATGTCCGCCGTGCCGCGCCTGACGACGTGCTTTCCTGCCCCGAATGTGGCGCCATCCTGGTTCGCACCGACGAATCGGGCTTGTGACTCACCTGTCATGATCCTGTTGGCAACAACCGGTTCTGGCGACTTCCTCACCGTTGAATTCGACGGCGAAGGAACAGAGATCAATCGAACGAGTCTGCTCCGCGCTGATCTCGTTGGTTGGGTGCGCGACACCGAATCGGCTCGCGCGCCGCGCTGGGTGATCCGCAGCGCGCGTGAGATTTACCCGCGACTTCTGGCCGAGGGCGTGCAGCTCGCGCGAACGCATGACCTGCTGCTGTGCCATGCGATTCTTCGAGACACCGACCGCGTGGCGCGTCCGCTGGCGCCATCGTCGGCCTGGCTTCCGCGGGAACCAGACCTCGACACGCCCGCACCAGCCCTGTTCGACGTGATCGATGAGAAGGCGACCGACTCGGTCGAAGCACTCCTCGAGCAGTACTCGGAGCAGCGTCGCGTCATCGCAGCGGATCGCAGCGGGCGTCTCAACCTGCTGTGCGCGGCAGAATCGGCCGGCGGTCTCATCGCGGAAGAGATGCGCGCGGCAGGGCTTCCCTGGGATCCGGACGAGCACGACAGGATCCTCACCGAGGTGCTCGGTGCGAGGCCCGCTGGCGGCGGACTGCCGGCTCATATGGCCGAACACGCAGACGCGGTGCGCTTCCACCTGGGAGACCCGCAACTACACCTCGAAAGTCACGTGAAGATGTTGCGCGCGCTGCACCGAGTTGGTGTGAACGTCGAGTCGACGAGCCAGTGGGAGCTCAGCGAGATCTCCCACCCGGTGATCCCGCCGTTGCTCGCCTACAAGAAGCTGTCCCGGCTGCTCAGTGCGAACGGCTGGGCGTGGCTCGCTGAGTGGGTGCATGACGGACGTTTTCGCCCGGTTTACATCCCTGGTGGTGTCGTCACCGGCAGATGGGCATCCGCAGGCGGGGGAGCGTTGCAGCTTCCGCGCATCCTGCGCCCCGCGGTACGCGCCGATCCGGGGTGGACTCTGATCGTCGCGGACGTCGCGCAACTCGAGCCCCGGATGCTGGCCGCGATGGCGCAGGACAAAGTGATGGCGGAAGCAGCCCGCGGGCGTGATCTCTACGAGGGTGTGGTCGCCTCCGGTGCGGTGAAGACACGCGAGGAGGCGAAGTACGCCGTGCTCGGTGCGATGTACGGAGCGACAACTGGAGACAGCGGGCGCCTTGTTCCTCGGTTGCGCAAGGTATATCCCAGAGCGATGCACCTCGTAGATGACGCGGCCCGTAAAGGCGAGGACGGCGGCACAGTCTCGACCAGTCTCGGACGCTCCTCGCCACGCCCGGATAGCGACTGGACGGCTCAGCAGGCAGAGGCCACTGGCGCCGATGTCGATCCCGCCGCAGTGAAGCAGGCCCGGCAGCGCGCCAGAGAGCGCGGTCGCTTCACTCGCAACTTTGTCGTGCAGGGCACGGCAGCCGAGTGGGCGCTGATTTGGTTGGCGGAGATTCGGCATCGACTGCGCCAGCTGGGAGATGCGCAGACAGAGGCCGCGGCATCCGGTCCTTTTGCACGCCACGCGCACCTGGCCTTCTTCCTTCACGATGAGGTGATCCTGCACGTGCCGCAAGAACAGGCGGCGGCTGCGGCAAACGTCGTCAGAGAGGCCGCGGCCATCGCGACCAGGCGTCTTTTCGGTTCGTTCCCCATCGACGTGCCACTGGACCTGCAGATCGTTCAGACCGCAGAGAAGTAGACTGGGCACGCGAATGGGTCAGCCGGACGGCCGCGTTGCGGGCAACCGTACCGAGGAACGTCCGGGCTCCACAGGGCAGGACGGTGGGTAACACCCACCCGGAGCAATCCGCGAGATAGTGCCACAGAGAGTAGACCGCCTCGCCGACACCGAGCTTGTCTCAGTGGCGTCGAGGTAAGGGTGAAAGGGTGGAGTAAGAGACCACCGGGGGTCATGGTGACATGACCTGCCAGGTAAACCTCGTCCGGAGCAAGGTCAGACAGAGGATGTTGACGCGGCTCGCTGAGTCCTCGGGTAGACCGCTAGAGCGGCATGGCAACGTGTCGCGTAGAGAGATGGCCGTCGAAGGGAATCCCCGAGAGGGGCCCCGGAACAGAACCCGGCGTACAGGCTGGCCCATTCGCCTTACAGCTCCCGAAACGACAAAACCACGCCGAAACATGCACGATTCCGTGCTGTCTCGGCGTGGTTTTGTGGTTTCGCGGGATCAGTCTCCGGAGAGCGACGCCGCGCCGATGATGCCTGAGTTGTTGCGGTGGATCGCCGGGACGATCGGCGTCTTGAGTTCGAGCAGCGGGAGGAAATCGGCGGCATTCTTGGACACGCCGCCGCCGACCACGAACAGGTCAGGGCTGAACAGGAACTCGATGTGCGAGTAGAACGCCTGCAGACGCTCGGCCCACGCCTCCCACGAGAGTCCCTCGCGTTCGCGTGCCGAAGTGGCGGCCCAGCGCTCGACGGACTCGTACTCGCGGAAGTTCAGGTGTCCGAGTTCGGTGTTGGGGATCAACACACCGTCGTAGAGGAACGCCGACCCGATTCCGGTTCCGAGGGTGGTCAGCAGCGTGAGGCCTCTGACGTCCCTGGCCGCACCGTGGCGCGCTTCGGCGACGCCTGCTGCGTCAGCGTCGTTCACGAAGACGATGTTGCGTCCGAGTCCGTCGCGGAAGAACTGTTCTGCCTCGAAGTTCACCCATTCCTGAGAAACGTTCGCTGCAGACAGCGTCTTTCCGCGCTTGACGATGGCGGGAAAAGCCACGCCAAGCGGCACCGTCGCGTCGTGTACATCAAGCTCTTCCAGAACCGTCTGCACTGCCGTGAGGACATCCTGCGGGGACGCGCCCTCCGGCGTCGGGACGCGCACACGGTCGGATGCCATCGTTCCGTGCTCGAGGTCGACGATGCCTGCTTTGATACCTGTGCCGCCGATGTCGACGCCGATCGCTTTTGCCATGAGCAATAGCCTACCGAGACTGCAATGCGACAGTAGGATCGTGACAGATGCTTACGAAGGGATGGCGCCATGTCTGAGGACAAAGATGTGTACATGTCCAGCGGTGAACGCAAGTACTGGTACAACACTCACACCACCGAGGTTGAGTACGGGTACATCTCACCCGCCGTCGATCGGATCGGTCCCTTCGATACGAAAGAGCAGGCTGCGAACGCCCTGCAGACATTGCGTGAGCGCTCCGAAGCCTGGGCCGTTGAAGAAGCAATTGATGAAGACTGGCGCAAGGCGACCGAAGTTGATGGGAAGTAGCGCACCACATGGGCATGGATAAGCAGCGAGACTTCGTGCTGCGCACGATTGAAGAGCGCGGCGTGAAGTTCGTTCGTCTCTGGTTCACCGATGTGATCGGAACTCTCAAGTCGGTGGCGATCGCGCCCGCCGAGGTGGAGGGTGCGTTCGCAGAGGGCATCGGCTTCGACGGGTCGGCCATCGAGGGTCTGACGAGGACTTTCGAGTCCGACCTGCTCGCGCAGCCGGACCCGACAACCTTCCAGACATTGCCGTGGCGCGGTGAGATCGACCCGACAGCACGCATGTTCTGCGACCTCACCACCCCCGATGGTCAGCCTGCCGTCGCTGACCCGCGGCATGTTCTCAAGCGCGCGCTGGCCAAGGCCGCCGATGCCGGGTTCACGTTCTACACGCATCCTGAGATCGAGTTCTACCTCCTCAAGTCTTCGGAACTCGGCCCGGACGGGCCGGTTCCCGTCGACTCCGCTGGGTACTTCGATAACGTTCCGGGTGGCACAGCGCACGACTTCCGCCGACGCTCTGTGCGGATGCTGGAAGATCTGGGCATTTCGGTCGAATACAGCCATCATGAGGGCGGCCCTGGTCAGAACGAGATCGATCTGCGTTACGCCGATGCTCTGGCGACCGCAGACAACGTGATGACCTTCCGCACCGTGATCAAAGAGGTCGCGATCGAGCAGGGCGTGTACGCGACGTTCATGCCGAAGCCGATCAGCAATCAGCCCGGCAGCGGCATGCACACGCACATGTCGCTGTTTGAGGGCGACCAGAACGCCTTCTGGGAAGAGGGCGCCAAGTATCAGCTCTCCAAAACCGGCCGTCACTTCATCGCCGGCCTGCTGAAGCACGCGAACGAGATCGCGGCTGTCACCAATCAGTTCGTGAACTCGTACAAGCGCCTCTGGGGTGGCGACGAGGCACCGAGCTTCGTCACCTGGGGCCACACCAACCGCTCCGCGCTGGTGCGTGTGCCGATGTACAAGCCGAACAAGAGCCAGTCCTCTCGTGTCGAGTACCGCGGCCTGGATTCCGCGGCGAATCCGTACCTCGCTTACGCGCTGCTGCTCGCAGCCGGGCTCAAGGGCATCGAGAACGAGTACGAGCTTCCGCCCGAGGCAGAGAACAACGTGTGGTCGTTGAGCGATGCCGAGCGCCGTGCTCTCGGCTACTCGTCTCTGCCTGCCAGCCTCGACCACGCGTTGGAGTTCATGGAGAGCTCTGAGCTCGTTGCGGAGACATTGGGCGAGCAGGTCTTCAACTACGTGCTGCTCAACAAGCGCAAGGAGTGGGAGGCCTACCGTGGCCAGGTCACTCCGTTCGAGCTGAAGAGCAACCTCGAGCTTCTCTGAGCCGATGGCTCGGTCAGGCTCTGCCTTCACACTGTCGGCGCTTGCGCGTTTGGGCTTCACCAGGCTCAGTGCCGGTTCTGCGGCGCTCGATGAGTTGTCGAGTCTGATCGGACTCGAACGTGAAGTGTTGGTCAGCGGCGCCTCGGCGGCGGATCCGGATGCTGCTGTCGCGGGAATGCTGCACGTGGCTCGCCGCGATGCGGTCGCGCTGGGACGGATCATGCGTGACGACGAGTCGCGCGCGATCGTCTGGCGTGTGTTCGGTGCCTCCCTCGGGCTGGCGGATTTCTTTCTCCGCCACCCTTCGGAGCTTGAAGTTCTGGGCGAGGTCGGCGCGCTCGTGCCGAATGCAACAACTCTCACCGAACGGATACTGCACGCCGTGGGAGCGGAACAGGGGTTCGCCGCTGCCGGTGACGAATCCGCCTGGGTTGCGTTGCGCGTCGCCTATCGACGCTCCATTGCCGAGATCGCGGCGATCGACCTGACAACGACGGATCCGGCCTCCAGGATCGCGGCTGTCTCTGCGGCGCTTGCGGATGCGGCCGGGGCCGCGTTGGAAGCCGCACTGACGATCGCGCGCACACGTGTCTCAGGCGTGATTTCACGTGAAGAAGTCGCGCTCACCCAACTGGCCGTCATCGGCATGGGTAAAGCGGGCGCCAGGGAACTCAACTATGTGAGCGATGTCGATGTCATCTTTGTCGGCGGCACCGCAGACGAAGCGAGGCTCGAGGAATCGCGCGCCATCGACATCGCGACGAAGCTCGCAAGAGAGATGATGCGGGCGCTGTCGGCCGCCGAGATCGAACCGCCCCTGTGGGAGGTCGACGCGAACCTGCGACCGGAAGGAAAGCAGGGAGCGCTGGTCCGTTCGCTCGGGTCGCACCTGGCGTATTACGACCGGTGGGCGAAGAGTTGGGAGTTCCAAGCACTTCTGAAGGCGCGGCCACTTGCCGGGGACCCGGAGCTCGGGCAGGCGTATATCGAAGCAGTGCAACCGAAGATCTGGTCGAGCGCAGCACGTGAGAATTTCGTCGACAGCGTGCAGCGAATGCGGGAGCGAGTCACCGAGCACATCGACCCGGAAGACGCCGGCTACCAGATCAAGCTTGGCGCCGGAGGTCTGCGCGACATCGAATTCACCGTGCAACTGCTGCAGTTGGTACACGGACTCACCGATCCCAGCATCCGTACACGGGGAACGCTGGAAAGTCTGGATGCGCTGGTTGCAGGGGGCTACATCGGCCGCGATGATGCGGCGACGTTCGCCGCTGACTACCGCATGCTGCGTCTGCTGGAGCACCGCCTGCAGCTGCGCGAGCTGTCCCGCACGCATCTGATGCCGCGCACTCCCGATGGGCTGCGGGTGCTCGCACGAGCGACCGGTCTCGCGGAAGACGGTTCCGGCATCTGGTCGCTGTGGGACCGGGTACGGCGGGAAGTGCGGGAGATCCACACGAGGCTGTTCTACCGGCCGCTGCTGAGCGCCGTCGCGGAGCTGCCGGAAGATCAGCGCACGATGACCACAGAGCACGCACGAGATCGCCTGGCGGCCATCGGGTTCCGCGACCCTGCGGGCGCGCTGCGGCATATCGGCGCACTCACCACGGGTATCAGCCGTAAGGTCACGATCCAGCGCCACCTCATCCCGGTCATGGTCAGCTGGTTCGCCGACGGCAGTGATCCCGACTATGCGCTGCTCGCTTTCCGCCGCATCAGCGAGCGTCTGGGCGACAGCTCATGGTTCCTGCGCATGCTGCGGGATTCGTCAGGAGCAGCGGAGAGCTTGACTCGGCTCTTGTCGTCCTCGCGATACATCGGCGAGTTGATGGAGTGGATTCCCGAATCAGTCGCCTGGCTCGACAGTGCCGATCTTCTTCGCCCGCGTGGCGAAGCGAAACTGTACGAGGAGGCACGGGCGATCCAGACACGGCACAGTTCGGTGGCGTCTGCGCTCAAGGCTGTGCGGGCGCTGAGGCGTCGTGAACTGCTGCGTACCGCGATGGGCGCTGTGCTGGGCGTGCTGACGATCGAAGAGCTGGCAACCGCGCTCACGGCCATCACTGACGCGACGATTCAGGCTGGGCTGCGTGCCGTGCGCCGCGAGGTGGTGTCGGCCGAAGATGACGCGCTGGAATTCGCTGTGATCGGCATGGGGCGTTTCGGTGGCGCCGAGCTCGGGTTCGGATCGGACGCCGACATTCTTTACGTGTATGACGCGAACGGAATCGATCCGGAACGAGCGCAGGCACTGGCAACGAAACTTGTCTCTGGGTTACGGGATCACCTCACCGACCACAGGGTCCCGCTTGACCTGGATGCAGATCTTCGACCCGAGGGTCGTCAGGGCCCGCTTGTGCGCTCGATCGGCGCGTACGCCGAGTATTACCGACGCTGGTCGGTGTCGTGGGAGGCACAGGCGCTGCTACGTGCCAGAGGAGTGGCGGGCAGCGAACCGCTGATCGAGAAGTTCACCGCGCTGGCCGACACGATCAGGTATCCCGAGGAGACTGATCAGCAAGGCCTGCGCGAGATCAAGCGGATCAAGGCGAGAGTCGAGGGCGAGAGGCTCCCACAGGGCGCCGATCCGCATCGTCATCTCAAGCTCGGTCCGGGCACGCTCAGCGACGTGGAATGGTTGGTACAGCTCATCCAGCTGCAGCACGCCCACCAGGTACCGGCGTTGCGCACCACCTCGACTCTTGGCGCGTTGCAGGCATCGGTGGATGCCGAGCTCATCCCGGCCGAAGACGCCGAGCTGCTTCGCGAAGCCTGGCTGTTGTCGAGTCGGCTGCGTTCGGCCATGACTCTCCTGACCGGAAAGACCAGCGACATCCTGCCCGAAGACCGCCGAGAACTTGACGCTATCGGGCGGCTGCTCGGTTACCCTGACCGCTCGGCGACGGCGGTCGAAGAGGACTTCTCCGGCGTCACCAGGCGCGCACGGCGAGTCTTCGAGCACCTTTTCTACGGATGAGTTGCAGATTCGCAGCTGCAGGCTCAGGCTGAGCATATGACAGGGACGAAAATCGGCATCATCTGGAATCCGTCGAAGATCGATGAGGGCGAGCTGCGCTCCGCCGTAGACGCGCACCTCACCGGAACCGCCGGCGACGAAGTCACCGTTCAGTGGTGGGAGACGAGCAAGGATGATCCTGGTCTCGGTATGGCGAAGGATGCGGTGAAAGCAGGGTGCACGACGGTGATCGCCGTCGGCGGCGACGGTACCGTGCGTGCCGTCGCGGAGGCTCTCGCTGGAACCGAGGTCACGCTCGGCATCGTGCCGCAGGGGACCGGGAACCTGCTGGCTCGCAACCTCGAGGTGCCGCTCGATGATATCCCTGCAGCGCTTGCGCGGATCAGCACAGGTGATCCGCGGACGATCGATCTCGGCTGGGTTGAATTCAACGGCGAGGAGCGGGCTTTCGCGGTCATGGTCGGGTTCGGCGTCGACGCGCAGATGCTGGTCGAAACCGACGACGACTTGAAGGATCGTGCGGGCTGGCTCGCCTACATCGAGGCGATGGGGCGTGCGATGGCTGGCACCGAGATGACCAGCATCACCATGACGATCGACGGGGGAGAACCGCAGGAACTCCGGGGACACACACTGTTGATCGGCAACTGCGGAATGGTGCAGGGAGGCATTCGTCTTCTGCCGGATGCCAAGGTTGACGACGGGGTGCTCGACCTTCTGCTCGTGAGTGCGGACGGCGCACTGCAGTGGCTGGACACCGCGCGTTCGGTGATCTGGGATAACGGCATCCGCCGCCTCTTCAAGGGCGAGGAAAGTGCAGTGAGCACGGAGTCGACCCGGCACCTGACAGCAGAGCGCGTGAAGATCGAGCTCGAGACGCCGCTCGCCTTTGAAATCGACGGTGAAGAGGTCGGTGAGGTCTCCGCATTCGAGGTGCGGGTGCAGGCCGGCGCGCTGCAGGTGCACTGAGCACGCGCACTGCGACAGCGGGAAGGCACCACGTGAGTGCAATATTCGAGACGCACACTGATCTGACCGTGGCAGGAGGCCCGGTGCGGTTGTATCGGGGAGGCAACATCAAGGGTCCGCCTCTGCTTCTCCTGCACGGCGCGATGTTCGACACCGCACGGGGAGTGTGGCGAGAAGTCGCCCCGGCGCTTGCCGCTGATTACCATGTGCATCTCATCGACATGCCCAGGCACGGCGGAAGCCGGCCCTGGCGCGGAACGCTGGACGATGTGTTCTACCGGCGATTCATCCATGAGCTGCTCGATGCGCTCCAGCTGGAGCGGGTGGCGCTGATCGGACTGTCGATGGGCGGGGGTATCGCGGCCGGGTATGCAATCGATCATCCGGAACGAGTGAGTGCGCTGATCGCCATCGGCCCTGGAGGCATCGGCGCGAAACGTCAGGCGCAGTTCATCACCTGGCTGAGCATCCGCACGCCCGGTGTGATGCGGATGACCACCTGGTATCTGGCACGGTTTCCGCAGGCGATCAGGAAATCGATGCTCGGGTTCCTCACGGCTGGCGCGGACACCCGGGGTTTCGAGACGATCGTCGATCTCGTCACCGAAGAAGCGCAAGCCAAGCAGCAGCATCGAGAGCGGGCGCTGGACGATTGGCAGATCCGATCCTACGGACCCTTCTCGATGCGCCTCGATCTGCTCCCTTTGTTGCACAAGCTGTCCGTGCCGACGCTCTGGATCCGTGGTGACAAGGACCAGCTCGTCGGTCACGCCGAGCTGGTGGCCGCTGCCGACGCCGCGCCCGCCTCTCGCCTGATCACGATGACGGATGCCGGTCATATCGTCACATACGACCAGCCCGACGAGTTCAACCGGCTGGCCCGCGAGTTCCTGGCCTCGGCGATCGCCTCCTCGGCGTAGCGTTCACGACAGAGCCCCGGTCCGCACCGGCCCCTCCATGGAGAGGCCCGTGAAGAACCGGGGCACTGGATGTCTCGTCAGCGAGTGTTACACGCCGTAGTAGAGCTCGAACTCGAACGGGTGCGGGCGCTGTGCAGTCGGAATGATCTCGTTGTCGATCTTGTAGGAGATCCAGGTCTCGATCAGCTCTTCCGTGAACACGCCACCCTCGAGCAGGAACTGGTGATCCTCACGCAGTGCCTCCAACGAGTCGAGCAGCGAGTTCGGAACCTGCGGGATGTTCTTGGCTTCCTCGGGCGGAAGCTCGTACAGGTCCTTATCGATCGGCGCGAGCGGCTCGATGCGGTTCTTGATGCCGTCAAGGCCTGCCATCAGCTGGGCGGCGAACGCGAGGTACGGGTTGCTGGAGGCATCAGGAACGCGGAACTCGATGCGCTTGGCCTTCGGGTTCGAGCCGGTCAGCGGGATCCGAATCGCAGCCGATCGGTTTCCGGCGGAGTACGCCAGGTTCACCGGTGCCTCGAAGCCCTTGACCAGACGGTGGTAGCTGTTCAGCGAGGGGTTCGTGAACGCCAGGACCGCGTTCGCGTGCTTGAGCAGACCACCGATGTACCAGCGGGCGAGGTCACTGAGCTGGCCGTAACCTGCCTCGTCGTAGAACAGCGGCTTGCCGTCGCTCCACAGCGACTGGTGGGTGTGCATGCCAGAGCCGTTGTCGCCGTACAGCGGCTTCGGCATGAAGGTGACCGTCTTGCCCCACTGCTCGGCAGTGTTCTTGACGATGTACTTGAACTTCAGGATGTCATCCGCCGCGTGCACCATCGTGTCAAAGCGGTAGTTGATCTCCTGCTGGCCACCGGTGCCGACCTCATGGTGCGAGCGCTCGAGGGCGAAGCCCGCCTCGATGAGGTTGAGCGTCATCTCATCGCGCAAGTCCGCAGTCTTGTCGACTGGTGCGACCGGGAAGTAGCCGCCCTTGTAGGGCGTCTTGTTGCCGAGGTTGCCGCCTTCTTCTTCGCGGCCGGTGTTCCACGCGCCCTCTTCGGAGTCGACGCTGTAGAAGCTCGAGTTCGAGTTCACCGAGTAGCGGACGTCGTCGAAAATGTAGAACTCGGCCTCTGGCGCGAAGAACGCGGTGTCGGCGATGCCTGTGGAGGCCAGGTACTTCTCGGCCTTCTTGGCGACCTGACGGGGGTCCTTCGAGTAGATTTCGCCGGTGCGCGGGTTATAGATGTCGAAGAGCATCACGAGGGTGCTCGCCTCGCGGAACTGGTCGACGTATGCGGTCGTGACATCCGGGATGAGCTGCATGTCAGATTCGTGGATGCTCGCGAAACCACGGATCGAGGAACCATCGAACAGCTGGCCTTCGGTGAAGAACGCCTCATCGACGGTCGCTGCGGGGATGTTGAAGTGCTGCTGCACGCCGGGCAGATCAGTGAAACGGATGTCAAGGAACTTGACGTCGTGTTCCTTGATGTAGCTCAGCACCTCGGACGAATCAGTGAACATGTATCACTCCTGGGTAATGCGGATTTTTGTCTTCAGACCTAAACGAAGATTAGGCGGGAGGGATTACTCCGCCGTGTCTTCCTTGTTTCGGCCATGTTACAGACCCTCGGTAGACTTGAACCGTGACGGATGCTCAGAACATGTACCCCGGAGAGCGTCTTGGCTTTCCCAAAACCGGCACCGGAAGCATCGGCA
Organism: Microbacterium sp. A93; assembly: GCF_051842835.1. Taxonomy (NCBI): domain Bacteria; kingdom Bacillati; phylum Actinomycetota; class Actinomycetes; order Micrococcales; family Microbacteriaceae; genus Microbacterium; species Microbacterium sp. A93. The sequence continues at coordinate 278,927 of NZ_JBPXMT010000001.1, forward strand.
GGGTCGGCCGCAGGATCGGCGCTCTCGCTATTGACTGGGCCGCTGCGGTGATCATCTCGGTGGCGTTCTTCCAATACGACTCGATCGCCACGCTGCTGATCTTCGCGATCGTACAGATCGTGTTCATTCCGACGCTCGGCGGTAGCCCTGGGCACCGCATCCTCGGCATGCGACTGGTGATGTTGAACGGAGCCTGGGTGGGACTGTGGCGTCCGCTGGTACGCACGTTCCTGCTGGTGTTGGTCATCCCGGCCGTCATCTGGGATCCAGATCAACGAGGCCTGCACGACAAGGCCGTGGGCGCGGTATTGATCCGGGCGTGACGTGAATCAGAGGCGACCGCGGTTGCGATGCCGCGCTTCCTTCGGGGCACGTCCGCCGAGGAACGAACGTGCAGGATCGATGATGAACCCGCGTCGCAAGGCCTCGCGGCCAATCAGCATTCGAAAGCCCATCTCGTCGCGGTTGCTGAGCGTCACCTCGGAGACGATCAATCGCTCAACGAGACGGATCGCGAGCAGTACGACCAAACGTTGCTGCGCATGGCCGGAGGAGCTTCGGATCTCCCGGCGATCATGGACAGGACACTCCACGAACGTGGCATCCGCATCGGTGTCCTGCCAGGGATTCACGCGGAAGCGCACCCATTCCTCGCCCTCGCGTTCGAACTCTTCGATATCGAACGCATGCAGAGACGACGTGCGTGCGCCGGTGTCAATCTTGGCTTTGATCCAGTCGACACCCGCATCCGGCAGGCTCACCCATTCACGCCACCCCGTAAGAGTGTTTGAATGAGAAGTCCTATCCACTCGATACATCTTGGCAGGAAAAGTTCGTGAAGCTTGCAGTTCTCTCTCGTGCCCCGCACGCCTACTCGACGCAGCGACTACGCGCGGCCGCACTTCAGCGTGGTCACAACGTCAAGGTACTGAACACACTGCGGTTCGCGATCGATCTGACCGCAGACGAACCTGACCTGCATTTTCGGGGCAAGCAGCTGAGCGACTATGACGCGATCCTGCCTCGCATCGGCAACTCGATCACGTACTTCGGTACCGCCGTCGTGCGCCAGTTCGAGCAGATGGATGTCTACACGCCCAATACGGCGAACGGTATCTCTAACGCGCGAGACAAGCTCCGTGCGAACCAGATCCTCTCGCGCCACAACATCGCGATGCCACCGACCGCATTCGTACGCAACCGCGCCGATGTGCGACCAGCGATCGAGCGCGTAGGCGGTGCGCCCGTCGTCATCAAGCTCCTCGAGGGTACGCAGGGGATCGGCGTGATCCTGGCACCCCAGGTCAAAGTTGCCGAAGCGATCATCGAGACCCTGCATTCCACCAAGCAGAACGTGCTGATCCAGAAATTCATCGCCGAGAGTCGGGGACGAGACATCAGGGCGCTGGTCGTGGGAGACCGTGTGGTCGCTGCCATGCGGCGCGTGGCCGCCGGCGACGAGTTCCGCTCCAACGTGCACCGCGGCGGCAGTGTGGAGCCCGTCGAGCTTGACCCGATCTATGAGCAGGTCGCCGTCCGCTCCGCGCAGATCATGGGGCTGCGCGTCGCCGGTGTCGACATGCTCGAGGGCGACGACGGTCCGTTGGTGATGGAGGTCAACTCCTCCCCGGGGCTGCAGGGAATCGAGCAGGCCACGAACCTCGATGTCGCCGGCGCCATCATCGACTACATCTCGGCGCAGGTGGCGTTCCCCGAGATCGACGTGCGCCAGCGACTCACCGTGTCGACCGGATACGGCGTTGCAGAACTGCTCGTGCACAACGCCGCAGAACTGGTCGGAAGAACGCTGGGAGAATCGGGCCTGTGGGAGCGGGACATCACCGTGCTGACGCTGCACCGCGGGGTCGGCGTGATTCCGAACCCGCGAAAGCACGTTGTCCTTGAAGCGGACGACCGCCTGCTCTGCTTCGGAAAGCTCGACGAGATGCGCGGAATGATTCCTGAGCGTCGGCGACGCCGCGCGAAGGTGCGACGACTTCCCAAAGAGCCGTTGAGCTGACAGCGACCCGGTTCAGGGCCGGTACCTGCTCAACGCGGGCGCTGTGCCCGAACCTTAGTCGGGTCGATGCCCTTCGGAATCGGCAGCGATGAGACCGACTGTGAGACCGAGTCAATACGGCGGATGACGGCGGCCAGGGTGGTCTTGTTGATCGCCTTCGGAAGCTTCTTGATGGTCTTCGCGAGGTCGGCGATCGCGACGTCCTCTTCGCCGTGACCGACGTAGAAGACGTGCACGGGGACGCCGTGTGCGACGCGCTGCGCCTTGGTGCGTTCTTCGTTGACGAGCCGTGTGAGCCGCCCGCGTGTGCCTTCACCGACGACAACGATCCCGCCGCGGCCGATGGCGCGATAGACCGCTTCCTGCGTCTTCGGGTTGATGCCGACCGGGGTATCCGAAGCCTGCCAGTTGCGGCCGAGGCTGGAGCTCAGGACGTGGCCGGAAGCCCCGGGCATGCCATCGATCTTGGCGTACATGGCCTTCGTCGACAGGCGTGTCATCAGGAACAGTGCTCCGAGGACACCGAGCATCAGACCGGTGACGGCCCAGAGGACGAGAGTCCATACCTGGAATGGCGGAATGATGTATCCGATGACGAGTCCGAGCAGAACGCCGCCGACGAGGATCGCGATCTGGGCCCAGGGCAACCAGCCGTACACCTCACGGGTGAACCGGAACAGGGACTTGATCTGGGAGAAGAACCCAGGACGCTTCTCGGGTTCTGGAGCACTCTTAGCCATGCATACAAGACTACCGACTCGGCGGCGCCTGAATGTGCGCGTTCGCGGGAGGCGCACTGGTTCTGCACATTTCGGTCGGTGAGATATCTGTCCACATTTTCGCTTTCTCACCCTGCCGACCTTCAGGATCCGATGTGATGAAGCGATGACCGAGACGAATACTGTCGCAGATCGTTCGTCGTTGGTGCCTGGGGCCCATCGACTGATCCGCGCCGTGGATGGGCGAGAAGGCCCATTTGCCGGCGCGCTCGTCACGGGGGATGACGGTATGGCAGTGTGCGTGGATGCTGAGTCGCTCGCCAGTTGGGATGGCTGGGCGTTCTCAGATGCCGAACACATCTGTGGGGTGATGGATGTTCGTCGTCGCACCGACGGTCATGATGTGCTCCTGCCATGGTGCACGCAGCGTGTGGAGACGTTCTTGGGGCGCAGGCAGGTCGCCGAGGCACGGCTCACGGCGGGCGAGTTGGGAACGCTCGTCGTGAGTCTGCTTCGTGGGATGCGTGAGCTGGGAAACGAGGCAGACAGTGTGATCGGCTGTTGGTGGCTGACCAATGACGGGCGGCCGCTGTTCGTGCATGGCGAGGGCGGAGCCGCTCGAGCAGGCACCGCAGCCCTCGTCGATCGGGTCATCCAGCACAACACGGACCGTGCCACGGTGCGCATCCTTGAAGAGATCGCGGCGGCATTGCGTCAACCGCGTCACCACGTCGCGGATGACCAGCGGTGGGAGGAACAGCTGTTCGCGCTTGCGGCACCGCGTGCACTCAGGCTCGACGTCTTCGCGCCGGAGCGCGCCGCGGATATCGTCGCGCACCGGATGCCGAGAACGGTTGTTCCTCTTGACGCACCTGGCACCCGTCGAGCGAGAAGTAGAGCGTTGCGACCGAGGCGCGATCTCCGTAACCGTGTGAGAGAGCGTGTCCTCGACGCCAGCGAACGGGGGCGGGTGCTGCTCGGACACTTCCGGCGGGATGAAGCCCGCACAGCAGTCGACTCGCCGAAGGCCTCTCGTCGAAGACCGCTGATCCTGGCCGGATCCCTCGCCGCAGCAGTGCTGGTGGTGGGGCTGATGTGGCCAAGCGGAGATAGCTCAGACGGTGCGAATGCGGAGACGGCGGAGACGGTGGTGCCGACGGCGCCGGGAACGACCGAGATCGAGGAATCGGTGGAGGAGGCAGAAGCGCCACCCGCGGAAGAATCGTCGGCTCCCGACGAGCCTAGTGATGCCGCTGTCAGCGAAGACGATGCGTTGGGTGCCGTCCCCGCGTTGCTGGATACGATCCGGGCCTGCGTGGACGCAGCGGCACAAGTGTGCCTCGATGCGGTTGCGGAAGGCGCGCGAATGCCGACGGAAGGTGCCGCGGGTGAGGGTTCGGATGCGAGCACAGCAGCGCTGGTCGACGACTACGGTGATGTGGCTGTCATCAGGCTCACACCGGTGGGCGCCGATCCTGCTTCGGCAGGGGAGCAGATGCTGGTGTTGGAGCGCCGGAACGACATCTGGCTGGTGCGCGACGTGTATGACGTCGCGCACCAGCCAGAGTGAATGCGTGCCTGTGCTCAGGCGCCGAGGTTGCCTGCGAAGTTCGCAGCCTCAAGGCGCGCCTTCATCGCTCCGAGGAAGCGTGCAGCGTCTGCGCCGTCGATGATGCGGTGGTCGTACGACAGTGCAAGGTAGACGTACGAACGGACAGCGATCGCGTCGACGCCATCAACCTTGACCAGGCCGGGTCGCTTGACGACCGTGCCGGTGCCAAGGATTGCGGACTGCGGCAGGAACACGACAGGCGTGTCGAACAGCGCGCCACGTGAACCGGTGTTGGTCAACGTGAACGTGCCGCCGGCAAGCTCATCGGGCTTCAGCTTGTTGTCGCGCGTGCGTGCAGCGAGATCAGCGATCTCGTGCGCAATCTGAGCAATGGTCTTCGATGCAGCATCACGCAGCACCGGAGTGAGCAAACCGCGCTCGGTGTCGACTGCGATCGAGACGTTCTCCGTCGCCGGGTAAACGATATTCTCGCCATCGACGGTGGAGTTGACGATCGGGAATGCCCGCAGAGCCTCCGCCGTGGCCAGGGCGAAGAACGGCAGGAAGGAGAGCTTGTCGCCCGTCTTCTGCAGGAATTCTGCCTTGACGCTGTCGCGGTAGTTCGCCACGCCCGTGACGTCTACCTCAACCACGGTGGTCAGCTGAGCAGTCTGCTGCATCGACTCGACCGCGCGCTTTGCGAGGACCTTGCGAAGACGCGACATCGGCTGGGTCGTGCCGCGCAGCGGCGAGGCCTCGAGCTGTGCGGGGGCAGCAACGGCAGCCGCCGCGGCCGGAGCAGCGCTTTTGGCTTCAGCGGCCTTCAGAACGTCTTCCTTGCGGATGCGTCCACCGACGCCGGATCCGGTGACAGCCGCCAGATCGACACCCTGCTGGGACGCGAGACGACGCACGAGTGGAGTGACGTAGATGCCGTCGTTGCTGTCTGCAGCTGCGGCGGGTGCAGGAGCAGCCGGTGCGGCAACAGCAGGTGCCGCCGGAGCAGCCGGTGCGGCAGCAGCCGGAGCAGGAGCAGCAGGAGCCGGAGCAGCCGGTGCGGGTGCAGCCGGTGCGGGCGCTGGAGCCGGGGCAGCCGGAGCAGCTTCAGCGACAGGCGCAGCCGGAGCAGCTTCAGCGACTGGAGCCGCAGGGGCGCCAGAGCCGACACGAGCGAGGACGCTGCCGACGGCGACCGTCTCGTCTTCAGCGGCCAGGATTTCCTGGAGCACGCCAGCGACCGGCGAAGGGATCTCGGTATCGACCTTGTCGGTCGAGATCTCCAGCAGCGCTTCGTCGACGGCAATCTCGTCGCCGATCTGCTTCAGCCAGCGAGTGACGGTGCCCTCGGTGACGCTTTCGCCCAGCTCGGGGAGCACGATATCGGTCGTGTCGCCAGCGGGTGCGGCGACAGCCGGCGCAGCCTCAGCAGCAGGCGCGGACGCAGGAGCCGGTGCAACCTCAGCTGCCGGTGCGGTGACAGGGGCAGGCGCGGCGGCCGGAGCCACCTCGGCCGGTGCGGGCGCAGCCTCTGCGGCTGCCGGAGCATCCGCTGCGGGTGCGGTACCGCTGCCATCGCCGATCCGGGCCAGAAGCGCGCCTATCTCAACGGTGTCATCCTCGGCGACCAGAATCTCTTCGACGATGCCAGCGACCGGCGAAGGGATCTCGGTGTCGACCTTGTCGGTCGAGATCTCCAGGAGGCCTTCATCTGCCTCAACGGTGTCTCCCACCTGCTTCAGCCAGCGGGTGACCGTACCCTCTGTGACGCTCTCACCGAGAGCGGGGAGGACCACGGATGTGCTCATGACGGAGTCTCCTTCAAGAATGTTTGTGACGTACTCAGCTTAGTGACCCTGACACCGTTTGGTGTTCAGAGGGCGTGCAATGGTTTTCCGGCGAGTGCGAGGAATGCCTCGCCCAGGGCCTCGCTCTGCGTGGGGTGCGCATGGATGAGCGGGGCGAGGTCTTCGGGGTGCGCTTCCCAGGCAACGGCGAGCTGCCCTTCAGTGATGAGCTCACCCACACGATCGCCGAGAAGGTGCATACCTACGATAGGCCCGTCCTTCAGTCGCACGACCTTGACGAGGCCGCTTGTACCGATGATCTCGCTCTTGCCGTTTCCGGCGAGGTTGTATTCGTAAGATATGACCGAGTCCGCACCGTGCTCGGCGATGGCAGCCGCTTCGGTGACGCCCACTGATGCCACTTCCGGGTTGCAGTAGGTGATCTTGGGAATCTGCGATTCGGGGATCGGCGCTGGCGAGAGCCCACTGATGCGCTCTGCAACGGCGATCCCCTGCAGGAATCCACGGTGTGCCAGCTGGAGTCCTGGGACGATGTCGCCGACCGCCCAGATGCCGGGAACACCGGTGCGAAGCTCTGGATCAACGATGACGAATCCGCGATCCATAGTGACGCCGGCATCCTCGAAACCGAGACCCTCGGTGACGGGTCCGCGGCCGACAGCGACGAGCAGGTACTCACCGCTGAAGCTCTGACCGTCTTCGAGTGTGATGGTCACACCGGAATCATCCTGTGTTGCGGATTGAAAACGCGTGCCGAGGGAGTATTTGATGCCCCTGCGCCGGAACGCGCGCTCCAGTCCCTTGCTGAGCGCGATGTCTTCGTTGGGAACCAGATGTGGAAGTGCCTCGATGATGGTGACTTCGGCGCCGAAAGAGCGCCATACGCTGGCGAACTCGACTCCGATCACCCCTCCGCCGAGTACGAGAACGCGCTCCGGGATGACATCGAGTGCGAGGGCCTGCTCGCTGGTGAGGACTCGGCCACCGATCTCCAGTCCAGGCAATGACCGACTGTACGACCCCGTGGCGAGCACGACATCGGCGCCCACGTACACATCGTCGCCGACGCTCACACTGCGGTCCTTGTTCAATCGGCCCGTGCCGGCGATGGTGGTGATGCCACGCGCCTTGATCAGGCCTTCGAGACCCTTGAACTTCTTGGCGACGATGTTCTCGCGGTATGCGCGCACCCCGGCGGCGTCGACGCCTTCGAACGTTGCCGTGACGCCGACGGATGCCGCGTCACGGACATGTTCTGCCACCTCGGCGGCATGCAGCAGCGCCTTCGTCGGGATGCAGCCGCGATGCAGGCAGGTGCCACCGACCTTGTCCTTCTCGATGAGCGCGACGCTTTTGCCGAGCTCAGCTGCCCGCAGGGCGGCGGCGTATCCGCCGCTGCCGCCACCGAGCACGACGATGTCGAAGGTGTGAGTGGTCATCATGACTCCTTGGCAGTTGCCTCTGCGAATGCGACCAGTGATCGAACTGTTGCGCCCGTTGCGCCCTTGTCTGTGAAGCCGAACGGTGCGCTGTTGTGCTCAGCGGATCCGGCGACGTCGAGGTGGACCCACGGAATGCGCGGAGCATCCTCTGCATCGCTGGTGCGGCCGATGAAACGCTGCAGGAAGAGGCCAGCGAACATCGAACCACCGGCACGGTCGCTCATGTTGGCGTTGATCATGTCAGCGATGGGGGAGTCGAGGCTGTCTTCCATGTACTCCGGCAGTGGCAGCGGCCAGGCGAGCTCGCCGGCCGTTTCAGAAGCCGCGAGGTACTTGGTGACCGCCGCGTCATCGCCCATGACGCCGGTGTGTCGGTGGCCGAGCGCGACAAGGATCGCGCCGGTGAGGGTGGCGACGTCGAAGATCACATCGGGCTTCTCCCGGCTCGCGGCGACCAGTCCATCGGCGAGGACGAGCCGGCCCTCGGCATCGGTGTTCAGTACCTCAACGGTCGTGCCGTCCAGCATCCGCAGCACATCTCCTGGGCGTGTCGCCTTTCCGGAGGGCATGTTGTCGGTGATCAGCATCCAGGCGGTGACGCGCACTGGTACGCGGAGCTCGGCGATTGCGCGGATGGAGGCGAGCACCGTGGCGGAGCCTGCCATGTCGAACTTCATTCCGACCATGCTGGCGGCGGGCTTCAGCGAGAGCCCACCCGTGTCGAAGGTGATGCCCTTGCCGACCAGCGCGATGTGGCGGACTGAGTCGGCCGGCGAGTACTCGAGGCGCACAACGCGCGCCGGGCGGTCCGAACCCTGAGCGACGCCGAGAACGCCGCCGAATCCCTGTGCGGCAAGTGCCTTCTCGTCAAGTACCTCGACAGTGACATCGAGTCCGGCGACAGCATCGACGGCACTCTGCGCGAGATCAGCCGGGCTCTGCCATTCCGCCGGCACCGATACGAGATCCTTCACCAGTGCGAGAGCCTCGCCGAGAATTCGTGCACGGGATACGTCGTCGTCGGTGATCGTCGAGCTGTGCACAGCAACGGTCGTTGCGCGTGACTTGCCCGGCTTCGCGCGGTACCCCTCGAACCGGTAGCCGCCGAACGCTGCGCCCTCAGCGGCTGCGGCCGCGAACTCATCGAGCGGCCCGGCGAGGCCGAGCGCGACGTTCTCGAATCCGGTCAGCGTACGCAGCGCGGCGCCAGCCGCGTCGCGGACCGATGCAGCGTTCACAGTGCTGCCGGTTCCGACTACGGCGAAGGGGAGCGTCGTGAGCGACGGCAGATGCACGCGGGCGAATGCCGCCGCGGCGCCAGTGAAGCCGATCCCGCTCAGGACATCTGCAAGGCCGGGATACGCATCCAAGGCCTGGGGGAACGCGGTGGTGTCCGGAACGACGAGCACTGCTGCGTCGGCAGCGCCCCCGGGAAATGGATCAATGGTGTGCGAGAGCGCAGGAAGCGACATGCATCCATCCTATGCGCCCGGCTGGCCCATGCCTCCAGATGTGTTCGCTGTGAGCATCACGATGGCGCCCCCTCCGACTTCACCGGCTCGTAGCATGGATGCATGCCCGTCTCCGGAGAGCTGTACGAACGCGTCTCGAATGCCCCCGCCGTCCCGCAGGGGCTTCCACTGGTGATCCTCTTGACTGGATTCACGGATGCGGGCAACGCTGTCTCCGGGCTCATCGACCACCTCCGGGACGTGAGCGACCTGCAGCCCATCGTGATGTTCGACAATGATGTGCTCCTTGATTACCGTGCGCGCCGCCCGATCATCGTGTTCGAGCAGGACCACCTGACCGAGTTTCGGCCGGCACGGCTAGAGCTGTCACTGGCGCACGACACGCTGGGTCAGCAGTTCCTGTTGCTTTCCGGCTACGAGCCGGATTTCGCGTGGAACGCGTTTACCCAGACGATGCTTGATCTCGCCACGGAGTTCGGCGTCTCCGGCGTCAGCTGGGTGCATTCGATCGCGATGCCGGTGCCGCACACCCGACCGATCAGCACGACGGTCAGCGGTAACCGCAAGGAGCTCACCGCGAGTCTGTCGGTGTGGCGCCCGCGCACGCAGGTGCCAGCGACAGCAGGACATCTTCTCGAGTACCGCTTCGCCGAGCGTGGCGACCGCGTGGTCGGTTTCGTACTGCTCGTGTCGCACTACCTGGCTGAGACCGAGAACCCTGATGCGGTGATCGCTGCCGCTGACCGTGTCATGAGCGCTACCGGCATCGTGCTGGCGCTCGACGACTTGCGCGAGAGCCGTGAGGAGTACCTCGCCAAGGTGAATGATCAGGTGGCGCACAATGACGAGCTGCGCCAGATGGTGCAGACGCTCGAGCATCGTTACGACTCTTATATGGCAGGGCACACTCCAGGGGATATGGATCGCTTCGACGAGGGCGGTTTTGATGAGCGGGATCTGCCGAGTGCAGATGAACTGGCCGCCGAATTGGAGCGCTATCTCGCCACGCGCCCGCCGGGCGACGACGACAAGCGTCCGCGTTCCTGATCTCAGGCCGCCGAATGTGACCGGATGGCAGTTCGTGTGACATACTGGTTGTCTGACCCGTTGTCAATCGTCTGCCGTAAGGCTGGCGACTTGACAAGGGTCTTACTAGTGTCCGAAATGTCCCGGGGCGGGTAACGATGCCCCGTGAAAGGCGAAACGTGACTCCTGCCGCGACCAAAAACTCCAGGACGACGACGACCGCAGCCGAGGGTGAGGCTGTCGAGACCGAAGAAGCCACCGCTGCCACGAAGAAGCCGGCGGCGAAGAAGGCTCCAGCTACGACGAAGGCTGCTGCGACGAAGGCTGCTGCCGCAGCGAAGGCTCCTGCCGCGAAGAAGCCGGCGGCGAAGAAGGCCCCTGTCAAGCGCAAGAAGGCCGACGACCTCGTCGACGATGATGCCGTTGACGCGGATGCCGTCGCAGAGGACGAGGACGAGGACAAGAAGCCTGTCTTCACCGAGCCGCTGCCGACCGGCGCTATCGTTCTCACGTCGAAAGACGAAGACGATGTCCCTGTCTATTCGTCGCAGATCACCGGTGCTACCGCTGACCCGGTCAAGGACTATCTGAAGCAGATCGGTAAGGTCGCACTGCTGAACGCGGCCGAAGAGGTCGAGCTCGCGATGCGCATCGAAGCTGGCCTGTTCGCCGAAGAGAAGCTCTCGGACATGACGGACACCGAGAAGACCAACCAGCTGGGTCTCGACCTGCAGTGGGTCGCACGTGACGGTCAGCGAGCGAAGAGCCACCTGCTCGGCGCGAACCTCCGCCTCGTGGTCTCGCTCGCCAAGCGTTACACAGGCCGTGGCATGCAGTTCCTCGACCTGATCCAGGAGGGCAACCTGGGCCTGATCCGTGCGGTCGAGAAGTTCGACTACACCAAGGGCTTCAAGTTCTCCACGTACGCCACCTGGTGGATCCGTCAGGCGATCACTCGCGCGATGGCTGACCAGGCTCGCACGATCCGCATCCCGGTGCACATGGTCGAGGTCATCAACAAGCTGGCCCGCGTGCAGCGCCAGATGCTGCAGGACCTCGGTCGCGAGCCCACTCCGGAAGAGCTCAGCCGTGAGCTCGACATGACGCCGGAGAAGGTCGTCGAGGTGCAGAAGTACGGCCGCGAGCCCATCTCGCTGCACACTCCGCTCGGTGAAGACGGTGACAGCGAGTTCGGTGACCTCATCGAGGACACCGAGGCTGTCGTACCTGCCGACGCGGTGGGCTTCACGATGCTTCAGCGCCAGCTCGAGCAGCTTCTTGACTCGCTCTCCGAGCGTGAGGCCGGCGTGATTCGCATGCGCTTCGGCCTCGGCGACGGTCAGCCCAAGACGCTCGATCAGATCGGTGACACCTTCGGCGTGACGCGTGAGCGCATCCGCCAGATCGAGTCGAAGACGATGGCGAAGCTTCGTCACCCGAGCCGCTCGCAGTCGCTGCGCGACTACCTCGAATGAGTCAGGCGAACGACGGTAAGGCGCTCGAAACGAGCGTCGACGGCAAGAAGTACGCGCGCATCCCGCTGCGTACGCGCGTCGTCATGCCCGATGACGATCTCGACGAGATCATCACGGAGTATGCCGCCGCTGCCGTTCAGCCCGGTGACCTGCTGTTCGTCACCGAGAAGATCGTCGCGATCACGCAGGGTCGGTCCTTCCGACTCGACGAGATCGAGCCTCGTAAGCTCGCACTGTTCCTGTCGAAGTACGTCACGCGCACGCCCTACGGCATCGGCCTGGGCATGCCAGAGACGATGGAGATGGCACTTCGAGAGTGCGGCACGCCGCGCATCCTGTTCGCGGCTGCCGTCGCGGCGGTGACCAAGGCTTTCGGACGCAAGGGCGACTTCTACCGCATCGCCGGTGACAAGGCACGTGCGATCGACGGTCCCACCAAGCACACCATCCCGCCCTACAACGAGGCGGTCGTGCTGGGACCGAATGATCCGGATGGCGTCGCAGCGCACGTGAAGAAGCTCATCGGCGGAATCGCCGATGTCGCAGTGGTCGATATTAATGACCTCGGCGGCAACATCCTCGGTTCCACCCTCGACAAGGCTGGCGAGCAGCGTCTCGTGAAGGTCCTCGGCGACAATCCGCTGGGGCAGGGACGCCAGTCGACACCTCTCGGTATCGTTCGCGAAGTCTGACGCACGCTTTCACACGAAAGAAACCCCGGATGCTGAGCATCCGGGGTTTTTCGTTGGGTACCGTCAGAACCCGATGACCTGCTGGTAACGCGGCTTGTGTCCGGTGCGGATGCCGGTCACGCTGGGCTTGTTCTCGTAGACGCCGGCACCCCAGTTGCCCTCGACGAGTACGGGACCATCGGGGGAGACCACGATGTCCCAGCCGACGTACTGGATCTGCGGCACGACGCGGGCGACCTCGTCGATGAACGCACGCACTTTGTCCATATGTGGCAGTTGGAACTCCGCGATCGGAAAACCGGAGTCAGGGTGCGTCTCGTATACATGACCGTGCGAGTCGTAGCCGGCGCTCACTGCGTGACCGTTCTCGTCGAGCATCGTGTAGAAGCCACCGAAGGTCATCTGATCGCTCACCTCACCGCGGCCGAACTTCTGCGCCATCGCCAGGATGTGTGCTTTCTCGCCGTCGAAGAACGCGGTGATGCGGGTCGTATTGACCGTGCCAGGGCAGACAGCCGCGAGGTCTTCGTGCTGACGGATCACTTCTTCGATCAGCAGCTCACCGCGAGTGAGAAGGCCCCGGTGGAACTCTTCCCAATCCTCGACGTCTGCGGCGTGATAGCGGTGCACGCCGGTGCCGGCCTGACCCACCGGCTCCTTGGTGACAATCGTGCCCAGGCGCTGGGTGAACTCACGGACGGCTTCGGCATTGCCCTGCTCCACGATGATCCAGTCGCGGTGCAGGTGTGTGGAGAATATCTTGTCGAACTCGACCTTGTCCTGGAACATCCAGCGAAAATCAGGGTGATCGTACTTCTGTGACAGCTCATTCGACACCGGGTGCGTCATGAACGTGGCGCGCTCGGCGCGCGTGAGCATGGCGAAGTCGTAATCGATGTAGTCCTGGAAACCGACGTTGTGCCGTGCAGCAGACCACAGCATGTCGATGACGATCCCCGGTACTGCCTTGTGGTGCTGCGCAGAGGCTTCCTTTGCACGCTCGAACACTGAGCCGGTGTCGATGCGGCGGGCGCGAGCGATCAAGTAGCGGACGCGGGGCGCGAGGGAAAGACGTGACATGAGGCTCCGGAGGTTGGGGATTCCACCAGTCTACGTGGGGTGCGCCGGAGAAGCTGGTGGGCGAAGCTAGTGTGGAGGGCGTGGGTGAAATGACTTCCAGTTCGGCGATACGGGCCCTGATTTCACGCTCGGCGTTGGCGGATGCCGCGGTTGCTGCTGTCGCAGCCGGAGGACGAATCGCGGATCTGCGTGGTGATGCCTACGGGCATGGCGTGCTGATAGTCGCGCGTGCAGTCATCGCGGCCGGTGCACAATCGGTGGTCGTTGATTCTCTGGAAGAAGCGAGACTCCTGAATCGGGAGGGCATTGCGTCGACGTCGTCAGGCGCCCCTGACATCGACGCGCGGTTGCTCTACGGCATTCCTGATGCGGCGGGCCGATCGGGCTCACGTCCAGTGCTGCGCCTCACCGGGCGCGTCCTCTCTACGAAGGCACTGCGAGCCGGCGATGCCGTCTCGTACGGCTACACCTATCGCGCGCCCTCCGACGGCAACGTCGCCCTCGTGACAGGCGGCTATGCACAGGGGATCGTCCGCGCGCTGGGAAATCGCGCGCACGTGGAGATCAACGGCGTGCTGCGGCCCATCATCGGACGTGTTGCGATGGATGTGTGCGTTGTCGACCTGGATGGCGTGGACGCCGCGCCGGGCGATGAGGTCACGTACTTCGGCGGCCAGGGCCCCGCGGCATGGCAGTTGGCAGAATGGGCCCGCGTGACCGGGATGACATCCGCAGAGCTGCTCACCGTCGCAGCGAAGCACGCCGTGCGCGGGGAAGAGGACTGATGCAACCGATCCTTCACATCTCACGAGCGCAGTTCCTCACGAATCTTGACGCCGTGCGCGCGCGGATTGCTCCGTCTGCGCTCATGCTCGTCATGAAGGACGACGCCTACGGCCACGGCATCGACTGGGCAGTGGATGCCGCAGCCACCGCTGACGTCCAGTGGTACGGGTCTTACGACGTGCGCACCGGCATCCGCATCCGGGAAGCACTGGGCGACCGGGCTGGTCGTGTGTTCGCTTGGGCGACATCGACAGTCGAAGAAGTCGAAGCAGCAGTGCGGGCGGATATCGATCTCGGAGTCGGCACGGAGGAATACCTGCGACTCGTGATTGCGACGGCCGAGCGCATCGGCGTTCTCGCCAGAGTGCATCTCAAGATCGATACCGGGCTTCACCGCAGTGGCATCCGCCCGGAAGCCTGGGCGGCCACTGCGGCGCTGGCACGTGCGGCAGAGCTGACCGGTGCGCTGGCCGTTGTTGGCGTGTGGAGCCACCTCGCAGAGGCCAGCGACGATGAGGACGACGAGGCGCAGACAATTTTTGTTGACGCAGTGGCTGCGGTGCGTGCGACCGGCTCGACGCCGGAGGCCCTGCACCTCACTGCGTCGGCCGCGTCCTGGTGGCGGCCGGAGCTGCGCGGATCACTGTCACGGGTCGGAGCCTTCTGTTATGGCATCCGCTCCGCTGATGGTCCCGAGCTCGAAGGGATCCGACCGATCAGTGCGCTCAGCGCTTCTGTGCAGGAAGTTCACGACGATCATGTGGTCGCGGGAATCGGCGCGTTCGATGGGCTACCGTCCACGCTCAGCGGCATCCAGGTGGGCACACCTGCCGGTAGCAGGGAACTGCGAAGTGTCGCTCAGACGACCTCAGAGGTCTCCACCTGGCCGGGGGCATCGATCGGCGATGCGGTGTGGATACTCGGACCCGGTGAGTACGGGGAGCAGACGGCCACGACATTTGCCGAGCACATCGACACCGTCGGGGAAGAAATAATCACCCGCCTCACCTCACGGGTGCGACGGGTGATAGGTGACGGGTGATAGAGGGCTGAGAAGTCGACTGTCAGACGGCGTCGACGAGACGGGCAGTCTCGTCATGCCAAGAGGTCGCGACGCTCCGAAGCTTCTCTTCGTACTTGCGGCCGTGGTGGGCGCAGAAGAGCAGTTCGGAACCGTTGACCTCGGCGGCGATATAGGCCTGTGCGCCGCAAGAGTCGCAACGGTCGGCCGCGCTCAGACGGTACTCGACAGTGGAGGTCTCACGTTCGGTTGTAGCGTTCATCTCGGTGCCTCCTCGGGTATCGGCTTCCGGTTGGAATGTGCTCAATACAACCACGAACCACTGTGAGTCATGCCCGGAAGGCGGCGTGTTTCGCTCACCGCGTAGCGCGCGGGCCCAGGCATGCCCGCAGTGGGGAGTGTCTGCGGACCTGCGGGGACTGTCGAGAATAGAATTGATGATTGTGACCTCCGAGTATTCCGCCCACCATCTTCAGGTGCTTGAAGGGCTCGAAGCGGTCCGCAAGCGCCCCGGCATGTACATCGGGTCGAACGGTTCCCCCGGGCTCATGCATTGCCTCTGGGAGGTCATCGACAACTCGGTAGACGAGGCGGTCGCCGGCAATGGCGCTCGCATCGACACCATCCTGCACGCCGACGGCAGCGTCGAGGTCCACGACCGTGGTCGCGGTATCCCGGTCGATATCGAACCGCGTACCGGTCTCACCGGTGTCGAGGTCGTCTTCACGAAGCTGCACGCGGGTGGAAAGTTTGGCGGCGGATCGTACGCAGCATCCGGCGGTCTGCACGGTGTCGGCGCCTCGGTCGTGAACGCGCTGTCTGAGCGACTCGACGTCGAGGTCGATCGCGGCGGCAAGACCTACGGCATGTCGTTTCATCGTGGCGAGCCCGGCTCCTTCCTCGACAGCGGAGAGAAGCGGCCGGATGCTCCGTTCACCCCGTTCGAGAAGAGCAGCGAGCTACAGGTCATCGGCAAGGCCAAGCGTGGCGTGACTGGCACCAGGGTGCGCTACTGGGCGGATCGACAGATCTTCACCAAGGATGCGGCCTTCCAGCTCGCCGAGCTCGAGACCCGCGCGCGTCAGACCGCCTTCCTCGTGCCGGGGCTCGAACTCGTCATCCGCGATGAACGGGGCGAAGAGAAGGTAGAGACCTCGTATCGCTACGAGGGTGGCATTGCTGAGTTTGTCGACTACCTCGCCACGGATGCTCCGGTGACTGACACCTGGCGCATCCAGGGCACGGGTTCCTTCAAAGAGACCGTCCCGGTGCTGCAGGCCAATGGGCACATGGCCTCGCAGGAGGTCGAACGCGAGTGCCGCGTCGATATCGCGATGCGCTGGGGTACCGGCTATGACACGGCGACCCGCTCGTTCGTGAACATCATCGCGACGCCTAAGGGCGGTACGCACCAGCAGGGTTTCGAGCAGGAACTGCTCAAGGTGTTGCGTGCACAGGTCGATCAGAACTCGCGTCGACTGAAGGTCGGCAACGACAAACTCGAGAAAGACGATGTCATGGCGGGGCTGACTGCGGTGCTCACCGTCGAGGTGCCAGAACCGCAGTTCGAGGGTCAGACCAAGGAAGTGCTCGGCACTCCGGCCGTGCGCCAAGTCGTCGCGCAGATACTTCGTAAGGAACTCGGGGCACGCTTCACCTCGACCAAGCGAGACGACAAGAACCAGGCGAGCCAACTGCTCGACAAGATTGTCTCCGAGATGAAGGCTCGCGTTTCTGCGCGCACGCACAAGGAGACGCAGCGTCGGAAGAACGCTCTCGAATCTTCCTCGCTCCCCGTGAAACTCGTCGACTGCCGCTCGAACGACGTCTCACGCAGTGAGCTTTTCATCGTTGAGGGTGACTCGGCACTGGGAACCGCTCGGCGTGCGCGTGACAGCGAGATCCAGGCGCTGCTGCCGATCCGCGGCAAGATCTTGAACGTGCAGCGCGCTTCGGTCGCGGACATGCTCTCAAACGCCGAGTGTGCCGCGATCATCCAGACCATCGGCGCCGGCTCTGGTCGCACGTTCGACATTGATACCGCGCGCTACGGCAAGATCATCCTGATGAGCGATGCCGACGTCGACGGTGCGCATATCCGCACGCTGTTGCTCACACTGTTCTTCCGGTACATGCGGCCGCTGATCGAGGCGGGCCGTGTCTTCGCCGCTGTGCCGCCGCTGCACCGCGTGATCGTGATGAACCCCGGCTCTAAGCCGAACGAGACCCTCTACACGTACAGCGAGCAGGAGCTGCACACGCTGCTCGCGAAGCTCCGCAAGACCAACAAGCGTTGGCATGAGCCGATCCAGCGCTACAAGGGTCTCGGCGAGATGGATGCTGATCAGCTGGCGAACACCACGATGGAGAAGTCCGGCCGTCTGCTGCGTCGAGTGCGCATGGAAGATGCCGAGGCAGCTGGTCGCGTGTTCGAACTGCTGATGGGCAATGAGGTTGCGCCGCGTCGTGAGTTCATTATCGACTCGTCAGATCAGCTGTCGCGTGAGGCGATCGACGCGTAACGCGTGGGGTGGCCCTTTGGGCGGCTCATGTGAGTGCGAAGTTGCTTAACTACTGGTTAAGTGATTGACTCAACCGCATGGAAAGTAATTTCGAGAATCAGCGTGACTCGGCATCCGTGCTCGAGGCGCTCAGCAGTGATCGTGGCCGACTCGGCGAGCGGATCACGGCCGAAACCTGGTGGGCTGCACCTGCGCAGGGCTTGGGTGCGGCGCTTATCGTCGTGGCCCCCGCGGCCGGACTGGCATGGGCGTGGCTACCCTTTGTGCTCAGCGTGGGGGTGTTCGTCGGCGTCGAGGTGCTCTTTCGTAAGCGCAGTGGCTTCGGTATTACCCGACCGGCTGGTCCTCGCGGGTGGTGGTTGCTGGTTGCGCTCTTCTTGATCTTCTTCTTCTCGTTTGTGCTCAGCCTGGGATTCGCGCTGTTCGGTCTGACCGGATGGGTGGTTGCCGTCGCTGTGGCCGTGGGCGTCGTCACCGCGCTTATCGTCGTGGCCTATGACCGTGCGTATGCTGCCGAGGTGCGCCGTGCGGGCTAAACCCCGCTTTGACGAGGCGATCCACGCGCCAACCCGGCTGCGTCTGTGTGCGATGCTGCGCCCGCTCGCCGACGCGGATTTCGCAGCGATTGCCGCGACGCTGGAGCTCAGTGAGGCAAACCTGTCAAAGACCGTGAGAAACCTCGTCGAAATTGGCTATCTCGTCACGAGCAAGCAGGCATCGCCTCAGCGAACGGACGCGCGCCAGACGACCACAGTCAAGCTCACCGCGCAGGGTCGCCGCGCCTTCGATGGGCACCTCGCGGCACTGCGGGCGATGGCGGGTGACTAGGGGGCGTCTCCCCGCATGGGAGACGCGCCCTAAATAACCGGGCGGCCGATCGAACCGATTACGCCGTCGATGAGCTGGCCTGATGCATCGCGCTTCGCCGGAGTCTCCGGAAGCGTGCGCACGGCACCGTCGCTGCCGACGGCATAGGCGGGCTCTGTGCCTACCCATGCAGCGGTGAGGCGATCCTCGCCCTTCAGGAAGGCATGCGCACGGACACCACCGGTCGCACGGCCCTTGGCAGGGAACTCGGCGAATGCGGAGACCTTGGCCCGACCAGCGTCCGTTCCGGCGATCATGCCGTCGGTGCCGGAGACGGTGGCGACGGTGACCTCCTCGGACGGAATCACGACGCCGAAGAACAGCACCGATGCACCGGCTCCGAGTTTGACACCGGCCATGCCGCCTGCCGGCGCGCCCTGTGGGCGCACTGCGGAGGCCGGGAAGTGCAGCAACTGCGCATCCGTCGTGAGGAAGACGACGTTGGCGTCATCGGGGGCGGCTGCTGCACCCACCACGCTGTCACCGGATTTGAGGCCGATGACCTCCTGCTCCTGGCGCACGGGGAGAGCCGATGCCACGATGCGCTTGACGGTTCCGTGTGCGGTACCGATCGCGATCGGAATTTCAGAGGCGAGATCAACCAGCGCAAGCACCTTCTCGGAACGAGACGTGATGCCGAGATAATCCCGCAGGGGTGCGCCGGCGCCCAGTTGTACTGACGTCGCAGGAACAGACGGCAGATCGACGGGGGAGAAGCGCAGGAGGCGACCGGTACTCGTGATCGCACCGACCTCACCACGCACGGTCGCCGACACCGTCGAGAGGATCGCATCGTGCTTGCTGCGGCGCACCGGCCGGCTCAGTTCCTGACCCTCTGTCGAATCCACACGCACTGCGCGACCGGTCGTCGACAGAGCGACCATGGTCGGGGCATCCGCGATCTGCAGGTCGGCCTCACCTGGCTTCGCTCGACGAGGTGCCGCGGGCTTCGCGTTCATCAGCAGAGTGCGCCGAGGTGTGCCGTAGGCCTCGGCTGCGGCATCCAATTCCTTCGCAACCTGAGCTCGCAGCAGCACGGGGCTGCCCAGCAGCTCACGCAGTTGCGCGATCTCGGCCTGCAGTGCATCGCGCTCGGTCTCGAGCTCGACGCGGGAGAACTTCGTCAGACGCCGCAGGCGCAGCTCAAGGATGTACTCAGCCTGAGCTTCAGAAAGATCGAACACCGACCGGAGTCGCGAGCGCGCTTGCTCTGAGTCATCGGATGAACGAATGACCTGGATGACCTCATCGATATCCAAGATCGCGATGAGGAGGCCCTCAACGAGGTGCAGGCGCTCCTCCCGACGGTTGAGCCGGTAGCGGCTGCGCCTGGTGATGACCTCGAGTCTGTGGCCGACGTAGACGCTGAGCATCTCGCGGAGGCCCAGCGTGCGGGGCTGGCCCTCAACGAGTGCGACGTTGTTGATGCTGAACGAGTCTTCCAACGGGGTGAGCCGGTAAAGCTGCTCGAGCACGGCATTCGGGTCGAAACCGGTCTTGATACCGATCGCCACACGAAGTCCGTGCTGGCGATCGGTGAGGTCATGAACATCGCTGATGCCCTGCAGCTTCTTCGCCTGCACCGCATCGCGGATCTTCTCGATCAGTCGCTCTGGTCCGACCATGTACGGCAGCTCGGTGACGATAATTCCCGTGCGCCGAGGCCCGATGGGCTCGACCGAGATCTTGCCACGCACCTTGAATGCGCCGCGGCCGTTCGTGTAGGCATCCTTGATGCCGTTCAGGCCCATGATGATGCCGCCGGAGGGGAAATCAGGGCCAGGCACGAACTCCATGAGCTCGTCGAGGGTCGCATCCGGGTTCTCGAGCAGATGTATTGCTGCCCCGACAACCTCGATGAGATTGTGCGGGGCCATGTTCGTCGCCATACCCACGGCAATGCCGCTGGCACCGTTGACGAGCAAGTTGGGGAAGGCCGCGGGAAGCACCGCTGGCTGCTGGAACTGGCCGTCGTAGTTCGGCACGAAATCGACGACGTCCTCGTCGAGGTTCTCGGTCAGCGCCAGGGCTGACGGGGCAAGGCGAGCTTCGGTGTAGCGAGAGGCCGCTGGGCCGTCATCCAGAGAGCCGAAGTTTCCATGGCCGTCCACAAGTGGCACGCGCAGCGCGAAGTCTTGAGACAGCCGAACAAGGGCGTCGTAGATCGCGGAGTCACCGTGCGGGTGGAGCTTTCCCATCACTTCGCCGACGACACGCGCGCTCTTCACATGCCCGCGCTCGGGGCGCAGGCCCATTTCTGCCATCTGGTAGAGGATGCGGCGCTGCACGGGCTTGAGCCCGTCGCGAGCATCGGGAAGCGCGCGGGAGTAGATCACCGAGTAGGCGTACTCGAGGAACGATCCCTGCATCTCGCTGGACAGATCGATGTCCTGGATGCGCTCCTCGACGGGCTCGGCAGATTCGGTGCGGGGCATGGACTTCCTGGGTACGTTGCTGGGCCTGTGAAAGACTGGCTCTGATGTCTCTCATTCTACCGACCATGCCACCCTCCGCTCGGATTCTGAGCGGGGTGGCGGGCGACCTGATCGCTGCGCTCGAGGGCCCAGACGGACCACTGGCAGCTGCCAGATCAGTCGTGCTGGTCATCGTGGACGGACTGGGCGCCATTCAGCTACGCGGGCACGCTGGGCACGCCAGGCATCTCACGTCTGGGCTCGGCAAGAAAGACGTCGCCTACTCGGTATTTCCGACGACCACGGCCGCAGCGCTGACGAGCACGCTCACCGGCGCAGAGCCCGGCGTGCACGGGCTCGTCGGTTACCGCGTACTTGATCGCTCGCGCGACGTGCTGGTGAACCAGCTCTCCGGGTGGGAGAGCGACGGCATCGACCCGCTCGTCTGGCAGCCGACGCCGACCATATTCGAGCGAGCGGCGGTGGCAGGCCATGCCAGCTATGCGGTGGGGATCTCCGCTTACGCACAGAGCGGATTCACGAAGGCGACGCTGCGAGGCGCTCAGTTCGTGGCAGCGAAGTCGCCGGCTGAGCGGGTTTCCATCGCGTATCAGCTGGCCGCAGACACGCCAGGATCGCTCGTGTACTGCTACCTGCCGGAGGTTGACAAGGCGGGACATAAACACGGC
Organism: Microbacterium sp. A93; assembly: GCF_051842835.1. Taxonomy (NCBI): domain Bacteria; kingdom Bacillati; phylum Actinomycetota; class Actinomycetes; order Micrococcales; family Microbacteriaceae; genus Microbacterium; species Microbacterium sp. A93. Next base: position 300,509 of record NZ_JBPXMT010000001.1, read on the forward strand.
GTGGACTCCGCCGAATGGATCGCTGCGTTGGAGGAGATCGATGCGGCGCTGGCGCTGACAGTTCCGCGCCAGGTCGGCGTGCTCATCACGGCGGATCACGGCATGATCGACGTCCCTGCCCACCGCCAGGTGGTTCTGGAAGAAGGCGATCCGCGTTTCGCCGGCATCCGTCATATCGGGGGAGAGCCGCGCATGCTCCATATCTATCTGGAGCAGGGTGCAGACCCCGATGCTGTACTGGCCTGTTGGCGGCGTGAGAGCGAAGGGCAGGCGGACGTGCTCAGCCGGGCCGAGGCGGAGACAACCAACCTGTTCGGCGCGGTGCTCACGCCCGATGCGAAGTCACGCATCGGAGACCTGCTCGTGATCGCACGCGGCAACCGTGCGTTCTACGACGGTACGGCAGGTGACCTGCGCGCACGCGAAATGATCGGGCAGCACGGTGCCTGCACGCCAGAGGAACGCCAGGTGCCGTACATCAGGCGCGGCGCCTTCGCGAGCTGATCAGTCGTCAGTGCGGATCAGTCGAGCGAGTTAATCAGTCGTCAGTGCGGGCGCCGAAGACGATCTCATCCCACGACGGCATCGCATTGCGGCGCCGTCGACGACCAGAGGCATCGGATGTGGTCTCCTGCGGGGCCGGTTCGGGTTGCGGCTCTTCGTCGTGAGCGTCGGAGTCTTGTCCGAAGGCATCAAACAGGGCGATCGGGTTGGAGCTTCTCGGACGCTCAGTGGGCTCGGAGTCCTCGTCGTCGAGTAATGGCGCGTTCTCTCGCTGACCACGGCGGCGGCGCAGCGCCTCCAGTAGGTCGGCTGTGTCAGCGCTGGTCGTCGACTGGTCGGGAGCGCGTTTGATGGCAGCCTGCTGCGCAGCAGCGTTTGAACGTTCCGGTACCGCTGATTCTTCGACATCCGCGTCGAGAATGGGCAGCAGCCTTGGACCGAACGCACCGGAATCGAATCGGCTTTCGTCCTTGTACGGCGATTCGACCCGCTCGCTGTCCACTGCACGAAGGCGAGGGATCAGACCTTCCGGTAATGACCCTTGGCGAGAGAGCTGCGTGGCATCGGCGTTCACGGGAGACAGCGAACTGCGGCGCGGGTCGAAGCCCCACCGAGCGTCGTGTGCGACCTCGTTGGCGGTGAACTCCAGCTTCACGATCCAGCCGGAGTCGTCTTTCCAACTTGCCCATCGTTCATCTGACGCACCGAGCTGGGCGAGCTTCGCCCGAATCGCCACGCCGAACGTGGGTTGCGCGTCGGGCTCGACTTCGCTGCCGATGAGCACGGGGACGGCGAGTGCCTGACCAATGACGTGCTCACGCTCGGCGAGTACGGGGACCTCGAAGCGCGCGACATCGTCGAGGCTGATGCCGAGAAGCTCAGCGACCTCGGCCGCGGCGAGGCCAGATCGGATGTGTGCCTGGATTTCACGGGGGCTCGCGGCAAGGCGCGGCGACTCCTGTGTGTCTCTCCGGCGGGCGCGACGGATCTCACGCTGAAGCACATCGTCGATGGCGAGTGTGAATCGCTCGCCGGATTCGGTGGCGAGGATCAGCAGGTCGTCTTCGGTGCCGATGATAGTGACGTTTTCCATGCGAATGCCCCTCTGAATGGGTGTTGTTTCATGGTGTCACGGGAGTGACCGCAGACCAGGGAATAGCCTGGGCGCGCCGTCAGTTTGATCTCGTATGCGCGACCGCATTTGCTATTTGCCCTCGCGTCGGGCAAACTATGCCCGCCACTACCCGTTGGCACACCACCCACAAGCACCATAAATGGAGATCTACCGCATGGCAACCGACTACGACGCCCCCAGAAAGAGCGAAGACGACTCTGAGTCGATCGAAGCTCTGAAGGAGCGTGTGCCGGACAAACTGTCTGGCACGACCGGCGACGAGGACTCTGACAACCCGTCGAATTTTGACCTCCCGGGTGCAGACCTCTCCGACCTCGACCTTGATGTCGTCGTGCTGCCAGCGCAGCAGGACGAGTTCACCTGCATGAGCTGCTTCCTTGTGCAGCACCGCTCACAGCTTGATCACGACGGAGCAGACGGTCTCATCTGCAAGGAGTGCGCTGCCTGACAGCAGTCGACCTCATGTTTACGCGCCCCGGCCAGTTGGCTTGGGGCGCGTTGTCGTCTCCCGGTGCTGACTCAGACCGGTGCTGACTCAGGCCGGTGTGGATGCCGCGGCTTGTGCGTCGCGTATCGCGGCCGCCAAACGGTCGGGCGTTCGCGTGGAGATCGTCCAGTGCGTCGCCGGGTCATCTGGGTCGATGTTCGGAGCCACGATGATCCCGTCGATGCCGCTACGGATCAGGTGCCAGCCGCGCGCGGGAAGCACGGAGCCTCGCGCCGCTTGCGCGTCAGTACCGGTAAGGACAGTCACCGGGCCAAGCCAGCGCGCATCGATGTGCGCTCGGCCGGCGCGGACCACAGCGCCGTCGACACGCACCGTCGGTGACCAGGCGATGAGCGCGGTGATCAGCAGTGCACCCGCAGCGATGCCGATGAGCAGTGCCGGAAGTGATCCCAGTGGTGTGAGCGTGAGCGTGACCATCGGGGCAATGACTGCCGCGGTCACGAGTAGCCACAGACTTGGCGAAAGACGCTCGCGATAGCGGACACGTGTGTCAGGTGTGGGCTTCTGCATTATCCTCTTGGGGTGAGTGATTCCGTTGATCTTCCCATTATCGCGTCTGTGATGCCGCACTACGCCCATCCGGGTGATGCCGGCGCAGACTTGGTGTCGGCCGAGGCCGTGCGCCTCGAGCCGGGACAGCGTGCGCTCATCCCTACGGGCGTGAGAATCGCACTGCCCGACGGATATGCGGCCTTCGTGGTGCCACGAAGTGGTCTCGCAGCCAAGCACGGCATCACGATCGTGAACTCGCCGGGAACCGTTGATGCCGGTTACCGCGGCGAGATCAAGGTGAGTCTGCTCAACACAGACAGTTCCAGCGCGTACGATGTGGCGGTTGGGGACCGGATCGCCCAGCTGATCATCATGCCGGTCACCCGCGCGAACTTCATTCCGGTTGAGGAGCTTCCGGACAGTGTGCGTGGTGCAGCCGGATTCGGCTCCACCGGATCCCAGGTGCCCACACAGGCAGCCGAGTAGGCAGGAACTTGTAAATGACTGAAGAGATCACCCAGCCGTCGTCAAAATCGGCGCCAGTGAACCGTGCCACCGAGGGTCCGTTCGATGAAAGCGAAGCGAACCCGATTCGCCCGTACATCGACCTCGGCGGCATCAAGATCCTCCCGCGCGAGGGCCTGAACCTGCGCCTCGAGGTGGAAGAGCAGACCAAACGCATCGTCGCTGTCGGGCTCGACTACGAAAATTCCTCACTGCAGGTCCAGCCGTTCGCTGCACCGCGCACGCTCGGGCTCTGGCACGAGACGCGCATGCAGTTGGTCGATCAGGTGCGCCAGCAGGGTGGACGTGTCGAGGAGCGCGAGGGGCCACTCGGTCATGAGCTGCTCGCCGAGGTACCCGGCCCAGCATCGGAAGGGTCGACGCTTCGCCTGGCTCGTTTCGTGGGAGTGGATGGACCACGATGGTTCTTGCGTGGCGTCATCGGCGGGTCCGCCGCATCCGACCCAGAGGCTGCGGCGAAGGTCGAGGATCTATTCCGCTCGATCGTTGTGGTTCGCGGTAATTCGCCGATGCCCCCGCGGGATCTCATCCCGCTGAAGATGCCGGCCACTCCCGGATCCGCGTGAACACCTCTGACGCATCCGCTGCACCTGATTCGCAGGACCCGAACGACGCGGATTCGCAAGATCCGAACGACGCGGAAGAGCAGGAGCCCTCGGCATCTGATCTGGTCGGTGCTGCCATCGGCTCCGCTGCGCGCAGGGCAGGGCTCGATCCCGAGAAGGATGCGCCGGCTGGCCAGATCGTCTGGCAGGTCATTGGCGGCTGGCGAGGCGTAGCCGAGTCGGTTCTGCCGGTGCTCGCCTTCATCATCACATTCACCGCGACGCAGAATCTGCTGCTCGCGCTTGCGCTCTCCGTGGGTGCGGCAGCGGTGTTTACCCTGATCCGACTGCTGACCAAATCACCACCGGTCGCCGCTTTGTCCGGGCTAGTCGCTGCCGTCGTCGCCGCTGGACTGCCGCTTTTCACCGGGCGCGCCGAGGATCAGTTTGTCATCGGTTTCATCACCAACATCGCGTACGGCTCTGCCTTTCTGATCTCCGCATTCGTGCGGTGGCCGCTGATCGGCGTTCTCGTGGGCTTTCTCGTGGGTGAGGGTCTCGAATGGCGAAGCGATCGGCGCAAGCGTCGCACGTTCTTCTGGCTGACCGTCGCCTGGGCCGTGCTCTTCTTCGCCCGCCTCACTGTGCAGTTGCCGTTCTATTTCGCCGGAGACGTGGCCACCCTTGGCACGGTGAAGATCATCATGGGCATCCCGTTCTTCGCCACACTTCTGGCGGGAACCTGGATTCTGTCTCGCCGGCTCTATCCACGCGAGTCGCGCCTGGATCAGGCATCCGCTTCGTGATAGATTTATCTTGATATCAAGATAAATTGTAGGCTTTCGCTTCCGTACCAAACGGCGCACACTGTTAGGTGTGCCTTGGTGGCAGCGGGCGCCGCAGGCGAGCAAGATGGATTCGCCTATCGCTTCCATCAGACAAGAAGGAGACGGATTCGTGTCCACGGTGAATAGCTTCGGTGCCAAGAGCACCCTGACAGTCGGCAGTACCGACTACGAGATCTTCAGGGTTGACACGGTTCCGGGCTTCGACAAGCTCCCGTTCAGCCTGAAGGTTCTCCTCGAGAACCTTCTTCGCACCGAAGACGGTGCCAACGTGACGAAGTCGCAGATCGAGGCGCTCGGTTCGTGGGATGCCGCGGCAGAGCCCACAACGGAGATCCAGTTCTCGCCGGCCCGTGTGGTCATGCAGGACTTCACCGGTGTGCCCTGCATCGTCGACCTCGCCACCATGCGCGAGGCCGTGACTGCTCTGGGCGGCGACCCGAACAAGATCAACCCGCTTTCGCCCGCTGAGATGGTCATCGACCACTCTGTGATCGCCGACCTGTTCGGTTCGGAGAACGCGCTCGAACGCAACGTCGAGATCGAGTACGAGCGCAACGGCGAGCGTTACCAGTTCCTGCGTTGGGGCCAGACCGCGTTCAACGACTTCAAGGTCGTTCCTCCGGGAACCGGCATCGTGCACCAGGTGAACATCGAGCACCTCGCCAAGGTCATCTATGACCGAACCAACGGCGGAGTCCTCCAGGCATACCCCGACACGTGCGTCGGCACCGACTCACACACCACCATGGTCAACGGCCTTGGCGTGCTGGGCTGGGGCGTCGGTGGCATCGAGGCAGAGGCAGCCATGCTGGGCCAGCCCGTGTCGATGCTCATCCCGCGCGTCGTCGGCTTCAAGCTGAACGGTGAGATCCCGGCCGGCGTCACCGCCACCGACGTCGTGCTCACGATCACCGAACTGCTGCGCAAGCACGGTGTGGTCGGTAAGTTCGTCGAGTTCTACGGCGCTGGTGTTGCATCCGTGCCGCTCGCGAACCGCGCGACCATCGGAAACATGAGCCCGGAGTTCGGTTCCACCGCGGCGATGTTCCCCATCGACGATGTGACGCTGGACTACCTGCGTCTCACCGGTCGTGACGAGCAGGCTGTCGCGCTGGTGGAGGCTTACGCCAAGCAGCAGAAGCTCTGGCACGACCCGGACAGCGAAATTATCTTCAGCGAGTACTTGGAGCTCGACCTCGGCACGGTTGTGCCGTCGATCGCAGGCCCCAAGCGCCCGCAGGACCGCATCCTGCTCTCGGATGCCAAGTCGCAGTTCGAGAAGGACATCGTCAACTACGCCGAGCCGTGCACCTCGGATTCGATCGTTGACCTGGAATCGAAGCACTCGTTCCCGGCCTCTGACCCGGGTGCAGTCCCCGGTGAGGAAGATCACGACACCCGTCCGGTGCACATTTCCAGCGGTGTGAACGGTTCCTCGAAGCCGGTTCCGGTGACGACGCCTTCCGGCGAGAAGTACATCCTCGACCACGGTGCGGTGACTCTTGCCGCCATCACGTCGTGCACGAACACCTCGAACCCCTCGGTGATGATCGCGGCAGGTCTGCTCGCACGCAAGGCGCGCGAGCGCGGCCTGAAGCAGAAGCCGTGGGTCAAGACCACGCTCGGCCCCGGCTCCAAGGTCGTCACCGACTACTACGAGAAGTCGGGTCTCGACAAGGATCTCGAAGGCCTCGGCTTCTACACCGTCGGCTACGGCTGCACGATCTGCATCGGTAACTCCGGTCCGCTGATCGAAGAAGTGTCTGCTGCGATCAACGAACACGACCTCGCTGTGACCGCGGTGCTCTCGGGTAACCGTAACTTCGAGGGCCGCATCAGCCCCGACGTCAAGATGAACTACCTCGCATCGCCCCCGCTGGTCGTTGCTTATGCGCTGGCAGGTTCCATGCACTTCGACTTCGACGTCGACGCGCTGGGCACTGACACCGATGGCAACGAGGTGTTCCTCAAGGACATCTGGCCCGCTCCTGATGAGGTGCAGGCGATCGTCGATTCCTCGATCTCGCGTGAACAGTTCATCAAGCAGTACGCCACTGTCTTCGACGGTGACGAGCGCTGGACGAGCCTGCCGACGCCGACCGGACCGATCTTCGAGTGGGACGAGAACTCGACGTACGTGCGCAAGGCACCGTACTTCGACGGCATGTCGATGGATCTGACCCCGGTCGCGGATATCCAGGGTGCACGTGTCATGGCGACGCTGGGTGACTCGGTCACGACCGACCACATCAGCCCTGCCGGAAACATCAAGTCCGGCACGCCCGCGGCGAAGTACCTCGAGGCGCACGGGGTGCGTCAGAAGGACTTCAACTCCTTCGGTTCGCGTCGTGGAAACCACGAGATCATGATTCGTGGCACGTTCGCGAACATCCGCCTGAGGAACCAGCTGGTCCGCGCCGTCAACGACGGTGCAGAGGTCGAGGGCGGTTTCACCCGTGACTTCACGCAGCCGGATGGCCCGCAGACGTTCATCTACGATGCCAGCGAGAACTACCAGGATGCGGGCACGCCGCTGGTCGTCTTCGGTGGTAAGGAGTACGGCTCCGGCTCGTCGCGCGACTGGGCGGCCAAGGGCACGAGTCTGCTGGGCGTCAAGGCAGTCATCACCGAGAGCTTCGAGCGTATTCACCGCTCGAACCTGATCGGCATGGGTGTTGTCCCACTGCAGTTCCCGGCCGGCGAGAGCTGGGAGACGCTGGGTCTTGACGGCACCGAGATCGTCTCGATCACCGGGCTCGAGGAGCTCAACAACGGCACCACGCCCAAGACGGTCCGCGTCACGGCAGTGCCGAGCGCGCACTCGGCTGAGGGCAAGCAGACCGTGGAGTTCGACGCGGTCGTCCGCATCGACACCCCCGGTGAGGCGGACTACTACCGCAACGGCGGCATTCTGCAGTACGTGCTGCGTTCGCTGGTCTGATCCACTCTGATCGCATAAAGGGCTCGGATGCTTCGGCATCCGAGCCCTTTACGGTTCATCCTCGGGGGATTCTCTGCCCGCGGCGGTAGGATCGGATGGTCGTCGTCCGTTTCCGAGGAGGCGATCGGCGAAGACGTTCAGGAGGTGCGGATGCCCATTCTTCCCGGCATCACGAGTCCACGAGATCTCGACGAGCTGAGCCCCGCTCAACTCATCACGTTGACGGAGGAGATTCGCTCCTTCCTCGTTGAGAACGTCTCGCGCACAGGCGGTCATCTCGGCCCCAACCTCGGTGTCGTCGAGCTCACGCTCGCTCTGCATCGTGTCTTCGAGTCACCTGATGATCCGATCATCTTCGACACCGGCCATCAGTCGTATGTACATAAATTGCTCACGGGGCGCCAGGACTTCTCTGCCTTACGCGTGCGTGGCGGCCTGGCAGGCTACCCGCAGCGCAGTGAGAGCCCGCACGACGTTGTCGAGTCCTCGCATGCGTCCAGCTCACTGAGCTGGGCTGATGGCGTTTCTCGTGCGCTGACGGCGACCGGACGCGCCGATCGCCACGTCATTGCAGTGGTCGGAGACGGCGCGCTCACCGGGGGGATGACCTGGGAAGCGCTGAACAACATCTCCGACGACAACGACCGAAATCTCATCATCGTGGTGAACGACAACGGCCGCTCTTACGCTCCGACGATCGGCGGGATGTCGCGGTACCTGAACCGTGTGCGCACCGCTGGCGCATACAAAGACCTGCACCACCGCTCCGATCGCTTTTTCCGTCTGTTCGGGCCGGTGGGACGCGCGGTGTTCCGTGGCGTCCGCGGTGGCACGCACGGCTTCCTGTCGCGCTTCACGAACAACGTCGCGCTGTACTCGAATCTCGACATCAAGTACCTCGGCCCCGTTGACGGTCATGATCTTCCTGCACTCATCGAGACGCTCGAGCTCGCGAAGTCCTATGGCGCGCCGGTGATCGTTCACGCGATCACTGAGAAGGGCCGCGGGTACCAGCCGGCGCTGGATGACGAGGCAGATCAGTTCCATGCCGTCAACAGCATGGATCCGGTGACCGGTGAGCCGCTCAATAGCAGTGGCACGGGGTGGACGGACGTGTTCGCTGACGCTCTCGTCGGCGTGGGCGAGCGTGACCCGAAGGTCATCGCCATGACCGCTGCCATGCTGCGCCCGACCGGTCTCGCACCGTTCGCCGAGCGTTTCCCCGACCGTGTCTACGACGTCGGGATCGCAGAGCAGCATGCGGTGGCTTCGGCGGCCGGGCTCGCCTTTGGCGGACTGCATCCTGTCGTCGCGATGTATGCCACATTCATGGGGCGCGCATTCGATCAAGTATTGATGGATGTGGCTCTGCACAAGGCTGGTGTGACATTCGTCTTGGATCGCGCAGGCGTGACCGGTCCTGACGGGCCGAGCCACCACGGCATGTGGGACCTGGCGATGCTGCAGATCGTGCCGCACATCCGTATTGCTGCGCCTCGTGATGGCGCGCGGTTGCAGGAAGCACTCGACGAGGCTGTCGCCGTCGACGATGCGCCGACGGTGATCCGCTTCCCGAAGGGTTCGGTAGCCGAAGATCTGCCTGCGATCGAACGGCTGGAAGACGGCGTAGATGTGCTCTCGCGTGGCGAGAGCGAAGACGTGCTGATCGTCGCGATTGGTCCGTTCGCCGCCATGGCGATGGAGGTTGCCCAGCGCCTGCGTGCGCAGGGCATCGGTGCCACCGTGATCGACCCCCGATGGGCGATTCCGGTACAGGAATCTGTCGTCGAGCTCGCCGCTCGCCATCGGCTCGTCATCACGCTGGAGGACGGCATCCGCGTCGGTGGGATCGGCACGCGTGTGCGTCAGGTGCTCCGCGAGGCCGGAATCGACACGGCTGTGGATGAGCTCGGTCTGCCCGACGAGTTCATCGATCACGCATCCCGTGACCAGATCCTGGCGGATGCCGGACTCACGGCCTCCAAGATCGCTCAGGATGTCGTCGCGCAGGTGCTCGGCACCCGCATTCCGGTCGCGCGCAACGCGGGAGAGACCGGCGCAATCGACCTGCCGCTGCACGAACGACGCTGAGCGACGCGCCGACAACGCGAAAGCGGGGCGGCCCGAAGGCCACCCCGCTCTCGTCGTGAACTGATCAGCTGTGCGCGATGCCGCGGATCGGCGGAGTGTGGAACGTGCCACCGAAGACCCGCTCCGCGGCGCCCTCACGATCGAGGTACGGCGAGGCGCCGCCGTCGATGAACGGCCAACCTGCACCGAGGATCAGGCAGAGATCGATGTCCTCGACCTCGGGGACGACGCCCTCATCGAGCATGAGCTTGATCTCCTGTGCCAGACCGTCCTGCACGCGGCGCAGAATCGTGTCAGCGGATGCAGGAGAGGAGCCCACAGCGCCCTTGAGTGCCTTCTCAGCGGCCTTCGTCCAACCAGTGATCCGGCCGCCCTTGTCCTTCTCGACGACCTTGTCCAGCTCCGCCAACGCGTGGAAGTTCTCGTTCGCGTAGAAGCGCTCCGGGAAGTGCCGCACCATCGTGTCCTGCACGTGTGCGGCGACCTTCCAGCCGACCAGGTCGATGAGCTGGAACGGCCCCATGGGCAGGCCCAGCGGGCCGAACGCCTTCTCGACGTCGACGATGGGCGTGCCTTCGTAGACGGCGCGAGCTGCCTCGCCCATGACCTTCGCCAGCAGTCGGTTGACCACGAAGCCCGGTGCGTCGGCCGTGAGAACACCGTTCTTACCGAGTCCGCGAGACACCACGAACGCGGTGGCCAGTGTCTGCTCGTTGGTGGCCGGCGTCTTCACGATCTCGATCAGCGGCATGACCGCAACCGGGTTGAAGAAGTGGAATCCGACGAGCCGCTCGGGGTGAGCGAGCTTCTCGCCGATCTCCTCGACCGACAGCGACGAGGTGTTCGTGGCAAGGATGGCGTCGTCAGCGATGAACTTCTCGATCTCGCCGAACACCGTCTGCTTGACGCCGATCTCTTCGAACACTGCCTCGATGACGAAGTCGCAGTCTGCGTACTCGCTCTTGTCGACGGTGCCGTGGATGAGACCGCGCAGCTTATTGGCGCTGTCGCTGTCGAGACGTCCCTTCGCTTCGAGCTTGCCGATCTCCTCATGGATGTAGGAGACGCCCTTGTCGACGCGCGCCTGATCGATATCGGTGATGAGCACCGGCACCTGGAGCTTGCGGACGAAGAGCAGCGCGAACTGACTGGCCATCAGGCCAGCGCCGATGATGCCGACCTTGGTGACCTTCTTCGCCAACGCCTTGTCCGGCGCGCCGACAGGACGCTTGGCACGCTTCTGCACGAGATCGAACGCATACATGGATGCCGCGAACTGATCGCCAGTCACGAGCTCGGCGAGCGCCGCGTCTTCACGCGCGAATCCCTCGGCCTTCGTGCCACTCTTCGCCTTGTCGAGCAGTTCGAGCGCAGCATATGGCGACTTGGGAACGGTGCCGATCTTCGACTCCAGCATTCCGCGCGCCATCTTGATGGCGATGGGCCACTTGGTGAGGCGCTCGATCTTGCCAGGTTCGTTCTTACGCTCGACCTTCTTGCCGCCGAGAACTGCATCCGCCCAGGCGAGGGACTTCTCCAGATAGGTCGACGCGGGGAAGATCGCATCGAAGATACCCAGGTCAAAGGCCTGCTGCGGCCTCAGGACGCGGTTCTGCTTCAGCGGGTTCGAGATCACGACCTCGAGGGCATTCTCGATGCCGATGAGGTTCGGCAGCAGGTACGCGCCACCCCAGCCGGGGATAAGCCCCAGGAACACCTCTGGCAGCGCGATGGCGGCCGCTGAGGCATCCACTGTGCGGTAGGTCGAGTTCAGTGCGATCTCGAGTCCACCACCGAGTGCGAGTCCGTTCACGAACGCGAACGAGGGAACGCCGAGTTCGCTGAGCGAGCCGATGACCTTGTGCCCGAGCTGCGCAATGAGCAGAGCCTGATCCGTCGACCCGACCTTGGAGATGTCGGAGAGATCGGCACCGGCAGCGAGGATGTACTGCTTACCGGTGATGCCGACCGCCTGAATTTCGCCAGCCGCTGCGCGCGCCTTGAGCGTCGACAGGGTCTCGCCGAGCTCGGTGAGCGTGGCAGGACCCAGCGTGTTCGGTCGGTTGTGATCGCGGCCGTTGTCGAGCGTGATCAGCGCCAGCACCTTGCCGGATGCGAGGCGGACATCGCGCACGATGGAGTGCGTGATGACTTCGTCATCGGCCAGAGCGACGATGGGGGAGAAATCGATCAATTCGTAATCGGTCACGTTCGTCACTTCCGCTTCTTGCCGTCGTAGTGGGGGTTCTCCCAGATGACAGAGCCGCCCTGGCCCAGACCCACGCACATGGCGGTCAGGCCGTAGCGCACGTCGGGACGCTCGGCGAACTGCGCCGCGAGCTGAATCATCAGCCGCACCCCAGAAGCGGCGAGCGGATGCCCGATCGCGATCGCGCCGCCCCACTGGTTGACTCGCGGGTCGTCGTCCGCGATGCCGAAGTGATCGAGCAGCGAGATGACCTGAATCGCGAACGCCTCGTTGAGCTCGAACAGCCCGATGTCAGCGATCGAGAGACCGGCCTTCTTCAGTGCCTTCTCCGTCGATGGAATCGGACCGATGCCCATGATCTCCGGCTGCACGCCGGCGAAGGCGAACGAGACCATCTTCATCTTGGGCGCGAGCCCGAACTCCTTGACCGCGCCACCACCGGCCAGCAACGACATGGTTGCGCCGTCGGTCAGCGGTGATGAAGTGCCAGCGGTCACACGACCGTGCGGACGGAACGGCGTCTTGAGCGATGCCAGGTCTGCCATCGTGGTCTGCGGGCGGCGCCCCTCGTCTTCGGCGGCGAGTCCCCAGGCGCCGTCGGCGCCCTTGGTGGCCACAGTCACGAGGTCGGGCTGGATCTTGCCCGCGTCGTACGCTGCCTGCACCTTCTGCTGGCTCAGCATGCCGTAGCGGTCGGAACGCTCCTTCGTGAGATGCGGGAACCGGTCAAAGATCCGCTCGGCGGTGACACCCATGTTCAGTGCACCGGGGTCGACCATCTTCTCCGACACGAAACGCGGGTTCGGATCGGCATTGGCGCCGATCGGGTGATGCCCCATGTGTTCGACGCCACCGGCGAGTGCGAAATCGTACATGCCGATGCCGATGGAAGCGCCCATCGTGGTGACGCTGGTCATCGCACCCGCACACATACGCTCGACGGCGAGGCCGGGAACGGTGTTGGGGAGTCCTGCGAGGATGGCCACAGAGCGACCAAGGGTCAGTCCTTGGTCACCGGTCTGGGATGTCGCCGCGATTGCGACGTCATCGATGCGGTCCGCGGGAACGCTTGTGTTGCGCTCCATCAAACCGATCGTCGCCTTCACGGCGAGATCGTCTGCGCGGGTGTTCCAGTACATGCCTTTTTCGCCGGCGCGCCCAAACGGGGTGCGCACGCCATCGACGAAGAAGACGTCCGAGATCTCGGCCACTCTGCCTCCAAGGTTAGGTATGACCTCAGCCTAGGAGTCGCAGCGATGCGAATGGAATTGCTTGGATTGAACCTACGACTCCGACACGACGGCCGGTTCAGGCGATTGCGCTGCTTCTACAAAGGCATCCACAATCTTCTGTGCAGTCTGCTCAATCTGCCATGCGCGCGCGCCGAGCGTTTCGAGCGCAGTCGACATGGCATCCGTCGTCAGTTCCGGGGGTGTCCAGGCCAGGCGGCGCAGGGTGTCCGGCTTGAGCAGATTCTCCGTGGGCATCGCCAGTTCTTCGGCGTGAGCCTCGACAACAGGCCGCGCGAGCTTGAGCCGTGCGTCAGCTTCCGGGTTGCGTTCGGCCCACGCCCTCGCGGGCGGGAGCGCATCGTTGGACACTCGCACGCGGGGGAGGATCTCCACCTCGCGACCGCGCACGATCGCCTGCCACCATCGATCCAGCTGCGAACGGCTGGCACGTCCGGTGAAAGCCGGCACGCTGGCGAGTGCCTGTTTGCTCTGAGGATTCGCAAGCACAGCGGCGACCAACGAGCGATCGGGGACGAGGCGTCCCGGAGAGGTGTCCTCCTGCTGGGCGTACTCTTCGCGCGCTTCCCACATCGATCGGGCGATGGCAAGGCCGCGCGCGCCCTTGACCTGATGCAGACCGCTCAGGCGACGCCAGGGGTCTTCACGCGGTGGTCGCGGCGGCTGCGCCAGGGTCGCAGCGAACTCCTGTCGTGCGAACTCGGTCTTGTCCTGCTCGTCGAGTTCAGCGGCGATCGCATCGCGCACATCGATCAGGTGGAGCACATCGAGAGCCGCGTAGTCCAGCCACGTCTTGGGCAGCGGTCTGGTCGACCAGTCCGCTGCGGAGTGCTCTTTCTTGAGCGTGATGCCGAGGGTCTCTTCGACGACGGCCGCGAGACCGACGTGATCGTGGCCGAGCAAGCGGGAGGCGAGCTCGGTGTCGAAGATGCTCGCCGGGTCTAAATCGAGTTCACGCAGAGACGGGAGGTCCTGGCTGGCGGCGTGGAAAACCCATTCGACGTTCCCGATGGCGTCCTGCAGAGGCGAGAAGTCACCTATCGCAGGGGGGTCGAAGAGGAAAACGCCGACGTCGCGACGGAATACCTGCACAAGGTAGGCGCGCTGCGAGTATCTGAAACCGGAAGCGCGTTCGACGTCGACAGCAACCGGTCCGGTTCCCGCCGCGAGCAGCTCGCAGGCTGCCTTGAACTCGATCGGATCGTCGATGACGGTGTACTCAGTCACGACCTGCCCTTCGTGCGCCGAACACGGCGATGTTTTCTGACCCGGGCGGAAGCCCGGCGAGCATGCCGACGAGTTCGGCCCATGCTTCTACGTGTGGCCGGAATGGTTCTTCCGGTGTCCAAGACGAGCGTAGTTCGATCTGCGCCCCGTCGCCTTCATCGCTCAAACCGCCGAACCCCTTTGACAGGGTCTTCGTTGAGGTGCCGGATGCTGCGTGGTAGACCGCATCTCGTGACGCCAGTGCATCCACGAGCCACGACCAGGTCACATCCGCCAACAGTGGGTCGGTGCCGATCTCAGGCTCCAGGGGCGCTTGAGCGAACGTGATGACGCGCCATGCGCCGCCCCACGCATTGGGCTCCTCCGGATCATGCAGAAGCACGAAGCGCCCGGTGCCGTAGATCGAGTCGCCATGGTCATCGGGGCGTACGTCAGCGGCGAGCGCGATCGCGAAGGGCGCGAGCCCCTGCGGTGCCGCAATCTCACGCACCACGATGTCATCACGGAACACCGTGTCGCGCAGTTCTGCTGCGGCACGTTCGAAGTGCGCTCCGGCATCGGGATGTGCGGTCACGGGAACAGGCTAGAGTCAGGAAGCGATGAAGAGTCTCAGGCACGCCGTTGCGCTGTTGGTACCCGCACTGCTCGCTCTGGGCGCCGCAGCGATGTTTCTTGTGTTCGCGATCGCCCGAAAGGTGGTCACACCAGGTGTTCGTGTCACTGACACCGAGATCCTCGCGGTAGATACCGGCGCACAGACGATCGAGCTCACTCGCACGCCCGATACCGAGTTGCCGGGCCGGTATGGCCTGTTCACCACCGGCACGACGGGCTATGTGAAGCTCGGTGCGGTGCTGAGCGCGGACAAAAAGCGAGTACGGCGCAAGCTGCTCACACAGGTCGAGACGGGTGCGAAGCTCGATCGCGCGGCATCGTTCAGTGGCTGGTACTACTCCACACCGAGCGAGTTGCACCTGCCGTGGGAATCTTTGTTGATCGGATCGCCGGCAGGGCCCTGTCCTGCCTGGCTGTTTCCTGCCGAATCGACGACCTGGGTGATCCAGGTCCACGGCCGCGGTGGGGCTCGATCTGAGTGCCTGCGTGCGGTGCCGGTGTTTCACGGGATGGGGCTGCCCAACCTTGTCGTCTCCTACCGCAACGATGGCGAAGCACCGCGCGTGCGTGGTGGCTCCTACGCGCTGGGTGCATCGGAGTGGCGTGATGTGGATGCGGCGATCGGCTACGCGCTTCGCCACGGTGCCACGCGAGTGCTGCTGATGGGCTGGTCGATGGGCGGTGCGATCGCGCTGCAGACCGCTGTGTCATCCGCGCACCGAGAGAAGATCGCCGGTCTCATACTGGAGTCTCCTGTCGTCGACTGGCGTACGGTGCTGCGATTCCAGGCACGAGAATCCGGCATCCGCGCTCCGTTCCCTGCCCTGGCGATGAACGCGCTGTCATCGCCATTGACGGCGCGTCTAAGCGGGTCAGGCGAAACGATCCCATTCGACAAACTCGACATGGTCGCGCGAGCCGATGAGCTCACCGCGCCGATTCTCGTGCTGCACAGCGACGATGACGGATTTGTGCCTGCGGATGCTTCGCACGCGCTTGCCGAAGCGCGACCGGACCTCGTGACCATGCCACGATTCACCGTGGCGCGGCACACCAAGCTCTGGAATTACGACCAGATGAGCTGGACCGGGGCGATCACCGACTGGACGAGCGCGAATGGCTTCAGCGCTTCTGACTGATCAGCGCTTCTGAGTGACCTGTCGCTTCACGCGCAGCAGCATCCCGGTCATTCCACCGATTCGCAGCGGCGACACGGCGCGGGTCAACCCGATCGACTGTGAGTAGTCGTCCGGGATCGCGAGTACTTCATCGGCAGTGAGACCGGTGATGCCCTGCACCAGGATGCTGGCGAATCCGCGCGTCGTCGGAGCCTCGGGTGGCGCCGTCGCATGCATGGTGACAACGCCGTCAGCGACTTCGACGTAGATGTAGACGGGCGACTGGCACTCGGCCACGCGCTCGTACATCTCTGGATGACTCGCGACCGCCTCGGACACAGCGGGGAGCTCGTAGGAGAACTCCAGCAGCAGCTGAAGACGCTCGGACTCGGGGAGTTCGAGGAAGTCGTCGCGGATCTGCGCGAGGGTGTCAGGAAGGTGCGTGGTGCTCATCCCTGCAATTCTCCCACGCTCAGAGCGTGCCGGGCTCAGACCCGGTGACGATCGGCACACGGACGGCGCTGCCCCATTCGGTCCAGGAGCCGTCGTAGTTGCGTACCTTCTCGAAGCCCAGCAGATGCTTCAGCACGAACCAGGTGTGGCTGGAGCGCTCACCGATGCGGCAATAGGCGACGACATCATCGCCGTCGCGCAGCCCGGCGCCGTCACGGTAGATGGCATCCAACTCAGCGCGCGGCCGGAAACCGCCGTCTTCTGCGACAGCCTTGCCCCACGGCACGCTTTGCGCCGTGGGAATGTGGCCGGCGCGCAGTGAGCCCTCCTCAGGATATGCCGGAGCAGAGGTGCGATCACCGTTGTATTCCTCGGGGGAGCGGACGTCGATCAGCGGGTTGCCCAAGTGGGCGAGCACGTCGTCCTTGTACGCACGCAGGAGCGAGTCGTCGCGCTCGATGACCGGGTACTCGGTCGCGGCACGCGTCGTTGCTGCGGTCGTGATGTCGCGGCCCTCGGTGATCCAGCGGTCGCGGCCACCATCGAGGAGGCGCACGTCTTCGTGGCCGAATAGGGAGAACACCCAGAGGGCGTAGGCGGCCCACCAGTTGTTCTTGTCGCCGTAGATGACGACGGTGTCATCGCGGGAGATGCCCTTGCGGCTGAGCAGCTTTGCAAAACCTTCACCATCGACGTAGTCGCGAACGACCGGGTCGTTCAACTCGGTGTGCCAGTCGACCTTGACCGCGCCAGGAATATGCCCGGTTTCATACAGCAGCACGTCTTCATCGGATTCGACGACGACGAGCCCTGGGTCACCGAGATGATCCGCCAGCCATTCGGTGGTGACGAGCCGGCCAGGCTCGGAATACTCGGCGAACTTTGCAGAAGAAGAATCGAACTCGATGGACACGTGGCGCTCCTCGATGGGTAAGCGAGCGAAGGCTCTGGCTGCGACGGCGTAGTGTTGAGCCGTCCCTTCGACGATAGAGCGGTTTGGTCTGCTCCGGACCCGTTCCGTAAGACTTCGACACAGGAAACGTATGCCCGACATCCTCAGCCCGAACGCCGTGCACCTCACTGACCGACAGCCAGTGGTCACCGGCGCCGAGATGCTCGCGAGCATGGTGCCTCCGCCGCAGTTCGACTCCGCGACGTTTGAGAGTTACCGGTCGGATGATGCGTACCCGTCGCAGGCGGATGCCAAGGGCCGTTTGGAGCGGTTCGCCGGGCGGGGTGCTCCGGCCAAACGAAGCGGATTCTTCGGGCGTGCCAAGAAAGAGCCGGCGCTGAAGCCCGGCGTCTACCTCGATGGCGGATTCGGCGTGGGCAAGACCCATCTCCTCGCATCGATCTACCACGCGATGCCCGCGCGTCGGAAGTACTTCGGCTCGTTCATCGAGTACACCGCGCTGGTCGGGGCACTCGGATACAAAAACACCGTCGACCTCCTGCGTGGAGCTGATCTCATCTGCATCGATGAGTTCGAGTTGGATGACCCAGGCGACACCATGGTCATGACCCGGTTGCTGGCTGAGTTGGTTCCGACCGGCACACGGCTGGCCGCGACATCGAACACCCCGCCAAACGCACTCGGTGAGGGACGTTTCGCTGCACAGGACTTCCTGCGAGAGATCCATGCGATGTCGGACAGCTTCGAGACGATCCGCATCGACGGCGTCGACTTCCGCCAGCGTGCACTGGACGGCCAGGCGGTCATCTTCGAGGATGCCGAATACCACGAGCGCATCGCGTCTGCCGCAGCAGTGGGCACGGCATCCGATGACCTGTTCGATGATGTCATCCGTCACCTCGCCAAGGTGCACCCTTCGCGGTACATCCGATTGATCGATGACCTGACGCTGGTCGGACTTCGTGACGTGCGCGTGCTGACTGATCAGTCCGAGGCGCTGCGTTTCGTGGCGTTCGTCGACCGGGTCTATGACGCCCAGCTCCCGATCATCGCGACCGGCGGCGCTCTGGACCAGGTCTTTTCCGAAGAGATGCTCGGCGGTGGCTACCGCAAGAAGTACCTCCGTGCGCTCTCTCGCCTGAACGCGCTGACACATTCTGCGACAGCGCCGAGCAACGCGTAACGCGATGGTTACACGCCGGACCAGCGTGTAACAACGGGGAAACACGCGACGCGCATCCCGGAAATCGAGCATCGCCACACTGAAGTTCTCAATTACTTCGGATGTGAGGTTTTCCTATGGATGCTCCCGGCAACATTTCGTGGGGTATTACCGCCACGGCGCTGGTTCTGCTGATGACGCCTGGTGTGGCGTTCTTCTACGGCGGGCTCGTCAAGGCGAAGAGCGTCGTCAGCATGATGATGATGAGCTTCGGCTCCATCGGTCTGGTCGCGGTGCTGTGGATTCTTTTCGGTTTCTCCATGAGTGCTGTCGACGGCCCCGGTCAGTTCGCCGGTAATCCTTTTGCAGACTTCGGCCTGAGCTCGCTCGCATCTGGTGAGGGTTCGAACGTCGCGCTGCTGGGTGTCGCATACGGCGCTACTTTCGCGATCATCACCATCGCCCTGATCTCCGGTGCAATCGCAGATCGCGCGAAGTTCGGCAGCTGGTTGATCTTCGCCGGTGTGTTTGCCACCGTCGGCTACTTCCCGATCGCGGCGTGGGTCTGGGGCGGTGGCTGGATCATGGAACTCGGCACCACCCTCTTCGGCGCCAACAGCGGCATTTCCGTCATCGACTACGCCGGTGGTACCGCGGTGCACATCAACGCCGGCGCAGCAGCACTGGCGCTGGCACTCGTGCTGGGTAAGCGGATTGGCTTCCAGAAGGGCATCCTGAAGCCCCACAACGTGCCGCTGACGCTCATTGGAGCGGCGATCCTGTGGTTCGGATGGTTCGGCTTCAACGCCGGTGCCGAATGGTTGTCGGAGGACATGGGCGGTGTCGGCCTCATCGGTCTAAACACACTCGGTGCGACGGCGGCCGCGATTCTCGGTTGGATTCTCGTTGAGCGGATCAAAGACGGCAAGGCCACCTCGGTCGGCGCTGCTTCCGGTGCTGTCGCCGGTCTTGTCGCCATCACCCCCGCGTGCGCAAACCTCACGCCTGGGTGGTCGCTCCTGCTCGGCGCTCTCGCCGGCATCGCCTGCGCGCTGGCCGTCGAGCTCAAGTTCCGCCTCGGCTTCGACGACTCGCTTGATGTCGTCGGCATCCACCTCGTCGGTGGCCTGCTCGGCACGATCTACCTGGGCTTCTTCGCCACGGAGACCGGTCTGTTCGTCGGCGGCAACGCAAGTCAGCTTGCCGTCCAGGTGATTGCCGCACTCGGCGTGCTGATCTACTCCTTCGTCATCGCCTTCATCATCGGAACGGTGATCCAGAAGACGATCGGCTTCCGCATCACGAACGAAGACGAGATCGCCGGTGTCGACTCGGTCGTGCACGGCGAGGAAGGTTACGCGCTCGTCGACGCGTGAGCGCATCCTGTCTCGGTAGGGTGCCTCTGTCTCGGTAGCGTGCCGCTGTCTCGATAAGGTGACAGGGTGAGTTCTTCCCAGAGCATCCTCGGCCAGCTTGTTGAGCTCGTCCTCAAAGCCCTTCTGCCCAGATCGTCTCGGCCTGCCAAGCAGGAGCCGAGGCGATCTGGCGCGTCGTCCTCTGATTCTTCGACCGGCTCGGATCTGGGACGTCAGCAAGGGAGCGAGACGGTGAGTGTGGACCCTGATCGCATCCCGGGGTTTGTTGTCCGCTACGCGCCGAAGAAGGACGGCGCACCGGATGCCGGAGAGGTGATCTGGACCTGGGTGCCCTACGAGGAGAACGATGGGCGTGGCAAGGATCGCCCGGTGCTCGTGATCGGACGGGAGTCGTCGTCACGCGTGTACGCGGTGCGGATGACCAGCAAGGCACACGACCGCGACCGTGACTACCTGTCGATCGGCAGCGGGGAATGGGACGCGCAGGGCCGTGAGTCCTGGGTGGACATAGAGCAGTTGTACAGCGTGCACGAGGATGGGATGCGGCGTGAAGCTGCTGTTCTCGACCGCGGACGGTACGACAGGGTATCGAAAGCGCTGACGACGCGTTACGGCTGGGCCAGGAACAGCTAAACAGGCCTCACGCGCCTGGCGTGTCTCACACACGCTGGGCGGGTAGTGCCTTCTCCAGCTCAGGGAATGCCTGCAGCACCATATCGACGAGTCTGCTCAGTGGGCGGGTCAGTGGATCGGTGGCGGGAACTCCGTGGTCCAGTTCGATCTCATCGATCGCCGCCGAGACCTGGGCGTCGGTGAGGTGCTCGTGGTTGACGGTCACACCGATCACCCTGGTGTCAGCGAACGCTTCGATGAGGGCGATCTCACTGGCGACGTCGGGCATGGGCATCATCGGGAAATCTCCGAGCACGCGCCTGCCCGGCGCATGCTGAACAATCACACCCGCAGGGCGGCTGCCGCGCAGAATGTGCGCTGAGGTCAGATAGGCGGGGTGGCTGAGTGCGCTCTGGCCCTCCACGATGATGATGTCGGGATCTTCGCCTTCGAAGGCGCGGACGACCTGATGCTCGACTTCGCCCGAGCAAAACTGCGGGACAAGGGCGTCGAGTGCGACGCCGTAGCGACCGCCCTGGATGATCGTGGTCTGTCCGGTGCCGACCATCACCGCGCGGATGCCGTGGTCCTGGAGCGCCTGAACGAGGAGCGTCGCGGTCGTGCGCTTGCCGATGGCACCGTCGGTGCCGAGGACAGCGATCCTCGGGCAGGTGACGTCGAAGATGCGCCCAGAGAACAGGTGCAGATCCTTCTTATCCCGCGGGCGGCGCACGTCGGTGATTGTGACGCCCGCAACGAGTGCGGCCGCGACGAACTCCACGTCGTCGTTGAGGAACTCGTGGAGGCCGTTGATGATGTGCATGCCGCGGGCGATGCCATCCAGCAGCACGACGCGTTGTGCGGGGGAGAGGAGGCCGTCCGCTGGCGCGACGCCGCAGATGAGGTAGTCCGGAACATGGCCCGCGTGCGCGATGGCTTCAGGCAGGCTCGCGAGGATCGGGATGCCGTTCGCAATGTCATCGAGGAATGTGCCTGCGTCTGCCCCGGCATGGCGGCTGTCGAGCACGCTGAGAATGTCGTACTTCTCGGAGTGGCGGACGAGGCCGTTCGCCGTCTTGCCGTCCTGCTCGCCGAACTGGCCTTCGCAGTACACGATCGCGGATGAGCCGGCCGGGAGTACCGGGATCGAGCCCGGCTTATCGTCTGAACTCGTGTCAGCGAAATGGGTATACGGGTACGCAGAAATCAAGTCTCCTCAGATCAGACAGAGGAGGCGACGGAGAACGAAATGGCAGATGCGGCCCGTTGGTCGACAAGAAGTCTTCCCTGATGTCGACAATATGCCGACTTTGCTCACCGTAGCAGTCAAATCTGCAGGTCAGCCCGGAAGATCTTCTCTGAAGCGCTGCGGCGGGGAGCGGATGATCATCTCAGACGATCTGAGATTTCCTTTGTGGTGGGCGATACCGGACTCGAACCGATGACCTCTTCTGCGTGAAGGAAGCGCGCTGCATGATGCAGCGTGACATCAAGTGCTGGGACGCGGAGGTCAGGAGATCCGCTCGATAATGAGGGTGATTGCTGTGGTCGTCGCGGGAATTTCTACGCTGGACGAGCTCACAAATTCCACTGTGTCGCCTGCGTCAGCATGAAGGTAACTTGTCGCCGAGTAGGAACCGCCCTGCACAATGGTCCGCATGGTGAGGACTAGAGCCATATTGACGTCGAGGATCGGTCTGGTCACCTCGGAGCCGGCGAGCGGAACGTTGTTGTGGTTGAGAAGGTAGCCGGACGACGCATTGCTCGGCAGTGAGACGCTCGCCGGGCCGGTCGTGGACGGGGCTGCGACATAGGTGATCCGGTACGTGCCAGAAGCTGGAATCGCGATAGTTCCGTTGACATGGCTCGCCGCCGGGCTCGAGCTGGACGTCTCCCCGGTGAAATCAACGATTGTCGTTCCGGCACTCAACGTCGGTCGCGCCGTGAGCACTGTGTAGCTCAACGCCGTGGAGAGCCCGTCAGTGCCCGCGGGGCCGGCAGGACCTTGCGGACCGACGGGACCGGTCGAGCCTTCGGGGCCGACGGGGCCTTGCGGGCCGATGGGGCCGGTCGCGCCTCCGGGGCCGATGGGGCCGGTCGCGCCTTCGGGGCCGATAGGGCCGATAGGGCCGGCAGGGCCTTGCGAGCCGACGGGACCGGTTGCGCCTTCGGGGCCGGCAGGACCGGTCGCGCCTTCGGGGCCGGCAGGACCGGTCGCGCCTTCGGAGCCGGCAGGGCCTTGCGGGCCGATGGGACCGGTCGCGCCTTCGGGGCCGACGGGAGCGGTCGCGCCCTCGGGGCCGGCGGGGCCTTGCTGACCGACGGGACCGGTCTGTCCGATGGGTCCTGCGGTCCCGGCTTCCCCGACGGCGCCCGCGGCTCCCGGCTGCCCGGGTGTGCCTTGTCGACCGGGCAGTCCGGCTTCGCCATGAGGGCCGTTTGGCCCAGCGGGGCCGAGTGTCCCGGGTGTGCCTTCCAGACCCTGTACACCGGGGGAGCCTGGCTCGCCATTCTCTCCGTGTTCGCCGGGCTGACCGGGAGCGCCGTTGGCGCCCGATGCTCCGGCGGATTCCTGCACGACCGTGCCGGTCATCGCGGATGTTGCGAATGCGCCACCGACACCTCCTGCGAGCCCGAGTATGAGCGCAAGAATGAGAATGGTGGTCGAGCGCAGCGCAGTAGCGCCGTCAGAGCGGGGCATCGTTGTCTCCGGAGGGGTGATGGGAAGGCAAGGGCACCGATTCAGGTTCGGTATCGCGTAAGTACGACAAACACTCTAGTGGTCTCGGAGGATGAGGACTGCGACGGAGCTCGGAGCAGCTGCACGGTCACCCCACCTGTGGACACGCGGAAGCAGCTTGAACGGTGGGAGTCCTTGCCGGACAGAAGAAAACCCCGCAAAACCAAAGGTCTGCGGGGCTGTAGTCTGTGGGCGATACCGGACTCGAACCGATGACCTCTTCCGTGTGAAGGAAGCGCGCTACCAACTGCGCCAATCGCCCATGACCCTTGGGGTCGAGATTCGATACTACCGGAACGATTCGGACCGTTTAGACCAAATGAGAAGACACGCGCGAGATCCGTGTTGAGTTTTGCGCCTCGGGAATCATCGGCTAATGTTTCATAAGTGCCCGGGACGCCGGAAACAAAATGCGGATGTAGCGCAGTGGTAGCGCATCACCTTGCCAAGGTGAGGGTCGCGAGTTCGAATCTCGTCATCCGCTCGAGTGCAGAGAGTCTCTTTTTGAGGCTCACGGCACGTGGGGTCAATCCACACGGTGGCGTGGCCGAGCGGCTAGGCACCGGCCTGCAAAGCCGTTTACACGGGTTCGAATCCCGTCGCCACCTCAAGGTCACAAATTTAATAGCCTTTATAGGCGCGATTGGCGCAGCGGTAGCGCGCTTCCCTGACACGGAAGAGGTCACTGGTTCGATCCCAGTATCGCGCACAAACGACAAGTAACCGACACTAACGGCGGTGAACGTCAAGGAACCCTGATGAACAGCTATTGTCTGTTGGTCAGGGTTTTTTGTTGTTTCAGGCAGCTTCGTGATTGATGTCACCGTCTTTCTTGCGCCGCCCCAGTATCGCGGGGTAAGCCGTTGCTGTGGAGATTCCTTCCGTGTCGAGGCTGGAGCCTGTAGCGCGACGCACTCGGATGCCTGGACATCTGCTGAGTATCGGCTCCGGCCGGTGGCTGTGAGTGTCAGTCTCGGGCGCAGACGTGGAGTATGGTGCGTGCGAGCCAGGTTTCGTAGTCGGGTTGGCTCCAGCCTGAGTCGTGTACGAGCTGGTTGTAGCCCTCGGGTGACAATATGAATGAGATGGTATCCGCGACCGTTGCGCTTGGCTGGGGAGTCTGGGCGAGTCCGCGGCGGCGGAGTTCGTCAACGAGCACGAGCATGTCTGCGCGGCGGCGTTGTTGCAGCTCGTCGAGTTCTTTGCGGAGGGGCGCGTCGGATCTGGCTGCTGACAGGAGTGTCGTCCAGAGAATGCTGCTGCGTCGGTTCGATTCCGCTACAAAATGCACGATGCCTGCGAGGTAGCGGGTGTTGTCGATTTCAGCGGTAATTTCGGCGACCGGGCCGTGACTGGCGAGCGATGCAATGTCATCACTCCCGGCAAAGCTGTGTGTGAATGCGTCAAGCAATAGGCGGTGTTTGGGTCCGCCGAGCTTCACTGTTTCGACGGAGACGCCCGCTGCGTGCGCGATGTCGGCAAGTGAGGTGCCGGTGTAGCCCGCGACTGTGAACAGGTTGGCTGCGGCATCCAAGATTCGGGACCGTGTTGCGGCGGCTTGGTTTGTGCGCACCTCGGATTGATATCGGCGATTGCGGGGGCGTGATTCCTGGCCAGACATATTGACTTGCCTCCGGGTGTAGTGAATACTATTCCATTGGAAAGGTTACCTTGGTCTGCCCTCTAGCGAAAGACATGCATGAGCTCGTTCCTGATCTGCAGTACTCCTGTTCACGGCCACGTGACACCGTTGCTTGCGGTTTCGCGTTATCTCGTGCAGCAAGGTCATCGGGTGCGTTTCTTGACCGGGCAGCGTTACGCTGACCGGGTGCGGAGCACGGGGGCTGAGTTTCTGGCGCTCCCAACAGGGGCGGACTACGACGACACAGATATGAATGTCGCGTTCCCTGGCCGGGTGGGCAAGACCGGGGTGGCGGGGATCCGCTGGGACGTGAGCAATATTTTCTTGAAACCCGCGCCGATGCAGATTCGCGCGGTCGATGACGCGGTCGCGCAGGACCCGGTCGACGCGATCCTCGTTGAGAGCATGTTTATTGGGGCCGTGGGGCTGCTCTCGAGGCGCCGTGCAGAGCGGCCCGCGATTGTGAATCTCGGAATCATTCCGCTGGGTGTGGAAAGTAAAGACACGGCCCCGTTTGGTTTGGGGATTCTTCCGAGGCCTGGCGTGCTGGGGCGGGTGCGTAATGCCGTGCTTGACGTGCTCACGAAGAGAGTCATCTTTGGTGGGGTGCAGAAGCAGGCTGAGCAGATCTTGTTGGAGGCGACGGGGCAGAAACTCGACGGGTTCTTTATGTCGGGCGCTTCACGGGCTGATGCGATTGTGCAGTTCACTGTTCCGGGTTTTGAGTACGAACGACGTGACCTGCCAGAGACAGTGCACTTCGTGGGCCCACTGTCTCGTGCCACGAAGAGTGACGGCGCGTTGCCTGAGTGGTGGTCTGAGCTTGATGGATCACGGCCCGTGGTGCACGTGAGCCAGGGCACGATCGCGAACACTGATTACGACGAACTCATCACCCCCACTATGACTGCGCTGGCTGACGATGATGTTCTCGTGGTCGTCAGCACGGGTGGGCGGCCACTTTCGACCCTGCCGTCGCCACTGCCGGCGAACGTGCGTGTTGCCGAGTATCTGCCGCACGACAGGCTGCTGCCCGTCACTGACGTGTATGTGAGTAACGGCGGGTACGGCGGAGTGCATTACGCACTCGAGCATGGGGTGCCTCTTTTGGTCGCGGGCGCGACCGAAGACAAGGCCGAGGTCGCTGCGCGTGTGCAGTGGACGGGTGCTGGGGTGCGTCTGCGCACGAACCGGCCGACGTCCGAGCAGGTGGGTTCAGCGGTGAGGCGGGTGCTCGCAGACCCAGGCTACGCCGAACGCACCCGGAAGATTGGCGCGGAAATCGATGCGTCGAGCGGGCTTACGGGCCTGGAAACAGTGCTTGAAACTTTGGTGCCAAAGGCGATGCAGGGGTGAGCGTGCGTGGGCGTGGTTTCGTGGGGGGTCGTGCCTTGCCGCCTGCCCCGCTGAAGGCTGCGTGCTGCCACACATTATTTTCTGGCTCGAGGCCGAGCCGCCAAGCGGATGAACCTGGGGAAAGTTGTTGGATGATGTTGCGTAACGTGTTGCGGGGAGTGCTCGCTGCCAGTCTGGCGGTGGGGCTTGTCGGGGTGGGGGCCACAGCGAACGCGGCATCGACACCGACGAGTGCGGTGCTGGCCCCGACGAGCGGCCCAGTGACAGGGGGTACCGAGGTCACGATTGAACGACCTGCTGGGGGGACTTTTACGCGGGTGAGTGCAGGCGATTCGCATGTGGTTGCGGTTGCTGAAGACGCTGTCGCGTATGCCTGGGGAGGCAACGGCGGCGGGCAGTTGGGGGACGGTACAGGCGTGGACCGTGACGTGCCGGTGCGGGTGCAGTTGCCTGCTGGGGTGACTTTTACGCGGGTGAGTGCGGGCGATTCGCATGTGGTTGCGGTTGCTGAAGACGCTGTCGCGTATGCCTGGGGAGGCAACGGCGGCGGGCAGTTGGGGGACGGTACAGGCGTGGACCGTGACGTGCCGGTGCGGGTGCAGTTGCCTGCTGGGGTGACTTTTACGCGGGTGAGTGCGGGCGATTCGCATGTGGTTGCGGTTGCTGAAGACGCTGTCGCGTATGCCTGGGGAGGCAACGGCGGCGGGCAGTTGGGGGACGGTACAGGCGTGGACCGTGACGTGCCGGTGCTGGTTCTTACGCATACGTCAATAACGGGTGTTTCGTTTGGTGGGATCAGTGCGATCGACCTCGTGAATAACGACGACGGATCGTGGGTGAAACGGATCTAGCACGCACGGGCAGTGATCCTGCCACGTCTCTCGTGGCAGCAGTTCTCCTTGCGCTAGTTGGAGTTGGCCTGGTGCTCACCTCGCGGCGCAAACAGGCGTAGGTGTGTGGCGCATTCGCCCCAAAATGTTGGGTCGAATGCGCCAGTTGCACTGCGCAGGAACCATCACGCCAACGGCCGGTATGCCTTGGCGAATCGAGGAGGAAGGTCGGAGAGCATGACAGTGTCCTCGTTGCTTAACTCGTCGTCTGCATTATCGAGTTCATAGATGTCGCTGAGTAGCCTGTCAATGATGGTGTTGCTCGCATGCCAGAGAGAACCTTTGATGAGGTCGTTCGCGCGCAGTTGAGCAGCGCGCTTTTCGGGGCTCAGCGACTCAGCGTCGTCTTCGTCGTTTTGCTCGCTGTCGAGCGCCCAGTCAATGCCGGTGAGTAGATGTGCATGGCGAGCGATGCGTTCCTCGCCGGAAATATCGTCGCAGACCGCAGAAGTGACCTCCGAGGGTGCTGTCCTAACGCTGGTGGGAGCGGGGCACGACTGCGGGTCAGAGTCGGACCAGAGCACCGATATGGAGGCACCGGACACTTCCGCGGCATCGTTTTCCTGCAGGACCGCGAACTCATCCAATAAACAGTAGAACGCTCCGTATAGATGAACGTCGAGATTCTGCACACCAACGCACACTAGATGGTGGCGACGATTGGACGCCGGGGTCTCGAAATGGCACAATTACACGACCGGGAACTGTCGTGAATCTGGGACAAAGTCGGACATCGTGACCGTGAACGGTCAGGATGTCATGGTGCTCACACACCTTCGATCCCAGTATCGCGCACACTTAAACCCCCGGATTTCCGGGGGTTTTTCGTTGTTTCAGGCGTAAGGTGAGCGCATGGACAACGGTTCCTTCGCTTTCATGCTCTTCGGCATGCCGTTCGTCTTCGCAGGTCTTCTGATCCTGGTGCTGTCTGTCGTCGTCGTGGCCGTCTGCATCAACTTTCTGGCGGGCGCAGCAACGAAAGGGCTCATCTCCCTCGTGCGAAGTCGGCGCGTTGAGGACGATCGGCGTGCGCTGGAGCACCGTGCGAGCCCAGACGAACCCGCCAGTGACCCTGCGAGATTTGAATAGGCCACGCGTCAAAGGAACGCGTTGTCAGTCGCCGTGGCCGA
Organism: Microbacterium sp. A93; assembly: GCF_051842835.1. Taxonomy (NCBI): domain Bacteria; kingdom Bacillati; phylum Actinomycetota; class Actinomycetes; order Micrococcales; family Microbacteriaceae; genus Microbacterium; species Microbacterium sp. A93. The sequence goes on from NZ_JBPXMT010000001.1 coordinate 328,791, forward strand.
GGAGCTCACCCTGTGGGAGATCGGATTCGGCGAGATCCATGAGAAAGCGAATCACTATTTCGCGGTCATCCGTGCTCATTCCGGCAGCGACGGCAAATCGGCGGGCATGTTGGCGGCCGATTGTGTTGTGAGCTGACTCTCGTGTGTGCTCCGTGACTTCGATACACATTGTTCGTCGGTCGCTCGGATGCGGTACGCGAATGAGATGTCCTCCGGCGACGAGTCGATCCACCAGCTTCGTCGTCGATGCGCTGGATATCCCGACTTCTCGGGCGATGTCCTTCGGCGTGACGATCTGATTCTGCTTCTGAGCTCGCATGATCATCCGGATCGCCCGCATGTCGCTTTCGTTGAGCTTCATGAATCGCTTGGATGCCTCGGACAGAGTGCGGGCGGCCTCTTGCCACTCGCGAAGAGCTTCCATCACGCCAATGCTCTGGTCGAGCTCCTGGTCGGAGAGCTGTTGACGGTCGATGAGGTCCGAATCGCTCGAAAAGTAGCTCAGGTGTGAGCTTTGTGGAACTTTCTTGTCTGATTCGGTCACATTCACAGCATACATTTCTTATGCTACGTTTAACTCTCGCTTAGCTAACGAAACGGAGGTCATGTGATGGAGATGGTCGTTCTGGTCGACAGCAACGGATGCCCCGTCGGCATCCAGAGCAAGGAGACTGTGCATGGGGTCATTACGCCTCGGCATCTCGCCTTTTCCTGCCACGTCGTCGATGCCGATGGGCGTCTTCTCGTGACCAGACGCGCGCTGGAAAAGAAGACGTGGCCAGGTGTCTGGACTAACGCGTTCTGCGGCCACCCTGGTCCCGGTGAGACGCTTGAGAGTGCGGTGCGGCGTCGCGCCGCTTTCGAACTCGGGCTCACCGTCGACATGATCGTATGCGCGCTTCCCGATTTCGGATACTCCGCGCGCGATGCTTCTGGGATTCAGGAAAACGAGCACTGTCCGGTATTCATCGCCCAGGCGGCGTCAGTCTTGGATCCGAACCCCGCTGAGGTGGCAGAGACGCAGTGGACGACGGTGTCGGCGCTCACCTCGGCAACGCAAGCGGCTCCCTGGGCATTCAGCCCTTGGCTGATCGAGCATCTTCCTGCGCTTACCTCACATTTCGCCGCTGCGGCCTTGGACGTCGATGAAGATGTCTGACTCGTCTACTCGGGTGGACGACATCGCTTTCGCCTTCGAATCGAGGCTGATGGAAGTGCTTGCGAAGGGCCGTGAACGTTCGCGAGATTTCTCCGCTCCGTACACGAAGCTTTGGGAATCTTTGGAACGGATGGCGGCGGGAGGGAAGAGGATTCGACCACGCTTGCTCATGGGCGCGTATGAGGCGCTCGGAGGTATCGACGAGCGTGTTGCGGTGGATGCCGCATGCGCGATGGAACTTCTACATATCGCACTTGTGATCCACGACGACGTCATCGACAAAGACTTGATGCGTCGCGGCGAGATGAATATCTCTGGACGGTTCGCATCGGAAGCGATGCTCCGTGGAACCACGCGAAGGGACGCAAATGCCTGGGGCGAAGCATCATCGCTACTTGCCGGTGACCTCATGCTCACCCTCGCTCATTCACTTCTCGCGCGGCTCGACATCCACGACGAGCGACGGCAAGCAGTTCTCGATGTTTTCGACGACACCGTCTTCGAGAGCGCAGCGGGAGAACACTACGACGTTTGGCTCAGCATGCGTCTCCAGCAGGCGACTGCGCAGGATGTTCTGGCGATGGTTGATCAGAAGACCGCCGCGTATTCCTTTCAAGCCCCCCTTATACTGGCCGCGATTCTTGCCGGCTCCACTACGAGTGTCATCGACGAGCTGACGGCCATCGCCCGGCGGATCGGTGTGATCTACCAATTGCGCGATGACGTACTCGGCTTATTCGGCGATGAACGAGAAACGGGGAAATCGACCATCAGTGACCTGCGTGAAGGGAAAGAAACCCTCCTGATCGCATACGCACGCTCTGACGTGGCGTGGGCGGAGGTCGAATCCCTCTTCGGCGACAGCGCACTCAGTGTCGCCGACAGTCGTCGGCTCAAGCGGGTGATCGAAGAATCAGGAGCACTCGTTTTTGTGGAATCCTTCATCACTGAGCGTTGTGATGAGGTCTACCAGCTGGTCCAGGAAGCGGCTCTGCCCGCAGCGCTGAAAAGCCAGCTGCTCACCTTGACCTCCGCCTGCAATTCGCGTGTCTCATGAAAATCACAGACCTCGATCTCTACAACGCGACGGCAACTGCCGCCGCCTCAACCGTCATCCGTGAATACTCGACATCGTTCGCGTGGGCTAGCCGTCTGCTTGATGCCCCCGCACGGGATCACATAGCGCGCATCTACGCACTGGTGCGCATCGCCGATGAGCTTGTCGATGGTCCGGCAGAGATGGCCGGAGTAGATACGCGAACGCGCGCAGTGCTGCTCGATGAACTCGAAGCAGAGACCGAACGAGCTCTGCGGCTGGGCTTCAGCACAAACCTTGTGGTGCACGCGTTCGCGTTGAGCGGGCGCGAATACGGGATCGGCATGGACCTGTGCCGACCGTTCTTCGCGTCGATGAGACGAGATCTCGAACCCGCGGTGTTCAACCAGACTGAGCTCAACGACTATATCTACGGCTCTGCCGAAGTCGTCGGACTCATGTGCCTGGCAGTCTTCGAATCCGGCATGAATCGCGAAGACGACGAGCGCGGGCGGCTCGATTGCGGTGCCCGCAGCCTCGGCGCAGCGTTTCAGAAGGTCAACTTCCTCCGCGACTTCGCCGGCGATCATGACGACCTCGGCCGCGCATATTTCCCCGGGACGGAGAACGAACTGACGGAGGCGGCCAAAGCCGACATCGTTGCATCCATCAGGGACGACTTGCATGTCGCGGATGATTCGATTCCGCTTCTGGCTCCAGGTTGTCGGGCGTCAGTATGGGCGGCGCGGGCAATGTTCGGTGAGCTCACCGACCGCATTGAGTCGACACCGGTGTCCGAGCTGATCAGCACCCGGGTGCGCGTTCCGAACTCCGTGAAAGCACGGATCCTGGCTCGTGCGCTCGCGATGAAGGCAATCCGGTGAAGGCGTCGCGCGTCATCGTCATCGGCGGAGGGGTCAGCGGGCTCGCCACCGCCTGTCTTCTTGCACGTGACGGACATCAGGTGACGGTTCTCGAGAAGAACAGCGAACTCGGTGGAAGGGCAGGGTCGTGGGAGCAGGACGGATTCACCTTTGACACCGGTCCCTCCTGGTACCTCATGCCCGAGGTCTTCGAACACTTCTATCGCATGATGGGCACGACAACGACGGAGCAGCTCGACCTGGTGCCACTTCAACCTGGCTACCGCATTTATGGCGAGCCGGAAGGGCGAGAGGCAGAGGGCCCTATCGATGTGAGTTCGGGAGCGGATGCGACCGCCGCACTGTTCGAGAGCCGTGAACGCGGGGGAGGCGACCGTATTCGCAGGTATCTTGTGTCGGCGACCAGGACCTATCACGCGGCGGTGAGCTCGTTCCTCTACAACCCGTTTTCTTCATGGCGAGACTTTCTGTCGGCGAAGGTGCTCAGTTCCGTGCCCGCCGTTCTCCCGCTGCTCACGCGTTCGCTGTGGTCTTTCATCGCGCGCCGCTTCCGTGATGTGCGCCTGCGCCAGATCCTCGGTTACCCCGCGGTGTTCCTCGGCACATCACCGTTTGACGCACCCGCGCTGTACCAACTGATGAGTCACATGGACCTGGTGGATGGGGTCAAATACCCGCTCGGCGGATTCCGAAGCTTCGTCACCTCTCTCGTCGAGATCGCACGCGAGAATAACGTCGAAATTCTCACCGACAGCGATGTCCTCGCCATCACCAGTGAGAACGGCTCCGTTCGCTCAGTCGATTTCGAGAGAGACGGTCAGATGCGGCGGTTTGACGCCGACATCGTCGTTTCGGCGATCGACGAACACCACACCGAGACGGTACTGCTCAAGGAAGCCGACCGTTCCTACCCACAGAAGCGGTGGGACAAGCAGGTCTCTAGCCCGAGCGCCGTGCTCATCATGCTGGGTGTCGAAGGGGCACTGCCGGAACTGCTGCATCACACGCTGTTCTTCTCCAACGACTGGCACGACAACTTTGAGGCGATCTTCGGAACGTCGACGCGTATTCCTAAGGCGCCGTCACTGTATGTCTGCAAGCCGAGCGCGACCGACGACGATGTGGCCCCGGATGGCCATGAGAACCTGTTCGTGCTCATTCCGCTGCCACCGGACACCACCATCGGGCATGGCGGAACTGGCTCCTCTGGCGATGAGCTGGTGACTGCAGTCGCTGACCGTGCCATCGACCAGATCGCCACGTGGGCGGACATCCCCGATCTAGCGTCGCGTGTCGTAGTGCGACGTACCGTGGGTCCTGCGGACTTCGCCGATCAGTTCAACACGTTCCGAGGAAGCGCTCTCGGACCTGCCCACACATTGGGCCAGAGTGCGTTCTTCCGCGGCGTGACTCGCTCCCGTCGGGTTGGTGGTCTCTTCTACACCGGTGCGACCTCCGTGCCGGGCGTCGGGTTGCCGATGTGTCTCATCAGCGCAGAACTGGTTCTCAAGCACGTGCGAGGCGACCACTCGCCAGGACCGCTGGAGGAATCATGAGCGGTGTCTATGCGGCATCGCTGCTTGTCAGTGCAGCGTGTCTTGTGCTGCTCGACCTGCGATTCGCGCTCGTGTTCCGCCGTAGCCCGCTGATCGGGGGAGCGGTGCTCGTCATCGGCGTGGTTTTCTTCATTGCTTGGGATGCGGTGGGCATCGGTCTCGGAGTGTTCCGGCATCTCGATTCACGATGGGCGACTGGCATTCTTCTGGCGCCGGAGTTCCCGGTCGAAGAACTCCTTTTCCTGGGGTTCCTCTGCTACCTCACGCTCATTCTGCTGAGCGGCTGGCAACGCTGGCGAGAGAGGGAGGACAACCGATGACATACCTGGTCATGTCACTGCCGTTCGTCGGCGCAGCATTCATCGTCTTCACTGTCGGTGTCGCTCATGCGGGGCGGCGAGGAACCGTGGGGCGCTACTTCTCCTCCTGGGCGGTGACGACGGCCGCGCTCATGGTGCTGACTGCCGTGTTCGACAACGTGATGATGGCGGCCGGATTCTTCGATTACGGCGCCGATGAGATCTCCGGCATCCGGTTCGGTCTGATGCCTGTAGAGGACTTTCTCTATCCGATTGCCGGCGCTCTGCTGATTGCCGGAGTGTGGCAGCTGTTCGGCGGAGCACAAGAGAGGAGAGCTGGCACCGATGTCTGAAGGCTCGTCCACGATTCGCACGTTGCTCACCGCCTCACGGCCGCTGAGCTGGATCAACACGGCGTACCCATTCGCCGCCGTCTACTTTCTGACGACCGGGAGCATCGACGTGTCGTTGGTGGTCGGCACCATCTTCTTCCTCGTGCCGTACAACCTGGCGATGTACGGCGTGAATGACGTGTTCGACTATGAGTCCGACCTGGCGAATCCCCGAAAAGGCGGCGCTGAGGGCGCGAAGCTGCCACCCCGACTACACCGGGCGACTCTCTTGGCTTCCTCGGTGCTCGTTGTGCCATTTGTCATCACTCTCGTGGTCCTCGGTTCTGATCGACCGATCTCCTGGCTCATCTTGGCCGTAAGTCTCTTCGCTGTCCTTGCGTACTCGGTGCCCGGACTGCGATTCAAGGAAATCCCGGTGCTCGACTCGATCACCTCGAGTACCCACTTCGTCACACCGGCGCTTTACGCGCTCGCCCTCGCGGGGACGACGATCACCCCCGCGATTGTCGTGACCATGCTCGCGTTCTTCTGTTGGGGCATGGCAAGTCATGCGTTCGGCGCTGTGCAGGACATCGTGCCTGACCGCGAGGCAGGCATCGGCTCCATCGCCACAGCCCTCGGCGCCATGACGACCGTCAGAATCGCGGTGGTGCTGTGGGCGGCCGCCGGAATCCTCATGCTCTTCACCCCATGGCCGGCGATCCTGGCCGTGCTGGCCGCGCTGCCTTACATCATCAGCGCCGCACCATATTTGCGCGTAGAGGATGCGAACTCAGGCACTGCGAACCGCGCCTGGCGCCGCTTTCTCGGCATCAACTACGCAGTGGGATTCGCAATCACCTTGCTGCTCATCGTCTGCACGATGGAAGGACTTTTCTCATGACCCATTTGCTCGTCACCGGCGCGACCGGGTATATCGGTGGACGTCTGGTTCCCCAGCTGCTTGACGCCGGCTACGAGGTGAGCGTGTACGTTCGTGCCCCGTGGAAGCTGCGAGATGTCCCGTGGCGAGAACGGGTAAGCGTGTTCAAAGGAGACCTTTCAGACCCAGTTGCGACCCGTCGCGCACTGAACGGCGTGGACGTGGCGTTCTACCTCGTGCACTCGATGAGTGCCGGGCGTGACTTCGTGAGCGCAGAGGAAGAGGCCGCGCAGACCTTCGCCGAAGCTGCTTCCGCTGCGGAAGTGGGGAGAATCGTCTACCTCGGCGGTCTGCACCCCGACAACGCCAAGCTCTCGAAGCATCTCTCGTCACGGGCGGCAGTGGGGCAGGTCTTTCTAGGATGCGTTGTGCCAGCAATCGTGTTCCAAGCGGGAATCGTGATCGGATCTGGTTCGGCGTCGTTTGAGATGATTCGCCATCTCACCGAGGTTCTTCCGTACATGCCCGCGCCGCGCTGGGTGCGCAACCACGTGCAGCCCATAGCCATCCGCGACGTGCTCCGCTACCTGGTGCAGGCCGTCTCTATCGAAGAAGAGCTCAACCGAACCTTCGATATCGGCGGCCCAGACACCCTGCGCTACGGGCAGATGATGAATGGCTATGCAGTCGAAGCCGGGCTTCCTCAACGACACATCGCAGCGCTACCCGTGCTCACGCCGTGGCTCGCATCTCAGTGGGTGAGCCTGGTGAGCCCTGTTCCTCGCCAGATCGCTGTGCCGATCATCGCATCCCTTCAGAACGACTGTGTCGTAGAAGAGACCGACATCGACAGATACATCGCGTTGCCTGAGGAAGGACTCATCCCATATCGGACATCAGTCCGGCTGGCACTCACTCGTGAGGCTGAGGGGCAAGTCGAAACGAGCTGGCAGAGCGCTACCGTCCCTGGAGCACCGAGTGATCCATTGCCGAGTGATCCGGATTGGGCGGGCCACACCGTCTTCACTGACCTGCGCGAGCGTGAGAGCACTGCATCCACAGGCGCTGTGTGGGACGTGATCGAGGCGATCGGCGGCGAGAAGGGATGGCATTCATTCCCGCTGGCATGGGCGGCACGCGGGTGGATCGACCGGATCGTCGGTGGAGTCGGTATGCGACGTGGCAGACGACATCCATCGCGAGTGAACAGCGGTGACGTAATCGATGTGTGGCGGGTTGAGTCGATCAATCGGGGACGCATGCTGCGTCTGCGGGCCGAGATGCGGATGCCTGGTCGCGGATGGCTCGAGCTGGGAGTGGAGCCGACCGAGAACGGAAGTCGCTACCGCCAGCGCGCCGTCTACTTCCCGAAGGGGCTCACCGGCCGGTTGTACTGGGCCGTCCTTCTACCGTTCCACGGCATCATCTTCAACGGCATGGCCGCCAGCATCCTGCGTGACGCCGAGCAGGCGATGGTGGATGCAACATGAGGCTGTGGTCGATGCATCCTCGGTACTTCGACCGCCAAGCGCTTACAGCGTGCTGGCGCGAGGGACTCCTCGCCCAAGCGGTGATCACGGAACCCGGTCGAGGCTACTCTCGCCATCCTCAACTGCGGCGCTTTCAGCAGATGGAGAATCCGCGAGCGGCGATCGGCGACTACCTCGGCGCCATCGTCGACGAAGCAGACGCGCGCGGTTATCACTTCGCCAGCGGAAAGATTCGAACTGTGGGTGCTGAAGCACGGCTGACAGTCAACGACGCGCAGCTCGCGTACGAGTGGACGCATCTTCTCACCAAGCTGCAACTACGCAGCCCCAACGTATGGGAACGCTGGGACAGCATCGCGTTCCCCGACCCGCATCCGAGTTTCATCGTCGTCGACGGACCAATCGCAGACTGGGAGAAAGTCGATGCGCGCCCCACCACGGGGGAGTCTCTCAGTCTGAGAAACGCCAGCGATCTGGAGGAATCATCACCATGAGCAGCACACCTGACCGCCGCGACATGAAACCGCCCGCCGCTTCGGGCGTGCATCTGGAAGACGGTTCTGTCGTTCCGGGCGCCACGGAGGCGGCGCAAAGCGGTCCAGAACACGCCACCCGGCCGATAAACTACGACGCGGTCCTCCTCTCAGGGTTCGGTGGCCCCGAAGGGCAAGATGACGTTCTGCCGTTCCTGCGGAACGTCACTCGCGGGCGAGGTATCCCCGATGAGCGGCTCGAAGAAGTCGCGCACCACTATCGGCAGTTCGGCGGGGTCAGCCCCATCAACGAGCAAAACCGCCAACTCAAGCGGGCGCTCCAGGATGCGCTTTCACAGGCAGGCCTCGACCTGCCTGTGTACTGGGGCAACCGAAACTGGGCTCCGTATCTCGACGAGGCACTCGCGCAAGCTGCGCGGGACGGCGTCCGGACGATGATCGCGATTCCGACAAGCGCGTACTCGTCGTACTCGTCGTGTCGTCAATACCGTGAGGACTGGGCTGATGCCTTGGAAGCCACAGGGCTGCAACGGACGCTCCAGATCGACAAGGTTCGGCAGTTCTTCTCACACCCGGGCTTCATCCAGCCCTTCATCGATGGGGTGCGCGAAGGCGTGGCAGAAGCAGTGAAGGAGGGTCACGAATTCTCGCGAATCGAGGTGCTGTTCTCCACGCACAGCATTCCGACAGACGATGCAGCTCGATCCGGCGCCGGCCTTTTCGCCGACGTCGATGGGGGAGGCTACGCCGCGCAACACCTCGCAGTCGCTGAGGACGTCATCGCCAAAGCCGCGCCGGGAATCTCATGGCAACTCGTCTACCAGTCGCGATCCGGCCCGCCATCGCAGCCCTGGCTCGAGCCCGACATCAACGATGCGCTCGAAGCGCTCCAAGGACGCACCGCGGTGTTGATCGTCCCCGTGGGGTTCATCAGCGACCACATGGAGGTCATGTGGGATCTCGACACCGAGGCTCGCGAAACGGCGGGGCGCCTCGGACTGTGGGTCACGCGCACCCCCACCCCTGGCACGAACCCCGATTTTGTGCAGGCGCTCGTCGACCTCGTGCAGGAAAGATGCTCTGGGCGCCCCGCTCAGCAGCGTGCCAACGCCACGAACATCGGGCCGTGGTTCGACGTGTGTCGTCCGGGCTGCTGTGAGAATCCCCGGCTCGGCTTCAAACCAGCGATTGCCGGCCTGCAACCGTAGTACGCGCGCGAATTCAGTAATCAGCCGGCGACAGCATGTTTCGTCCGCGCCCAGCACCACCTCACTGGAACACGGTCCATGGCTTTTGGGGACCTAGCTCCCTACAGTGCGGCTCGGCCAGTCTGCCAGTATTGAGCATATGTACCCTTTTCGCGCGCCTGAACGCCGTCTCGTCAGGAAAGCCCGCTCGCCCATTATCGCGGCCGGGCTTGCCGTCACGCTCGGCTTCGCCGGCATTGTGGCCGGCCCAGTCGCATCCGCTTCGGCTGCTACCAGTTACCCGGTGACTGCCACCGTGCAAGTCGGCGTCAACCCGAGTGGGGTGGCGGTGAATGCGAGTACGAACACCGTTTATGTGCCCAACCTCGCTAGCGGCACGGTGTCGGTGATTGATGGGGACACGAACACGGTGACCTCGATCGTGCGCGTCGACGGCAACCCGCGCGCAGTGGCGGTGAATGCGATCACGAACACCGTGTACGTGACCGACGGCAACGCGGGCACGGTGTCGGTGATCGACGGGGCCACCAATACGGTGACCACCACTGTGGCCGTCGGCCGTTCTCCGTTCGGGGTAGCGGTGAATGCGACCACGAACACCGTGTACGTGACCAACGTTGACGACAGTACGATATCGGTGATCAACGGGGCCACTAACGCGGTGACCACTACCGTGGCCGTCGACGGTGCTCCGTTCGGGGTAGCAGTGAATGCGACCACGAACACTGTGTACGTGACCACCCTTTTTGGCGGCATGGTATCGGTGCTCGACGGGGGTACTAACGCCGTGACGGCTACCGTGCTCGTCGGCGCCTTTCCGTCAAGTGTCGCGGTGAATGCGAATACGAACACCGCGTATGTGGTCAACGCGATCGATGGCACGGTGTCGGTGATCAACGGGGCCACTAACTCGGTGATCACCACCGTGTCGGTCGGTGATCAGCCGCCCGAGGTGGCGGTGAATGCGAACACGAACACCGTCTATGTCACCAGCCAGAGCGACGACACGGTATCGGTGATCGACGGGGCCACCAACACGGTGACTGCCACCGTGCCTACTGGTAGCGGTGCGGGCGGGGTGGCGGTGAATGTGAACACGAACGCCGCGTATGTGGCCAACTTTTACGGCGACACGGTGTCGGTAATCACCCCGATGACCGTGCCGGGCGCCCCGACGGATGTCGTGGCGACAGCTGGCGACGGGCAGGCGTCTGTGATCTTCGCCGCACCGACCGCCGGCGGCGGGTCCGCGATCACCGAGTACACGGTCACCGCAACGAACACGACGAATCCGGGCGCTGGCGGACGAACCGCGATCGGTGCTGCCTCCCCACTGACTGTGACAGGTCTGACCAACGGCGACAGCTACACGTTCACGGTCACCGCAACGAACAGCAGTGGCACCGGTGCTGCCTCCGCGGCATCCGATCCAGTCACTCCCTCCGCCCCGGTGACGGTACCCGGTGCCCCGACGGGGGTGTCGGCGACCGCCGGTGACAGGCAGGCGTCTGTGGCTTTCACCGCACCGAGCGATGACGGGGGAGCGGCCATCACGGAGTACACGGTCACCGCGACGAACACGGCGAATCCGGATGATGGTGGACAGACCGCGACCGGTGCTGCTTCCCCGCTGGCCGTAATGGGTCTGACGAACGGGGACAGTTACACGTTCACGGTCACTGCAACGAACAGCGCCGGCACGGGTGCGGCTTCTGCGGCATCCGAGCCCGTGACGCTGGTGGTACCTCCGGTAGTGCCTATCCCGGTAGTGCCGACACCGGAACCAACGCCTGCTCCCGTTGTGCCTGTCCCGGTGGTACCGACACCGGAACCCACACCGGAACCCACACCGGTGCCAACACCGGAACCGACACCGGCTCCCGTTGTGCCCGCACCGGTAGTGCCGTCGCCCCCGCTGCCGACACCGACTCCCACACCTGTTGCACCCGCCCCGGTGAAGCCGGCGGCTACGCCAGCTGATCCATCGTTGGCCGCGACTGGTTCGGACCCTGCGCTGCCATTGGGGCTGGCAGGACTTCTGCTCATGACCGGGTTGGCAGTGTTCGGTGCCGCACGGCTGCACAATCGTTCAAAAAAGCCATATATCGGCTGAGCTGGCGACGAGATCGCGGCCAACCAGCACGCCGAGCACTCAGCACGCTGGTTGGCCGATGGCATTGACGGCGCGAGGCAACGTCAGGATGTGTGAGATGATTGATGAGTTCACGCGTCGTCCCTTCTAGACGAACGTGATCGCCGCTCCCGGGGGCTTCCACCCTTCGGGAGCACTTTCGTTAACAGGGTGATCCCCTCGCTGATGGGCGCAGTGAAGCGCAGATCCCCGGCGGATGCATGTCCCCACTGCTCAGGCGAGTAATCTGGGTGGTGACCTAATGGAGTGATCTGTGCCTGAAAATGCCCAGCCGAGTGACGGCTTCGCCTTGTTCTCTGACCGATCCGTCGTCGCCATGCGCGTCAACGGCGAACTGAAGGATCTCGCGGCCACCGTGACCGCGACCGATCAGGTCGAACCTGTCACGATCGAGAGCGAAGACGGACTCGCGATCCTGCGTCACTCCACGGCCCATGTTCTCGCTCAGGCAGTACAGCGGATCAACCCGCAGGCCAACCTCGGCATCGGCCCGCCGATCACCGACGGCTTCTACTATGACTTCGGCGTCGATACTCCGTTCACGCCGGAAGACGTCAAGGCGATCTCGAAAGAGATGCAGCGCATCGTCCGCGAGGGTCAGCGCTTCACTCGTCGCGTCGTCACCGACGACGAGGCACGGGCAGAGCTTGCCGACGAGCCCTTCAAACTCGAACTCATCGGACTCAAGGGCGGCAGCAGCGAAGCCGCTGAAGGCGCCTCCGTCGAGGTCGGCGCCGGCGAGCTGACGATCTACGACAACGTGAACAAGGGCGGCGAGGTCATCTGGAAGGATCTTTGCCGCGGCCCGCATCTACCCAGCACCCGCATGATCGGCAACGGCTGGGACCTCACCCGCATTGCCGCGGCCTACTGGCGCGGCAGTGAGAAGAACCCGCAGCTGCAGCGCATCTACGGCACTGCCTGGCCCACGAAGGATGAGATGCGCGCCTATAAGGAGCGCATCGCCGAGGCCGAGCGTCGCGATCACCGCAAGCTCGGCGTCGAGATGGACCTCTTCTCCTTCCCCGACGAGATCGGATCGGGCCTCGCGGTCTTCCACCCCAAGGGTGGAATCATCCGCTACGAGATCGAAGAGAATCTGCGCCGTCACCTGCTGCGTAACGGCTACGACGTCGTCAACAGCCCACACATCACCAAGAAGGATCTGTTCGAGACCTCCGGTCACCTGCAGACCTACGCGGACGGCATGTTCCCGCCGATGCACCTCGATGAGGTCACCGACGAGGATGGCAACATCACCCGCCAGGGCCAGGACTACTACCTGAAGCCGATGAACTGCCCGTTCCACAACCTCATCTACCGCTCCCGCGGACGCTCGTACCGTGAGCTGCCGCTGCGTCTGGCCGAGTTCGGAACCGTCTACCGCTACGAGAAGAGCGGAACGCTGTCGGGCCTGACTCGTGTGCGTGGCCTGACCCAGGATGACGCGCACATCTACGTCGCCCAGGATCAGGTGCAAGAAGAGCTCACCACGAACCTCAATCTTGTGCTCGATCTGCTGCGCGATTACGGGCTGAACGACTTCTACCTCGAGCTGTCCACCAATGAGGTGGGCAACCCGAAGTTCCTTGGCGAGCCAGAGCAGTGGACCAGCGCCATCGAGTCGCTGCGTGAGGTCGCTGTGGCATCCGGACTCGAGCTCGTCTCCGATCCGGGTGGCGCGGCCTTCTACGGCCCGAAGATCTCTGTGCAGGCGCGCGACGCCATCGGCCGTACCTGGCAGATGTCGACGATCCAGCTGGACTTCAACCAGCCAGAGCGCTTCGACCTGGAATACACCGGATCCGACGGACAGAAGCACCGGCCCGTCATGATCCACCGTGCGCTGCTGGGCTCTGTGGAGCGGTTCTTCGCGATCCTGCTCGAGCACTACGCGGGTGACTTCCCCGTCTGGCTCGCCCCGATGCAGGTCGTCGGTGTGCCCGTCGCAGAACAGTACGGCGAGTACCTGGACGGCGTCATCGCGCAATTGCGTGGAAGCGACGTACGCGCGGAGGTCGACCACTCCGACGACCGCATGCAGAAGAAGATCCGCAACCACACCACCTCGAAGGTGCCGCTGATCCTCATCGCCGGCGAGCAGGACAAGGAAGCTGGCACCGTCTCGTTCCGTTTCCGTGACGGCACCCAGCAGAACGGTGTGCCGATTGCGGATGCTGTGGCGCGCATCCGTGCGGCGATCGACTCGCATGCTCTCGTGCACACTGCGGAGGATCTGGCGTGACCGACGGGGATGCTGTCGAGGATGCCGCGCACCTTGCTGGCGTCCCTGACGATTTTCAGAGACTGTGGACTCCGCACCGGATGGCGTATATCCAGGCGGGGCCGGAGCCGCTGCGCGAAGAGTGCCCGTTCTGCGAGGCACCGAAGCATCCTGACGCCGAGCGGCTCATCGTCGCGCGCGGCGAGACTGCCTATGTGCTGCTGAACCTGTTCCCATACAACTCCGGACACCTGCTGGTGTGCCCGTATCGCCACATCGCGACCTACGACCAGGCGACGCCGCAGGAGGTCGCCGAGATCGGCGAGCTCACCCAGATTGGGATGCGTGTGCTCCGCGAGGTCTCGAACTGTGATGGTTTCAACTTGGGCATGAACCAGGGTGCGGTTGCCGGAGCGGGCGTCGACGGGCACCTGCACCAGCACATCGTGCCGCGGTGGCAGTCCGATGCGAACTTCTTCCCGATCATCGCCAAGACGAAGGCGCTCCCGCAGCTGCTCGGTGAGGTGCGTGAGGCCGTCGCGAACGCCTGGCCGACGCCTTCCGCTGGCTAGGCCGGGCCTAGCGAACCTGGCGCGCGGTGAACTGCAGCTTCGGGTGTGCGTAGGATTCCTGCGCCTCGATCAGCTTCAGTTCACGGTCGCCGGAGTCCAGCGTGAGCTTCAGCAGATCGAAAACACTCGACGCCGTGCGCTCCAGCGCGATCTTGGCGCTGCCGGTTTCGACGTAATGTGCCGTGAACAGCGCCGCAGTGACATCGCCGGAGCCGTTGGCCTTCATCGGCAGGTACGGCGTCTGCACGATCCATGCGCCGGCACTGTCGGCTGCAAGCATCTCGATCGTGCCCTCTTCGCGGTCGGGGCGCTCCACGCTCGTGACGAGCACGGTGTTCGGCCCCATCGCGCGTGCCACATCGACAGAAGCGAGTGTCGACTCGAGAGTGTCGGGTTCGGTGTCGGTGAGGAAGCCCAGTTCGAACTGATTGGGAGTGATGATGTCGGCCACCGGCACGACGCGCTCGCGCAACAGCAGTGGAATCGCGGGCGCGACGAAGCATCCGGACTTCGCATTGCCCATCACCGGATCGCACGCATATAGCGCCTTCGGGTTCGCGGCTTTGACACGCGCAACGGCGTCAATGATCACGTCTCCGATGCCTTCGCCACCCTGGTAGCCGGAGAGAATCGCGTCGACCTCGCCGAACATGCCGCGCTCTTCGATGCCGGTGATGACATCCGCGACGTCGGCGGGTGCGATCAGTGGTCCGCGCCACGAGCCGTAACCGGTGTGGTTAGAGAAGTTCACCGTGTTCACGGGGATCACATCGACACCGATGCGCTGCAGTGGGAACACCGCTGCGGAGTTGCCCACGTGGCCGTAGGCGACAGCTGACTGGATCGAGAGGATCTTCATCCCTCGATCTTCTCACTGCTGAGGGCTGCGCTCGTGCACATCACCGTACGGCGGAGGCAATATCAGAGATCAGTTGCTCGGCATCCTCCGGAGATAGATCATGCACGGTGAGCCTGAGATGGTGCGATGGTGCGTCCCGCGCCGACAGCGAGAATCCGTCGCCCGTGCGCACCAACCAGCCGCGCCGCATGAGCCGCTCCGACACCGTATGCGCGCGAATCGGCAACTCGACCCAGAGGTTCATGCCGTCGGCGTAATGGGTGCTGATCCCGTGTGCCCTGAGACGCGCGGCGAAGGCGGAATTGCGCTCGGCGTAATGCTCGCCAGCCGTGCGAATCGACGCGCGCACCTCGCTGTCGCTCAACAAGCCCAGCGCCAGGCGCTGCAACAGATGGCTCACCCAGGTCGTCCCGGGGCTGAGCCGCATCGCGAGGCGTTCTGCGGTCTCGGGGTCGGTCGCCGCGATAGCGAGACACATGTCAGGGCCCAAGAACTTCGACACGGAACGCAGCAGCGCGAATCTCTTGTGCCCAGGGCCAATCAGGCTCTCGTATGGCTGGGCGGACAGCATCGAGAAATGATCGTCTTCGATGATCAATACGTACGGATGCTCGGCCAGTACGGCGCGCAATGCGACGGCCCGTTCGGGGGAGAGGCTCGCACCTGTCGGGTTCTGCGCGCGCGGGGTGCAGATGACGGCGCGTACGCCGGCAGCCAATGCCGCGCGCAATCCAGCGACCGTCATCCCCTCCGCATCGACCGGCACCGGCACCGCTCGATATCCACCGAGACGCACGGTGTGGATGCTGGCGAGGAAGCACGGATCCTCGAGCGCCACGGCGTCATCTCGGGTCAGCGCCTGCGCCAGCAGACGCTCGACGGCATCCACCGCCCCGCTGGTAATCGTGATGCGGAAATCCGCCGAGGGGAGATCTGGGGCGACCCACTCACGTGCCCAAGCATCCAAAGCCCTGTCGATTACGGGCTCACCGTAGAGCACGGGGCGACCCGTGACGCTCGCCAGCACAGGGGATGGATCGGGGATGAGACGCGGATCGGGGTTACCGGTGCCGACATCGCGCAGAACGGTGTCGGCGGCGTAGCCCTCCTGGGCGACCGAGTCGTGTTCGACGAGCATGGTGCCGGCGCGTCCCCGGCTGACCACAAGCCCCGCTTGAGCGAGTTGACGGTACGCGGCGACGGTGGTGTTGCGGTTGACGCCCAGACGTGTGGCGAGTTCGCGTACCGGCGGCAGAACGGTACCGGGGCGCAAGACACCGCGCTCGCGTAGCGCTCGCACGCTCATCGCAATATCGGCGGCTGTCGTGCCTGTGATCTCGTCGTTCATGTCACCTCTCGACATCTGAGTCTAGAGCGCTTGCGCGTAGTGCTATCTTTTGGCATAGATCAAAGTTGATGTTTGGATACCCGAAAGGATCAGCTCATGGCTGCAGACCAGAATCCCACCACAGGATCGGCTCGCGTCAAGCGCGGTTTTGCCGAGATGCTCAAGGGCGGCGTGATCATGGACGTCGTCACTGCGGAGCAGGCCAAGATTGCCGAGGATGCCGGCGCTGTCGCCGTCATGGCACTGGAGCGGGTGCCCGCAGACATTCGCGCGCAGGGTGGCGTCTCGCGGATGAGCGACCCCGACATGATCGACAGCATCATCAACACGGTGTCGATCCCGGTGATGGCGAAGGCGCGCATCGGACACTTCGTCGAAGCTCAGATCCTCCAAGAGCTCGGAGTCGACTACATCGACGAATCCGAGGTCCTGTCGCCCGCCGACTATGTGAACCACATCGACAAGTGGGGCTACACCGTTCCCTTCGTCTGCGGTGCGACCAACCTCGGTGAGGCGCTGCGCCGGATCAATGAGGGCGCGGCGATGATCCGCTCCAAGGGCGAGGCAGGCACCGGCGACGTCTCTGAAGCGACGAAGCACATCCGTACGATCACCAGCGAGATCAACGTTCTGCGCTCGAAGACGAAGGACGAGCTCTACGTTGCGGCAAAGGAACTGCAGGCGCCTTATGACCTCGTCGCCGAGATTGCGGCCACCGGCAAGCTGCCGGTCGTGCTGTTCGTCGCCGGTGGCGTGGCCACCCCCGCAGACGCGGCGATGATGATGCAGCTCGGCGCTGACGGCGTATTCGTCGGATCCGGCATCTTCAAGTCGGGAAACCCGGCCGAACGGGCCGCGGCGATCGTGAAGGCCACCACCTTCTACGATGACGCCAAGGTCGTCGCCGAGGTCTCTCGCGGTCTGGGCGAAGCGATGGTCGGCATCAACGTGTCGGATCTGCCCGCACCGCACCGACTTGCCGAGCGTGGCTGGTAACCGACCGCGCATCGGGGTGCTCGCCCTGCAGGGCGATGTGCGCGAGCACGAGCAGGTGCTGTCGTCCCTCGGCGCGGATGTTCTGCGTGTGCGCCGCGCCGAGGACCTCGCGCTGGTGGACGCTCTCGTGATTCCCGGTGGCGAGTCATCCGTGATCGACAAGCTGTCGCGGCTGTTCGGTCTGCAGCAGCCGATTCGCGATGCGATCGCCGACGGGATGCCGGTACTCGGCACCTGCGCCGGACTCATCATGCTCGCCGACACCGTGGTGGATGCCATCGACGGGCAGGAGTCGTTCGGTGGGCTCGATGTGGTCGTCAGGCGCAACGCGTTCGGTCGCCAGGTCGAATCGTTCGAAGCAGAACTGGATGTGCCTGCGCTCGGCCCGGTGCCAGTGCGAGCCGCCTTCATCCGCGGTCCGGTCGTGGAATCGGTGGGAGCCGGTGCGACCGTGATGGCGGCACTGGAGGACGGCAGGGTCGTTGCCGCCTCGCAGGGGAACCTGATCGGTCTGAGCTTTCATCCGGAGATTACTGGGGAGACCCGCTTCCACGAGCGGCTGCTGGCTCTCGCCGCAGAACGCGCCGCGACCACGCTGTAGCGTGGCGGAATGCGATTGCCGATCGGATCAACGGATGTCAGCGCCAGTGGCGGAAACGCCGAACTCATCGGTCGATGCGGTGAGGGCTGGAAACGCATATCCGACAGTGAAATGACTCTGGCCGCGGCGATCGCGCTCCTCGACACCGGTAATCACGACGGCGCGCACGTCGATTCCGTGCGGCAGGATGCGGTGCCGTCCGCCAGCGTTGACTCTCCGCGATTCGCACCAGGAGAGGGGATTCTCTGGCGCTACGGACGCTACATCGAGACAGCGCGCGTGATTCGTGACGACGCACGGGGCCTGGTCGTCTGGATACCGTCCGGCTCGGCGCGACTGGAATCAGTGCCGGCTGATGGCCGTCGAACCCGTGACGTGCCGTTGGAGGAGCGCTTCAGCGTCCCATGGGTGACCAGGGAGTCCACGTGGACAGGGCCCGGTGTGGTGCGCGTCGCCCCGACTGGCAGGCCATGGTCGGTCTGGTTCTTCCGTCAAATAGATGGCACTCCGGCTGGTGCGTATGTAAACCTGGAGCTGCCGCACCGGCGCGTGGCCGGTGACCCCGGCGGAATCGTCTCCCGCGACCTCGTCCTGGATCTGTGGATTGATGCCGAGCATCCAGGGTCAGAGGACATCTGGTTGAAGGATGCCGACGAACTGGTCGCCGCTGTCGAGCAAGGGCGGTTCTCCGCAGAGCAGGCGGAGGCCGTGCGCTCGCTCGCCGATCACGCCGGGCAGGAGCTCGTCGCTTCGGGCGGCTGGCCACTCGACGAGGGCTGGGATGTGTGGGCACCAGACGCGGCGATGGACGTGCCGGTGGCGCTGCCGGTCAATGCGGACATGGACGCCGCGCGCCTGAGATCCGGGCGCACCAGCCTCGAGGGCTGACAGGTACGCGTCCCACGCCCTGAGACCGGACGCTACGCCTCGATGAGGCGGCGGAACGCCGCCAGCGTGCGATCGATGTCGTCGCCGGTGGTCGCCCAGGACGACATCGAGCAACGCAGCGCAGTGCGACCCCTCCACTGCGCTCCGGTCACGGCGGCGGTGCCGTCGGCGAGGATCGCTTCGCCCAATGCGCGGGTGGCCTCATCTGAGCCGAGGCAGAACATGACCTGTGTGTAGTCGACATCATTGAGCACCTCGACGCCGTCGATAAATGACAACCCCGCTGCCATCGCGACCGCGTTCGCATGCAGACCTTCAATCAGCCCGGCGATCCCATCCCGTCCGAGCGCACGCATCGCCGCCCAGGCTGGAACACCGCGTGCGCGTCGGGAGAGCTCCGGAGTGACATCCCACGGGTCCAGGCCGGAATAGATCAGATAGTCACCGCCGGTACGGAAGGCTGCGATCGAGTCCGCCGGGTCACGCACGATCGCCATTCCACAGTCGTACGGCACGTTCAGCGTCTTATGCGCATCCGTCGCCCATGAATTGGCGCCTTCGATGCCTGCCGTCAGGTGGCGAAGCGATGCGGATGCCGCAGCCCACAGCCCGAACGCGCCGTCGATGTGCACCCAGGCATCGTGGCGCCGGGCGATCGGGATCAGGGTGTTGAAATCGTCGAACGCACCAGTGTGCACCTCACCGGCCTGCAGACACACGATCAGCGGGCCGTCCTCTGCGTCGAGTGCCTGTTCCAGCGCGTCCGCGCGCATCCGGCCCTGGTCATCGGAATCGATGACGGTGAATTCTGTGCGGCCGATCCCGAGGAAGCGCGCAGCGCGATCGACGGAGCCGTGGCGGTCAGCGCCGACGACGAACCGGACCTGTGGCGCGGAACGCAGCCCCTGCTCGGCCAGATCCCATCCTGCCCGCGCCAAGACTGCGGTGCGGGCGGTTGCCAGGCATGTGTAGTTCGCGAGTTGCCCACCGGTGACGAACCCGACGCTCGCCGACTCGGGGAGTCCGAACAGCTCCAGCATCCACTGTCCTGCAACACGCTCCATCGCCACCGTCGCCGGAGTCAGCATCGACGATCCCGAGTTCTGATCCCACGCCGAGACGAGCCAATCTGCAGCGAGGGCGGCCGGATGAGTTCCGCCGATGACGAATCCGAAGAAGCGTCCGCCCGGGATGGCGACGAGCCCTGGGCCCGCATACAGAGCCATCTCCTCGACGACAGCAGCAGCGTCCATGCCGTGTTCGGGCAGCGGCCTGCTAAATACCTCCAGCATTTCGTCCAGACTCGCACGCGGCCACACCGGTCGGTCATCCAAAGTCCCCAGGAACTCTGTCGCACGGCGGTGTGCGGTGTCGAGAGCACGCTCTCGCTCATCCATGTGCCTGAGTCTCGCACCAGGCTCCACGGCGAACAAGACCATTTCTCGGTGCGTGCCGCTGCGTTCGCTAGACTGGTCGATGCCTTGGAGGCAACTCCGGGGCTGAACTACGAGCGGAGGCATATGTCCGGGCATTCCAAGTGGGCGACGACGAAGCACAAGAAGGCCGTCACCGACTCCAGGCGCGCGAAGTCGTGGGCGAAGCTCATCAAGAACATCGAAGTGGCTGCGAAGCTTGGCGGCGCAGACATGCAGGGCAACCCGACGCTGTTCGATGCTGTGCTCAAGGCCAAGAAGATGTCGGTCCCTAAGGACAACATCGATCGTGCAGTGAAGCGCGGCGCCGGTATCGGCGGCCAGGCCATCGAGTACACCTCGATCATGTATGAGGGCTACGGCCCGAACGGTGTCGCAATCATGATCGAGTGTCTGACCGACAACAAGAACCGTGCGGCCGCTGAAGTACGCACCACGCTCAGCAGGAACGGCGGCACTCTCGCCGATCCAGGCAGCGTTGCGTACAACTTCACACGCAAGGGCATCATCGTGGTCAGTGCCGAGGGTGCGACTGAGGATGATGTCATGATGGCGGCTCTGGAAGCTGGCGCCGAGGAGATCGAACCTCACGCCGAGGGCTTCGAGGTCACCACCGAGCCCGCCGATCTGGTCGCGGTTCGCACTGCGCTGGTTGATGCGGGTCTCGAGTACGCGTCTGCCGATATTGAGTTCGTGCCGAACCTCAAGGTCGAGATCGATGCAGACACGGCCCGCAAGGTCTTCCGCCTCATCGACGCGCTAGAAGACAGCGAAGATGTGCAGAACATCTACAGCAACTTCGACCTGACCGCCGAGGTGCAGGCCGAACTCGAAAGCGACGACTCAGACGACTAAGGCGCGCCGTCGAAGCCGCCGGTCTCCTGGCACATAACCTGGGGGAGTGGCGGCTTCTTCTTTGCGTGTGCTGGGCATCGACCCCGGCCTGACCCGGTGCGGTGTCGGTGTCGTCGATGTCGATCGTGCCCGGAAGGGGACGCTCGTGCACGTCGGTGTGATCCGCACGCCACCGGATGCGCCGATCGGCGAACGTCTGGCGGCAGTGGCCGCTGGCATCCGCGCGGTTCTCGAAGAACACCAACCCGATGCCGTCGCTGTCGAGCGAGTCTTTGCGCAGCACAACAGCCACACCGTCATGGGTACCGCGCAGGCAAGTGGTGTGGCGTTGCTGATCGCCGCGGAAGCCGGCCTGCCGGCTGCGACGCACACGCCCAGTGAAGTGAAAGCCGCCGTCACCGGCTACGGCTCTGCCGACAAGAAGCAGGTGCAGGCGATGATTGCACGCATCCTCCGCCTGGATGCACCCCCGCAACCTGCTGACGCCGCGGATGCGCTGGCTATTGCGCTGTGTCATGCGTGGCGTCGTGGTGGCGCAGCCCCTGGCGCGGCGGAAACGCTGACGCCCGCGCAACGAGCATGGGCCGATGCTGAGCGTGTCGCTCGAACATACATACGATCCGGCTCGTAGGCTGAGAGGATGATCTCCTCACTGCACGGGACCGTGCTCTCCGTCGGCGTCGATCATGTCGTGATCGAAGTCGGTGGTGTCGGCTTTTTCGTATTCGTCCCTGGAGACGTCGCGCACACCGCGCGAGTGGCTGAGCAAATGCGACTGCACACCAGCCTCATCGTGCGTGAAGATGCACTCACCCTGTTCGGCTTTGCCGATTCCACACAGCTCGAGGTCTTCTCACTGCTGCTGAGCGTGACAGGCGTCGGCCCGAAGTCTGCGTTGGGAGTGCTCGGACACCTGAGCGTCGATCAGATCGCCACAGCTGTCGCTGATGACGATGACGCTCCGTTCCGCCGTGTTTCCGGAATCGGCCCGAAGACGGCGAAGCTGATCGTCGTGCAACTGGCCGGCAAGCTGCAGCGGCCGGCCGCCAATGCTGCCGCCCGCTCTTCCGGCGCCGGCGATATCGTCGCGCAGGTTGCGACGGCATTGGTTGGTCTCGGCTGGTCGGAGAAGGTCGCCGTCGAAGCCGCCAGTGAGACCGCAGAAGCCGCCAGTGACTCCGATCGGGACTCGGTTTCTGCACTGCTGCGTCACGCACTCGCAGCACTCGGCCCGGCCAAGACTGGAGTAACGCGTGGTTGACGGCAGAGAGTCGGAAGGCCGGGATGCCGCAGAACCGATTGACGAGGTAGAACTCGCAATCGAAGGTGCGCTTCGCCCTGGCAGTCTGGGTGAGTTCGTCGGACAGCCGAAGGTGCGCGGTCAGCTTCAATTGTTGCTGGACGCCGCGCGCATCCAGAATCGGCCACCGGATCACATCCTGCTCGCTGGCCCTCCTGGCCTCGGCAAAACGACTCTTGCGATGATCGTGGCCTATGAGAGCGAGCGTCCGCTGCGGCTCTCCAGCGGACCCGCGATTCAGCACGCGGGCGACCTGGCGGCACTGCTGTCGAGCCTGGTTCCGGGCGAAGTCCTCTTCATCGATGAGATTCACCGCATGGCGCGATCCGCAGAAGAGATGCTGTATCTCGCGATGGAAGACTTCCGCATCGACATCATGGTCGGCAAGGGGGCCGGCGCCACCAGTATCCCGCTGGATCTTGCACCGTTCACCCTTGTCGGTGCGACCACCCGTTCCGGGCTGCTGCCCAACCCGCTGCGCGACCGATTCGGGTTCACCGGCCATCTCGAGTTCTATGACGACAGCGACCTCGAAAAGGTTATCGCGCGGTCCTCAAATGTGCTGGGCGTCGGCATGCCCGCCGATGCGTTGAACGAGATCGCTCGACGCTCCAGAGGAACCCCGCGTATCGCGAACCGCCTACTACGGCGCGTGCGTGATTACGCGCTCGTGCACGGCGAACACGGCGCCGCAACGATCGCCGACGTCAACGCCGCTCTCGAACTCTACGACGTCGACCCAATCGGCCTCGACCGGCTCGACCGCGCTGTGTTGGAGACGTTGGTTCGGCGTTTCCGTGGCG
Source organism: Microbacterium sp. A93 (assembly GCF_051842835.1). Classification (NCBI taxonomy): domain Bacteria; kingdom Bacillati; phylum Actinomycetota; class Actinomycetes; order Micrococcales; family Microbacteriaceae; genus Microbacterium; species Microbacterium sp. A93. Next base: position 352,163 of record NZ_JBPXMT010000001.1, read on the forward strand.
GTCCAGTGGGGCTCAGCACCCTGGCTGTGGCGGTCGGTGAGGAAGCAGAGACCGTCGAGAGCGTGGTTGAACCCTTCCTGGTGCGTATTGGGTTCCTGGGACGCACGCCGCGGGGCCGCGTCGCCATGCCCGAGGCGTATCAGCATCTCGGGTTGCAGCATCCCGAGACGGCGCCATTGCTCAATGACCTATAATCACTGAAGACTTCCCCCCTAATCTTCTGCGCGTCCACCGTTGGCGTGCGCACTTTGAAAGGCACTGCCTGATGGAAATCGTCCTCTTCGGCCTCCTGGCTGTTCTCCTCGTTTTCATGTTCTTCAACACGCGCAAGCGACAGAAGGCTCAGAAGGCTGAGCAGGAGGAGAAGGCGACGAAGACCGTCCCCGGCGTCAAGGTGCTGCTGCAGGGCGGCCTGTACGGCACCATCGTCGCGTACGACCCCGAGGACCTCGATTCGCCCGCGCTCGTCGAGATCGCCCCCGGCACCATCATCGAGGTGCACAGCCAGGCGATTCTGCGCATCGTGGAGCCGAAGGACGCCATCGACGAAATCGATGAGAACGACGAGAACACCGAGAACGACGACGCCACGGATGCTGACGACGTCGTCGAGGCCAACCTCAATGTCGAGACCCCCGAGGAGACCCGCGCCCGCCTGGATCGGGACTCCGACGGCAAGTAACCCCTCCGCTCACCCGGCATCTTAGAAAGCTGAACATACGTGGCTTCTTCTTCTCCAGTTCGTCATGCCTGGAAGGTTCTTCTCAGCCTCGTCATCGTGACGGCTGCGCTGTTCGGCATCAATGCGGTCGGTGTGGGGCTCGAGAAGAGCTCTTGGTCGCCTGAACTCGCGCTCGACCTCCAAGGCGGCACCCAGATCGTGCTCAGCGCGGTCACCGAGGACGGCGCCGACCCCACGCAGGAGCAGCTTGCTCAGGCGGCGGCGATCATTCGCCAGCGTGTGGATGCTGCAGGTGTGGCCGAGTCCGACATCACCACCGAGGGTGGGCGCAACATCGTCGTCCAGATCCCTGGAATCGCTGATGAAGAGACTCGCGCACGCATCGAGGCGAGTGCGCAGCTTGAGTTCCGTGCGGTGATCTTCACCGGGAGCCCTGCTACCGAGTTTGTTGGAGAAGACGGCCTTGCGACGCCCTACCCGACGCCTGATGCGACTGCCAACGCGATTCCGACACCGGACCCGACCGACGGCAGCGATCTGGCCTGGGTCACGGAGAAGCTCCAGGCAGAGTTCCTCGCCTATGACTGCTTGAATCCTGCGAACGACGCGGCGAACGCGCCCGCCGATGAGCCTTTGATCACATGTGACCCGTTCAACTCGATCAAGTACATCCTCGGCCCGATGGAACTGACCGGCGACTCGATTGATGACGCGACCAGCGGCCGCGATCCGACCAACGGCGCCTGGACCGTCCAGCTGACGCTCGACAATCACGGCACCGAGGTCTTCGGCGAGATCAGCCAGCGCCTCTACCAGAACAAGCTCGCCGGGCTCACTCCCCGTGACCAGTTCGCGTTCGTGCTGGACGGCGCGGTGATCTCTGCTCCGCAGATGAACGGCGTCATCCTCAATGGCAAGCCCAGCATTTCCGGTTCCTTCACCCAGGAGTCCGCTGAGACGCTGGCAGACCAGCTCAAGTACGGCGCGCTGCCGCTGAGCTTCACGACCGAGAGCGCTGCGAGTATCTCGGCGACACTCGGCACCCAGCAATTGATGATCGGCCTGATCGCCGGCCTCATCGGTCTCGCGCTGGTCGCCGTGTACTCATTGCTCAGTTACCGGGCACTGGGCGCAGTGATCATCGCATCCATCGCGGTCATGGGCGTGTTGACCTACATCATCGTCTGCATCCTGGCCTGGCGACTCGGCTTCCGCCTGTCGCTCGCCGGCGTGGCAGGTCTGATCGTGTCGATCGGTTTCGTCGCCGACTCGTTCATCGTCTACTTCGAACGAATACGAGATGAGCTGCGCGACGGCAAATCCATCACGAATGCGGTGGAGGACGGCTGGGGACGCGCCAAGCGTACGATTTACATCTCCAAGTCGATCAACATCCTGGCCGCAGTCGTGCTGTACATTCTGGCTGACTCCACGGTGAAGGGCTTTGCCTTCACCCTCGGACTCACAACGATCATCGACATCTTCATCTTCGTCATCTTCACGCACCCGGTGATGCAGATCCTGGCCCGTACGAGATTCTTCGGTGGTGGCCACAAACTGTCCGGCCTTGACCCCGACGCGCTCGGAGCGGTCTATCACACCCGCACGCAGTATCGACGGGTCGAGCCCGGCAAGAACAGCCGTGGTGCGAAGACCAACCGATCACGTGGTGAAGCGGAACGCCGTCAGACGATCGCTGAGCGCAAGCGCGCAGAAGCCCTCGTCGGCGATAGAACGACCAACGCCGGAAGCGAGGGAGAGCGCTGATGGCCTCTATGAATGAGTTCGGTAACAACCTGTATACGGGAAAGACTTCTTTCCCGTTCGTCGGCAGGCGGCGTCTGTGGTTCATCATCGCCGTCGTCCTGGTGGCAGCATCCGCTCTGGTGCCGCTCCTGCGCCCAGTGCAGTTCTCGATTGAGTTCACGGGCGGCTCGCAGTTCACGGTGGTCGCGCCGGCATCTACTGACCAGCAGACGGCAACCGACGCGGTGCAGTCGATCGTTCCAAATGCGGCCACCAAGGTCGCCATCGTCGGCGAAACTGATGTGCGTGTGCAGACCGACCAGATGACTCAGAGCGAGACGCTTGCCGTAGCAAACGCCCTCGCTGAGGTATTCGAGGTCGATCCGCAAGAGGTCACATCCTCCTACATCGGCCCGGCCTGGGGCGAAAACGTCACCCGCCAGTCGCTCTGGGGCCTCGCGATCTTCCTTGCGCTGACGTTCCTGATCCTCGCGATCTACTTCCGTACCTGGAAGATGTCTGCCGCAGCGATCATCGGTCTGCTTGACGTGCTCGTGATCACGGTCGGTGTGTATGCGCTTGCCGGCTTCGAGATCTCACCTGCGGCGGTGATCGGCTTCCTGACAATTCTTTCGTACTCGTTGTACGACACCACGGTGGTTTTCGACAAGATCAGAGAGAACACCACCGAGGACGGCGAGAACTCATCTCGTACCTTCGGTGAGTCAGTGAACCTTGCCGTCAACCAGACTCTGGTGCGTTCGATCAACACCTCGATCGTTGCGGCACTGCCAGTCGGCGCGATCCTGTTCATCGGTGCGTTCTGGCTGGGTGCGGAAACGCTCACCGACATTTCGCTGTCGATTTTTGTCGGCATCATTGTGGCGACGTACTCCACGCTGTTCGTAGCTGCGCCGCTGTACTCGCTGTTCCGCGAGAAAGAGCCGGACATCGTCGAGCGAGACAAGCGCGTGCTTGAGCTCCGTGCTCGCGCCACTGCTGACGCCTGATCTCGTTCTCTGCGCGGGGCTGGCTAACGCCAGGCCCGCGTAGAATGTTCTGACCCGGAGGTGAAGTGATGGCGGAAGCGAATGCGCCGTCGCAGGGATCGAGTCTGAGACGACTTGTGCCCCGCATCTTCTCGCGCGCGCCCCGGGTAAACGACCTCGACAACCTGATTCGCTCGGTGCGGGTGAACCATCCCAAGGGTGATCTTGCGATCATCGCGCGCGCCTACAGCGTTGCGAAGGAGAAGCACGAGGGTCAGAAGCGTCAGAGTGGCGAGCCGTACATCACGCATCCGCTCGCCGTGGCGCAGATCCTCGCAGAGATGGGTCTCGGCCCCCGTGCAATCGCGGCAGCGCTGTTGCACGACACGGTCGAGGACACCGGCTATGCGCTGTCGGAACTGACGGAGACCTTTGGCGACGAAGTCGCCATGCTCGTCGACGGGGTCACGAAGCTCGACAAGGTCAAGTACGGCGAAAGCGCTCAGGCAGAGACCGTCCGCAAGATGATCGTCGCGATGTCCAAGGACCTCCGCGTGCTGCTGATCAAACTCGCGGACCGTCTGCACAATGCGCGGACCTGGGGCTTCGTTCCGCCGGAGAAAGCGGAGAAGAAAGCCAGAGAGACCCTCGAGATCTACGCACCGCTGGCGAACCGCCTCGGTATCCAGGCGATCAAGTCTGAGCTTGAAGATCTATCGTTCGCTGTGCTTCATCCCAAGATTTACGTGGAGATCAACAGCCTGATCGCTCAGCGCACGCCGCAGCGCGAGAAGTACCTGAAGCAGGTCATCGAGTCGATCAACGAAGATCTGCACGACCTTCGCATCCGCGGCAAGGTGGCGGGGCGACCCAAACAGCTCTATTCGGTTTACCAGAAGATGGTCATCCGGGGCCGTGAGTTCGACGACATCTACGATCTCCTTGGCATCCGCGTGCTCGTGGGTTCGGTACGCGACTGCTACGCCGTCCTCGGCGCGATCCACGCCAGGTGGACGCCGTTGCCTGGCCGCTTCAAGGACTACATCGCAACCCCGAAGTTCAACCTGTACCAGTCTCTGCACACGACCGTGATCGGTCCCAGCGGACGCACCGTTGAGATTCAGATCCGCACGCACGAGATGCATCAGCAGGCGGAGTTCGGTGTCGCCGCGCACTGGATGTACAAGGAACGGATGAACGGCGGCAAGCCAGGGTCCCTTCCGAGCGACACGGATATGACGTGGCTCGCGCACATCTCCGACTGGCAGGCAGAGACCGCAGACCCCAGTGAGTTCCTCGACTCGCTACGCTTCGAGATCGGCGCCAAGGAGGTCTACGTCTTCACGCCCAAGGGGCGCGTTGTCGGTCTGCCAGCAGGAGCGACTCCGGTCGACTTCGCCTACGCCGTGCACACCGAGATCGGGCACCGCACAATGGGTGCGAAGGTCAACGGGCGTTTGGTGCCTTTGGAGACCGAGGTCAAGAGCGGCGACGTGATCGAGGTGTTCACCTCGAAGAACCCGGATTCAGGTCCGAGCCAGGACTGGCTTAACTTCGTCAAGAGCACCCGCGCGCGCAACAAGATCCGCGGCTGGTTCACGAAGGAACGCCGCGAAGAGGCCATCGAGCAGGGCAAAGAATCCATCGCCAGGGCGATGCGCAAACAGAACCTGCCGCTGCAGCGACTGATGAATCAGAGCTCTTTCGCCGAGGTCGCCCAGCAATTGCACTACGAAGATGTTTCCGCGCTGTACGCGGCCGTAGGCGAAGGACACGTCTCCACGCAGTCCGTACTGGAGAAGGTCACCGCGATCATCGCGGCGAACGACACCAGCACCGGCGCCATCGATCTCCCCGGCAAGCCACCCTCGCGTGAACCTCGTTCTGGTGACTCCGGCATTCTGGTGCGTGGAGCGGACGACATTCTCGTCAAGCTCGCTAAGTGCTGCACACCGGTGCCGGGGGACACGATCGTCGGATTCGTCACCAGGGGAAGCGGCGTCTCGGTGCACCGCACGGACTGCACCAATGTGAAGGCGCTCAGCGCCGAACAGGAGCGGTTCGTCGACGTAGAGTGGGCGCCGACCACAAAGAGCGTCTTCCGTGTGCAGATCCAGGTCGAAGCGTTGGACCGCTCAGCGCTTCTCTCCGATGTCACTCGAGTGCTCAGCGAGCACCACGTGAACATTCTCTCTGCCACGGTCAACACGAACGACGATCGCCTTGCCATCAGCCGGTTCGTGTTCGAGATGGGTGACTCAGTGCATCTGGATCGCGTGCTAAACGCCGTGCGCCGGATCGATGCCGTCTACGACGTCTACCGAGTGACGACATCCTGACAATACGCTTCCCGCAGTAGATTGAGCGCGGTAACTGCTGCTCTCTTGCCCGGCATGCGCTTGCGTGACGCTATCTGCTGCCGTACCGGCAGCAGAAGGTCGGGCCGCGCGGCTCCGAGCGCTCGCAACCATCTCTCGCCCTCAGCGTCGCGATCTGCGCGGAGGGCGAGATCGGTCAGCGTACGGGGGAGCGTGGTGACTTGTGCGCCGGCGATAGTCACCACATCAGTCGGCGCCAGCTGGATCTCATGCACGACGACATTGCGCTGGGGCGTCACGCGCTGGCGCCGTGGCGTCGCGCGCTGAATATGGTGACAAAGCGGGGCTGCGTCACCGAAGCCGTGCACCCAGGCTGCGGTAGCGCCGCTCGCCGCGTATCCGGGGGCGAGCACCGACGCGAGCGAGGCGACGCGGGCGGCCGCATCCTCAGGGAGGTCCGCGTGTATATAACCATCACCGACCTCGAAGAGGAGACCGTCCAGGCGTGCCGCGCTCAGCTCTGACGGGGACAACAACGCCCCGGGACGGTAGAACAGCGACGGATACACACTTTCAGTGTGCCGTGCTGAACCCGGTCCCGGGGCGGCTGTGGATAACGTTCAGCCCTCGAGGGCGTTCAACCATGCCTTGCGTGCGTCGAGTGCGTCGGCAGCTTCCTTTGCGGCCCGCTTGTCGCCGGCCTTCTCTGCTGCGGCCTTCTCTGTCTCGAGCTTCTCGATCGCGTCGAGGAGCTTCTGGCTCATGTCGTTGGCACGGGCCTTGGTTTCGGGGTTGTTGCGCTTCCAGTCGACCTCTTCGCGCGACTTCAGCGCCTGCTCGATGACGCGGAGCTTGTCATCGAGTGTGCGGTCCGTGTCACGTGGGAGGACACGTCCGATTTCATCCCACTGAGTCTGAATACGCGTCAGCAGGGCACGCGCCTGCTTGATGTTGGACTCGTCAGCGACAGCCTTCGCCTCTTCGATAAGAGCCTTCTTGGCCTCGATCTTCGGAGCCGACTCGGCTTCCTCTGCGGCGGACTGCTCGGCACGTGCTGAGTAGAGAGCATCTCCGGCGGCCTTGAAACGTGCCCACAGTGCGTCATCGGCCTTGCGTCCGGCACGGCCCGAAGCCTTCCACTCGTCCAACAGATTGCGGTAGGCAGGGATGCCGTCGACGCCCTTGGATGCCAGCGCTTCGGCACGCTCGATCAGCTGGCTCTTCTGGTTGCGTGCGGACTTGTGCGTCTCATCCAGATCCGCATAGAAGGTGCGGCGGCTCTTGTCGATGACCGAACGCGCGTCACGGAATCGCTTCCACAGCTGCTGAGAGATGCCCTTCGGGAGGCGCGGACCGCTCTGCTGCTGGGCCTGCCATGCATCGAAGAGAGTGGTGACTTCTTCGGTGACTTGCTTCCACTGCACCTTCGAAAGGTCGCGTGCAGCGATCGCCTCGATGCCATCGACCAGAACGGTGCGCTCGGCGATGCCCTTGTCTACGAGCTCTTTGGCCTGCTGTGCCTCAGCTTCACTTGCTTCGGCCAACGTGGCGGTGAGGGCATCCAGACGTGCACGCAGTGACGCCAGATCTCCGACTGCTGCGGCGCCGGTTACCTCGTCGACAAGACGCTTCGCCTGTGTGGTCAGCTCGCTGGCCGATGCCCCGCCACTCTGGTGGCGCTGCTCGAGCGTGTGCACCTTGAATGCGAGATCGTCGAACTTGCGGATGTAATAGGCCAAGGCCTCATCCGAGGTGCCATCGGGATACTGGCCGACAACACGCCAGTCGTCGCCCTCTCGCACCTCTACAGTGCCGTCTTCAGCCACGCGACCAAAGTTCGCGGAATCAGCCGAGGCGACGGGCGCGACCGGTGCGGCGGCGGCTGCAGGCGCAGTCGGACGCTGTGGCATCGGGATGCGCGGAGGGGACGGTACCGGTGGAGTCGGTGTCGAAGGTTCGGTGGCAGACACAATGTGCTCCTTGCGCGGTCAACCCGCGTGAGGGGGGAAGGGACGTTGTTCAGCCTAGTACGCGCAGAGCCATGCGCGATGAGGCCTCACCCGCTCACACGGCCGTTACCGATTTGTGAGGAGAACGTTCGATGCGCGTAACGGGAGCCGCTCGGTTCGCGAAACACCGTGAACGTAGTGTCTGGACATCCCCGACGTTCAGGAGCCGCCATGAATGAGAAGACCGAGATCCAGATTCTCGTCGTCGGCGCAGGGATGGTCGCGCATCGCTTCGTTGAGAGCCTGCTCAGCCGCGCCGAAGACGGAATCCACATCACTGTCGTTGGCGACGAGTCTCGTGATCCCTACGATCGCGTGGCACTGACCAGCTACTTTTCCGGTGCCAGCCCCGATGATCTGACTCTGGATCGATCGGTGTTCGATGACGAGCGCGTCACGCTCATCCCCGGCGAACGAGTGACACGGATCGATCGGCGCGCGCAGACCGTGCACACACGTGCCCAGAGAGTGATCGGCTACGACACACTGGTGCTCGCCACCGGCTCGTACGCTGCGCGCGTCGCGGTCGACGGAGCAGACCTACCAGGATGCTTCGTCTATCGCACGCTGGACGACGTGCAATCGCTACGTCGATTCGTGCAGCAGCGCAGCGCTGAGCTCGCACGTCCACTGCGGGGCGCCGTGATCGGAGGCGGACTACTGGGGCTCGAGGCCGCAGGTGCGTTGCAGGGCCTCGACGTCGAATGCACCGTGGTGCAGTCATCTGACCGCCTCATGTCTGCGCAGCTCGATCTCGCCGGCGGCAGCATGCTGCGACGTCTGATCGAGGCCCGGGGAATCTCGGTGCGCACCGAATCGCGCACCACCCGACTCGATCCAGACGAATCCGGCGCCGTCACCGCGCTGGAATTCCAAGACGGCAGCTTCCACCGTGCCGATGTCGTGATCTTCACCGTCGGCGTGCGTCCGCGCGATGAACTCGCTCGAAATGCGCAACTCGAGGTGCATGCTCGGGGCGGTGTGCTGATCGACGATCGTTGCCGAACCAGCGATCCCGCGATTCTGGCGATTGGCGAAGTCGCGAACTTCGACGGCCGCAGTGTCGGCCTCGTTGCACCTGGATACGCGATGGCAGAGGTAGCTGCGACCCGTCTGCTCGGCGATGATGCGACCTTCCCCGGCTACGACGAGTCTGCCAAGCTCAAACTCTCCGGCGTCGATGTCGCCAGCTTCGGCGATGCACTCGCTCAGACTCCGGATGCGCTCGACGTGGTCTACGCCGACCCGGTGGCTGGCGTGTACAAGAAGCTGGTGTTGTCGGATGACGCGCAGACGCTGCTGGGTGGCATCCTTGTCGGTGACGCCTCGGCATATGGTTCATTGCGGCCGCTGGTCGGGGCACGTCTCGGGGCCGACCCGGTGGCGTATCTCATGCCAGAAGGCGGGGTGGAGGCGCCGAGCGGCGAGCTTCCGGATGCGGCGGTCGTATGCTCCTGCTCGAACGTCACAGCCGGGCGGATCCGTCAGGCGGTGCATGAAGAAGGCTGCATGGACGCAGCCGCGGTCAAGAGTTGCACCAAGGCCGGAGCCACCTGCGGCTCGTGCGTGCTCATGGTCAAGAAGGTGGTCGCGCAGGAGCTGACCAAACTCGGCCAGACGGTGTCCAACGCGCTCTGCGAACACTTTGACATGTCGCGCCGGCAGCTTTTCGACGCGGTGCGCGTGACAGAGCTGACCACGTTCAGCGCCGTGATCGAACGCTTCGGGCGCGGCCGTGGCTGCGATATCTGCAAGCCGGCGCTCGCAAGCATCCTCTCCGTGCTGGTGGGTGCGCACGTCCTCGACGGCGAGAACGCGACGCTGCAGGACACCAACGATCACGTCATGGCCAACATGCAAAAGGACGGCACCTATTCTGTGGTGCCGCGGATGCCCGGCGGCGAGGTGACGCCCGCCGGCCTGGTCGTGATCGGACAGGTCGCCGAGGATTTCGGGCTCTACACGAAGCTCACCGGAGGCCAGCGCATCGACATGTTCGGTGCGCGCCTGGAGCAGTTGCCGCAGATCTGGCAGCGCCTCGTCGACGCCGGTTTCGAATCGGGGCAGGCGTACGGCAAGTCACTGCGCACCGTGAAGTCCTGCGTCGGCTCCACGTGGTGCCGTTACGGCGTGCTCGATTCAGTGGGGATGGCTGTGCGTCTCGAACTGCGGTACCGCGGCTTGAGGGCCCCACACAAGCTGAAGATCGGAGTCTCGGGGTGCGCGCGGGAGTGCGCAGAGGCGCGAGGGAAAGATGTCGGCGTCATCGCAACGGAGACGGGCTGGAACATGTACGTCGGCGGTAATGGCGGCTTCACGCCACGGCACGCCGAACTGTTCGCCACTGACCTCTCCGACGAGCAGCTGATCCAGGCCATCGACCGGTTCTTCATGTACTACATCCGTACCGCCGATCGCCTGCAGCGCACGGCGCCGTGGTGCCAGGAGCTCGAGGGAGGACTCGCAGGGCTCAAGGAGGTCATCCTCGAGGACTCCCTCGGCATCTGCGCAGATCTGGATGCGGCTATGGCCCGGCACGTCGACAACTACGAAGACGAGTGGGCGGCGACGCTGCGGGATCCGCAGAAGCTGCAGCGGTTCCAATCGTTCGTGAACGCGGCGGAAACGCCGGATCCCTCACTTGCCTATGTGGCGACCCGCGGCCAGATGCGGCCCGCCACTGCCCAAGAGCGCGAGCGCGGCGGCGTGATGATCGCAGGAACGACCCTGGAGGTGCGTCGATGACGCTTTTGATTGATCAGACGATCGCGGTCCGAGTATGCGCGATCCAGGATCTCGAAGTGGAACGCGGTCGCGCAGCGCTGCTCGGCCTGGACCAGATCGCCCTGTTCCTGCTGCGTGATGGCAACGTTCATGCGGTGTCGAATTTCGACCCCTACAGCGGCGCGCATGTGATTTCGCGAGGAATCGTCGGAACCAGAGGTGATGTGCCGACAATCGCCTCGCCCATGCACAAGCAGGTGTTCGATCTGCGAACCGGCGAATGTCTGGAGAGCCAGGGTAAGACGCCCGTTCATCTCGCCGTCTGGCCGGTGCGGCGAGTCGGCGACGACCTCTATCTTCAGGCTCCCCTCACCCCGCCGAGCGAGGAAGGCTGACATGACCACGATTCTCGGAGTGTCATTGAGCGGACGTCAGGTGCTGCTGGTCGGCGGTGGAGCTGTTGCGGCCCGCCGACTCGGTCGTTTCCTCGCCGACGGCGCCGTAGTGCGACTGGTCGCCCCGCAGCTCGCGCCGCAGACACAGGCTCTCGTGGACGAACATGGCGTCGATTGGGTGGAGCGCGGCTTCGACGCCAATGATGTCGAAGATGTGTGGCTCGTGCACACCGCGACCGGCGACACTGCGATCGATCGTGAGGTCGCCGCGCTGTGTGAGCAGCGGCGGGTGTTCTGCATCAATGCGTCAGATGGCGCTCATGGCAGCGCACGGATGACCGCTCAGACGACGTCGGGCGATGTCATCATCGGCGTCGCCAGCGCAGTGGGTGCCGATCCACGACGGACGGCCGGTGTGCGTGACGCGATCGATGGACTGCTTGAATCGGGGCGACTTCCGCTGCGACGACGCCGTGCGGCCCGCGCCGGACGAGTGGATCTCATCGGCGGTGGTCCTGGTCCCGTCGACCTCATGACGGTGCGCGCACGGCGACTGCTCGCCGAAGCGGATGTGGTGATCGCCGACCGCCTGGGACCGACCAGTGCGGTGCTCGCAGAACTCGACCCGGACGTCCTCGTGATCGACGTGGGCAAGCGACCGCATCATCATCCTGTGCCGCAGGAGCAGATCAACGCCCTCCTGGTCGAACATGCGACCGCCGGAAAGCGGGTCGTACGACTCAAGGGCGGTGATCCTTTCGTTTACGGGCGCGGGGGAGAAGAAGTCATTGCCTGCCAGCAGGCGGGCATCCCGGTAGAGGTGACTCCTGGACTGTCCAGCGCCATCTCGGTGCCGCAGGCCGCCGGTATCCCCGTCACGCATCGAGGAACGGCATCCGCTGTCCATATGGTGAACGGCCAAGGCGAGGTGTCCGAAACGACGTTGCGGTCGTTGGCAGACGCCGAGGTGACGACGGTGATGCTGATGGGCGTGGCCGCGCTGCCCAGGGCGGTGCATGCCGCACGCGCCTACGGCATCAGAGACGACCTTCCGATGGCGATCGTGGAGAACGGACATACGCCCACTCAGAGGACGACCCGCAGCACGCTGGGCGCGGTGGTGGCCGATGCCGCGGCCGTGGGGGTCACCAATCCAGCGGTGATCGTGTTCGGTGAGGTGGCTCGGGCCGGGTTGCTCATGCCTGAACCTGCGCAGGTGGGGAAAATCCATACGTGACCTCTCGCAGGCTTTTGGATGCCGCCCTCGTCGGCTGCACGATCGTCATCGCCGCTGACCGACGTGCGGGCGACCTCGCAAGCGCCCTGGAGCGGCGCGGTGCGCAGGTGCATCGTGCTCCCGCGTTGAGCGTCGTTCGCAATGCGGACGACGATGAACTCATCAGACGCACTCGCGAACTGGTCGCGAGCCCGCCGGACATCGTCGTCGTGACGACCGGTGTCGGGTTCCGCGGCTGGATCGACGCGGCGCACGAGCATGATCTGGCCGAAGGACTCACTGACGCGCTGCAGCACACCCAGTTTGTCGCCAGAGGCCCGAAAGCACACGGTGCTATTCAGCAGGCGGGCTTCACCGCAGACTGGGTCGCGGAGTCCGAGACAGCTGCTGAAGTGGGGGAGTATCTGCTGTCCACACACCTCGTGGGTAAGCGTGTCGCGGTTCAGCATCACGGTGCGGGCGCAGACGGCCTCGACGAGCTTCTTGCCGCTGCAGGCGCCGATGTCGTGAGTCTCACGGTCTATCGCTGGGGGCCGCCGGCCGAGCCACAGCTGGTCGAACGGTCGGTCTTGCAGGCCGCGTCAGGGGAAGTCGATGCGGTGCTGTTCACCTCTGCTCCAGGGGCCGCGGAATGGATCCGCTCGGCCGATCGGCTGCAGGCTTCGGACGCGGTTCGGCGCCGTGCAGCATCCGGGAGGTTGCTGCTCGCGGCCGTCGGCCCTGTCACCGCGAAGCCACTGAATAACGGCGGTTTTCACGCAACTATCGCTGACCGTGGACGCCTCGGCTCCCTCGCGCGCTGCGTGATCGGATACTTCGGTGAGGGCGGCGCGGCACCGAGACTGTCGACTACTGCAGGCGTGCTGTCGATGCGCAGTGGTGGAGCGGTCATCGCCGGCGAGTTCATCGCCCTGTCGCCGGCAGGAGCGCGCATACTCGGCGCCCTTTTCGACAGTGCAGGGCGCGTACTGTCGCGCGAGCAGATCGCGCAGGCACTGCCACGCGCGGGGCAGAATTCTCACGCAGTGGAGATGGCGGTGGCACGTGTGCGGGAAGCGCTCGGCGACGTCGACGTCGTCAAGACCGTGGTGAAGCGGGGCTATCGCCTCGCCGTGAAGGAGACTGAATGACGACGCTCATCGCCTGCTCGCATGGGACCGGCGATCCTGCCGGGCAGCGAGCGATTCGCACACTGATCGAGTCGGTTCAGGGGCTGCTGCCCGATGTGACAGTCGTCGCGGCCGTCGTCGATGTCGAGCAGCCGCAGCTCGAAGAGGTTCTCGCGAGCCTGGCGCCGGTAGATGATTTGATCGTGGTTCCGCTGTTGCTCTCGATCGGTTACCACACCGCTGTCGACATCTCCCAAGCGGTGGCGCGGCATACCGGCGCACGCCAGGCTGAGCCGCTCGGGACGCATCCGTTGATCGCTGAGGTTCTCGTCGATCGGCTTGCGGCCGCGGTGCCGGGAGGCTGGTTGCCGGGTGATCATGTGGTGCTCGCCGCCGCGGGATCCAGTAATCCTGGTGCAATGGCAGATGTCGAGGAAGTCGCAATCCGACTGCGCGCCCACATTCCTGTACCAGTCACGGTCGGATATGCGTCGGCATCGGTTCCTCGCATCGGCGATGCGGTGGCGGCGGCGCGCGCGAGTGGCGCTAGACGAGTGATCGCCGCCAGTCACCTACTGGCTCCCGGATTCTTCGCCGGGGTTATCGGAGGTGCCGGCGCGGATGTCGTCAGTCTTCCGCTCGCTCCCGATGCACGCATCGCACAGGTGATCGTAGATCGGTACCTCGCCGGCTCTGCGACGGCCTGACGCACACGAGAATGTCCCGGTGAGCTTCGGACTCACCGGGACATTCTGTTCTTCTGTCAGCCGACGCTGACGGGCTCTGGTGTGCGCTCAGCCTCACGGGTTGTCGCGGCGGCCGGCTGCGCCACCGGGTCAAGGCGGTCCGCGTCTGAAGTACTGACGGCCGTGTCACCACGCTTGTGGGCGCGAACGCGGCGCGCAGTGGGACGGCCGTGGGTGATGTACAGCGGGAGCCCCACGAAGAGCAGCCCGCCGACAAGGTTGCCGAACACGGTGGGGATCTCGTTCCAGATCAGGTAATCCATGATCGTGAAATCTGCGCCGAGGAGCAGCCCCGACGGGAAGAGGAACATGTTGACGATCGAGTGCTCGAAGCCCATGTAGAAGAACAGCATCACCGGCAGCCACATCGCCAGGATCTTGGCGACCACGTTGTCCGAGACCATCGACAGGACGACTCCGGTGGAGACCATCCAGTTGCAGAGCACTCCGCGGATGAACAGTGTCAGCATCCCCGCGGCGCCATGATCGGCGTAACCGACCGTTCGACCGTGGCCGATCTCGCTGATTGCCAGCCCAACCGCGCTCGGCTCCGTGGAGAAGCCATAAGTGAAGTAGATCGCCATCAAGATCGCGACCATGAACGCGCCGCCGAAGTTGCCGAGGAAAACGAGGCCCCAGTTGCGAAACATAGCACCGACAGTGGCGCCTGGCCGCTTGGCGAGCACGGCGAGCGGCCCGAGTGTGAAGACCCCGGTGAGCAGGTCGAAACCGAACAGATAGAGGATCACGAAGCCGACGGGGAACAGTACCGCGCCCAACAAGGGCTGCCCGGTGTTCGTCGAGACGGTGACCGCGAAAGCTGCGGCGATCGTGAGAAGAGCGGCACCCATGAAGGCGCGGATGAGTGTGTCGCGAACGGACAGTTGCATCTTGTAGGCGCCGGCGTCCACCATACGGGTGACGAGTTCGGCGGGCTTGATATAGGACACGGGCGACCTCCACGGATGTATCGGATGAGCACAGGAGCTGAGCTTGAACTCAGCGTGACTCACCGCGGTTTCCGGCAGAGGCGTCGATCGTTACGGCTGTGGAGCGAAACTCTCACATCGTGAAGTGCGCGTGTGTGAAGTGACGTGCGCGCGAAGTGCAGGAGCCTATTCGGCGGGGATGTCCGTCGAGAGCAGATCGGTGAAGGGATTCTCGAGCGGCGTGGGCGTCGAGGTCTTGGTCGGCTCCGGCTCGGGGGCGGTAACAGCCGCGTGTACGGACTGACTGGCGATTGCGCCAGCGATGATCAGTCCACCCGCGATGCCCGCGATCAGGTTGTCACGCACGCGACGGCTGATCTGGCCATCGTGCCAGGCCGTGCGCGCCGCGTACAGCCGGGCGCGCTCGGTGTCTGCGCGTGAGCGCTGGATGTTTTTCGGTCCACGGCCAGCCATCAAGTTCCTTCCTGCGACGCCTCGCCTGGGCGCCGTCTGCGAGCCTACCGTCACCGCGGAGGTGCGCCGGTGTCTGCCGTGCGCATTAGCCTGGATCCATGACTTCCGCGCCATTGCTCTCGGGACAGACGCCCCTTGCTGTGCGGATGCGTCCTGTTTCGCTCGCCGAGGTCGCAGGTCAACAGCATCTGCTGCGTCCTGGGTCTCCCATCGTTGCGTTGGCTGACCCTGAAGCCGCCTCACCGGGTGCGGTCTCAATCATCCTCTGGGGGCCTCCGGGCACAGGCAAGACGACGCTTGCACAGTCGATCGCGCGATCCTCCGGGCGCCGATTCGTTGAACTCTCCGCGATCACCGCGGGTGTGAAAGATGTGCGCGAGGTGATGCAGGAAGCGATCACACAGCGCGACCTTTACGGACAGACCACCATCTTGTTCCTCGATGAGATCCACCGCTTCACGAAGGCCCAGCAGGACGCACTGCTTCCCGGAGTCGAGAACGGCTGGGTGATCCTCATCGCTGCGACGACCGAGAATCCCTCTTTTTCGGTGATCTCGCCCCTGATGTCGCGCTCATTGCTGCTGACGCTGCAGCCGCTCACGGATGATGACATCGCCCTGCTTCTCGACCGGGCCATCTCCGATGCGCGTGGCCTGAACGGCACCGTGTCGATTGAGGATGCTGCGCGCAGCGCGCTCGTGCGACTGGCGTCGGGTGACGCGCGCCGTGCGCTGACCGGCTTGGAAGCCGCGGCGGCCGTGGCGCAGTCATCAGTCTCTGTAACAGACGACGACTCCGGCCCCGGTTCTGGAATACCAGCAATCACGGACGAGGACGTTGCGCAGGCCGTCGACCGGGCTCTGCTGCGCTACGACCGCCAGGGCGACGAGCACTACGACGTCATCAGTGCGTTCATCAAGTCGATCCGCGGCTCGGACCCGGATGCCGCGCTGCACTACCTCGCACGCATGATCGAAGCGGGGGAGGACCCGCGCTTCATCGCGCGGCGTCTGGTGATCTCCGCATCCGAAGACATCGGCTTGGCCGACCCGCAGGGCCTCGTCATCGCGGTTGCCGCTTCTGACGCAGTCGCATTCATCGGGATGCCGGAAGGACGAATCCCTCTCGCCGAGGCGACGGTCTACCTTGCGACGACGGCGAAGTCGAACGCGGCCTACCTCGGGATCAATGCGGCCATCGCTGACGTGCGCGCAGGCAGTTTCGGCCGAGTACCGCCGCACCTGCGCGACGCGCACTATCCCGGCGCTAAGCGCCTCGGACATGGCAAAGGCTACGTGTATCCGCACGACAGTGAGCATGGCGTCGTGCCGCAGCAGTATCTTCCCGATGAGCTTGATGGCCGTCGGTACTACCAGCCGAAGGGTTTGGGGGCTGAGCGTGACATCTCCGCGCGGCTCGAACGCATCCGGCGCATCCTCGACGCCCGCTGAACGGGCGCGAGTCGCGGTCTGTTAGACTTGAGCGGTTCGAAACACAGTTTTCGGGCATCCCTTCGTTCATCCCCACCTTCTCTGCGCCCCGGCGTGCGCGTGAAGGCAGAACGCCGGAGATACGTCCGTGAGACGTGAAAGTCACGTCCACGTCATCGGAAGGAATACTTCGTGGTTACGAAGTCCCAGGACCGCCGCAAGGTCCGCCTGTCCCGTGCGCTCGGCATCCCGCTGACGCCGAAGGCTGCCCGCTACCTCGAGAAGCGTCCCTACGCTCCGGGTGAGCACGGCCGCACCAAGCGCAAGACCGACAGCGACTACGCCGTCCGCCTGCGTGAGAAGCAGCGTCTGCGTGAGCAGTACGGCATCCGCGAGAAGCAGCTTCGCATCGCGTTCAACGAGGCTCGTCGCGTTGACGGCCTGACCGGTGAGAACCTGGTCGAGCTCCTCGAAATGCGTCTCGACGCCCTCGTCGTGCGTTCGGGCTTCGCCCGCACCACCGCGCAGGCTCGCCAGATGGTCGTGCACCGTCACATCATGGTTGACGGCCAGCTCGTCGACCGCCCGTCCTTCCGCGTGAAGCCGGGTCAGGTCATCCACGTCAAGCCCAAGAGCGAGGGCACCGAGCCCTTCCAGGTGGCAGCAGCCGGCGGTCACGCCGAGGTGCTTCCTCCCGTTCCGGGCTACCTCGAGGTTGAGCTCGACAAGCTTCAGGCACGCCTGGTTCGTCGTCCGAAGCGCGCTGAGGTCCCCGTGACCTGTGAAGTGCAGCTCGTCGTCGAGTACTACGCAGCTCGCTAAAGCTCTCTCAGAGAGTTTCTGAGCAAGAGGCGTCGGGGTTCTCCCGACGCCTCTTGTGGTTTCCGCATACGATGGAGAGACCGCGCTTCGCGGTCCAAGGGCGAGGAAGACGACATGAAGACTCTGCTGTGGTTCCTGATCGGTGTGATCGGCGGGTTTATCGCTGCACACTTCATGAACAAGGATCCGCGCGGACACGATCTTTTGTCCGATGTCGACGCTCGCATCACAGAGTTCACCGCGATTCTCGGCGACTCGTACCGCGAGCAGCAAGCGCGACTGGTCGACCCGCTCGACCGCTGATCATCAGCGCCGGTCACCACGATCGGCGTGGTGCCCATTCGTCTCACACAAGGACAGCCGTACTCCTATGAAAACTGCGGACATCGCGCAGCGTTACCTCAACTTCTTCGAGAAGAACGACCACACGATCGTGCCTTCCGCGTCGCTCGTGAGCGACGACCCGACGGTGATGTTCACCATCGCGGGCATGGTGCCGTTCGTGCCGTATCTGACGGGGTTGATTCCCGCGCCGTTCTCGCGCGCGGCTGACCTGCAGAAGTGCATTCGCACCAACGACATCGAAGAGGTCGGCAAGACCGCGCGCCACGGCACGTTCTTCCAGATGCTGGGCAACTGGTCCTTCGGTGACTACTTCAAAGAAGGCGCAATCACGTATGCGTGGGAGCTGCTGACGACCTCAGAGCCCGATGGCGGTCTCGGGTTTGCCGAGAAGGACATCTGGGTCACTGTCTACGAGACCGATGACGAGGCTGCACTGCTCTGGCAGAAGATCGCAGGACTTCCCGCCGAACGCATTCAGCGCATGGGTAAAGAAGACAACTACTGGCACACCGGCCAGCCCGGCCCCGCAGGCCCCTGCTCAGAGATCTACATCGACCGTGGCCCCGCGTACGGCCGTGAAGGTGGACCGATTGTCGACGACAACCGCTTCACCGAGATCTGGAACCTCGTGTTCATGCAGGAACTTCTCTCGGACGTGCGTACAAAGGTCGATTTCGACATCTCTGGACCGCTGCCGAAGAAGAACATCGACACCGGCATGGGCCTCGAGCGCGTCGCGATGTTCAAGCAGGGCGTCGAGAACATGTACGAGACCGATCAGGTGCGTCCGGTGCTCGACCGTGCGATTGAGATTTCCGGCCGCAAGTATGGCGTGGACCATGAGGATGACGTCCGTTTCCGCGTCATCGCGGACCACGTGCGTTCTTCTCTCATGCTGCTCTCTGATGGTGTGAAGCCTGCCAACGAGGGTCGCGGATACATCCTGCGGCGCCTGATGCGCCGTACCGTCCGCTCCATGCGTCTGCTCGGCGTCGACGCACCGGTCTTCCCGGAGCTGTTCAGCGCATCCCGCGATGCGATGAAGTCGGCGTACCCGGTGCTGTCGACCGAGTGGGACCGCCTCTCCGGCCTCGCCAACGCGGAGGAAGAGACGTTCCTGCGCACCCTCTCACAGGGGTCGACGATTCTTGATCTCGCCCTTGACACCACCAAGAAGGCAGGCAAGCAGACGCTTGCAGGCCCCGAGGCCTTCCTGCTGCACGACACGTACGGCTTCCCGATCGATCTCACGCTCGAGATCGCTGAAGAAGCGGGTCTCAACGTCGATCGCACAGCGTTCGATGAATTGATGCTCGCGCAGCGGACACGCGCGAAGGCCGATGCCAAGAGTCGTCGTCGACAGCTCGCTGATGTTTCCGTCTATCGCGAGTTCCGTGCGCTCGGCGAGACCGGTTTCGCCGGTTACACCGATCTCGACATCGAGTCTCGTGTGCTCGGCATTCTTGTTGACGGCCAGCCGGCAACAACGGCGAGTGAAGGTCAGGTCGCCGAGATCATTCTCGCCGAGACGACGCTGTATGCGGAGTCCGGTGGTCAGGTCTCCGACAAGGGCACGATCGTCGGCGCCGGATTCGAACTCGACGTCCTCGATGTGCAGAAGCCTGTTGCCGGCCTCATCAGCCACACCGTGCAGGTCGCGAGCGGAACGGTCGCTGTCGATGATCGCGCCACTGCGCTCGTGGATGCCAAGAACCGCCGTGCCGCACGCCAGGCGCACTCGGCGACGCACCTCGTGCACGCGGCGCTTCGCGACACGCTGGGATCGACTGCGACGCAGGCCGGGTCGCTGAACCGTGCCGGCTACATGCGATTCGACTTCTCGTGGTCGCAGGCACTGTCTGCCGACACTCGCACCGAGATCGAGGACATCACCAACCGTGCTGTGCAGGATGCACTCGAAGTGACGACGCGCATCGTCTCACTCGATGAGGCCAAGGAAGCCGGCGCCATGGCGTTGTTCGGCGAGAAGTACGGCGACGTCGTGCGCATGGTCGACATCGGTGGTCCGTGGTCGCGCGAGCTCTGTGCGGGCACACATGTGAACTCCAGCGCTGAGATCGGTCTCGTCAGCATCGTGGGGGAGTCGTCGGTCGGCGCCTCCAACCGTCGTATCGAAGCACTCGTGGGTCAGGACGCATTCCGCGAACTGGCTGCCGAACGTGCGATCGTCTCGCAGCTCACCGCAGCTCTGAAGACTCCACGCGAGCATCTTCCAGAGCGCATCGCAGAGATCGCTGCAAACCTGAAGACGGCGGAGAAGCGCATCGCGCAGTTCGAGGCGAAGGAGCGCGCGGGACAGGTTCCCGCGATCGCTGAAGCGGCAGAACGCATCGGCGCCTACCGCGTGGCAGCGCTCTCGCTCGGCGAGGTTGCTTCGGCTGACGACATTCGTGGCCTCGCCTTGAGCGTGCGCGAGCGTCTCGGATCGGACGCCGCGGTTGTCGTTCTCGGTGGTGTCGCCGCGGGCCGGCCGATCGTCGTGGTCGCCACGAACGAAGCAGCACGCTCTGCCGGAGCAAAGGCTGGTGTGCTCGCAAAGCGCGCCGCCGGTGTTCTCGGTGGCGGCGGCGGCGGCCGCGATGACGTGGCTCAGGGTGGCGGTGCGGATGCCTCGGCACTCGGCGCTGCGCTCGAAGCCGTGACTCAGGAGCTTCGCGGCGCGTGAGTGGCTTCCGTCGCGGCGTGCGAATCGGCATCGATGTCGGTAAAGCTCGGGTCGGGGTCGCACGCTGCGACCCCGACGGCATGCTGGCCGTTCCCGTGGAGACGGTGCCACGCTCGGATACCTCGCTCGTGCGGATCGCAGAGATTGCGACCGAGTACGAGCCACTCGAGTTCGTTGTCGGCCTTCCGGTCAACATGCAGGGTGCGGATACCCCGTCAACCACGGATGCGCGCGAGTTCGCCGCAGCGCTGCAACGGCTCACCGGGGTGTCCGTACGCATGATGGATGAGCGGCTGAGTACGGTCACCGCACACGCTGCGCTGCGCTCTTCGGGGAGAAATCAGCGAAACTCTCGTAGCATTGTCGATCAGGTCGCGGCAGTAGTGCTGCTGCAGCACGCGATCGACACGGAGAAGAGCACCGGTACCCCGGCCGGTGTTGCTGTCCCGCTTGATGAGGAGCCGCCTGAGCATGCCCGAACGTGACACTGCAGACCCCGGCTCGAACTCTGTTTCCGATGATCTGTTCGCAAATCTCCCCGCGCCTTCGCACCGCGCCCCGGTATCCGATTCGGTAGGCCCAGTGCCCGGATCCCGCCGCGCACGGCGAGAAGCATCGACATCCGGAGTCCCAGACGAGGCATCGGGCGCAGACGTGCCCACCAGTGGTGCAGAGTCCGCGTCACTGGCTACCGAGCGCGGCCAGGCGAAGCCTGCGCCCTCGACGCTGGATGATCTGTTCCAGCCAGAGCACGACGAATCTCATCGTGCTCCACGAAAGAAGAAGCGCCGCACCGGCTGTCTCGTCGCGCTCATCATCATTCTCGTGCTGATCGGCGGAGCGGTCTACGGCGGGTTCTGGGCCATGAGCAACTACGGCGACAAGATCAACGAGGTCATGGGCTGGGGCGAACCAACGGATTGGGAGCCGGGGCTTGCCACTGGCGAGGTCACCGTCACGATCCGTGAGGGCGACACCGGCGGACCGGTCTCCACCGCGCTGTTCGAAGCCGGCGTCACCAAGACCGAGGACGTGTTCTACGACTACCTCGTAGACGAGAACGTCGACTTCACGGTGTACCCGGGTCTCTACACGCTCCAGGAGAAGATGACGGCCGCCGCCGCGCTGGAGGCGCTGAACGATCCCGCCAACAAGCTGGAGAATACGGTCGCCACCGTCGAGGGTGGCACGATCGAATCCTCGCTGCCGCTGATCAGCGAGGCCATCGGCATCCCGATCGAAGACCTGCAGGCTGCCGTCAAAGACCCGAGTGCGTACGGCGTCACCGCCGCCACCCTCGAGGGGTGGCTGTTCCCTGCTACCTACACTTTCGACCCTGAGGTCACCGCGACGCAGGTCATCCAGCGGATGGTGGATCGCACTCGGCAGTCACTGGCAGAGGCGGGCGTGCCTGCGGGTGACGAGAATCGGGTTCTCACGATCGCGTCCATCATCGAGCGGGAGGGACGCACAGGCGACTTCGCCAAAGTTTCACGCGTCATCCAGAACCGCCTCGACGACGGCATGATGCTGCAAATGGACTCGACCGCGCAGTACGGCTATGGCGAACTGCATGCAGGTGTCGTGAGTACCTCTGAGGAAGCCCAGTTCGACGAAAACGCGTACAACACCTATGTGATCGAGGGACTCCCCATCGGCCCGATCGCCAACCCGAGCCATGCGGCGATCGATGCCGCGATGCATCCGGTTGACGGCCCGTGGTTCTATTTCGTGACCATCAACCCGCAGAGCGGTGAGACGGTGTTCTCGACGACCTATGCGGAGCACCAGGCCGGGATCGAGGTCTGGCACGAGTGGTGCCGGGCCAACCCCGATCAGGGATGCTGAAGGCATGACGGGGCATCGCCTCGCCGTCTGGGGCGATCCGATCGCCCACAGCATGTCACCGGCGCTGCACGCCGCAGCGTACCGTGTGCTGGGCCTGGACTGGGAGTACGGTCGACGCCAGGTGGATGCCGTGGGCTTCGCCGCAGCGTTGAGCTCATTGGACAGTTCGTGGCGAGGGCTTTCGGTGACGATGCCCCTCAAGGAGCAGGCGTTCCGGACCGCGGCGACCCATGACCGCCATGCCGAACTGACCGGCGCGGTGAACACCCTGCTTCTCGGGCAGGCACCAGCCGGCTTCAACACAGACGTCGGGGGGATCATCGACGCGTTGGCTGGCGGCGGTGTGAGTGCGGCTGACAGTGCGCGCATCCTCGGTGCTGGAGCCACGGCCTCATCAGCGATGGTCGCGGCCGCGGAGATCGGTGTGCAGCGCATCGACGTGCGTGCACGCCGTCCAGATCGCGCCGAGGGGCTGCGCACGGTGGGAGACAGACTCGGCATCGCAGTGACGGTGCAGGGTTTTGACGCCCCGTCAGAATCGGTTGATGTCACCGTCGCAACGCTGCCGGGCGGCACCGTGCTCGACGAACCGGTCTCGACGTCTCTTGCCGCCAGCGGCGGCATGCTGCTCGACGCGGCATACGCCCCGTGGCCGTCTGCTCTGGCTGCGGCGTGGCAGGACGAACGCGTGATCTGTGGGCTCGAGATGCTGCTTCATCAGGCCGTGCGCCAGGTACGCATCTTCGTGCACGGCGATCCGCTGCACGAGCTTGGCAACGAAGGTCGCGTGCGTGACGAAATGCGGTTGGCTCTCGTGGGAGACTAGAGCAATGCTCCGCGTGCTCACGGCCGGCGAATCGCACGGCCCAGAACTCATTGCCGTCATGGAAGGGCTGCCCTCTGGCGTCCCGATCTCCTCCGAGGCGATCCAGGCTGACCTTGCCAGGCGCAAGCTCGGCTATGGTCGCGGCTCGCGGATGAAGTTCGAACAGGACGAGCTCACCATCTCCGGCGGTGTGCGCCACGGCAAGAGCCTCGGCAGCCCGATCGCGCTGCGCATCGGCAACACCGAATGGCCGAAGTGGATCGAGGTCATGAACCCCGAGCCGGTCGAGCTCACTGACAAGTCGCGGGGCCGCTCGGCACCGCTCACCCGTCCACGCCCAGGTCACGCTGACCTCGTCGGCATGCAGAAGTACGACTTCGATGAAGCCCGCCCGATCCTCGAGCGCGCCAGCGCCCGTGAGACCGCTGCACGCGTGGCTCTCGGAGCCGTTGCGCGTTCGTTCCTTGGTGAGCTGGGCATCCGGCTCGTCAGCCACACGCTCTCGATCGGCCCGGTACGTGTCCCGGAAAACGCCGCATTGCCTACTGCGGATGACGTCGATGCGCTGGATGCTGATCCGCTGCGGTGCTTCGACGCCGCCACCTCTGCGCTGATGGTCGCCGAAGTCGACGACGCCCGCAAGGAGGGCGACACCCTCGGCGGCATCGTCGAGGTGCTGGCCTACGGCCTTCCGCCGGGGCTCGGCTCGCACGTGCACTGGGACCGCAGACTGGACGCCCGCCTTGCAAAAGCGCTCATGAGCATCCAGGCGATCAAGGGTGTCGAGGTCGGAGACGGCTTCGAGACGACTCGCCGTCGTGGCTCCGCCGCGCACGACGAGCTCTTCGCTGCGGAGGCTGGGATCACCCGATCCTCCGACCGCGCCGGTGGCACCGAGGGCGGTATGTCCACTGGCACCGTGCTGCGCGTGCGCGCCGGCATGAAGCCGATCGCCACGGTTCCGCACTCCCTGCGCACGATCGACACGGCAACAGGCGAGGCAGCAACGGCGCACCACCAGCGCTCTGACGTCTGCGCTGTTCCTGCCGCCGGCGTCGTCGCCGAGGCGATGGTGGCTGTTGAGCTCGCCAACGCCGTGCTGGAGAAGTTCGGTGGCGACAGCATCCGCGAGACACGCCGCAATGTCGAGAGCTACCTCGCGGCGATCCCGGCAGAGTTGCGTACCGCACCCGCTTCCGAGGCCGCCTTGATCGCCCACGATGAGCAGTCCTGAACAGCTGACACTCGTACTGGTCGGCCCGATGGGCGCGGGCAAGACGAGCGTCGGCAGACAGGTCGCCAAGCGCCTCGGAGTCGGCTTCATCGACACTGACAAGTGCATCGTGGCAGCGCACGGGCCAATACCCGAGATCTTCGCGCAGCACGGTGAGGAGCACTTCCGCGCCCTCGAACGCGCGGCTGTTGCGGATTCGCTTGGTCAAGGCGGAGTCATCTCCGTCGGAGGCGGCGCCGTCACCTCAACGCAGACGCGTGAACTGCTGCGTCAGCATCCGGTCGTCTTCCTTGCCGTCACGGCGGAAGCGGTAGCCGGGCGCATCCGCACTGGCGGCCGGCCGATGCTGGCGGGGGACGAAGATCCACTGGAACGGTGGAAGACTATCTACGAACAGCGTCGCGGCTGGTACGACGAGGTCGCGACCGTGACATTCGACACTTCTCGACGGCCAATGCAGCGCATTGCCGACGAGATCGCCGCCTGGAGGAAGAACCTGACATGAGCACGACCACGATCAGTGTGACCGGGCAGGCAGAGTACGAAATCACGATCGGACGCGGCATCCTCGATCAGGTCTCTGCCGCGCTGGACCCCGCCGTGCGCAAGGTGCTGGTCGTGCATCCGCCGACGCTCGGTGCCCGTGCAGCGGAGTTGCGTGACCGTCTGCTTGCCGACACCACCAACGGTCCGCGCGAGGTGCTGCTGGCCGAGATACCCGATGCCGAGCAGGGCAAGCGCATCGAGGTCGCGGCATTCTGCTGGCAGGTCATGGGCCAGTCCGACTTCACACGCACAGACGCGGTGGTCGGGTATGGCGGCGGAGCTGTGACCGACCTTGCCGGATTCGTCGCTGCCACATGGTTGCGCGGCGTACAGGTGATCCAGGTCCCGACAACCGTGCTGAGCCTCGTCGACGCCTCCGTCGGCGGCAAGACAGGCGTGAACACCGCCGAGGGGAAGAACCTCGTCGGCGCATTCTGGCCACCGCGTGCCGTTATCGGCGACCTGGATGAGCTCGCCAGCCTCAGTGCGCATGAGGCGACTGCCGGCTTCGCCGAGGTCGTCAAGGCGGGATTCATCTGGGCACCGGAGATTCTCGACATCATCGAGGCTGATCCTGCGCGCGCCGTCGATACCACCACGCCAGAGTTCCGCCGCGCCATCGAGCTCGCGATTGATATGAAGGCGCGTGTCGTCTCGGAGGACTTCCGCGAGACAGGTCAGCGCGAGATTCTCAACTACGGACACACGCTCGGCCACGCGATCGAGCACGCAGAGCGCTACCGCTGGCGTCACGGCGCAGCGATCTCCGTCGGCATGATCTTCGCCGCCGAGATCTCGCGTCTTGCCGGTCGACTTTCGGACGAGAGCGCGGATCGCCACCGCACGGTACTGGAGTCGCTGGGGCTTCCCACCAGCTACCGCGCCGGCGCCTGGGCGACTCTGCTGGCAAGCATGCAACGCGACAAGAAGAGCCGCGGCGGGATGCTGCGCTTCATCGTCCTCGACGACATCGCCAAGCCCACCGTGCTTCGTGCCCCGGACGAATCGCTGCTGTTCGCCGCCTACCAGGAGGTCGGCGCATGACTCGCCGCATCCTTCTCGTCAACGGCCCGAACCTGAACCTGCTCGGAACCCGAGACCCGGCCATCTACGGCACCGCAACCCTGGCTGATGTCGAACGGATCACGACGGATGCCGCGGCGGCGGCGGGCTTCGAGGTGCGCAGCATCCAGAGCAATCACGAGGGCGTACTGATCGACGCGATTCACGCGGCACGCGAAGACTGCCTGGGCATCGTGATCAACCCCGGCGGCCTCACTCATACCTCCGTCGCCCTTCGCGACGCGCTGACCGGCGTGTTGCTGCCGTTCGCTGAAGTTCACATCTCCGATGTGAATGCCCGCGAAGAGTTCAGGCGCTTCTCGTACCTCCACGACGTCGCTGCTGTACGCGTGATCGGCGAGGGAGCAGACGGCTACGCGAACGCTGTTCGTCAGCTCACAGCGCTGATCCCGTAGAATCGACTGTCGGCCCCTACCTAACTGCCCACTTCGCCAGTCGAAGGGCAGTGCACGGCCTCTCTCTCACGGAAACGGAATTCAGAACGCATGGCATCCACCGCAGACATCAAGAACGGCGTCGTCCTCAGCATCGACGGACAGCTCTGGAACGTCATCGAGTTCCAGCACGTCAAGCCCGGTAAGGGTGGCGCGTTCGTCCGCACCAAGCTGAAGAACGTCGTCTCAGGCAAGACCGTCGACCGCACCTACAACGCCGGCGCGAAGATCGAGATCGAGAACGTCGATCGTCGTGATTTCACCTACCTGTACGCAGACGGTGACGGCTTCGTGTTCATGGACATCGCCGACTACGACCAGATCACCGTTGGCGCAGCAACCGTCGGCGACGCGAAGAACTTTCTCCTGGAGAACCAGCAGGTCACCATCGCGCTGAACAACGGCAACCCGCTGTACCTTGACCTTCCGGCATCCGTCACACTCGAGGTGACCTACACCGAGCCTGGCCTGCAGGGCGACCGCTCCTCGGCAGGAACCAAGCCCGCCACAGTCGAGACCGGCTACGAGATGCAGGTTCCGCTGTTCGTGGAGACCGGCACGAAGATCAAGGTCGACACCCGCACGGGTGAGTACCTCGGTCGCGAGAAGTAAGGCGTGGGTGCCCGGACGAAGGCGCGCAAGCGCGCTCTCGACATTCTCTTCTCCTCGGACGTCCGTGGAGATGACCTCGCCGTAACTCTTGCGGCGGAAGCAAAGCGCGCGGCCAGTGAGCCCGCTCGTGAGGCCTCGTGGCTGTACGCCCGTGAGATCGTCGACGGGATCGCTGATCACCGCGACGAGATCGATGAAAGCATCATCACGCACAGCCGTGATTGGAAGCTCGAACGCATGCCGGCCGTTGACCGTGCACTACTGCGCATCGGCGTGTGGGAGATCGTCTACAACGACGAGGTTCCCACCGCGGTGGCCATTGATGAGGCAGTGGAACTGGCCAAAGAGTTCTCCACTGACGATTCCGGCGCATTCGTGCACGGAGTTCTTGCTCGGGTGGATCGCGCGCGCTAACCCTCACCGTCAATCAGAATGACGGCGACTTCGCGGTGATGTCGATCTTGTCGATGTCACCGTGATGTCCGTCGTCGGGGAGAGGATGCCGGCATGTCTGCTCCGCATGTTGATGAATCCGATCTTTCGCGGATGATCGATCGCGGAAGCTACGAGCGTGGCCGCGCGTACTTCCTCGACGGGATGGTTTCTGAACTGCATTGGGACGCAGCGTCGGACACCCTGACCGCCCGTGTTCGTGGTTCGGGGACCGCCGTCTACCGGTGTGCCGTGCGAATGAAGCCCGAAACCGCGCAGATCACGGTGGCCACCTGCTCATGTCCGGTTCCGCGCACCTGCAAGCATGTCGTCGCGGCCCTGCTCGCGAGTAACGCTGAGAGGGGCGCTGCCGCAGACGCCACTGCCGCGGCAGCAGAGC
Source organism: Microbacterium sp. A93 (assembly GCF_051842835.1). NCBI lineage: Bacteria > Bacillati > Actinomycetota > Actinomycetes > Micrococcales > Microbacteriaceae > Microbacterium > Microbacterium sp. A93. Next base: position 380,219 of record NZ_JBPXMT010000001.1, read on the forward strand.
CTGCACGCCCAGGATGGCGCACGCTGCTGGACGGTTCCGCATCCGCGAAGACGCCGACCGCGCTGGCGTTGGGTATCGAACTTCGACATCGGTCCGCCCGCGGTGTTCATCAGTGGGCACCGCGGCCGATGCGGCCCGCTACTGCACGTGATGTCGCGCGCGGCGACGGAGAACTGCTCGTCGGCATCCGCCCGCTCATGCGCAGCGCGACGACCGGTTCCTGGATACATGGCACGGTGTCATGGGACTCTGTGCGGCGCTCAGGGACGCAGTTCGGAAAAGACCGCGTTCGGTGGTTCGCTGACCTGCTCAGCATCTCGCGCGATTCGCTGTTGTCCGGCACTGCGGGCGATTGGCTCGTGCTGGATCATGTCGAATCGAACCTGCTCTGGGCCCACCTGCGCGCCGGAGCAATCCTCGGCATACCGCTCGTGTCGACGCAGAAGAGCTTCACCTTCTCGATGGCGGAGGAGGGCTCCGTCACGGCTCAGGTCGTCCGGGCCGAGAACGGCGATTTGTCGGTGAGCGCCGAAGTCGCTCTCGATGGTCGGAGCATGAATGAAAGTCGTATTCATGCGATCGGTCATTCCGGCATCTTCGCGGTCACGCCTCTCGGAGCCAGAGTCTCCGTAACGCTGGCCGAAGTGCCGTTGAGCGCGCCCGTGCGTGCGCTGCTCGATGCAGGTGTGCCGTTGGATGTCCCTGCCGAAGAAGAAGCGGTGTTCCTGCGTGACGCGTATCCGATACTGGCGCGCCGGGTGGAAGTGCGTGCGGTGGGAAAGGTCGAGCTGCCGACCATTCCGGTACCTGTGCCGACGCTGACGATCTCGCACCTTCCCGGCGACACGGTTCGATATCTATTCGGATGGACCTATCGGGGCTTCGGGCGATTCCCTTTCACTGCGACTTCGGACGCGGTTCGCGATGAGGACGCTGAGGCACAGCAACGATCAATCGTCGAGGTGCAATGGAGCGACGCGACCGGCATACGCTTCGAAGACAGCGGTGCGTTCCAAGATGTCGAGGCGGCGGAGTTCATCACTCATGTCGTTCCCGTGCTCGAAGGGCACGGGATCAAGGTCGTCATATCCGGAAAGCGCAAGTCCTATCAGGAGCTCAGCGGAATACCGGAGATCACCGTCTCCACGGTCGAGAGCACTGACTCAGACTGGTTCGATCTCGGTGTCCTGGTCAAGATCGACGGGCGGACGATCCCCTTCACTCCGCTGTTTCGCGCGCTGAGTATGCGCCGAACGAAGCTCCTTCTCGCCGACGGCAGCTACTTCTCTCTCGCGCATCCGGCATTGGACACACTGCGTGAACTCATCGACGAGGCCACCGAGTTGTCGGAGTGGGAGACTGGGCCCCGCATCAGCAAGTATCAGACCGATCTCTGGGAAGAGTTCGAGGATCTCGCTGATGAAGCGCTGCCCGCGACGAGCTGGCGGGCCACCGCTGACGGCCTGCGGGCCGCGACCGGAGTACCACCGGCCGAGGTGCCGAAGGGGTTGCAAGCTGAGCTGCGTCCCTATCAGAAGACAGGATTCGACTGGCTCGCATTCCTCTGGTCGCATCGCCTCGGGGGGATCCTCGCAGATGACATGGGACTCGGAAAAACCCTGCAGCTTCTGACGCTCATCCTGCATGCACGCGAATCGGGCGAAACGCGGCCGTTCCTCGTCATCGCGCCGACGTCCGTGCTGTCGACGTGGCAGGACGAAGCGGCACGATTCGCCCCGGCCCTGCGCGTTCAGATCATCGACGGGACCAGCAGCAGACGGGCATCCTCGATTGCGGATATCGCGAAGGATACCGACCTCGTCGTCACCTCGTACACACTGGCCAGGCTGGACGCCGACGAATACGAAGCGCTCGAGTGGGCAGGGCTCATTCTCGATGAGGCACAGTTCGTGAAGAACGCCTCGACGAAGCAGCATCGTGCAGTGGCATCCATCCGCGCCGACGTGACGTTCGCGGTGACCGGTACACCGATGGAGAACAGCCTCAGCGACATCTGGGCGTTGCTGAAACTCGCCGCACCCGGGCTTTTCCCGTCGGCGCGGAAGTTTCGCCAGGACTACATCCAGCCGATCGAGAAGGGCAAGGTGCCGGAAAACGAGGAGGGCGGCGAGTACCGTCAGCGGAGGTTGGAGCGTCTGCGTCGACGCATTCGACCACTGATGCTGCGCCGTACCAAAGAGCTCGTGGCCAGCGACCTTCCGGAGAAGCAGGAACAGCTGCTGCACGTCGAGCTGAGTCCCGCGCACCGAGCGCTCTACGACACGGTGCTGCAGCGGGAACGGCAGAAGGTGCTCGGGCTTCTGAAGGATCTCGATCGCAACCGGTTCATCGTCTTCCGTTCGCTGACGATGCTGCGGATGCTGAGCCTGGCACCTGGGTTGGTGGACGAGACCGATGCGAAGATCGGATCGCGCAAGCTGGACACGCTGGTCGAGCGGGTCATCGAACTGCACGCCGAACATCACCGCGCGCTCGTCTTCAGCCAGTTCACGTCATTCCTGAAGATGGCGGCGGCGCGTCTGGAGCGAGCGGGAATTCCGTACGTGTATCTGGACGGGTCGACGCGTAAGCGGCAGGACGTCATTCGGGAGTTCCGCACGGGGGAGCAGCCGGTTTTCCTGATCAGTCTCAAATCCGGCGGCTTCGGACTCACTCTCACCGAAGCTGACTACGTCTTCATGCTTGATCCCTGGTGGAACCCGGCGGCCGAAGCTCAGGCCGTCGATCGGGCACACCGTATCGGCCAGGACAAGCAGGTGTTCGTGTATCGCATGATTTCTGCGGGCACCATCGAGGAGAAGGTGCTGGCGCTGCAGCAGCGCAAGGCTCGTTTGTTCACCGCGGTGATGGATGACGAGGCGTTGTTCTCCCAGTCGCTGACTGCGGATGACATCCGCGGTCTCTTCGAAGCCTGATTCGCGAATTATCCCCGGCCTATCGCAGGGATCGTGCAGAGCACCCCGGGTAGAATTGCGGGGTTCATGTCAGAAGGAGTGCAATGCGGATTACGGGACTCGGCCACGCCGGGATGTTCATCGAGACGGTCGGCGGAAACATCATCTGCGACCCCGTTCTCGGACCGTCGTTCTACGGATCCTGGTTCCCATTCCCCGACAACCGCGGGCTCGATTGGGCGAAGTTTGGCCGAGAAGCAGACTTCCTGTACATCTCACACCGCCACCGTGATCACTTCGATAAGGCGCTGCTGGAGCGCTACATCCGCAAGGACATCGAGGTGCTCCTCCCGGACTATCCCATCGATGATCTCGAGCAGGACCTCCGTGGGCTGGGCTACAACAACATCACCTACGCGCCGGCGGGCGAGGTCATCCAGCGCGGCGATCTGAAGATCATGATCACGCCGCTGCGCGCGCCCAGCGACGGACCCATCGGTGACTCATCTCTCAGCGTCGACGACGGCACCGCTTCAGTGCTGAACCAGAACGACTCGCATCCGCTGGACCTGGACACATTGCTGAGCTTCGGCAAACCGGACGCCTACTTCACACAGACGTCCGGAGCTATCTGGTGGCCCATGGTCTACGACCTGCCTCAGGAAGCCAAGCAGAACTTCGCACGCCTCAAGCGTGACTCGCAGAACAAGCGGGCCATGTTCTACATCGAGAAGGTCGACGCACCGCACGTCTTCCCGATGGCTGGTCCGCCGATGTTCCTGCGCGACGAACTGTTCAAGTACAACGGGTTTGGCAAAGACAACGACTCGATCTTCACCGACCAGAAGCAGTTCATCGCTCACATGAAGGAGCTGGCACCGCAGTACAACGGTCAGCTGTTTGTCCCGGGCACCGTCGTCGAACTGCAAGGCAGCGACCTCACGATGTCGCAGTCGCTCTACACAGATGCCGAGATCGCGCACATCTTCGATGAGAAGTGGGACTACCTCGAATCTCAGCGCGTGAGCCGTCAGCAGGAGATCCGCGACGAGGAAGCCACCCGTGCCGAGGTTCTGCCGCCCGATGAGATGCTCGCAGCGATCAAGGCGTGGTGGGAGCCACTGCTGAAGAAGTCCCGCACCATCCGGCTCGGTGTCGGCGGCAACGTCCGGTTCCGCATTGGAGAGCTCGACATGGTGGTCGACTTCCCCAAGGCGAAGGTTCGCGAATACGCGGGGGAGGAGTGCATCTACTGGTACACGATCCCCGCCGATCTCGTGTCGACGAACATCGCCGACCACGAGATCGACTGGTCGAACTCGATCTTCCTCTCCATGCAGTTCTCGGTTGGCCGCAGCGGCAAGTTCAACGAGTTCCTGACCACGTTCCTCAAATGCCTGTCAGTGGATCGCATCGAGTACGTCGAGAACTGGTACTCGGAACAGACCGACCAGACCGAGGATGCCGAGATCGGCGACTGGGTCGTTCAGCGCCGCTGCCCGCACCTGCGTGCAGATCTCACCAAGACTGGCAAGGTCGATGAGGACGGCGTGCTGACCTGCAGCATGCACGACTGGAAGTGGGATCTTAAGACCGGCAAGTGCCTCAGCACCACCGGCCACGACATCCGCGCGACGCAGTCCGCCGGCGCGGCATCCTGAGGCACCTGCCCAAAACAGGACGACAGCCCCAGATCAGGAGGATGCTGCAGATTCCTCCTGATCTCGGGACGAGTTCCTGATTTCGGGAGAGCGCCGACGCGCTAGACTGAACGCACAAGCAACCTTTAACACCGTCCAGAGAGGCGGAGAAGGGAGCGGCAAATGAGCGCGCGCACCGTGCTGCAAGAAGCCGATATCTCACGGGCATTGACCCGTATCGCCCATGAAATCCTCGAATCCAACCGGGGCGCAGCCGATCTGGTGCTGCTGGGCATTCCCACTCGAGGCGTCGCCCTCGCACAGCGTCTCGGCGCACTGATCAGCGAGATCGCGCAGACCGACATTCCGGTCGGGTCTCTGGATGTCACGCTGTTCCGTGATGATCTCGCCCAGCATCCGACGCGGTCACCGCGCCCGACCGATATCCCTGCCGGCGGCATCGAGGGCAAGACCGTCGTCCTCGTCGACGATGTGCTCTTCTCCGGTCGAAGCATCCGTGCCGCCCTCGACGCGATCCAGTCGATCGGACGGCCATCCGTCGTCCGGCTCGCTATCCTCGTCGACCGCGGACACCGGGAACTCCCGATCCGCCCCGACTTCGTCGGCAAGAACATCCCGTCCGCCCGCTCCGAGCGCGTCAACGTGCGACTGCGCGAGTATGACGGCGCCGAGGAGGTGACGATCGAAGTATGAGGCACCTCCTCGACACTCAGACGCTCGACCGCGAGACGGCCCTGCGCATCCTTGACGTTGCCGAAGACATGTCAGACACGCAGTCTCGCGAGGTCAAGAAGCTTCCGACGCTGCGCGGCAAGACCGTGGTCAACCTGTTCTTCGAAGATTCCACCCGTACTCGCATCTCCTTCGAAGCAGCAGCCAAACGTCTTTCCGCCGACGTCATCAACTTCGCGGCGAAGGGCTCCAGCGTTTCCAAGGGCGAAAGCCTCAAGGACACCGCACAGACTCTGCAGGCGATGGGCGCGGATGCCGTCGTCATCCGCCATCCGGCATCCGGCGCCCCGCGCACGCTCGCCACGAGCGGCTGGATCTCGGCTGGCATCGTGAACGCCGGCGACGGCACCCATGAGCACCCCACTCAGGCGCTGTTGGATGCCTTCACCATTCGCAAACGGCGATTCGGCCTCGACAGCCGTGGTCGCGATCTTGCCGGGGTAAAGGTCGTCATCGTCGGTGACGTGCTGCACTCGCGGGTCGCTCGCTCCAACGTCTGGTTGCTCGCCACGCTCGGTGCCAAGATCACTCTGGTGTCGGCGCCGACCCTCCTTCCCCAGAACGTGTCGCACTGGCCGGTGCGCGTTCTCTATGACCTTGACGAGGCCCTCGCTGAGGGACCGGATGCGGTCATGATGCTTCGCATCCAGCTCGAGCGTATGAACGCGGCATATTTCCCGAGTGAGCGGGAGTATTCCAGGCGCTGGGGATTGGATGCTGTGCGCGCAGCATCGCTTCCGAGCGATAGCATTGTCATGCACCCCGGACCCATGAATCGCGGCCTGGAGATCTCCTCCGCAGCCGCAGACTCTCCACGATCCACTGTGCTGGAACAGGTCACCAACGGGGTGTCCGTACGCATGGCTGTGCTTTACCTGCTGCTGGCAGGAGAACGAAACGACGAACGAGGGGAAGACAAGTGACCGAGACCCTCGTGATCACCGGAGCTCAGCTGCTCGGCGCCGACCGCGCCGACATCATGGTGGAAAACGGAATCATCGCCGAGATCGGATCCGGCCTCAGCCGCTCCGGCGCCCGCGTCATCGATGCATCCGGCCTCATCGCACTGCCTGGCCTCGTCGACCTGCACACGCACCTTCGCGAGCCGGGCTACGAAGCATCCGAAACGATCCTGACCGGCACGAAGGCCGCTGCAGCAGGCGGATTCACCGCGGTCTTCGCGATGCCGAACACCTCGCCAGTCGCAGACTCCGCCGGTGTGGTCGAGCAGGAGCTCGCGCTGGGGGAGGCCGCACGCTACGCCACGGTGCAGCCCATCGGCGCCGTCACCATCGGGCAGAAGGGCGAGCGACTCGCTGAACTCGGTGCGATGGCGACTTCACGCGCGAAGGTCCGTGTCTTCAGCGACGATGGCTTCTGCGTGTTCGATCCGCTCATCATGCGCCGTGCGCTGGAGTACGTGAAATCGTTCGGCGGCGTCATCGCGCAGCACGCGCAAGATCCGCGTCTCACCGAGGGCGCCCAGATGAACGAGGGCGTCGTCTCGGCCGAGCTGGGACTCACCGGCTGGCCCGCCGTCGCCGAAGAGTCGATCATCGCCCGCGATGTGCTGCTCGCCGAACATGTCGGATCGCGGCTGCACGTCTGCCACCTGTCGACCGCAGGATCGGTCGATATCATCCGTTGGGCGAAGAAGCGCGGCATCAACGTCACCGCTGAGGTCACCCCGCATCACTTGCTGCTGACAGACGAGCTGGTGCGCGGCTACGACGCACGATACAAGGTCAATCCGCCGCTGCGCCGCGAGGAGGATGTCCTCGCCGTGCGCGAAGGTCTCGCCGACGGCACGATCGACATCGTCGCCACCGACCACGCTCCGCACCCGAGCGAGGCGAAGGCGTGCGAATGGCAGGCTGCGGCCAACGGCATGGTGGGCCTGGAGAGCGCCCTACGCGTCGTGCACCAGTCGATGGTGCAGACCGGCCTCATCGGCTGGGAAGACGTCGCCCGCGTCATGAGTGCGACCCCCGCTCGCATCGGACAGCTGGAAGGCCACGGCACGCCGCTGCAGGCCGGACAGCCCGCCCAGATCACGCTCTACGACCCCAGCATCTCCGGCACGTTCACCAGTGCTGACCTGCATGGTCGGAGCGAGAACTCTCCGTATCTCGGTCGGGACCTGCCCGGTCGTGTCGAGTACACCATCCACCACGGTCTTGTCACCGTCGAGGCTGGCACCGTCGTCGAGGAGCTTAACGCGTGAGCATGCGTGATATTGCAATCGCCATCACCATCGGGGTCGCGCTGCTGATCCTGCTGACGATGTTCCTTTCGTGGCGACGACGTCTTCGACGTGACGCGGTGTATTCCGCGCCGCTGGGTGTTCCCGAACACGCAGAGGTCCTCACGCGCCACGAGGTTCTCTACGTATCAACCACCCGTCACGGCGAGCCGCTGGAACGACTGGCAATCACGCCGCTGGCCTACCGTGCGCGGGGAGAGCTCGCCATCACCGATCGCGGCGCCGCGCTCTGCCTGGACGGATCGCCCACAGTGTTCCTCGCCTCGGCGAAGATCGTCGCTGTGGATCGCGCAACCGTCACGATCGACCGGGTCGTCGAACCCGGGGGACTTGTGCGGCTGGCATGGAAGGTCGATGACGCAACGATCGTCGACTCGTACCTGCGTGCCAGCGCGGGCGACCCCAACAACCTCATCTCAGAACTGCAGCGGCTCATCCCCGCCGATAACTCAGGAGCCACGTCATGACACTGCCTGATCCCGCCGTCCTCGTCTTGGAAGACGGCACACGTCACACGGGTCGCGCCTATGGCGCCCAAGGAACCACTCTCGGCGAAGTCGTCTTCGCTACGGGTATGAGCGGTTACCAGGAGACACTCACCGACCCGTCCTACGCCGGACAGATCGTCCTGCAGACAGCGCCGCACATCGGCAACACCGGGATGAACGACGAAGACTCGGAGTCTCGACGCATCTGGGTCGCCGGCTACATCGTGCGCGATCCCTCACGCGTGGTGTCCAACTGGCGCGCCAACGCCTCTCTCGATGAGATCCTCGTTCGCGACGACATCATCGGGATCAGCGGAATCGATACGCGCTCCATCACGCGTCATATCCGGTCGGCCGGCTCCATGCGTGGAGGCATCTTCTCCGGTGCGGATGCTGCGCTTGACCCAGAGGAGCAGGTACGGATCGTGCGGCAGGCACCAGAGATGAGCGGACAGAATCTGTCGGCCCAGGTCTCGGTGGATGTCGTCACCGTGACGACTGCACTGGGGGAGCGACTCGGAAACCTCGCTGTGCTCGACCTCGGTGTGAAGCAGGCCACGATCGACAATCTCGCCGCTCGCGGCTTCGAGGTGCACGTTCTGCCGCAGAGCGCGACGATCGAGGAGATCCGTGCGGTGAACCCGGTCGCCGTGTTCTACTCGAACGGACCCGGTGACCCGGCCGCATCGGGCGATCACGTCGCTCTCCTGCGCAGCGTGCTCGACGATGGGCTTCCCTTCTTCGGTATCTGCTTCGGGAATCAGCTGCTCGGCCGTGCACTCGGCCTCGGCACCTACAAGCTGCCGTTCGGTCACCGCGGCATCAACCAGCCGGTGCTCGACAAGTCCACCGGCAAGATCGAGATCACGGCCCACAACCACGGGTTCGCGGTCGAGGCCCCTCTTGAAGGCACCTTCGAGAGCCCGAATGGCTACGGCCAGGTCGAGGTCAGCCACATCGGCCTGAACGACAACGTCGTGGAGGGCCTGCGCGCCCTCGACATTCCCGCGTTCTCGGTGCAGTACCATCCCGAAGCCGCTGCCGGCCCGCACGACGCAAACTACCTCTTCGACCGCTTCCGTGATCTGGTTGTGGCCGACATTGCCCAGAAGGACGCCAAGTAATGCCAAAGCGCGACGACATCAACTCCGTCCTCGTCATCGGCTCCGGCCCGATCGTGATCGGTCAGGCCGCTGAGTTCGACTACTCCGGAACACAGGCGTGCCGTGTGTTGCGCGAGGAAGGCGTGCGCGTCATCCTCGTGAACTCCAACCCCGCCACGATCATGACCGATCCGGACTTCGCCGATGCCACGTACATCGAGCCGATCACATGGCAGGTCCTCGAAACGATCATCGCGAAGGAGCGTCCAGATGCAATTCTGCCGACCCTTGGCGGGCAGACAGCGCTCAACGCAGCGATCGAGTTGCACAACCACGGCATCCTCGAGAAGTACGATGTCGAGCTCATCGGCGCGAGCTTCGAGGCCATCAACAAGGGCGAAGATCGTCAGATCTTCAAGCAGCTAGTCCTCGACGCCGGTGCTGAGGTCGCCGACTCTCGTATCGCCCACACCATGGACGAGGTGCTCGCCGGTGCGGCGGAACTCGGCTACCCGCTGGTCGTGCGCCCGAGTTTCACCATGGGCGGTCTGGGCTCTGGCTTTGCGTATGACGAGACCGATCTTCGCCGCATCGCCGGCGCAGGTCTGCACGACTCACCGACCAACGAGGTGCTCCTAGAGGAGTCGATCCTCGGCTGGAAGGAGTACGAGCTTGAGCTCATGCGCGACACGGCCGATAACACGGTCGTAGTCTGCTCGATCGAGAACGTCGACCCGGTCGGTGTGCACACCGGCGACTCGATCACCGTGGCGCCCGCGCTGACCCTCACCGACCGTGAGTATCAGCACATGCGCGACATCGGCATCGATATCATTCGTGCCGTTGGCGTCGATACCGGTGGATGCAACATCCAGTTCGCGGTCGACCCCTCGAACGGTCGCATCATCGTGATCGAGATGAACCCACGTGTCTCTCGCTCGAGCGCATTGGCGTCGAAGGCGACCGGCTTCCCGATCGCGAAACTCGCGGCGAAGCTCGCGCTCGGCTACCGACTCGATGAGATCCCGAACGACATCACCGGTGTGACTCCGGCGAGTTTTGAGCCGACCCTTGACTACGTCGTAGTCAAGGTGCCGCGCTTCGCGTTCGAGAAGTTCCCGGCGGCGGATGCCACGTTGACGACCACCATGAAGTCGGTGGGCGAGGCGATGGCGTTCGGTCGCAACTACGCAACAGCGCTGCAGAAGGCGCTTCGCTCGCTGGAGAAGCGTGGATCGAGCTTCCACTGGGGCGATGAGCCGCGCAGCCTCGAGGAACTCCTAGAGATCTCCCAGACGCCGACCGACGGTCGCATTGTCGTGCTGCAGCAGGCGCTGCGCAAGGGCGCGACCGTTGAGCAGGCGTTCGCGGCCACTGCAATCGATCCCTGGTTCATCGACCAGATCGTGCTGATCAACGAGGTCGCCGACACCGTGCGCACTGCCACTGAACTCGACGCGGAAACCATTCGCTACGCGAAGGAGCACGGCTTCTCCGACGCCCAACTGGCCGAGATTCGCGGCCTCGATGAGGCGGCAGTTCGTGGCCTGCGTCAGGGGTTCGGTGTCCGCCCGGTCTTCAAGACGGTGGACACCTGCGCCGGCGAGTTCCCGGCTCTCACGCCATACCACTACTCGAGCTACGACTTTGAGACGGAAATTGTGCCGTCGGAGCGTACGAAGGTCGTCATCATCGGCTCTGGCCCGAACCGTATCGGCCAGGGCATCGAGTTCGACTATTCCTGCGTGCACGCCTCCTTCGCGCTGTCGGATGCCGGCTTCGAGACCATCATGGTCAACTGCAACCCTGAGACTGTCTCGACCGACTACGACACCTCCGACCGGCTCTACTTCGAGCCGTTGACGCTGGAGGATGTACTGGAAGTCCTGGACGCGGAAGCGGCCAGCGGCACCATCCTCGGTGTCGTCTGCCAGCTCGGCGGGCAGACTCCGCTCGGTCTTGCTAAGGGCATCCAGGCCGCCGGCTACACCGTTTTGGGCACCAGCCCCGAGGCCATCGATATTGCCGAGGAACGTGAGTTGTTCTCACAGTTGCTCGACACTGCGGGCCTCATCGCGCCGCGTCACGGCACGGCGATTGACGCAGACGGCGCTGTCGTGATCGCCGAAGACATCGGCTACCCCGTGCTGGTTCGTCCGAGCTTCGTGCTCGGTGGCCGCGGCATGGAGATCGTCTACGACACCCCCAGCCTGCGCGACTACTTCGTCCGTACGGCGGGCGAGGTCATTGTCGGTCCTGGCACGCCGCTGCTCGTGGACCGCTTCCTGGATGACGCCATCGAGATCGACGTGGACGCGCTCTACGACGGTGCCGAGCTGTACATCGGCGGCGTCATGGAGCACCTCGAAGAGGCCGGTATCCACTCCGGAGATTCCAGCTGTACGCTGCCACCGATCTCGCTCGGCCGGAGTGACATCGACCGCGTGCGCATTGCCACGCTTGCGATTGCCGAGGGCGTAGGCGTGCGTGGCCTGCTGAACGTGCAGTTCGCGATCAGCGCCGGAGTGCTCTACGTCATCGAGGCGAACCCCCGTGCCAGCCGCACGGTGCCGTTCGTGGCGAAGTCGCTGGGCATTCCGCTGGCGAAGGCGGCCAGCCGCATTATGGTTGGCGCGACGATCGCCGAGCTCAAGACCGAGGGAATGCTCCCGCTGTCAGATGGCTCCAGGGTGCCGATGGATGCACCGGTGTCCGTCAAAGAGGCGGTGCTGCCCTTCAAACGGTTCCGCACCAAGACTGGCAAGATCGTCGATTCCGTACTCGGCCCGGAGATGCGCTCCACCGGTGAGGTCATGGGCATCGACAAGGACTTCCCGACCGCGTTCGCGAAGAGCCAGGCCGCAGCGTACGGCGGCATGCCGACCTCCGGCACGGTGTTCATCTCCGTGGCCGACGCCGACAAGCGTGCCGTGATCCTGCCTGCCCACCGCCTGCAGCAACTGGGCTTTAACCTGGTTGCCACTGAGGGCACGGCTGAGATCCTGTCCCGTAACGGCATCGCCGTCACCGTTGTCGCCAAGTACAGCGAGAGCATTGATGCCGGTGAGCAGAACATCGTTGATCTGATCAACAACGGCGAGATCGACATCATTGTGAACACTCCTTCCGGTGGTGCTGCGCGCGCAGACGGCTATGAGATCCGCGCCGCTGCCGTGGCTGCCGACAAGGCATTGTTCACCACGATCGCCGTCCTTGGCGCAGCTGTCAGCGCGATGGATGCTGCGGATCAGGGCTTCAGCGTCAAGAGCCTCCAGGAGTATGCGATCGACCGGCAGGCTGCCCTGTGACCGAACGGTTCGGAGAGCGGGTCCGTGCGGTTCTCACCGCGCGCGGACCGCTGTGCGTAGGAATTGACCCGCATCAGTCGCTGCTCGCCTCCTGGGGGCTCCCAGACTCCGCTGCGGGTGTCAGGGACTTCGGGCTGCGTACGGTGGACGCGGCCGCGGCCGCGGGCCGAGTCGGCCTGGTCAAGCCGCAGGTGTCGTTTTTCGAGCGCTTCGGCTCCGCCGGATTCGCCGCGCTGGAGGATGTGCTGCGTGCAGCGCGTGAGGCGGAGCTTCTCGTGATCGCTGACGCCAAGCGCGGTGACATCGGCACCACGATGGATGCCTATGCCGCCGCCTGGCTGACGCCGGGGTCCCCACTTGAAGCGGATGCGCTCACGGTGAATCCGTATCTCGGAATCGGCGCGCTGGAGAGCACATTCGAACTCGCAGAGTCGAACAGCAAGGGCGTTTTCGTGCTTGCGGCGACGAGCAACCCTGAGGCCGCAACGGTGCAGCGGGCGCGTTCTGTTGCGACGGGAACGCAGACGGTCGCTGCATCGATCATCGAGCAGGTCAGCATCCGCAACGCGCGGGTGACGGCCGATGGTGAGTGGGGGAGCCTCGGCTTCGTCATCGGTGCGACGGTCGACTGGACGGATGCCGGTATTTCGGCGTTCTCTCCGGCCGCGCCCATCCTCGGTCCTGGTTTCGGGGCTCAGGGAGCGGGTCCTGCCGACCTCATCGGTCGTTTCGGGGCAGCGGCACCGATGGTTATCGCGGCCGAGAGCCGCAGCATCCTGTCGGCGGGACCTGATGGTCTCGTCGACGCAATCAATTCTCGTGTTGTGGCGTACCAGGAGGCTCTGAATGGCTGAGCGCACCGTTCCCGAAGTCGATCGGGCTGCCGCGGCACGCCGAGCTGTGGAGCGCCGTCGTGCGCGGGCCGCGGTGAAGCGCTCGCTGACCATGCGCGTCGTTGCCCCACAGTCCATCGCGCGGGAGGCCTTCGAGGATGCAGACTCAGTCGCGGGCTCGATGCGCATCACGGACTTCCTCCTGGCGCTGCCCGCCATCGGCATCGGCAAGCGCGACCGGATCCTGCTCGACCTGGACATCTCTCCCGTCAAGCGTCTGGGCGGACTCGGAGTGCGTCAGCGCGTCAGCCTGACGCAGTGGCTCGACTCGCGATTCCCGGAGCAGGGCCCCCGCTCCGGTCGCAGCCGGTTGCTGGTGCTGGCCGGCCCCACAGCAGTGGGTAAGGGCACGGTCGCCGCTCACATCCGTGAGCACAATCCCGAGATCCACCTCTCCGTCTCGGCGACGACGCGTACGGCGCGCCCTGGCGAGATCGACGGTGTGCACTACTTCTTCGTCGACGACACCGAGTTCGATCGGCTGATCGACGAGGGTGCGCTGCTCGAGCACGCGGTCGTCCACAATCGTTCCCGATACGGCACGCCGCGGCAACCGATCGATGCTGCTCTCGCAGAGGGCAAGACGGTTCTGCTGGAGATCGATCTGCAGGGCGCCCGCCAAGTGCGTGCGGCGGAGCCATCGGCAACGCTCATTTTCCTGCTGCCTCCGTCCTGGGACGAGCTGGTGCACAGGCTGGTCGGCCGCGGCACCGAAAACGAGGAAGAACGTACTCGTCGACTGCGCTCTGCGAAGGTCGAATTGGCCGCGCAGAATGAGTTCGATTACCGGATTGTGAACGAAGACGTCGCCGCAGCAGCGCGCGAGGTCGTAGGATTGTCTGAGGCGACTGCGCGCTGAGCGATTTCGCGCGCCCGCCGATTCGACTTTGCGACGAACCCGTCGCCTGATCTGGAGGTCCACCATGGCCGGTCATCACACCAAGGGCATTATCGATCCCCCCATCGACAACCTGCTCTCCCGCGTCGACTCGAAGTATGAACTGGTCATCTACGCGTCCAAGCGCGCACGCCAGATCAACGACTACTACGCAGATCTCCACGAGGGCAACCTGTTCGACAACGTAGGGCCCCTGGTCGACTCGTCCGTCGAGGACAAGCCGCTCACCATCGCGCTCCACGAGATCAACGAGGACAAGCTCCGCATTCGCCACGCTGAGTGAGGGCTGCGTCCTCGATGAGCGCACTGCGCCTTTTCACATCTGAGTCCGTCACCGAGGGACACCCTGACAAGATCTGCGACCAGATCTCTGACAGCATCCTCGACGCTCTGATCGCCAAAGATCCCGGCTCACGAGTTGCTGTGGAGACTCTTGTCACCACGGGACTCGTGCACGTCGCAGGAGAGATCCGCACCGAGGCATACGTCGACATTCCGACGATCGTCCGCGAGGTTGTCAACAGCATCGGCTACACCTCCAGCGAGACCGGCTTCGACGGCGATTCCTGCGGCGTGAGCATTTCCGTGGGGGAGCAGTCCAGCGACATCGCCCACGGCGTCGATCAGGCGCAGGAACAGCGCGACGGCAGCTCCGTTGACGCGCTCGACGGTCTGGGCGCAGGCGACCAAGGCATCATGTTCGGTTTCGCCACGGTCGAAACTCCCGAGTTCATGCCGATGGCAGGGCACACCGCACATCGCATCGCAGAGCGCCTGGCCGCAGTGCGCCGCTCCGGCGAACTTGCGTTCCTACGACCAGACGGCAAGACGCAGGTCACCCTCGGCTACGAGGGCTTCACACCCAAGACGATCGACGCCGTCGTCCTGTCCACGCAGCATCACCCTGATATCTCTCAGGATGATCTCAAGGAGCAGGTGCGCCGCCTCGTCATCGATCCGGTTCTGGAGAGCACCGGTCTTGCGATGCCGGCGAACGATCGCTACTTCATCAATCCTGCAGGGCCCTTCGTCACTGGAGGACCCAAGGGCGACGCCGGGCTCACCGGGCGCAAGATCATCATCGACACCTACGGTGGCGCAGCCCGCCACGGTGGCGGTGCCTTCAGCGGCAAGGATCCGTCGAAGGTCGACCGTTCGGGCGCCTACGCCATGCGCTGGGTAGCGAAGAACGCCGTCGCCGCCGGCCTCGCAGAACGCCTCGAAGTTCAGGTCGCCTACGCGATCGGCGTGGCACGCCCCGTCGGTCTGTACGTCGAGAGCTTCGGTACCGGGAAGGTCTCCGACGAGGTGATCACGGAAGCGATCCGCAAGGTCTTCGACCTTCGACCGCAGGCGATCATCGAAGAACTTGATCTGCTGCGCCCGATCTATCGTCAGACGGCCGCGTACGGCCACTTCGGCCGCGAGCTGGAAGAGTTCACCTGGGAGCGCACAGACCGCGCCGACGAGCTGCGCCGCGCCGCGGGGCTGTGATGCGCACGCGCGGAGCCCGGCGATGAGCCGGCGCATCGCGCGGGTGCAGCTGGAGTCTCCGCTGCCCCAGCTGGACCGACTGTTCGATTACGCACTTCCGGACGAACTCGGTGATGTCCAGGTCGGCGTGCGCGTGCGTGTGCCGCTGCGCACCGCCGGGCGGCTCGTCGACGCCTACGTCATCGAGGTTGCTGCAGAAGACGACGCTGAGCGTCCGCTGTCCGCGGTGGAGGCGATCGTCTCGGCAGTGCCAGTGCTGCCTGAACGCCTTTACCGCCTTGCCCGCCGTACAGCAGACCGCGCTGCGGGCTCCGCTTCCGACATCCTTCGCCTGGTCATTCCCAAGCGACAGGTGCGTGTCGAGAAGGCGTGGAAGGCGGATGCCGCGCCACCCGTGCTCACGGCGGAATCGGTCGAACGCGCGGACGCTGTGCTCGAGGAGTACGACGGACTCGCCACGCTGCTGGAGGAACGACAGCGCGGCGCCGTCGAGGCTATTCCGGGAGTCCGAGACGGCGTGCTGCGCTGGACCGAGCTGTTCGCGGCTGCAGCGTCCCGGATGCTCGCATCCGGGTCCTCCTCGATTCTGGTGGTACCCGATCATCGTGACCTCGACCGGTTGCTCGCCACGCTGGGGGAGTTTTTGCCGCCCGAAGCCATCGTGCGACATGACTCGCGACAGACGAACCCCGACCGCTATCGCGGGTTCCTGCGCACGCTGGAAGATGCGCCCTGCGTCGTCGTCGGCAACCGCTCGGCCGTTTACTCGCCGGTCCGCGCTGACCTGGTCATGATCTGGGATGACGGCGACCCCTTGCTCGGTGAACAGCTCGCGCCCTACGTGCACGCGAGAGATGCCGCACTTCTGCGTCAGGAGCAGGAGGGTTCTGCGCTGATGCTCGCCGGGCATACCCGCACGTCTGATGCCGAACGCCTCGTACTCAGAGGCTGGCTGAAGGATGTCCGCGCGGTGCGGCGAGTACTGCCGAAGGTCGTGCTGAGCACGACTCATGAGATGGAAGCACCCTCCCAGCGCGTGCACTCCAGCGCGTTCGCCGCGGCACGAAAGGCCACAGAGCACGGCCCAGTACTGGTGCAGGTGTCGCGGCCTGGCTTCTCGCCAAGCCTGGTGTGCGCCGAGTGCCGTGCCCCCGCCCGCTGCGCGCCCTGTGGAGGCCCTCTCGGGGCACGCCACAGAGGCGCTGTGCCGGTGTGCGCCTGGTGCGGTATATCGGCGCGGGCGTGGAGCTGCCCGTCATGTTCGTCTACACAGCTGCGACTGGCGTCATCGGGGAGCGAACGCACCGCCGACGAGCTCGGCCGTGCGTTTCCCGGGGTGCGCGTGATCGTCGCCGACGGTGCACACCCCGTCGAATTGGTCTCTGCCGCGCCGGCACTGGTGGTCGCAACGCGTGGCGCAGAACCACTGGCAGATGGGGGCTACCGCGCGGTCGTGCTGTTGGACGGCTCGCGGATGCTGCAGGCGCCTGACCTCCGTATCGGTGAGTCCTGCCTGCGCTGGTGGTCCAATGCCGCAGCCCTTGCCGCGCCAGGCGCTCCGGTTCATCTGGTTGGCGTGGACGGTGCAGTCGGACGAGCACTGGCCACCTGGAATCAAGCCGGCTATGCGCGCTCCGAACTGGAAGAGCGCGCCCCGCTGCACATGCCACCCACGACTCGAGTTGCCCTTGTCGAAGGGGTACCCGACTCCGTTGAGCGCGCCCTCGACGCGCTGCGAGAGTTGCCATTGCCATCGGATGCGGTCCTCGGGCCGGTGCCGATCGAGACGGACGAAGGGCGCGTGCGCGCGCTGGTCCGTTTCGAATACGGCGCCGGCAGTGTCGTTTCCACGGCTCTTCGCGCTGTAGTGGTGGCAGAGGCTGTTAAGCGACGCCGCCGGCGAGGGCAGAACAATACGCGCATCCCGCTTTCATTGCGGCTCGATATCCTCGATCCAGAGCTCTAACCCATTCCTTCCGGAGAACCTTTATGCGACTCGTCTTCGCCGGCACACCCGCCGCTGCCGTCCCCACTCTGCGCACGCTTGCGCTCTCACACGAGATCGTCGCGGTTGTCACACGCCCTGATGCGCCGCTCGGGCGCAAGCGCGTGCTGACTCCCTCCGCGGTCGCGCAGGCTGCCGCGGAAATGGGACTGCCGATCATCAAGGCGGCCCGTCTCGATGATGATGCGACCGGGCGGATCAGTGCGCTGCGTCCAGAGCTCGGTGTGATCGTCGCGTACGGAGGGCTGGTTCGTGAGCCGCTGCTTTCGACGCCGACCCACGGTTGGATAAACCTGCACTTTTCATTGCTGCCGCAGTGGCGTGGTGCGGCACCGCTGCAGCGTGCGCTGATTGCCGGAGATGCCGAGGTAGGGGTGAGCGTTTTCCAGCTCGTCGCTGCGCTGGATGCTGGCGACGTCTTCGCCGCGCGCACTGTGCCGCTGCCATCTGATGCCAACGCCGATTCTGCGCTCGACGTGCTCGCCCATGATGGCGCGGATCTCACCGCCGAGGTCGTGGCAGGTATCGCGGACGGCACCGCGACAGCTCTCCCGCAGGAGGGTGAAGTCACGGTGGCGCCGAAGCTCACGCTCAACGACGGGCAGTTGGACTGGACTCTTCCGGTGGACGAGATCTACGCGCGATTCCGCGGCGTCACGCCTGAACCAGGAGCACACACGACCGTGGGTGATCTTCGCGTCAAGATTCTCGGGGCGTCTCCTGCCGACGGTGTGGATGTGTCTGAGGCAGGTGCGCTTGCGCCCGGCGTTATCGCGGCGACGAAACACTCGCTGTTGATCGGCACGGCGACAACGCCGCTCGAGGTCACTCGAGTACAGCCCGCAGGAAAAGGAGCCATGAACGCCACAGACTGGTGGCGCGGCTTTCGCAGCGACGACACTCTGCGAGCCGGCGCATGAGCGGTGAGCAGCGGCGCCCGGCACAGAATCGCCCGGACCGCCCCGCACAGAATCGCCACGTGCAACCCGCCCGACGCGTCGCCTACGACGTGCTGAGAGCAGTCAGCGAATCTGACGCCTATGCGAACCTGCTCCTGCCGTCAGCGATCACAGACGCAGGTCTGAACACGCAGGATGCCGCCCTCGCCACCGAGCTGACCTACGGCACTCTGCGGCGTCGCGGCACCTATGACGCGATCATCGCTTCTGCCGCCGGCCGTCCCACCGAGGAGATCGATGGCGCCGTGCTCGACGCATTGCGTCTTGCGACGCACCAGCTGCTGGCCACGCGCGTTGCCACCCACGCAGCCGTGAACGAATCGGTGAATCTTGTCGCGTCGAACCTCGGTCGTGGTCCGTCCAGCTTTACGAATGCGGTACTGAGGAAGATCTCCCGCGACACACCAGAGCAGTGGGAAGAGCGCATCGAACAAGAGGCCCGCTCGGACGATGAGCGACTAGGGCTGCGCACTGCGCATCCGGTATGGATCATCCGTGCACTGCGCCGTGCCCTCGCCGCGCAGGGTCGCGCCGATGAGCTGGAGTCTCTGCTGGACGCCGACAACGTCTCGCCAGAGGTCACGCTGGTCGCGCTTCCCGGCCTCGCCGAGCGTGGCGAACCGGCCAAGCCCTACGCGGTGACCGCCTTCGGCTCGCCAGGTGGGGATCCGCAGAAGATTATGGCCGCTGCGGGTGGCACGGTACGCGTTCAGGATGAGGGATCCCAACTGGTCGCGCTGGCGCTCACTTCGGCCAAGCCGATCGCGGCGGGGGAGCAGTGGCTGGATCTCTGCGCGGGCCCCGGCGGCAAGACCGCACTGCTGGCCGCGATCGCGCGCCAGCACGAAGTGACGCTCGAGGCCAATGAGGTCATCCATGCCCGCGCCGGACTCGTGCGCAGAGCGTTGAAGGCTGTGCCGGGCGATGTCGTCGTCCATGAACAGGATGGGCGTGAGCTCACCGCGGCGAACCCTGGTCGATACGACCGTATCCTCGTGGACGCGCCGTGCACTGGCCTCGGCGCCCTCCGTCGGCGACCCGAGGCGCGATGGCGCAAGACCCCGGCCGATGTCGCAGCGCTTGTGCCGCTGCAGGAACAGCTGCTGGCTGGCGCCCTCGACGCCCTCGCTCCGGGTGGCATCGTCGCCTATGTGACGTGCTCGCCCCACCTCGCTGAGACTTCAGGCGTCGTCGCTGAAGTGCTGCGCACCCGCAACGACATCGTTGAGTTGGATGCCAGGGCGGTACTGACCCAGCTCGCACAGAGCCCCATCGATCTGGGCACGAACGAATCCGGTCAGGTACAGCTGTGGCCGCACCGACACAACACCGACGCGATGTTCCTCGCGCTGCTGCAACGCACTGAACAGCCGAGAACAGATCAGTCAAAGAACACCGAGAACGGAGAATGACCAGATGAGCCTTCCCAGCGCTCCGCGTATCAATCCCAGCATCCTCTCCGCTGACTTCGTCAACATGCAGGCA
Organism: Microbacterium sp. A93; assembly: GCF_051842835.1. Taxonomy (NCBI): domain Bacteria; kingdom Bacillati; phylum Actinomycetota; class Actinomycetes; order Micrococcales; family Microbacteriaceae; genus Microbacterium; species Microbacterium sp. A93. The sequence goes on from NZ_JBPXMT010000001.1 coordinate 400,423, forward strand.
GATCTCGCCCGCATCGCCACCGCCGACTTTGTGCATGTCGACGTGATGGACAACCACTTCGTGCCGAACCTGACGTTTGGCCCGCAGATGGTGGAACGCATCCAGGCCACAAGTCCCGTACCTCTCGATGTGCATCTGATGATCTCTGATCCAGATCGCTGGGCGCCCGGTTACGCGGAGCTGGGCGCGGCCAGCGTCACATTCCACCTCGAAGCCGCAGCCGAACCCGTCACGCTCGCACGGCGACTCCGCGATATCGGTTCCCGTGCCGGTATCGCGATCAAGCCAGGCACGTCCGGCGACAGCCTGTACGAGATCCTCGACGAGTTCGACCAGATCCTCGTGATGACGGTGGAACCCGGCTTCGGGGGCCAGGGATTCATGACCCAGGCGATGCCGAAGTTGAGCGCGCTGGTCGCCGAGGCACGACGGCGTGGATCCAGTGTCTGGTTCCAGGTGGATGGTGGTATCTCCGACGACACGATCGCTCAGGCCGCCGAGGCGGGCGCCGACACATTTGTCGCCGGATCTGCCGTATACGGTGCTGTGAACATCGAAGCGGCCATCAGCGGGCTCCGAGAGCGCGCGCGAGCCGCTAGCCTTGAAGCGTGAAGACTTTCGACGAGCTGTTCGCTGAGCTCAGCGTCAAGGCCGAGACCCGCCCTGCCGGTTCCGGCACCGTCGCCGAACTCGACGGCGGAGTGCACACGATCGGCAAGAAGATCGTCGAGGAAGCCGCCGAGGTATGGATGGCATCCGAGTACGAATCTGACGCCGAGGCTGCTGAAGAGATCTCTCAGCTGCTGTATCACGTGCAGGTGATGATGATCGCGAAGGGGCTGAGCCTCGAAGATGTCTACCGACATCTCTGATGTGTGCCGCCCCCTTCCTCTGATCTGAAAGTTCTCCCCATGCTGCGTATTGCTGTTCCTAACAAGGGCTCGCTCGCCGAGACCGCCGCCGAGATGCTCGCCGAAGCCGGTTACTCCGGTCGTCGAGACTCCAAGACCCTGCACGTCGTCGACGCGCCGAACGACGTCGAGTTCTTCTTCCTTCGGCCACGCGACATCGCCACTTACGTGGAATCCGGCGCGCTTGACGTCGGCATCACGGGGCGTGACCTGCTGCGTGATGTTCCTCAGCAGGCCCGTGAGATTCAGGCGCTCGGTTTCGCGCACTCCACGTTCCGCTTTGCCGCCCCGGCCGGAAAGTTCTCCTCGATTGAGGATCTGGCTGGCGTGCGCATCGCATCCGCTTACCCCGGCCTCGTCGACACATTCCTGCGTGAGCACGGCGTCGAGGCAACCCTCGTGCCGCTCGACGGCGCGGTCGAATCGGCTGTGCAGCTCGGCGTCGCCGATGCGATCGCAGATGTCGTCGAAACCGGAACCACGCTCCGTCAGGCGGGCTTGGAGATCTTCGGCCCCGTCATCATCGAGTCAGAGGCCGTGCTCATCAGCCGTCCCGGCGATGCTGAGGGCACCGAGAGGCTGCTGCGGCGCCTGCGCGGAGTGATCGTTGCGCGTCGCTATGTGTTGCTCGACTACGATCTGCCAGCCGAGCTGCTCGACCAGGCTGCGGCAATCGCCTCCGGTCGTGAGTCGCCGACTGTTTCACCGTTGCAGGACCCGAAGTGGATCGCCGTGCGCGTGATGCTGCCGCGCAAGGGAATCAACCAGGTGATGGATGACCTCTACGCGCTCGGCGCTCGGGCGCTGCTGGTTACGGCCATCCACGCTGCGAGACTCTGATGACGCTCACCAGTCGCGTCATCCCGTGCCTTGATGTGGCCGCTGGTCGCGTCGTCAAGGGCGTGAACTTTGAGAATCTGCGCGATATGGGCGACCCCGTCGAGCTGGCCGCACACTACGCCGCGCAGGGTGCCGACGAGATCACTTTCCTCGACGTCACCGCCACGGTCGACGAACGTGCCACCACCTACGACGTCGTGCAGCGCACCGCCGAACAGGTATTCGTGCCGCTCACCGTCGGCGGAGGCGTGCGCAGTGTCGAAGACGTCGCACGATTGCAGGGCGTTGGCGCGGACAAGGTCGGAGTGAACTCGGCCGCAATCGCTCGTCCTGATCTGATCGGCGAAATCGCCGACCGCTTCGGTGCACAGGTCCTCGTCCTCTCTCTGGATATCAAGCGCGCATCCACGACGCCATCCGGCTTCATGGTGACCACGCACGGCGGCCGCACGGCGACCACTCTGGACGCGCTGTCGTGGGCACGCGAAGCAATCGAGCGCGGCGCTGGAGAGCTCCTGGTCAACTCGATTGACGCGGATGGCACTCGTGACGGTTTCGATCTGGAACTGGTTCGCCTCATGCGTGAGGTGTCATCTGTGCCAGTGATCGCCTCCGGCGGCGCGGGCGCAGCCACCGACTTCGCACCCGCGATCAAGGCCGGAGCGGATGCCGTGCTCGCCGCGAGCGTGTTCCACTCCGGTGCGTTGACGGTGGGAGACGTGAAGGACGCCATGCGCGCCGAAGGGATACTGGTTCGATGAGCGACCTCGAAGCTCGGATCGCTCAGGTCGATTGGAACGCCGATGGGCTTGTTCCGGCGATCGTGCAGCAGTGGGACACCCGTGAGGTGCTGATGCTCGCCTGGGTGGATGCGGAGGCGCTGCGCCGCACACTGACCAGCGGCCGCGTCACCTACTGGTCGCGCTCGCGCCAGGAGTACTGGCGGAAGGGCGACACCTCGGGCAACGTGCAGCACATTCACGAGGCGCGACTCGACTGCGACGGTGACGCCATCCTGCTGCTCGTCGATCAGAGTGGTCCTGCATGTCACACCGGCACGCGTACGTGCTTTGACGCGGCCGATCTCGAAGCCGTCGACGGATTGTCTGCCGAGCGGACGGAATCAGGCGACGCCGAATGAGTTTCGTCCGCCGCGGCCGCAGCACCTCCGTCATCGGGCTTCTGCTCGCCGGCGGGATCGGCATCATCTCGTCCACGCAGACCTGGTTGACGGTAGATCGAGCGGATGCCGGTGAGTCGATCCTCGTCCCCGGTGCAGATGCTGTCGCACTGCTGGCCCCGCTGAGCCTCGCGGTGCTCGCACTCGGCGCCGCGATCGCGATCGTCGGCCCGGCGTTGCGCTACGTCTTTGCGACCCTTGCGCTTCTCGCCGGGGTCTTGCTTTCCTGGTGGACGGCCGAGATCCTCTTCAGCGCCCCGGAGACAGCGGTGGCGCCGACTGTGACCGAGACGACGGGGCTTGCCGGAGGGACAGCCGTCTCTGACCTGATCGCGTCGATCACGCCCTCGTCCTGGCCATTGCTCGCCCTGATCGGCTGGGTCCTGCTGATTGTGACGTCGGTGTTCGTGCTCGTCACTGCGAGTCGATGGAAGACCGGTGGCAAGCGTTTCCGCACCGATACTCACTCCCATGAAGATGCCGACAGCACCGTCGACGCGATCGATTCTTGGGATGACCTGTCGCGTGGCACTGACCCCACTCGGTGACCCGGATAGACTGAACGTAATACCCGCACGACCGCCTCGGAGGAGAACATGACCAACCCGATCGCTGACCCCGGCCACGGACACTCGCCGGCGGCATGGACCGCTGTGGTGGTCATGCTCATTGGCGTAGCGGCCGGCACGGTCGCCTACTGCCTTGACCAGCCTCTTTTCGTCTGGATCTCCGTCGGCATCGTTGTCGTCGGCATGCTTCTGGGCGTGATCCTGGCCAAAGCTGGTTGGGGAGTGAACGGCCACAAGTATTCCCCTAAGGGGCACTAGTGGTCCTCGCCGACCTGACGGCCGGCGCAGTCGCGGATGCCGAGCGTCGCGCGCTCACTCGTCCGCTCGCAGCGGTCGAACAGGCAGCCCTCGCGCGCCCGGCAGCCAAAGACGCACGCGCAGCACTGGCGCCTGCCGCACAGGTGAAGATCATCGCCGAAGTGAAGCGTGCCAGTCCATCTCGCGGCGCGCTCGCTGATATTCCCGATCCCGCGTACCAGGCGTCGCTTTATGAGACCGGCGGCGCATCCGCGATCAGCGTGCTGACCGAGGAGCGGCGATTCGGCGGCAGCCTGGCCGATCTCGAGGCGGTTACTGCACGTGTGTCTCTGCCCGTGCTGCGCAAGGACTTCATCGCCACGCCGTATCAGGTGTTAGAGGCGCGCGCCGCTGGCGCCGACCTCGCACTGCTGATCGTCGCGGGGCTTGAGCCGAAGGTTCTGCACGATCTCTTCGCGCTGATCACCGATCTGGGTATGACGCCGTTGGTCGAGACACACTCGGCCGACGAGCTGGAAGCCGCAATCGATCTCGGAGCGTCTCTCATCGGTGTCAACGCGCGCAACCTGAAGACCCTTGAGCTTGATCGCGATCTGTTCAGCACACTGGTTGATCGGATTCCCGCGGATGCCGTGAAGATCGCGGAGTCCGCTGTGCTCACATCAGCCGACGTCGCGCGCTACCGCTCGGCGGGTGCAGATGTCGTGTTGATCGGCGAAGCGCTGGTCACCGGTGATCCGGTCGCCACGCTGAAGAGCTTCTTGGAGGTGGGATGAGCCTGCGCGACCAACCGGGGCCGTTCTTCGGCGAATTCGGCGGAAGATTCATGCCGGAGTCGTTGATCGCGGCGATCGACGAGCTTACCGAGGCCTACGAACAGGCCATCGTTGATCCCGCATTCCGCGCTGAACTCGCACGCCTGCTCAGTTCCTACGCCGGGCGTCCGTCTGCGCTCACCGAAGTGAAGCGATTCGCGGCGCACGCGGGGGGAGCCCGCATATTCCTCAAGCGCGAGGACCTCAACCACACCGGCAGCCACAAGATCAACAACGTCCTCGGCCAGGCGCTGCTCACACAGCGACTCGGAAAGACCCGCGTGATCGCGGAGACCGGCGCCGGTCAGCATGGCGTCGCCACGGCGACGGCGGCCGCGCTGTTCGGCTTGGACTGCACCATCTACATGGGCGAGGTCGACACCGAGCGGCAGGCACTCAACGTCGCTCGCATGCGTCTGCTGGGTGCCGAGGTGATTCCGGTCACCACTGGCTCCCGCACCCTGAAGGATGCGATCAACGAGGCGTATCGCGACTGGGTCGCCACGGTAGAGACGACCAACTACATCTTCGGAACCGCGGCAGGCCCGCATCCGTTCCCGGCGATGGTCCGCGACTTCCAGAAGATCATCGGCGAAGAGGCACGCCAGCAGCTGCTCGACGAAACCGGGCGCCTGCCGGATTCCGTCGTGGCATGTGTCGGTGGCGGCTCCAACGCGATCGGCATGTTCGATGCCTTCCTCGATGACCCAGGCGTCAAGCTCTACGGTGTGGAGGCGGCCGGCGACGGCGTCGACACGGACAAGCACGCGGCATCCATCGAACGAGGACGCCCCGGTGTGCTGCACGGCGCACGCACGTATGTGCTGCAGGACGAAGACGGCCAGACTGTCGAGTCGCACTCGATCTCTGCCGGCCTCGACTACCCGGGCGTGGGTCCGGAGCACTCCTGGCTCGCTGACATCGGTCGTGCAGAATACATCCCCGCCACCGATGACGAGGCGATGCAGGCACTGCGCCTGCTGAGTCGCACCGAAGGCATCATCCCCGCGATCGAGTCCGCGCACGCCCTGGCTGGCGCATTGCGCATCGGCCAGGAACTGGGTTCAGATGCCATCATCGCTGTCTGCCTGTCCGGCCGTGGTGACAAGGATATGGACACCGCGGCACGCTACTTCGAGCTGTACGACAAGGACGCTGCCGACGCGGCAGCCGCGGATGAGGAGACTTCGCGATGAGCCGCGTCGAAGCAGCCATTCAGAAGGCTCACGATGCCGGGCGGGGTGCCTTCATCGGATACCTTCCGGTCGGATTTCCTGATTTGGACACCAGCATCCAGGCTGCACTCACGCTTGCGCGCAATGGTGTTGACGTCATCGAACTCGGGCCGCCATACAGTGACCCGGTGATGGACGGTCTGGTCATCCAGGAAGCCACACAGACCGCTCTCGCAGCCGGCTTCAAGACACGGGATCTCTTCACCGCGATCGCTGCGATCAGCGCAGAGACCGACGTTCCCGTTGTCGTGATGAGCTACTGGAACCCGGTGCTGCAGTATGGCGTCGATCGTTACGCCGACGATCTGCTTGCCGCCGGCGGAGCAGGTCTCATCACCCCTGACATCACACCGGAAGCCGCAGGGGAGTGGATCGCCGCAAGCGAGCGCACCGGCCTCGATCGCATCTTCCTCGCCGCACCGACCTCGACCGATGAGCGTCTCGATCTCGTCGTGAAATCGTCCACCGGTTTCATCTACACGGTGTCGACCATGGGCATTACGGGCGAGCGCGCCGAACTCGACCAGGCAGCGCGCACGCTGGTTGCACGCCTTCGCGCACACGGCGCCACCCGCGCCTGCGTCGGTATCGGCATCTCAACTGCCGAACAGATCGCCGGTGTCGTCGAATACGCTGACGGCGCCATCGTCGGCACCGCACTGGTACGAGCCCTCCGCGATGGCGGCCTTGAGGCTCTCGCGGACGTCACCAAATCCCTTGCTGCGGGCACACCGTCCGCAGTCACCTCACACGAGAACTAGAATCGCACTCATGTCACTCGCGTTCCACACTGCCCTCACTGGCGTGCTCACCAGCATCCCGAGTCCCGAGGTCAGCTACATCGACCTCGGACCGCTGCGTATCCACTTCTACGCGCTCTGCATCATCGCGGGGATCATCGTCGCCACGCTGATGACGAACAGTCGTCTCACGAAGCGCGGAGCCGAGCCGTGGGTTGTCATCGACATCGCCATTCTCGCGGTGCCGCTCGCCATCATCGGCGCACGCATCTTCCACGTTCTGACGCACCCGAACTTCTATTTCGGCGAGGGCAAGAACACCTGGAACCCCTTTGAACCCGGATCCGTCTGGGCAATCTGGGAGGGTGGCATTGCGATCTTCGGCGCACTTCTCGGTGGTGCAGTCGGTGCATATCTTGGATGCAAGTGGACCGGCATCCGATTCTGGACCTTCGCTGACGCTCTCGCCCCCGGTCTCCTGCTCGCACAGGCGATGGGCCGGTTCGGCAACTGGTTCAACCACGAACTCTTCGGCCTGCCGACAGACCTGCCGTGGGGCCTGGAGATCGAATCCGACAACGTCGCGTTCCCCCCAGGGCTTGCCGAAGGCACCCTCTTTCACCCCACCTTCCTCTATGAGGTCGTCTGGAACGTGCTCGGCGTTTTCTTCCTGCTCTGGATCGGGCATCGCCTGAGCCTGCAGTGGGGCAAGGTCTTCGCGATCTACCTGATCTGGTACAGCGCGGGCCGCATCGTCTGGGAGTCGATCCGCATCGATCCCAGCGAGATCATTCTTGGCCTGCGCAGCAACGTGTGGGCCGCGATCATCGGCGTTGTTGTCGGCATCGTGATCCTCGTCGTGCAGACACGCCGTCACACTGGCCGCGAAGCGACACCGTACGCTCCCGGGCGCGCGCGGAAAGATACCGACGCTGTTGTAGAATCGCAGGACAATCTCGATGATTTCGTCGACGTGAGCGAGCCTCCGGTCGACGTCATCGCTGGAGCTACCGCCAAAAGCACCGCTCCCACGGGCGAAGACAGCCCCCGGTAAAAGCCTCACTCGCCGAGTAAGGAAACCATTGCACTGAACGAGCGGGCCGACGTCGTCCCCGGTGTCACTTGATTATCTGAGGACGGTACTCGTGTACTTCCAACCTCCCTACGGCGCATCCGGCGCTTACCCCCCGAAGCAGGGAATGTATAACCCGGCATTCGAAAAGGATGCCTGCGGCCTCGCGATGGTCGCAACGCTCCGCGGCACCGCGGGGCACGACATCATCCAGCTTGCCCTGCAAGCGCTGCGCAACCTCGAGCACCGAGGCGCTATCGGTTCCGACTCCGGAACGGGCGACGGTGCAGGCATCCTCACTCAGATGCCAGACGAATTCCTCCGCGAAGTCACTGACTTCGATCTTCCCGCTGCTGGCGAATACGCCGCCGGACTCGCCTTCCTGCCGTTGCAGGCCGGTGAACGGCGCGCCCAGAAGGCAGGCGTTGAGAAGATCGCACGCGAAGAGGGCCTGACAGTCCTCGGTTGGCGAGTGGTCCCCACCGCTAACCAGAATCTCGGCAAGCTCGCCGATGAAGCACGACCCGCGTTCGAGCAGATCTTCGTGGCATCCGCTCCAGCTCCTGTTCCGGGCGACAATGCGCGTGTGTCCGGCATCGCCTTGGATCGCGTGGCGTACCGCCTGCGCAAGCGCGCAGGTCACGAGCTCGGTGCCTACTTCGTTTCGCTCTCCAGCCGCACGCTCGGGTACAAGGGCATGGTCACGACTCTTCAGCTGGAGCCGTTCTACCCTGATCTGCAGGATGAGCGCTTCACATCTGAACTCGCGGTCGTGCACTCGCGTTACTCCACCAACACCTTCCCGTCGTGGCCGCTGGCGCAGCCGCTGCGCATGCTGGCGCATAACGGCGAGATCAACACCGTCGGCGGCAACCGCAACTGGATGCGGGCACGTCAGTCGCAGCTCGAGTCAGAACTGCTGGGCGATGTGCGCCCGCTGCTGCCGATCTGCACGCCGGGCGCGAGTGACTCCGCATCGTTCGATGAGGTGCTCGAGTTGTTGACGCTCACCGGTCGCAGCCTGCCGCACGCCATCATGATGATGGTTCCTGAGGCATACGAGAAGCAGACCGACATTTCGACGGAGCTTCGCGCGTTCTACGAGTACCACTCGAACCACATGGAGCCGTGGGACGGCCCTGCCGCTCTCATCTTCACCGACGGAACTCTCGTCGGCGCCACTCTCGACCGCAATGGTCTGCGCCCCGGACGTTGGACGGAGACCACCGACGGTCTGGTTGTCATCGGGTCTGAGACCGGCGTGTTGGAGTTTGACGCTGAACGTATCAAGCGTCGTGGACGGCTGCAGCCTGGCAAGATGTTCCTGGTCGACACAGCGGCTGGCCGCATCGTCGAAGACGATGAGATCAAGCAGGACCTCGCCACTATGCACCCGTGGCAGCAGTGGCTCGACGAGGGCGCAGTGCGTCTGGCCGATCTACCAGAGCGCGAGCACATTGTGCATCCGCCGGCATCCATCACGCGCCGTCAGCGCACCTTCGGCTACACCGAAGAAGAGGTGCGCATTCTTCTGACGCCGATGGGACAGAACGGCGTCGAACCGCTGGGCGCCATGGGCTCTGACACACCGATCGCGGTGCTCAGCAAACGTCCGCGCCTGCTTTTCGACTACTTCACGCAGCAGTTCGCCCAGGTGACGAACCCTCCGCTGGATTCGATCCGCGAAGAGGTCGTCACGAGCATGAGGCTGGGCCTCGGACCAGAGCGGAACCTGCTCAGCTGGGGACCGGAGCACACGCGCACCGTCACTCTCGACTTCCCGGTGATCGACAACGATGAGCTGGCAAAGATCCGCTACATCGACCGCGCGTTGGCTGGACGCTCTGCGGTGACGATCGGCGGCCTGTATCACTTCGATGCCGGTGCGCATACGATGCAGGAACGCCTGGACGAGATGTGCATTGAGGTGGACGAGGCGATCGAGAACGGCGCCGAGTTCATCATCCTGTCGGATCGCGACTCCAACAAAGACCTGGTGCCGATTCCGTCGCTGCTCATGGTCTCTGCGATCCATCACCACCTGATCCGTCGTGAGAACCGGTTGAAGGTCGGACTGATCATCGAGGCCGGCGACGTGCGCGAGGTCCACCACGTGGCCACGCTGATCGGTTACGGTGCGTCCGCGGTGAACCCCTATCTCGCGATGGAAACGGTGGAGCATCTGGTGCGCACCGGATTCATCACCGAGATCTCACCGGAGACGGCCGTGCGCAATCTGATCTACGCGCTGGGTAAGGGCGTGCTGAAGATCATGTCGAAGATGGGGATCTCGACGGTGTCCTCGTATGCGGGAGCCCAGGTGTTCGAGGCTGTCGGTCTCAGCCAAGAACTTATCGACACCTATTTCACTGGCACCGAGACCAAGCTCGGCGGCATTGGCATTGAACACGTGTTCGCCGAGAACCAGGCGCGTCACGACTACGCCTACCCAGAAGATTCTGCGGCGCGCGCACACGAGCGGCTGTGGACCGGTGGCGAGTACCAGTGGCGACGTGACAGTGCGCCGCACCTGTTCAACCCCGAGACGGTGTTCAAGCTGCAGCATTCGACGCGCAACCGTCGCTATGACATCTTCCGCGAGTACACCAAGCTCGTCGATGATCAGGCATCCGAGTTGAAGACGCTGCGCGGGCTGTTCAAATTCCGTACGCAGGATCGACCGCCGGTGCCATTGGGCGAGGTCGAATCGGTGAGCTCGATCGTGAAGCGCTTCTCGACCGGGGCAATGAGCTATGGCTCGATCTCCCGTGAGGCGCACGAGACTCTGGCGATCGCGATGAACCGGATCGGCGGCAAGTCGAATACGGGGGAGGGCGGCGAGGATGTCGATCGTCTGCTGGATCCCGAGCGTCGCAGCTCGATCAAGCAGGTGGCATCCGGTCGTTTCGGCGTCACGAGCCTTTATCTCACCCAGTCTGATGACATCCAGATCAAGCTCGCCCAGGGAGCCAAACCCGGCGAGGGCGGCCAGCTGCCGCCGACCAAGGTGTATCCATGGGTGGCGCGCACGCGCCACGCGACTGCCGGCGTGGGGCTCATCTCGCCGCCCCCACACCACGACATCTACTCGATCGAAGACCTCAAGCAGCTCATCTTCGATCTGAAGCGGGCCAACCCGCAGGCTCGCATTCACACGAAGCTGGTGAGCCAGTCCGGTATCGGTGCAGTGTCCGCAGGAGTCGCGAAGGCGCTCAGCGACGTCATCCTGGTTTCCGGCCACGATGGTGGCACCGGCGCCAGCCCGCTGAACTCGCTCAAGCACGCGGGAACGCCGTGGGAGCTCGGACTTGCTGAGACGCAGCAGACGCTCATGCTCAATGGCATGCGCGATCGCGTCGTAGTGCAGGTCGACGGGCAGCTCAAGACCGGCCGTGACGTGATCATCGGCGCCCTGCTCGGTGCGGAGGAGTTCGGTTTCGCCACCGCTCCGCTCGTTGTCAGCGGTTGCATCATGATGCGCGTGTGTCATCTGGACACCTGTCCAGTCGGCGTAGCCACGCAGAATCCGGCGCTGCGCGAGCGTTTCACCGGGAAGCCTGAGTTCGTCGTCAACTTCATGGAGTTCATCGCGGAGGAGGTACGTGAGATCCTCGCGGAGCTCGGGTTCCGGACGCTCGATGAGATCATCGGTCGTACCGACCTCATCGAGGCGAACGCCGCGATCGAACATTGGAAGGCTGACGGGCTGGACCTGTCACCCGTGCTCGAAGGGCCGGTGTTTCCCGCATCTGAGCCTCGTCGGAGCGGCCGCGCCCAGGAACACGAACTCGACAAGCATTTCGATGTGCAGCTCATCGAGATGGCCCAGGAGTCGCTGACCGACGGAGCCCCCACTGTCATCGAACTGCCGATCCGCAATACGGAGCGTGCGGTGGGCACCATGCTCGGCCACGAGGTCACCGTGCGCTTCGGCGCGGAGGGACTCGCTCGCGGGACGATCGATGTGAGCCTTCACGGCACGGCGGGGCAATCCCTCGGTGCGTTTATGCCGTCGGGGATCTCGCTGCGGCTCGAGGGCGACGCCAACGACTATGTCGGCAAGGGGTTGTCCGGTGGCGACATAGTTGTGCGCCCATCACGCGGCGCACACATCGCTCCCCACGAGAACGTCATCGCAGGCAACGTCATCGGGTACGGTGCGACATCGGGCTCGATGTTCATCTCCGGTGTCGTCGGCGAACGATTCCTGGTCCGCAACTCCGGGGCCACGGCAGTTGTGGAAGGCGTGGGAGACCACGCCCTGGAGTACATGACGGGCGGCATGGCGGTCATTCTCGGAGCGACCGGCCGCAACGTCGGCGCCGGGATGTCCGGGGGCGTCGCCTACGTGCACGCTCTGTCAACCGAGAAGGTCAACCTGCAGTCCCGCGAGAGCGGTGAGCTGCGACTGGAGACTTTGGATCGCGCGGATCTCGAGGTGCTGCGCAGCCTGCTCATCGAGCATGCGGAGCGCACCGATTCTCCGTTGGCCACCCGGATGCTGGCGGACTTCGACACCGTGGCATCCGAATTCGTGAAGATACTGCCGCGTGATTTCGCGGCAGTGCAGGCAATGCGTCAGGAGGCAGAGGCAGCCGGCATCGACCCGGATGGCGATGTCGTCTGGAACCGAATCCTGGAGGTTACCGGTGGCTGATCCCAAGGGCTTTCTGAAGGTGACGGAGCGTGAGCTCCCCGCTCGCCGTCCGGTGCCGGTTCGCATCATGGACTGGAAAGAGGTCTACGAGCCGGGCGACAAGGCAGTGCTGCGCCGTCAGGCCGGCCGGTGCATGGACTGTGGCGTGCCGTTCTGCCACTCTGGCTGCCCGCTCGGAAACCTGATTCCGGAATGGAATGATCTGACCTGGCGCGGCGAGGATCGCTCTGCGATCGAGCGTCTGCATGCGACGAACAACTTCCCGGAGTTCACCGGACGGCTGTGCCCGGCACCGTGTGAGAGTGCCTGTGTGCTGGGCATCAACCAGCCGGCTGTGACAATCAAGCAGGTCGAGGTCTCGATCATCGACGAGGCATTCTCGAAGGGCTGGGTCGAACCGCAACCGCCCGAGCGGCTCACCGGCAAGACCGTTGCCGTCGTCGGCTCCGGCCCCGCCGGGCTCGCCGCCGCTCAGCAGCTCACCCGGGCAGGGCACACCGTCGCTGTCTTCGAGCGCGACGACCGCATCGGTGGACTGCTTCGCTACGGCATCCCGGACTTCAAGATGGAAAAGACGCACGTGGAGTCGCGGTTGCGCCAGATGCAGGAGGAAGGCACGCGTTTCCGTGCCGGAGTCGAGATCGGCAAGGACATCAGTTGGGCGGACTTGCGCGCGCGATATGACGCCGTCGTGATCGCTACTGGTTCCACGGTGCCTCGTGACCTGGCGATCCCCGGGCGTGACCTGGACGGCGTGCACTTCGCCATGGAGTACCTCGTCGAATCGAACCATGCTGTTGCCGGCGACGCCGTGCACAACCAAATCACCGCTGAGGGCAAGCATGTGATCGTCATCGGTGGTGGCGACACCGGTGCCGACTGCATCGGCACCGCACACCGTCAGGGTGCTCTGAGTGTGACGAACCTCGCGATCGGCACGCAGCCGGGTACCGACCGGCCAGAGCACCAGCCGTGGCCGATGATGCCGACGCTGTTTGAGGTGTCATCTGCTCATGAAGAGGGCGGGGAGCGTCACTACCTGGCATCCACTGTCGAGTTCCTCTCCAACGACGCGGGCGAGGTGCGTGCATTGCGTGTCGCCGAGACCGAGTACGTCGATGGACGCCGTGTGCCAAAGAGCGGTACAGAACGCGAGATCCCGGCCGATCTGATTCTTATCGCGATGGGCTTCACCGGGCCTGAGCAAGACGGTTTCACGGCTGACACGCTTCCGCAGGTGACCGACCGTGGTGCTTTCCAGCGCGATGACGCATACGAGTCGACGATCTCTGGCGTTTTCGTGGCGGGTGACGCGGGTCGTGGACAGTCGCTGATTGTGTGGGCAATCGCGGAAGGCCGTGCGGCTGCAGCGAGCGTCGACCGCTTCCTGATGGGCGAATCGGTGCTTCCTGCACCAGTTCGCCCCAACGATGTCGCGATCGGCCTGTTGCCCGCGTAGGCTGGAAGCGGCAATGTCGCCAGTTCTGTTTCCCCCACTCTTACCCTGGAGAATTAGTTGAGACGCGCGAAAATTGTCGCCACGCTGGGCCCGGCCACTTCGAGTTACGAGAACGTTCGAGCCATCATCGAAGCGGGCGTCGATGTCGCCCGGCTGAACCTCAGCCACGGTGACTACACGGTTCACGACGCGAACTACGCCAACGTACGCCGTGCCGCGGATGACGCGGGCAAGGCCGTCGCCGTGCTCGTCGACTTGCAGGGACCGAAGATCCGTCTCGGCAAGTTCGAGGACGGCCCCTACGAGCTCGCCGAAGGTGACATCTTCAAGATCACCACGGAAGACATCATCGGAAACCGCGAGATCTGCGGCACGACCTTCAAGGGCCTGCCCCAGGACGTGAACCCGGGTGATTTCCTCCTCATCGATGACGGCAAGGTTCGCGTCGAGGTCGTCGAGACCGACGGCACTGTCGTCACCACCCGTGTGATCGTCGCCGGCGCCGTCTCGAACAACAAGGGCATCAACCTGCCCGGCGTCGCAGTCAACGTCCCGGCGCTGAGCCAGAAGGACGAAGACGACCTCCGTTGGGGGCTGCGCATTGGTGCTGACCTCATCGCGCTGTCGTTCGTGCGTGACGCGTCGGACATCACTCGCGTGCACGAGATCATGGCGGAAGAGGGCGTTAAAGTTCCCGTCATCGCCAAGATCGAGAAGCCCCAGGCTGTCGAAGCGCTGGAAGGCATCGTCGCCGCTTTCGACGCCATCATGGTCGCCCGCGGCGACCTCGGCGTCGAGCTGCCTCTGGAGGCGGTTCCGATCGTCCAGAAGCGTGCTGTGGAGCTTGCGCGCCAGAACGCCAAGCCGGTGATCGTGGCGACGCAAATGCTCGAATCGATGATCTCCAGCCCGGTTCCGACGCGCGCCGAGACGTCGGACGTCGCGAACGCGGTGCTCGACGGTGCGGATGCAGTCATGCTCTCGGGCGAGACGAGCGTGGGCGAGTACCCGGTCGTCGTCGTCGAGACGATGGCACGCATCATCGAGTCGACGGAAGAGCACGGTCTGGAGCGCATCGCGCCGCTCACGAACAAGCCGCGCACCCAGGGTGGAGCAATCACTCTTGCTGCTCTCGAGGTCGCCGAGTTCGTCGACGCGAAGTTCCTCTGCGTCTTCACTCAGTCCGGTGACTCCGCTCGTCGCCTGTCGCGGCTTCGCTCGCGCATCCCGATGATCGCGTTCACGCCGGAGCCCGGCATCCGTCGCCGTATGGCGCTCACCTGGGGCATCCGCCCGTACCTGGTGGATGTCGTTGCGCACACCGACCTGATGTTCCTGCAGGTGGATGACCACCTGCTCAAGAACGGCCTGGCTAAGGAAGGGGACAAGGTCGTCGTGATCTCCGGTTCCCCTCCCGGAATTGTCGGCTCCACGAACGACATCCGCGTCCACAAGGTCGGGGACGCCGTGAACGGTGCAGCGCCGATCTACAAGGCTGGCGCCTGACAGCCGTCATTCGATGGGGCGGGGCTTCGGCTCCGCCCCATCGTTGTACCCGGGGCACGCTGGACGAGTCGGGGTCCACCTTTGACATCCCGTTGGGCAGCGCCTTCCGTCCGCTCAGGCGGAATGCCGGATCTCTGTGTCGCTGCCAGGGGAGAGGATCGTTTCCTGTCCGTCGTCGTAGCGAATCACCAGCAGCGGGTGTTCCTCGGAGCCGCGGATCTCGATGACTTCACCGGCACGGTGCGTCAGATTCCACACTTTCAGAGGACGATGTCCCGAGTTGTCTGCAGTGCGCTCCAGGTTCGCGCGCCCACTTTTTGCTCGGGGAACACGTCTGCATCTGGCAAGGGACCGAACTCGATGCCGGTGATGTCCGCAATGACCGCGACCGATACCTGGAAGGTGCGGAACGCCGCTAATGGTGGGATTGTGCGTACTTCGTCGCGGATGTCAATGAGCTCGGATTGATCGAGAAGGAATCCCGCCGCTTCGAGACCACTTGGCCCCTGCCAAGCCGCGATCTTCCAAAAGAGACGGGGTATCCGGATGCCGCGATAGGCCGGATCCTCGTCCTGGAGTACCGGGGCGGTGAAGACAGAGAGGCGTTGGTCGGTTGCCTCTGCGTAGGCGAGGACATGGTCTTCGAGGCCGAGCCACAGTTTCTTTGATTGATTGAACCCGGCCGCTTGGGGCGCAGCATTCGGGTAGAAGAAGGTTGCCTCTGTCGCCTCGCGTGCTTCGTTGGCGGTACCCCAGCCGGGGTCGCGTCTGCGCACGAGATGGCCACGGTCAAGATCATTTCGTGCGTAGACATCAGGGCCGGCTTGTGCGTCATTGTCGACTCGGGGATCGAGGC
The DNA here is from genome assembly GCF_051842835.1 of Microbacterium sp. A93. Taxonomy (NCBI): domain Bacteria; kingdom Bacillati; phylum Actinomycetota; class Actinomycetes; order Micrococcales; family Microbacteriaceae; genus Microbacterium; species Microbacterium sp. A93. The sequence continues at coordinate 416,521 of NZ_JBPXMT010000001.1, forward strand.
GCCACTGGCCCGTGCGGGGGACTTCGCGCAGGGTCGCGCCGTCGATGTTCACGGCCGTGACTGCCGCGAGCTTGCGCTCCGAATCCAGCAGCACGGAGAACCGCGGGTAGGGAAGTGTCTGAACATCGCGTGCGGGGCGGGGGAGAGGGAGCGGCGTTGCCAGGAACTCAGGGTTGTAACCGTCTGCCATGTCACCCATCCTGGCGGAATTGGCGACGTGGCGCGCTACTTCCACCCGATGGAGCACGCGCTTCCTTTTGAGTTGACGGGCAACCTTCGTTCCACGCTGAGAAAGTCCGAACTGGGGACCTAAGTCCACTGTGTGCGCGGACGCACTCACCTTAATGTGTTGATGCCGCTCATATTTGGCGGCATTTTTCGTGCTCGTTGCCTCTCTCAGTTTTGTCGTCTCGTCGACTGCCGCTGCCTGTTCTGGAGAAGAATCTTGACCCTCAAAAAGAGATCAGCAACACTGGTGGGCATACTTGCCCTTGCGTTGACCGTTCCTATTGTCGCGGCGACACCCGCCACGGCAGCACCGGCGGCGGGGGAGGTGCTTCGCATGACGACTAACCAATATGGCGGTCCGACGGAATCTCGGATGGACATCAACCCGTCCACCGGGCAAGCGATCAATCCCGTCACTCTTCCCGCACTCAGTTTACGAGACGTCACGGGAAGCGACTTTGATTCAACGTTGCGGCTTGAGCACCTCATCACCACCAATGAGGACAACCAAGAGTCGTCTGAGATCGTGGTATTGGATGCGCTGAGCGAAGCGATTCAATCGACCACACCGCTGGAATGGCCAGCGGGCTGGACTTCTGAACCCATCTACTCTGACCTAGACATAGACGCTTCTGGCGTCGCCCGGGTGCTCATCCGTGACCGCGATTCGGGCGTCGAATCCATTGCGACGGTCAACCTGACAACCGGTGAGGTCATCCCGCTCGGCGTGATCTCGGCTCCTGTCGACAGCGGCTTTGATGGCAGTCTCGCCGCATTGGCATCTAGCCCCACTGGTGCACTGTTCGTGACGGATTCTTACAGCATCTACACGCTCACGGCCTCTGCGGGGGGAATGCGCGCGGACAAGGTCGGCGACCTCTTCACGACTCGCGACAATGTCGTATTGACTGCAGACTTCGACAGCAATGGTGAGCTGTGGATAAACACGTATGAGGACGGATCCAGCACGCATCTCTGGAGCTACAACGTCTCCACCCCGGCAATATCTGCATCCCAAGTTGGCCGGGTTACAACGAATGCCAAAACCATCCACTTTGTGACACCCCCTGCTCTGTCGGCGACGCTGTCAGCCTCAACAGTTGCTACCTGCGGTGAGTTCACGGTGACCGGTGCGAACTTCACCGCGAATGGCACCGTGACCCTCTCTTTGAGCGGGGCGACCTCGTTGGACCCGGCAACCGCACGGGCAACGGCAAATGAGCTCGGCGTAGTCACGTTCACGACATCAATTCCCACCGGAACGACTGAAGGTGCCCACACGCTCACCATCAGGGACCAGGCCACAGGAAACAGTATCGATGTTTCGGTCACTGTTGCTGGTTCATCCTGTGCGGTTATTCCAGATCCGCCGTCGGTGACGGTGTCGGCGACAACGACCGCCACCTGTGATGCGTTCACGGTGACCGGTGTGAACTTCACCCCGGGCGCACAGGTGAACGTCTCGTTGAGCCCGGCCATGCCTTTGGGGTCGTCCACAGCGTCCGCGGCCGGTGTGTTGACGTTCACTGCAACGATCCCCGCTGGAACGGCAGAGGGCACCTATACGTTGACCCTCATGGAACTTGGATCAACGGGCAACACTGCCAATGTTGAAGTCACTGTTGCTGGTTCGTCTTGTGTGATTGTTCCGGAAATGCCGACCGCCGTAGTGTCAGTGACCACCGTCGCCACCTGTGGTCAGGTGACAATCATTGGTACGAAGTTCACACCGTCGGGTGCGATCGCCGTCACGCTTGGCGACCTACTCCTCGATCGAGTTACAGCAAGCGCAACCGGCATGGTGTTGTACACGGCGACTATTCCCGCGGACACCGCCGCTGGTACGATCTCACTCGCCCTGGTGGACGGCGACACGGGAAACAGCGCTGAAGTGCAGATCACCGTAGCGGGCACCTCCTGTGCGGTTGTTCCTGAGGTTCCCGAAATTCCTGAGGTCCCTGAGGTTCCCGAGGTCCCGGAAGTTCCTGAGGTCCCTGAAGTTCCTGAGGTCCCCGAGGTTCCTGAGGTCCCCGAAGTTCCCGAAGTCCCTGAGGATCCGGTGGCACCTGAGGTACCTGTAGTTCCCGAGACCCCGATTGTTCCCGAGACCCCGATTGTTCCCGAGACCCCGGTTGCTCCGGAAGCCCCCGTTGCTCCGGAAGCCCCCGTTGCTCCGGAGGCGCCAACTGCTCCGGAGGCGCCAACTGCTCCGGAGGCGCCAGCTGCCGATGTTCCTGTCACGAAGGTCGTCACACCGAGTGAAACGGATATTCCGGCCGATGACAAGCTCGCCACGACCGGTGCTTCCAGCGTCGCCGGCCTTCTCGCTGGCGGCGGCGCGGTGCTCTTGCTCGGGCTTGGACTCTTGGTCGCTGCAAGACGAACTCGTCGCGTCTAGGGTGTTCCCATATGGCTGGTGATTGGCGCGCGATTCTGGATGGGTGACTTCTGTTCTCGACTCGCACTCGTCGGTTGACGGACGCGCAGTGGGCGTTGATTGCCCCGTTGCCGCCGGTACGCGGGAGATGGCACTGGGTGCCATCTCCCGCGCGTGCGCATCAGCACGCGAACGGAACGCCATGCACCAGGCCCGACACTCCACAGGAGCCCTATGCGCGCCGTGGACAGGGCGTGGTCAATTGAACCGTGTTCGGACCCCACACCCGGGTACACGAAAACACAGAAGCGATGTATCAAGCCGTATTCAACTGCTCTGAACGGTTACGATTCAGTGCAGTTGGATACGTTTCAGTGTGCCGGCGGTGGGACTCGAACCCACACGTCCTTTCGAACAAAGCATTTTGAGTGCTCCGCGTCTACCATTCCGCCACGCCGGCGAGCGTGTTGCGTCTACGACTTTAGCGCAGACTGAAGGTAGGTCTTGCGCGTTCGGCGGGTTCCTGGGGCAGGCGCACACCCACTGCCCACTAGAATAGAACCGTGACCGAGCAAGAATTGTCTGAGCAGCCCACCGTATCCGCCCCGCGACGCGTCGTCGTTGCCGAGGACGAATCGCTGATCCGACTCGACATCGTCGAAATCCTCCGCGACAACGGCTTCGATGTCGTCGGTGAAGCTGGTGACGGTGAAACTGCAGTGGCCCTGGCCACTGAACTGCGCCCCGACCTGGTCATCATGGACGTCAAGATGCCGCTACTCGATGGCATTAGCGCCGCAGAGCGTCTGCACAAGGCCAACATCGCCCCGGTCGTGCTTCTTACGGCATTCAGCCAGAAGGAACTCGTCGAACGCGCGAGCGAGGCTGGCGCGTTGGCGTACGTCGTGAAGCCGTTCACGCCGAACGACCTTCTTCCCGCGATCGAGATTGCTCTGGCACGCCACGAGCAGATCATCACGCTTGAGGCTGAGGTCGCCGATATGGTCGAGCGCTTCGAGACCCGCAAGCTCGTCGATCGGGCCAAGGGCCTGCTCAACGAGAAGATGGGCCTCAGCGAGCCGGAGGCGTTCCGCTGGATCCAGAAGGCATCAATGGATCGTCGTCTGACGATGCAGGATGTCGCCAAGGCGATCATCGAGCAGCTCGCGCCCAAGAAGGCGTGATCGGCCTCGGAGACGGCATACATCTCCGAGCCCTGGAATCAGGCGACGGCGCCGCGCTAGCGGCAGCGTATGACGCGAACCGCGCGCACCTTTCGCGTTGGGATCCGTTGCGGGATGCGGCTTTTTACACCGCCGAGTGGCAAGAGGGCGTCGTCGCACACGCCCTTCGCGATCGTACGGACGGCCGTGCAGCGCGTTTCGTGTTGTGCCACGAGGACAGCCGCGTGATGGGCATTGCGAATATCTCCAACATCGTGCATGGCGCGTTCGAGAGCGCCGATCTCGGCTACTGGATCGATGCCTCACTCGCCGGTCGGGGACTCATGAGCAAGACGGTCGCGGCACTGATTTCTTATGCCCAGACCGAGCTCGGTCTTCACCGCTTGCAAGCCAGCACATTGCTCGACAATGCGGCGTCGCAGCGCGTGCTCGAACGCCACGGGTTCGAACCGATCGGGATGGCGCCCAAATACCTGCGGATTGCGGGGGAGTGGCAGGACCATCTGCTGTTCCAGCGGATTCTCTGATTAGCCACTTCTTCTGCACCGATCGCGCCGCGACGGTGGTTGTCCACAGTTCCTGTTTCCGCGGTGACGCCGGTGTAGCTGGCGGCGTAATCTCGAATACATGGTGATGAGCAACGCGGAACTTCAGCGTCGTGTCGAGCAGAACACGAACGACACGGTGGAGATCTACGGCATTCTCAAGGCACATACGTTGCGCTTCGACGCCGTCGACAAGCGTTTCGACGGCATCGACAAACGCCTCGACGGCATCGACAAACGCCTCGATGGCGTTGACAAACGCTTCGACGGCGTTGACAAACGCTTCGACGGCGTAGACGAGCGTCTCGATGGCATCGTGGTCAAGCTAGACACCGTCATTGACATCCTGACGGAGCGTTGATCGCCGATAGCGAGGACTACACGAAGCACTGATCAGGCGGGCAGATCCTTGATCATGTTTGTGATGCGGATCGTCGAGCAGCGACGCCCCTGATCATCTGAGACGACGATCTCGTGCACTGCAACGCTGCGACCTAAATGAATCGGCGTACAGACACCGGTGACGAGTCCTGACGTCGCGGAACGCGTGTGCGTGGCATTGATGTCGACGCCCACAGCGAGTCGACCAGGACCGGCATGCAGGTTTGCCGCCATCGATCCCAACGACTCACCGAGCACCACATAGGCGCCGCCGTGCAGAAGCCCCACTGGTTGCGTGTTGCCCTCGACTGGCATCGTTGCGACCGACCGATCAATGGTGAACTCCGTGAAGACCATCCCCATCTTCTCGGCCAGTGCGCCGATCCCGCGCTGCATTGCCCACTGCATCCCAGGGGTCTCGACCGTCTCGTTCACGCATCCTCCTCAGCGGGTGTCCGTCGTCCTCGTTAGGCTGGCAGTGTGACGGACTCCGCAAAGCCTACCCTCATGGTCGTTGACGGCCACTCGCTCGCCTACCGTGCCTTCTTCGCACTGCCGGTCGAGAACTTCACCACGAAGGACAACCAACACACCAACGCCATCTATGGCTTCCTGTCGATGCTCGTGAACCTGATCAAGGCCGAGCAGCCCACCCACATGGCGATCGCGTTCGACACGTCACGGCACTCGTTCCGCACCGATGAGTATCCCGAGTACAAGGCGACTCGCTCCGAGTCACCGCAGGAGTTCCGTGGGCAGGTTCCGATCCTGCAGGACGTCCTTGCAGCGATGTCGATCCCGGTGCTGACCAAAGAGGGCATCGAAGCCGATGACATCCTCGCCACGCTCTCCGTGCAGGGCGCTGAGCAAGGCTACGACGTTCTCGTCGTCTCTGGCGACCGTGACACGATCCAGCTCGTCAATGACAAGGTCACCCTCCTCTACCCGTCGGTACAGGGCGTCTCGCAGCTTAAGCGCTACGACCCGCTAACCGTGCAGGAACGTTACGGCGTGCGCCCCGAGCAGTACCCCGACATCGCAGCCCTCGTTGGCGAGACCAGCGATAACCTTCCCGGAGTGCCGAAGGTGGGGGAAAAGACTGCCGTAAAGTGGCTCAACCAGTTCGGCAGTCTCGATGAGTTGCTGGAGCGCGCCGAAGAGATCAAGGGCGTGGTCGGCGGCAACCTGCGCGAGCACATGGACGATGTGCGCCGAAACCGCAGACTGAACCGCCTGCTCACCGACGTCGAACTCCCACTCGCACCGGCTGACCTCGCGGTCGCCCCCATCGATGCGCAGGCCGTCCGCGACATCTTTGCGCGCCTGGAGTTTCGCACCCTGCTACCGCGTGTGTTCGACGCAGTCGGCACCGGCGATGAGGCAGTACACGACGAGCCCTCAGTTGAGATGCCTGCGCCGATCGAAACAGACGCGACAGGCTTGGCTCAATGGCTCGACACGCAGAACGAGGAGCTGGGCATCACACTCGTCACGAGCGCGGGTGTGATTTCTCGAATCGGTGTAGCGAGTCTGACGGAACTGCGTGAGAGCGACTGGAATGACGGCACAGCCGACGCGTTGCGTACATGGTTCGAATCCGATAAATCAAAGGTCCTCAACGAGGCGAAGCCCCAGGTGAAGGCGCTGCTTCGCACTGGCATCCGACTCGGTGGTCTGACCTACGACACGCTTCTTGCTGGGTGGTTGCTGCGCCCGAGTTTCCCCGACAAGACCCTCGCTCATCTCGTCGATCGCTACCTCGGTGAGAAGCTTCCCGAGGCTGATCCTTCTCAGCTAGTGCCCGAGACAGACGGCGCAACACCATCACAGGAGGCGTGGTTCACGCTGCGCACGGCGGCGGCATTGCGCGACGATCTACCGGATCCCGTGGCGACTGTGCTTACTGACATCGAGTTGCCGACGCTCCTCGCCCTCGCCGACATGGAAGAGTCGGGCGTCGCCGTTTCGCACGAAGTGCTCTCGTCCTTCTCTGGTGAGCTCGCCAGCCGCACCGAGAGTGTCGCGACCGAGGCGTTCACGCTCGTCGGCCGCGAGTTCAACCTTGGCTCGCCGAAACAACTGCAAGAGGTGCTGTTCGAAGATTTGCAGCTGCCCAAGACGCGCAAGACCAAGACCGGCTACTCAACGGATGCCGCAGTGCTCGCTGATCTGCAGGAAACGAACCCGCATCCCTTCCTCGACCTGCTGCTGCAACACCGCGAAGCGACAAAGCTGCGACAGATCATCGAGTCGCTCGATAGTGCGATCCGCGATGATGACCGCGTCCACACGACCTACGTGCAGACGGGCAGCCAGACCGGGCGTCTTTCCAGCACCGACCCGAACCTGCAGAATATTCCGGTTCGCACTGAAGAATCGCGTCGTATCCGTAGCGCTTTCCAAATGGGCGAAGGCTACGAGACGCTACTCACCGCGGACTACTCGCAGATCGAGATGCGGATCATGGCGCACCTCTCCGGCGACGAAGGCTTGATCGAGGCCTTCAACTCCGGAGAAGACCTCCACCGGTTCGTCGGCGCCAAGGTGTTCGGCGTTGAGCCAGCCGAGGTCACCTCCGCGATGCGTACCAAGGTCAAGGCGATGTCGTACGGTCTCGTCTACGGCCTCAGCGCATTCGGCTTGTCGAAGCAACTGCGTATCGAACAGTCCGAAGCCAAGCGGCTGATGCTGGAGTACTTCGCGCGGTTCGGTGCCGTGCGCGACTATCTGCGCGCTTCTGTCGTGAAGGCGAAGGAGGACGGCTACACCGAAACGATCTTCGGACGCCGACGCCCGTTCCCCGACCTCAGCAGCCCGAACCGTGTTCTGCGTGAAAATGCCGAGCGCGCGGCGCTGAACGCGCCGATTCAAGGCAGCGCCGCCGACATTATGAAGATCGCGCTGTTCCGCATCCACCGCGATCTGCGCGATGCCGAGCTACGCTCCCGTGTGCTGCTTCAGATCCACGACGAGCTCGTCGTCGAAGTCGCACCAGGGGAGTGGGATCAGACCGAACAGATCGTTCGCACTCGCATGGCGGATGCCGCCGAGCTGTCGGTGCCGCTTGACGTGCAGGTCGGCCGCGGACGCGACTGGAACGAGGCAGCGCACTAAGGGCACGCGGGGCGCGAGCGACGCTACGCTGAAGGGCATGACGACTACCCCTCGCACGCCCACCGCGATCGACAAGATCGCAGAAGAGTGGGTCGACACGCTCTCGGTTCTCGCTCCGACGCTTGGTACATACATCGGCCGCAACGAGGTCAATGATCGCTACGGCGATCTCAGCCCGGACGGACAGCAGCACTATGCCGACGAGGTGCAGAAGACTCTCACGTCTCTGCAGGCAGCGGCCCCGGTCGACGCTACAGACGAAGTCACCAAGGCAGATCTGGGCAGTGAGCTGAAGCTGGATCTTGAGTTCCATGAGGCGCGGTGGCATCTGCGTGACATCAACGTCATTGAATCTGCCGTGCAAGACATCCGGCAGGTGTACGACCTCATGCCGACCTCGACGGTTGACGACTGGTCAGTGATCGCGAAGCGACTCTCCGCCGTCCCCGATGCGCTGCGTGGCTACACCGCGACGTTGAGGGAGGGCATCAACCGGGGCGTTGTGCCTGCGCGGCGCCAGGTCGCTGAGGTCGCCGACCAGATCGTCCGGTACACCGCAGACGACGGGTTTTTTGCCTCTTTCGTCGCGGGAGCGGCGCTCGAGGAGGGTGAGCTTCCGGCATCCCTCGCACGTGATCTGGCCGACAACTCGAACGCTGCCAGGGTCGCCTATGACGAGTTGCGCAACTTCCTCACCGGAACGCTCGCACCGGCAGCATCCGATGTCGACGCTGTCGGCCGTGAACTTTACGCCCTGAACTCCCGACGATTCCTCGGCGCTGAGATCGACCTCGATGAGACGTACGAGTGGGGTCGCGAAGAGCTCGCGCGCATGGTCGCTGAGCAAACCTCGATCGCGAATGAGATCCTTCCCGGCTCCACCGTCGAAGAGGCGGTCGCACACCTCGAGGCTGACCCTTCACGCAAGTTGCACGGCACCGCAGAACTTCAACGCTGGATGCAGGAGACCAGTGACCGTGCGGTCGCTGAACTCGGCGCCACGCACTTCGACATTCCCGAGCAGATTCGCACGCTGGAATGCATGATCGCACCCACGCAGGAGGGTGGGATCTACTACACCGGCCCGACCGATGACTTCTCGCGTCCTGGACGCATGTGGTGGTCGGTGCCAGAGGGCGTCACGGAGTTCGACACCTGGCGCGAGCTCACCACCGTCTACCACGAGGGCATTCCCGGTCATCACCTGCAGATTGGTCAGGCGGTGTACAACCGTGCCGAGCTGAACTCCTGGCGCCGTCTGCTCGCCGGTACTTCCGGTCACGCCGAGGGCTGGGCCCTCTATGCCGAGCGTCTCATGCAGCAGCTTGGCTACCTCGATGATCCGGCCGACCGCCTCGGCATGCTTGATGGCCAGCGCATGCGAGCCGCTCGAGTCGTACTCGACATCGGGGTGCACCTCGGAAAGCCACGCCTCGACGGCACCGGCGTCTGGGATGCCGACTATGCGCTCGAATTCATGCGTCAGAACGTCAACATGTCGGATGAGTTCGTGCAGTTCGAGGTCAATCGCTATCTCGGCTGGCCTGGGCAGGCGCCCTCCTACAAAGTAGGACAGCGCATCTGGGAGCAAGTGCGTGACTCGTATCAGGCGCAGCAGGGCGACACCTTCGACATCAAGCAGTTCCACAAGCGCGCACTCGACCTCGGCGGGGTCGGACTCGACACCCTGCGCACAGCCCTCCTGACGAAGTAGGACACATGAATATCGAGTTCGGACTCGACACCTTCGGAGACATCACCAGGGATGCCGCCGGCGATTTGATCACGGCGTCCCAGACGATTCGCAACATCGTCGAGCAAGCAGAGCTAGCCGACAGTGTGGGGATCGACTTCTTTGGAGTCGGGGAACATCACCGCGTCGAGTTCGCTGTGTCCGCGCCCGAGATGGTGCTGGCAGCGATCGCGTCACGCACCAATCGCATCCGGCTCGGCACCGCGGTCACGGTGCTTTCGTCGGATGACCCGGTGCGCGTATACGAGCGCTTCGCAACCTTGGATGCCGTGTCCCGCGGTCGCGCCGAGGTCGTACTCGGCCGCGGATCCTTCACCGAATCATTCCCGCTGTTCGGCTACGACCTGCGCGACTACGAAGCGCTTTTCGAGGAGAAGCTGGAGCTGTTCGTCGAGCTGCTCAAGGAGAAGCCCGTGACCTGGTCGGGCACGATGCGGCCCGCACTGGCGGACGCTGACGTGTTCCCGAAGACGGAGAACGGGCTGCGTACCTGGGTCGGCGTCGGCGGCAGCCCCGAGTCTGTCGTGCGCGTGGCTCGGCACGGGCTCGGGCTCATGCTGGCGATCATCGGTGGTCCGGCTGCACGATTCAAGCCTTTCGTGGAGCTCTATCACCGCTCGATCGCGACGTTCGGGACTGCGGAGCATCCGATCGCCGTGCACTCACCGGGTCATATCGCCTCCACCGATGAGGAAGCCTGGGACGCCGCATACTCCGGATTCGAAGCGATGAACAACACAATCGGGAAAGAGCGTGGCTGGCCTGTATACAGTCGCGCGCGATTCCAAAACGATGTCGGTCCCGCCGGCGCAATCTACTCCGGGTCTCCAGAGCGCGTAGCACAGAAGATCGCTGACACCGTGCGCGTGCTGGGTATCGGCCGATTCGATCTGAAGTACGCAACCGGAACGCTGGGGCATGAACAAATGATGCGCAGCATTGAGCTGTACGGCACCGAGGTCATTCCGAGAGTGAGGGCGCTGCTCGCATGACCGATGCCATCCCGAGCCGATCTTCGTTGGCTGCACGCCTCGATGATCTGCCGTTCACACGCAGGCACGCACGTTTGCTCACCGGATCGGGGCTCGGCTGGGCTCTGGATGCGATGGATGTCGGGCTCATCTCGTTCATCCTCGCGGCGCTGGCACAGCAGTGGGATCTGACGAAGACGGAGAGTGGGTGGATTGCCTCGGTAGGGTTCATCGGGATGGCGCTCGGAGCAAGTCTCGGTGGATTGCTCGCCGACCGTTTCGGCAGGCGTCAGGTTTTCGCGTTGACCCTTTTGATTTACGGGCTCGCCACGGGTGCGAGCGCCCTGGCTGGCGGTGTCGCGATCCTGTTGGTGCTGCGATTCTTCGTCGGCCTCGGGCTGGGTGCAGAGCTTCCGGTCGCATCGACCTATGTGAGCGAGTTCGCGCCGGCACGCATTCGCGGTCGCCTCATCGTCATTCTCGAAGCCTTCTGGGCTGTCGGATGGACGGCCGCGGCGCTCATCGGATACTTCGTGATCCCCGCATCCGATGACGGCTGGCGGTGGGCATTCGCTCTCGGCGCCGTGCCCGCGGTTTACGCACTCATCGTGCGCTGGGGATTGCCGGAGTCACCGCGTTGGCTCGCTTCTCGCGGTCGCATCGCGGAAGCCGAGCGGATCGTCGGCAAGTTCGAAGCGGACGCAGGGATCGTCAGCGGTCGAGCGATCCGAAAGGAGCCGGCATCTCGCGCGATCGCAGTCACAACGGCCGCACGAATGAAAGCGCTCTGGTCGCCTGAGTTTCGAGTGCGCACGCTGTGTATCTGGGTGGTCTGGTTCTGCGTGAACTTCGCCTACTACGGCGCATTCATCTGGATTCCGAGCATTCTGGTCGATGCCGGCTACGACCTGGTGCGCTCTTTCGGCTTCACACTGGTGATCACGCTCGCCCAGCTTCCCGGGTATGCCGTTGCCGCCTGGCTCATCGAAGTGTGGGGCAGACGGTTGACCCTCTCGGTCTTCCTGGTGGGGTCGGCAGTATCCGCGGTCCTGTTCGGCACTGCCAGCGGCGACGCCGCGATCATCGGTTCCGGTATGGCGCTGTCATTCTTCAATCTCGGAGCGTGGGGCGCGCTGTATGCGGTGACGCCCGAGATCTACCCCACCTCGCTGCGCGGTACCGGGTCTGGGTGGGCGGCTGGTGTCGGCCGAATCGCGTCAATCATCGCTCCGTTACTGGTTCCGGTGCTGCTCGCAGCAGGGGGAGCGCCCCTGCTGTTCGTCATATTTGCGGTCTTCTTCGTTGTCGCTGCTGCTGCCGCCTGGGGACTCGTGGATAGACGTGGTCAGGCACTCGACGACCGATGAGCTTCTCGAGCTGGGACGGGCATAGGCTGGGGCAGTGACAGGTGTGAGATTCGTAGCTATTGGCGACTCGTTCACTGAGGGCGTCGGCGATGAGCTGCCAGACGGTCGAGTGCGTGGGTGGGCCGACATCGCCGCCCAGGGGTGGGCGAATGCTGCCGGGCATCCGATTCAGTATGCGAACTTTGCAATTCGTGGAAAGTTGGCATGGCCCATCATCCAAGAACAGCTCGAGCCTGCGCTCGCCCTGAACCCCACGCACCTTTCGTTCAACGGGGGTGGCAACGACATGCTGCGCCCGCGGACCGATATGGAGCACATTGCGGATACGTTTTCGCGTGTACTGAGACGGTGCGATGAGCAGGGCGTCACACTCATCATGCTGTCGGGGGCGAATCCTGCCAGCCAACTGCCGTTGGGCTCCCTCATCCAGCGGCGCGGCGATGAGCTGTCGGCCGCAGTGCTGCGACGAGTCGCGAACCGTCCCGACGTCATCCGCGCGCTCAATTGGCCCGATCGCGAGCTGTCGTCGAGTGCGTATTGGTCAGAGGATCGGTTGCACATGAACACTGCAGGACACCACCGTGTCGCCGCTCGTGTGCTGCACGGTTTGGGCTTTGAACCGCCAGCGGAGTGGTGGGCGCCCCAGGAGAGCGCGCTCGGCGGACCGTCCGGAATGGCCTATTACCGGCAGCACGTCGGACCATGGGTCAAGCGCCGTCTGACGCGCACTTCATCCGGTGACGGCCGCATGGCAAAGTATCCGACGTGGGCAGAGCGAGTGCCACAGTGAGCCGGTGGCGGGCGCGGCGCATTCCACGGCGTTCCGCTCAGCTAATGGTCGGGCTGTTCCTCTACGGAATGGGTATCGCGTTCATGGTGCGCGGCGAGATCGGGGCGGCGCCATGGGATGTGCTGTCACAGGGAATCGCACGCCACGTACCGCTGAGCTTCGGCGTGATCACTATTCTGACGAGTATCGTCGTGCTCCTGTTCTGGTTGCCGCTGCGTCAGCGATACGGCATCGGCACGCTGCTGAACGCTTTGCTCGTAGGGCCATCCGCAGACATCGGGCTCTTTCTCATTCCGGCTGGGCAGGCGCTGTGGTTGCGTGTCGGCTTTTTTGTGATCGGGCTGCTGGTGCTTGCCGCCGCAACAGGTCTCTACATCGGCGCGCACTTTGGTCCGGGGCCTCGCGACGGGCTGATGACCGGTCTACACAATCGCACCGGCTTGCCGATCTGGATCGTGCGCACCGGGCTTGAGATCATCGTCGTGGTCATCGGCTGGTCACTCGGTGGCAATGTCGGCATCGGCACGCTGGCGTTTGCGGTGCTCGTCGGTCCGCTCTGTCAATACTTCATGCGAATCTTCGCTGTACGCATCGAGGAGCGTCCGCAGGAGGATGTCGCAGCGTGAACGACTTTGAGATGTCGCGTATCCCTGCCGGTTCGGTCACGCTGCACGATGCACGGCGGAAGACACATCGGACGGTAGCGCTGGAATCCTTCGAGATCGGTTCGTTCGCCGTTACGGAGGAGCAGATGGCAGAAGTGCTGGGCATCGCTTCTCGGCATCCGCGCCGTCCGGCGATTCACCTGAGCTGGCTGCGTGCAGTGCGGCTCTGCAATGCGGCATCCGAATGGGAAGGACTGGACCCGGCCTACACATTCGACGGCGAAGTCGTCACCTGGCACGTCGACAGCGACGGCTACCGCCTGCCTACCGAGGCCGAGTGGGAGTACGCGTGCCGTGCCGGCTCGACCACGCCACACTATGGGCTGCTCGCCGATATCGCCTGGACTGCCGCGGACGGCGTACGGTCACCGCAGAATGTCGGCGGTAAACTTCCGAATCTGAACGGGATGTTCGACACACTCGGCAACGTCTGGGAGTGGTGCTGGGATTTGCTGGATCCCGCGCGGTATGACGAGTATCGCGTGTTCCGCGGCGGCGGGTACGCGGATGATGCGTGGAGTGTGCGCGCATCGGTCAGGCGCGGGGGAGCGCCGCGCATGCACCATGAGGACGTGGGGCTACGGCTCGCCCGCGGTGGGTTCGACTCCGTGGATGCGGCACAGGGGTGGTCGGCTGCGGCGGATCTCGATCGGGCATTCGTGGATGGATCGTTGCCATCAGGATGGACACCTCGCGGACGGTGAATGTCAACCCGTTGTCCAGATGCGCTCGGACTGTCATGATCGGAGAATCATCGGACAATAACCGCTGGAGGGTGTCGACTGTCGGCACCGGGAGGAATTCCTATGAGCATCGGTACCGGAATAGCCCTGTTTGTCATCGGCGCCATCCTCGCCTTCGCCGTGAATGTGGAAATCGACTGGGTGAATCTTGATCTCGTCGGCTACATCTTCATGGGGGCAGGGGCGCTCGTCTTCGTGATCGGGCTGATCTTGCTAGCGCGCCGTCGGAAGACGAATACCGTCACACATACGTCGATCGACCCGAACTCCGGACAGCAGACGACGCGGGGCACGACGTCGTCGACGGACGACGCCGCCGGGCTCTGACCAGGCAGAGTCAGGGCAGCGAGCTTCTGAGTTCTTTCAGAGATCCCTCGACGATGTTCGCGATCATCGCCGAATCCGACACATAGGGCGAGTGATCTGTGGCGATCTCGACGCTTCGCGTGCAGCGGCGTGACATCGACCGCTGAACTTCAGGATCCACTGCTCGATCCATGCCGCAGACGACATACATACTGGGGACATGGTGCCACGCGACCTTCTGCGGTATGCCGCGGCCGTGTCCGGACGCCTGACGCACGAGAAGTGCGGTGGCCCACGCCGCAGTGTCTGCATCACTGTCGGAATAGAGCGCGTCGCGCGCGGCTTCAGGCGACATGAATGTACCGCCGTCCAGGTGACGCTGAAGCATCTCGTTAATCAGTGCTCCGCCGAGGGACGCACAGCTCTCGCCCTCATCGGGAACGTACGCCGCGAGATAGATGAGTGTGCCGACGCCGCTGAGACCGATGATCACCGCACCGCCGTAGCTGTGTCCGAGGACGAGCGGGGGTGTGGCGCATTGATCAACGATCAGCTGCACGTACGCGGTGTCGGCCGCCAGCGAGCCTCGATGCAGATCTGGCGTATGAACACGATGTCCGCGCTCGCGAAGCACGCCCGCAAGTCGGCCCATGTGCGTACCCTGATGCCAGAGCCCATGCACGAGGATTATGTCGGTCATCGCTTCCGCCGCTCCGGATCCATGCCAATACGGATGCGCGTGCGCTTCCGTTCGATGATGATGAACGTCGCTCCGATCAGCCACAGTGGAACCTGCGTGAGGAAGGCCATGCGGAAGGCATCCAGCGAGTAGGTGTCGGGTGTCCCTGCTCCCTGAAGGTCAAGCATGAGACCGATGAGGAAGATGGCGATAAGGGCGGCGATGAACCCGCCGGCATTCGTCACGCCGGTCGCGGTGCTCAGACGGTGCGATGGGTTGTGGGTGCGGGCATGGTCGAACGCGATCATGGAAGCCGGGCCCCCTGTGGCGAGAGCGATTGCGAGCACATACAGAAGCCATGTCGGCGCGGGACCGGGCAGGGCGATGATGACCAGCCAGGCGACGAACTGGATGGCGATTGCGGGGAGAACGAGCGCGGTAGTTCGCTGATTCGGATTGCGCTGCGACAGTGTTCCGGTGATCGGGCCGAGAATCATGCCTGCAACGACATATACAGATACGAGCGCCGCAGCATGCGCGGTTGAGAGTCCCTGGCCTGCGGTGAGGAACGGCATCCCCCAGAGCAGCACGAAAGCGGTTCCCGCGAACGGGGTGGTGAAGTGCGACCAGAACGCCAGCCGGGTACCGGGGTGCGCCCAGGCTGCGCGGATGCCGACGCCGGTGTCGATTGCGGAAGTGACGACACGTACGACACCAGTGTCTGTGTTCACAGAGACATCCGCGGTGCGCTCTGGTGGGTGGTTTCGGATGATCAGGAATACGAGAATCGCAAAAAGGATCCCGAGCCCGGCGATGCTCCCGAATGTGATCGTCCAGCTTGTCGCGTGCAAGAGCGCGGCGAGCGGAATCAGCGCGATCAGCTGGCCGGTCTGCCCGATGATCCCGGTGAACTGCACCATGACGGGCCCTCGTTGGGCGGGGAACCAGGTCGCCACGAGACGCAACACAGCAGGGAAGACGGCGGCGTCACCTGCACCGAGAAGAATGCGGGCGAGAATTGCGACGCCGATGCTGGGGGAGATCGCCATGACGAGCTGTCCTGCGGCCATCAGAACCATACCGATCGTGATGATCGGGCGTGCACCGTATTTGTCCAGGAATACGCCGATCGGGATCTGCATTCCGCCGTAGACGGCGAGCTGGACGACGGCGAACAACGACAGCGTTGAAGCATCTGCGTGAAAGCGCTCCGCAGCATCCACACCGACGGCGCCGAGCGAGGTGCGGTTGGTGATTGCAAGTACGTATGCAGCGACGCCGACTGACCAGATCAGCCATGCCCGCCATCCCGGCGTAGAGAGGGGAGGGTGGGAAACGGTGGTCACGTCTCTACGCTACTCCTGGCCGGCGGCCCCTCTGGGCTGCCCGGCGGGTGTCGGTCCGCGCAGGCGTCGACCGAGGACGCAGAAAATGGGGGAGTTGTCGATGTGCGCATCGGCGACGACCTCTACCCATCCCTGAGATGCATAGAATCTCCGCGCGGGAAGAGCTGCAGAGTAGCATCCGAGCACTGCGGTCTCGTAGGGCAGATCTTTCAGCACAGCATCCATGAGCATGCGGGCCAGCCCAGTGCGTCGCTGGGCGGGAGAAACGGCAAGTTCGACGACGGCGAAGCACTCGTCTCGCAGCCAAGTGACCTGCGCGTCGGGAGTGAGGAGATCGACGATGTGGTCACGCCACCAGTCGCCAGCGTCAATGCCCGTCCCCATTACAAGGCCGGTGAGGTCGACGCCTTCCCACGTAAGGATGAGACGGAATTGCGGCTTGGTCGCGCGGTGACGGTGCACACGTTCGATGAAGCTGGTTCGGCTCGCTTCGACGTCGTCATTGTATGGAGGCTCCGTGAACGTCCGGGCGTAAAGCTGCGCAGCAGACTCAAGTTGCGCGTTGCTTCCGTCCCATGCGGCGACGCGGTGGCCGGTCACCAGAGGTCCTGGGGAACTAGTGAATGAATCACGAGGTCGGTGCGGCCCGCGTCTGTGAAACCGGCGTTGCGTGCGGTTCCTTCGCGGGTGAAGCCTGCGCGTTCCGCAACCCTCTGCGATGCAGTGTTTTCGGGGGAGATTCGCAACTCGATGCGCTGAAACTCCAGGGTGCTGAGCAACCACGTCGCAAGGGTCCGAACGGCGGCGGTCATGATCCCTTGGCCTCGATGTGCCGGCGCCGTCCAATAGCTGAGCTCCAGCGTTTGCGCGCGCCAGTCGACCCGTTTTGCGTCGAGGCTCCCGAGCAGATCAGTATCGCTGCGAATGGCGACCACAAGTCCGCGACCGGATGCGCGCAGCTCCTCCGACGTGTGGGTGCACCAGTCCTCTGCGATCTCCTTCGTATAGGGATCGGGGAGCGGTAGCCACCGTCTGACCTCCGAGTCGCGGAAGCACTCGACCAGTGCATCCGCGTCGGATGAGGCGAGGGAGGTGAGACGCACACCGGGCGTCACAATGAGGACCGGGTTGTGAAAAGACGGCATCGCCCCATCATCGCGTAATGGATGACTCGAGTGCGGTCAGACTGCATGCGCGGTGATCAGCAGGTACTCCCAGTTCATCACTCCGTCGTTGAGATGGCGCTCGGCGAGGGCGACGATCGCGGCATCAAGGGCTGCCAGCCGTGCCATGTCTTCTGCAAGTGACCGGTAGGCCGCGGCGGTCGGACCATAGAAGTCTCGGAAGAAGTCACGGAATTCCTCGCCCGTGGCGAATCGATCGACTTCCAGCTGCCGCCGCTCCATCGCGAGGTCTGTCACTGTGTCGTTCAACAGATCTCGTACGTGTGCTTCGTCGCCCCACAGAGGGGGAGGCTGGACTCCTGCAGGGGGAGCGGGCATGAACGGCCGCATGGTCGCGAAGAGCTCGCCGACGAAACCCTCAGGCGTCCAATTGATCAGAGCCAGCCGTCCAGACGGCCGAAGCACGCGTGTCAGCTCATGTGCCGCCTGATCATGGTGCGGAGCGAACATGACTCCCACGCAGGAGAGCACGACGTCGAAAGAGTCGTCGGCATAGGGGAGGGCTTCGGCATCCGCCTCGTCGAACTCGAGATTGATGCCGTCGGCCGCAGCGTCGCGACGGGCGATCTCGAGTAGCTCGGGTGTCAGGTCACTGGCGACGACGGATGCGCCCGTGCGCGCGGCCTGGATGGCTGCGTTGCCCGTTCCGGCGGCAACGTCGAGCACGCGGTCTCCGGGCTTGATCTGAGCCGCAGCCACGAGCAGCCGCCCGAGCTCGGGGATCACTTCTCGGGCCACGGCGGCATAGTCTCCGAGAGCCCAGACTGCCCTGTGCTTTGCCTTCAGCGCGCGATCTGCTTCGGCCTGAGGGTTTGTGGTTGTGATGTCCATGATGTCCTCCTTGTTGTGACTCTCCTCACGCTACGAGTGACGTTGAACGAGCTCTAGTATCCGATCTGTACCAGGTCTATCGTTTGTTTCGTGGGCGCCCCGTATTACCAGTTTTGCCCCGTCGCCAAGGCGATGGAGCTGTTGGACGAGCGCTGGACGATGCTCCTGTTGCGCGAGATGCTGGCCGGCACCGAGCACTTCAACGATCTGCGTCGAGGACTACCACGAATGTCGCCGACGTTACTTTCACACCGGCTGGACCAGTTGCAGCGGGCCGGTCTCATCGACAGGGTTCGCCAGGGAACCGACGTTCGTTATGTGCTGACGCAAGCAGGATTCGAGCTGCGTCCGGTCGTCGAACAGCTCTCCATGTGGGGCATCCGGTGGATCGGTGAACTCGGCGACGCCGATCTCGATCCCAAGCTGCTGCTCTGGGACATGCACCGCAACATTGACCATCTGACGGTGCCCGCTGCGCGCACCGTCATTGCGTTGCTTTTCCCCGATGCACACCCGGCGCAACGGCGGTGGTGGCTCGTCATCCAGGATGGCGATGCGGATGTCTGCGATGCGGATCCCGGATACGAGGTGTCCGTAGAGGTGCAATGTTCCCTGCGGGCGATGACTCGATTCTGGCGGGGTGACATCGAATGGGCGACGCTTTTACTGACCGGGGATGCCACGACGATCGGGCCGCGCCATCTCCGACAGGCGCTGCCGTCGTGGTTCACGCGCCCTGCCTACGCGGGTGTGCCGCGCGTGGCGGTGGCCGGGTAATCGGGGTCTGTGGTGCATGCGATGCTGTGCGCATGAGTGAGATTCTTTTGCGGCCATGGTCCGGTGGAGATCTTGATTTGCTGCGGCGCGGCAATACGGCGGATATGACCACGCATCTGGGTGGCCCCGAAACGGAAACGCAGGTCATTGCACGTCATGAGCGGTATCTGCGGTTCTGGGAGAATGACGAAGCACGGAGCTTCACCATGGTCGACGGCGCGGACTCCGTGGGCGCGATCTGCTACTGGAAGACCACGTGGCACAAGGAAGACGCCTTCGAAGCCGGCTGGTTCGTGGTTCCCGAGGCACAGGGGAGAGGAGTGGCATCCATTGCCCTTGTACTTCTGATCGACGATGCCCGCGCCCGTGCGGAGGGGCGCCGACTGCTCACCGCACTCCCCGACAAACGAAACGGGCCGTCAAACGCCGTGTGCCGCAAGGCCGGATTCGCTCTCGTGGGGAACAGATTCGAGACGTTTCGAAGGGCTGAGCTCTCCATGAATGAGTGGATCTTCGATCTGTCCATCTGAGCGAATCCTTGCGGACGCACCGGCTGAGAGAATGCCAGCATGTCATCGGAGCCAGAAGTGAAGACGCTCGAGACCGTTCGCCTCACCCTCCGGCGCCAGAGGGCACATGACGCAGCGATCTATCGTCAGTTGTGGACGGAACGCGATGAACGCGTGCCTCCACACCGTCGGATCGATCTCGAGGGACACCCGACTGTCGAAGACATCGTCACCAATATCCGTCAAGGTCAGGGAAGTGACTGGCCGAGGCTCCTGGCGGTGGAACGGAAAGGGACGGCTGATGTCATCGGGTACTGCGGATTGGTCTTCCACGGCAACGGGGCGCCTGACGAGCCCGAGCTGGCTTTTGAGTTGCTACGCGCAGTTCACAACCGCGGCTACGCGACCGAGGCGGCACAGGCCGTGATCACCTGGGCTAGCGAGGCAGGGTATCGACGGCTGTGGGCGTCCGTGTGGGACTGGAATATCGCGTCTCGGAGGGTGCTAGAAAAGCTCGGGTTCCGCGACTCAGGCAAAGAGAATCCTGAAACCGTCCACGGTCGGAGCCTGCTGACCGTGCGGGAAGACAGCCGATAGGCCCTCACGAGCCGTCTCCGACCGAGTGTAGAACTGGGGGAGTCCCGGAAGCCGCTCGCGACGTTTTGCGCTCAGCCCTCCGCGATCGCTGAGTCGGCGAACAGCAGCCGTGGGTTGGAGCGGAACCCGTTGCGTGTGTACATGCCGCGAGAATCCACCGACGTGTGGACCGTGACATGTTCGGCTCCTCGCTCGGCCGCGGTGTCGAGCACCGCACGCACCAGACGTCCACCGATCCCGTGACTCCGGTACTCGGGCAGTACATAACAGGACTGGAGATCGCCTGACCAGCGGTCGAGGCTGCGGGTGGTCGCGACGCGCGGTGTCAGCGCGAGCCACGCCATTCCAATGATGCTGCCGTCCTCGGTCACTGCGACATGCGGAATGTGGGTGTCAGCGTGCGCGCGCGCCCATCCCGCCGCGCCGACGACGAATGTCTCTTCATCGATCTCTGGGGCTTCGCCTCGTTCGATGGTCCAGACCCAACGAAGTCGAACCACCTGCTCGAACTCTTCACGACGCCCGCGACGGATCTCGATATCGATATGACTCGTCATGAACTCACGATACGACTGATTCGCGAGCGTGCTTACCGCGGATGCACGGTGTAACTGAGGTGCGTCGTCTCCGGAGAAGGCTCTGCACGGACAAGGGCCAGAGCCACTCTGCTCGCATCCACGCCCTCGAATAAACGGACTCCCGATCCGAACAGCACAGGGGATAGCGCCACATGGAACTCGTCGATCAAACCGGCATTGAGATACTGCACGATCGTCTCTCCGCCACCCGAAATACGGACATCTCGCGCACCTGCCGCCTCACGGGCGCGCTCGAGCGCGGACTCGATCCCGTCGTTCACGAAGTGAAATGTGGTTCCACCCTGCCGCTCCCACGGGGCGCGCTCCTCGTGTGTCACGACGAATACTGGGGTGTGGAACGGCGGATCCTCTGGCCACGCACCTTCACCGGCGTCGAACATACGTTTTCCCAGCACGCTCGCGCCGGTGCGCTCGAACGTCTGCCGCACGATCTCGTTGTCGCGCCCTTCCTCGCCGCCCTCGCCGAGTTTCAAGTTCTCTCGGAAGAACCGCTGTCGGAAAACCCACCGCTGCAGCTCCATCCATTGCTGTCCCATCAGCTCATCGGGGGACTCGGGTGCGATGAATCCGTCGAGCGACATCGACACGCTGAAGAACACTTTCTGAGGCATCAGCTGTCCGAGCCTTTCGAAGCCATCTCTGTAACGTAGCCAGCGAGGCTTGCCAGGGTCTGCTGACCGCCCTCGATCGCGCCAAACTTCTCGATCGCTTCGTCGCGTAGTTCCTTGGTGGGAAACACCGTGAGCATCTCGATCCGCGTCGTTTCCCCATCAGGCGCGAAGGTGAGGACAGACTCGAACGCATTTGGATCATCACGGTACTCGCCATGGAGCATGGTGATCCGCGCCGGTGGGATAATCTCAGTCCAGGTGATCCAATCGCTGTAATCGGTGCCGTCAGGCCCGTGCATCACGAATTCCCACGCGCCACCGACGCGGAACTCGAACGCCCGCGTGGTCGTGGTGAACCCCTCCGGTCCCCACCACTGCGAAAGGTGCCGTACCTCGGTGAACGCCGCAAACACTAACTCCCGTCGGGCGTCGATCACCCGGGAGATCACGATCTCGCGGTCGGCCGAGGATCGCTCGACTGTGTGTCGTTTCATCTCGCTCATCAGCTATTGCTCCTGTCTTCCTGCTTGAGGTCCTGCACGTACGCATCCAGCCGGTCGAAACTCTCGTTCCAGAATTGTTCGAATCCACCTGTCCACGCGTGAATCGTCCGCAGCCCACGGGCATCGAGAGCGTAGAGGCGCTGCTTACCTGCCCGATGGTCCTGCACGAGGCCGACTTCGCGGAGCACCCTCAGGTGTTTGGATGCCCCGGGCTGCGTGATTCCCAGCGCTTCAGCAACCTCTGTGACCGGCCGCTCACCTGCCCGAAGCAGTACCAAGATGTCGCGGCGCTGCGGCTCGGCGATGGCGTTGAAGACGTCTGAGGTGGTCGCCGCTCGTGCCATGCGAGCAAACATATACTCATATGGGTAAGTGTTCAAGTAGTGCCTGATCTACGCGTCGCCAAAGCCGCGAGCACGCAGTTCAACATCTCCAGATCTGACTAGCTCGACAGCATCGTCCCCCCGCGGATACGGTCCGTCATCCTGCGGGTCCGGGACTTTCCTCGAAAATTTCGAGACTTCCGCGATCTGGGAGGATGGTCGCATGATCGAGGTGGATGAGGTTGGCGTGACTGCGGGTGACGTGACGCTCCTTGCCGCCGTCTCGGTGACTGCGCAACGGGGCGAGGTGCTGATCGTGCGCGGTCGAAACGGGACGGGCAAGTCCACCTTTCTGCGAGTACTGGCCGGTGCCCAGAAGCCGTCGAGCGGGACGGTACGGATCGGTGGCGTTGGCGTGATCGAGCGTAACCGTGATTTCCGGCGACGGGTCGCCGCGATGATCGGCCTGCCACCGATGGCGCCTGACCTCACGGTTTTCGATCATGTCCTGCTGGTCGCGACGACGTGGATGAATGACCCGGCCGCGGCAGCGGAGCTCGCGCGCAGTGTGCTCGCTGAGTTAGACCTGGACGCGTTGGGGGAGCGGTTCCCGCATGAGCTGTCGTCCGGGCAGACACAGTTGTTTGGTCTCGCGCTGGTGCTTGCACGCCCGTTCGAGGTTCTGATCCTCGATGAGCCGGAGCAGCGGCTCGACCCGGAGCATGTCGAGTCAGTGATCCGCGTCCTACGCTCTCGGCGCGATGATGGGGCGACGCTGGTGGTCGCTACTCACAGTCCAGTGCTCGCGGACGGGTTGGCTGATCGCACCCTCCATTTGGATGCAGTGGCATGAGCATCCGATCCAGAGCTGCGTCCGGGGTCTGGCGCGCACGCAACCCCCGCACGGTCGGTGACCGCGGGTACCTGGCCTACATGGTGCTTATGGTTACACTGGTGGCGGTGGCACCAGTCGCTCGTGCAGTGTGGCTCAGCGCAACCAGCGTGGAAGGTCTCGCACTATTTATGTCTCCTGCTGCGCCGGGGGTAACGGTCCTCGTCGTCGCGGGGCTCTGGTCTGGTGCTCTGGTGTTGGGCCGTGACCGTGGCCCTGCGCTGCTCCCACCGTTCCTGACCCACGCCCTCGCTGCAAGCGACCTGCCCCGCTCTGACACATTCCGCGGGCCTGTGCTGCGTGCCGGCGCACTTGTGACCGTGTTGATCACGATCGTCGCTGGACTGGTCGCCGGCAGTCTGATGAGCCAAGGCCTCGCTGACCTGTTCAGCGTCGTGACCTTCACACTGGTCGGTGCGATGGTCGGCGTCATCACGACCGTGGCCTGGCTCGCCGGTCAAGTGTTTCCTCGCGCTGCAGCTCCGGGCGCGCTCGGCGTGATCGTGCTCGGGACGATCACGGCGCTCGTCCCGGTCATACAACCGTTCACACCCTGGGGTTGGGTCGGAATCGCCTACCCTGGCAACGGTTCGCCGCATATCCTTGCCGAGTTGCTCGCTGTGACCGTCGCGCTCGTCGCCGCGGCGCCAGTGTTAATGAACCGACTCGGCCATGCAGAGCTCGCCACGCAGGCAGCGCGCTGGGACTCAGCGACTGTCTACGCCGCGGGCATGGATTTCAGTACAGCAGCCGCCCTCTACCAGGGAAGGCCGCACCGCGGTCGCGGCATCCGCGCTGTCCGACCGATGAGACGGTTGTCGGGGACATTCTTTATCCGAGACGCGATCGGTGCGGTTCGGACGCCGGGCAGACTCATCGTCGGTGTTCTCGCTCTCACCGCGGGTGCGGTGTTGATCGCGTTCGCGTTCGCGCCGGGCAATCCTGGCTGGCTGCTCGCAGCCGCCGCTGGCTTGGTCGTCTTCGCCGGTTTGGGTCCCGTCACCGACGGGCTCCGGTACGCTGCGAGCGTGGCGAGTGACTTCCCCCTCTACGGGATCAGTGACGAACACCTCCTTGCCAATCACCTGCTCTTTCCATTGTCTGTCGTCGTCATCGTGTTGGTCGTTGCCGTTGTCGTATGCGCGGTCATCGCTGGTATCGGAGCCGCCGCGCCGATCCTCAGCTCTCTTATACTTGGGATGCTCGCGCTCGTCGCCCGCGTGTGCAACGCACTGAAGGGCCCGCTCCCGCCTGTCCTGCTTGCCCCGATTCCGACGCCGATGGGCGATGTCGGCGCGGCGATCCGAATGGCGTGGGCTCTGGACGCGCTGTTACTCTCAGCGTTGGCCGGTACATCAGCGGCATTCGTGTTCCAGGCTCCCGTTCTACTCATCGGCGTGACGGCCACGCTCATCGGGGTCAGCATCAACCGCTGGCGCCACCGAGGGTAACCCGATAGGGGAGAGGCGTCTGCTCACCGCGGAGCGGAAGTACCAGTAAATGGGGCATCCGATCTTCCGCTAATCGTGGCGATGAAGCGCTGATCGATCAGACGGGATCGGTGAACGAGACTGGTTTGCCAGTGGCGTGGGCATACGCAATCTCCTTACTCGTGGACTCGCCGATATACCCGCCGGGGTTGACGATCAGAACCCGATCAGCCAAGTCGATCTTGCGCAAGTGGAGCGCGTCCAGGACGGCCTTCTGCTCGTTGGAGATCAATTCTCCCGTCACGTCGGCCTCGCCCGGTGCGACGACGATGACACCCGCGAAGGTCAGATCACGGTTCGCCCTACGCATCTCTTCAACGAACCGGGCTGACCCGCAGATGCAGACAATCTCAGGTCGCTCAAGCACAGTTCAGTCTCTCACTGCTCCAGGAGCAGGCTGGCCAGCGAGGTGGGATTCCGGTCTCACCAGAATTTTCATCATTTCTATCGCCGCTCCGTGCACGCTTTTCAGACGGGACCCACTCGACCAACCGGGGTGATTACGCGCCGTCTGGTCGGGTAATCAGCGGTGCTCGCAGATGCAACTGCAAGTCAGAGCTGGTGAGAGGTACCGTGTTCCACGTCAGAGTGGCGGTTCCCGCTTCTACATCGACATTCAGCCTTAAATGGTGCGGGCCGGTAATGACATAGATATCGGCGACGAAGAATCCGCTGCGCCACGCGCCGATCGCGCATACCGGGCGGCCGAGCCAGGCACTTTCAGCCCATCGACCGCAGCCAACTTCGACGTCGAGTAGCGATCCGAAATGCACGCGCCATCCACCATCGACGGAAACGATGCTCACCACAGTGGCATGGGGCAAAGCCGAGCCTTCGGGTGATGCATCGAGCACGGCGACAACCGAATGGTCCGATCCCACTGTCTCCGGCAGCAGAGGGAGCGAGAGGCTTTGCAGACGGTCGGACAGCGCCTGGTCCTCAACTGCACTTTCCGCGCGATCCATCCCGGGAAGCAGGAGATCCCAAATGGCGTCGAGCACGTCTTGAGCTTGTTGAACCTCTCGTTGCGCCGACGTCACAACCACCACGAGATTGTGTTCCGGGATGATGACGCAGTGCTGGCCGAATGCGCCGTTACCGTGGAACCCGTGGCGTGACATCCAGAACTGATACCCGTAACCGCACAGGAAGTCGGCTCCATCCGCGCCCGCCGCATAGTGACTGCTGTCGACCTGTTTGCGAGCAGCGAGCTCTACCCACTCGCGGGACACCAGCTGCTGGTCGTTCCATACGCCGCCGCGCAACAGCAATTCACCAAAAGCGGCCACCGCTTCAGTTTGGAGATGAAGCCCGTGGAATCCGAATGCTGCTCCGCTTCCTACTCGATCCCATTCGGCATGGTTGATCCCCATCGGTTCGAAGATGCGCTTACCGAGGAACTCTGGAAGGCCGACTCCGCTTACGCGTTCCACCATCCGGGCGAGAATGAAGGTCGTCGAGTTGTCGTAAGTGTGCCTTGTTCCCGCAATCTCGGCCAACGGCAGGCTCAGAAAACCCTTCACTAGATCACTCGGCTCGAGCTGCCATGCTTCTGCAAGAGTGTCGGCGCGATGTCCAGCCGTCATGGACAGTAGATGGTGGACGTTGATCAGCCGCGCTTGCTCTGACACATCAATCGGGACATGCTCGGGCAGCACATCCGCTACTCGATCGTCGAGTGAGAGCAGCCCGTCATCAATCGCCAACCCCACAGCGATCGAGGTGAACGACTTCGTCAACGAGTAGAGAAGGTGCGGACGTTCAGCCGTGTACGGCGCCCACCATCCTTCGGCAACAATGTGGCCGTGACGCACGATCATGAGCGAGTGGCACTCGATGGACTTCTCTTCGAGCCGGTCCAACAACAAAGTGATGGCCTGAGACGAGATTCCCGAAGCTCTCGGCGTCGAGCGCGGCAGTACGGCGCGTCGAGACATCCGCACAACATAGCAAGGATCCTCGGGCAGTCGCGAGCGCCATGGATCACTGCTAGCCATTCGGGAGGAACCCGGGGCCCGTCAACGAGTCCAGAGATCCCAGGAATTCGCACCGGCCCGGAACCCGTAGTGCTCGAGCATTGCGGTGGCTTCGGGGAAGTTTCGGGCTACCGCATCCGGAGTGTGGGCGTCGCTACCAAAGGTGACGGCACGACCCCCTTCCTCTGCCCACCACTGGGGTATCCATGACCACAGACGGCCGGTGTTCATCTCGAGTGCGCGACCGCTGGCAGCGATCGACCGCATCGCTCCGCGAAATCCTTCCTCGAACACTCTGGGCTCGAACGGGCCGACCTCCCACGACGGCCATGTGCGGGCCGCGTAGTCGATGTGTGTGAACACGGCGAAGCTGTCGGACCCGTCGACCATGCGCGGCACTTCCTCGAGATAGGCCCACATGACATCCGATGCTGGATGCTCCGCGTACAGGGTCACCGGCTCGGCGCGGAGGCCGCTACCCATGTCGAGAGTATGAAGCGAGCCAAGCACGAGATCGAGCGCCGCCAGATCAGTGAGGGCAGCAGCATCGTCCGCGAAGAGGTGGGGCTGACCGAACTCGACGCCCGTTCGGATGTCGAGCTCCGGGAACTCGGGCCGCAAACGGTCGATGGCCTCGAAGTAGCCGTCGGCATCGAACAGCGGGTGCTCGACACCCCCTGCGGAGGAGAGAAAGCCGCGTTGGTGGGACATCAGATCCTCGGAGCGCGATCGCCAAGTGCCGGGAAAGTCGAGATGTTCCGTGAAAGTCAAAGCAGGCAGGCCGATTCGGATGGCCTGTACACAGGTCGCGCGCATCCGTCCGGCGGCCACCGAAGTGGGGCCGCCGGTGTCCCAGGACCATTCGCTGTGGACATGACTATCCGCGGGTAGTTTCATCGCGATGATTCTAGACCGGGGCACGGTTCTCCATCGTTGCGACGGGTGATCCGATTGGCTCCGTCTTCACGTGCTCTGAGAGCGCAACTGGTCTAGAGCACGGCGGCCAACATCCGCGCGCTCTCAGCAATTGCTTCAGCATCGCCCGGCATGCCGGGCTCGAACGGCAGTTCCATCCGATCCTTACCTCTATCGCGATAGCGCGGAATCACGTGCAGGTGGAAGTGGAAGATGGTCTGCCACGCTTCGGTCCCGCAGCAGTTGAGCAGGTTGATCCCGTCAGCACCCAGTTCGGATAGCGCCGCCTTTGCGATGCGTTGGGCAGCCAGAGTGGTGGCCGTTAGATCCTCAGGCAATATCTCGACAAGGTCGGCACTGTGCCGCTTCGGGACGACCAGCAGGTGGCCGTCCGAGCCCGGATCGATGTCCATGAAGGCGAACGTCGTCGCATCCTCCGTCACCTTCGCGCAGGGGATCGTCCCTGCGACAATCCCGCAGAACACGCACTGCGCTGACGCGTCGAGTAGGTCGCTCATAAACGTTGATAATAGCGAGCCGCTGACACAAGTGGTCGCGTTCTCAGTCCCAGAGCGGCCGGGCCTGCGACGCGAGCGCGCGGATTGCTGAACCGTCGAGGAAGATCCGGCGCTCGTCGATGCCGAACTCTGGCCACTGCATCACGAGCTCGATGGGACCCTCTGGTGGTGCGGGCCACAGCCAGAGGCTGTCCTGAGCAGCGAAGACGCCGCTACCGCCGCCGCCCGCACCACCGCGCCGGGCCAGCGTGTGCCCGGCCGGTTCCACATGTGGATCCGTGCCGCCTGCGAAGGTGTAGTCGGCGAAGACCCGTTCGCCGTCGCCGAGGACAAGCCCGAAGCGCATCCGGTCCGCGGGGCTCGATGCCGGGCTCCAGTTCTCCATGAACGTGGAAGTCCACTCGTTCCACTCTTTATTCGTGAGACCGTTCCGCCGAAGACGACGTTCGAGCCGGAACTCGACGCCCTCCTGGTAGACGCCGACTCCAATGAGTGCGACGGCGATGTGCGCAGTCGTTGCGATGATCTCGGTCGCGGCGAGCAGCGCTGGCAACTCGTCCTCGGGTGGCGCCCACCACGGCGGCTGAGTCGATTCGGATGCCTCGTCCTCGGCATCCGGCATCTCAGGATCAGGGGGAAAGAAGTTCATGCCCACAGACGATCACACCCCGCGTGTCAGGCGCAAGGGCCAGACACGCAAGGGCCAGACACGCGGGGGAGGAGAGTGCTCATCCGTGCTGTGCGAACTGCCTCTTCGAGCCGGCATTCGTCGCTCCCAGCACGAGCCCTTCCGGCATGGCCGACGGCTCGTGCCGAACGCCTGGAACGACGCCGATCTGGAACTCGTCTTCGTAGATCTGCTCGCCTGGATCCACGGTGGTGACAAGATCATGCTCGACACCGTGTGCGACGAGGATGCTTCGTAGCGTGTCGATCCTCGTCGACATCTCCGTCGGCACCGGAATCTTGAACCACGTTACGGCCCCAACGGTGTTTCCGTCGGCATAGAACGGGGGATTCGGCAGGTGCGCCTGGAACCAGTCGTCGATGTCGAAGTACTGGGCCTCCTGTTCTGCCGACAGCACTCCGGCTCGCCGGAGGTGGTCGACCGCGACGAAGATTCCCACTTCTACGCCGAGTCGACCGCGATAGCGCGCTTGCACGCGGAGGTAGTCAGCACCCATGCGTCAATGATGCCCGATGGCACCGACGGCCCGCTCCAGCGCAATTCTGTCAACCTCTTCTGACGGAGCACTGCCATCGCTACGGCTGGCACGATATGGACCTCGTAGACCTCGTCCAATCGGTGCGTCCATGCGTCGGATGCACGGACGAGTCAAGTGCAGGTCGACCGCGATGGAGATCGCGTCGACGTATTCTTCGCTCTGCTCGAACAACTCGTGCAGCTGTGCGGTGTAGACCAGACGTCCACCGAGCCGGGAGACCAACCAGCTTAGAACTCGAGTGTGTCCGTTCTCATCCGATTTGTCATCGCTACCCGCGCCAATTCGCGGGTGTGACAGGTCCGATGAGACAGAATCTCGGAAAAGTCTCTAATTATATCTGTCATTTGTACCGAGCAGAGACCTCGCGCCTTGGCGCTCTGGCGGAACATCTGACGGTGAGTGAGCACATTTTGGTACCTCACCTCGTGCGTTTGGCACCCGGTCATCGGGCTTAATTCCGGGCGGGGCAGCTGCGACACCGGCGCTGGATGATGGGGCGAGTGCCGAAATGGCAGCGGAGTGCCCGCTGATCGTCCCTCGACTGAAGCAACGCGGCCCCTGGCAACTTGTGTTGGTTCGCCGCCTGGAGGCTCTCCTCCGCTGAAATTGACACTCTAACTACTTAGGGAGACAATATAGTCATGAGCGCAACAACGCACGATACCTCTGAACCGGCAGGCGGTGAATGGCCGAGCGATTGGCTGCGCGCAACACTCGGGCTTTTCGTGTTGCGCGCGCTGGAAGCGGGCCCTTCATATGGCTACGCAATCATTGGGCAGCTTGAGCAACACGGCCTTGGCACGATCAAAGGCGGCACTCTTTACCCGTTGCTCACCCGATACGAAGCCGCAGGGATGGTCGTCACGGAATGGCGTCCGGGCGAAGCGGGACCGGGTCGAAAGTACTTTGCGCTCACCGAGCTCGGTGGCACTGAACTTGAGCGGCTGCGCCACGATTGGGCGCGCTTCACCGAGATAAGCAACAACTACCTGGGAGCCACACGTCCCCGCAAGGAGAACATCGCATGACTACCACCACTTCAGACAAGAAATGGTTCGATGAGTTCATCGTGGAGCTTCGTTTGCGCGATGTGCTCGGAAGCTCGATTGGCGACGCGGTAGCGAGTGCCCGTGAACTTCTCGCGGACTCAGGCCAAAGCGCAACGGAAGCGTTCGGCCCCGCGCGCCTCTACGCCGCCGCACTCGAGTTACCTCGAGAGTCAGGAAAAAGCTGGGCATCTAGGGGGCTGGGGCCATCGCTACTCGGGCTCATTGCCTTCTTGCTGTTCATTCAAGCAGGAACTGCTTGGGCGCAAGGTGAAGCCATTCTGACCTCTCCCGCCCAGCTAGCCCTCATGGCCACTCCCGTGCTCTTCATCGCCTTCTTACCGCTCTACTTTCGGGCCGCGATCCGGCGGCTATGGCTGCTCGTCCTCCTGGTATTTGTCGGCGGAGCACTCTGGTACCTTGGGGCTGCCGTAGCACCGGCAACGCCAGCCGAAGCTTGGCTCGCTCTCGACCCTCTTCCCTGGCTTCTGGGTAGCGGGGTGGCGATGATCCTCTTGTCGATCTGGAACACGATCCGAACACTTCGACGCGGCACTATTGATGACATCACGGACCCCATGGCCGAAGTGCCATCGGGTCGTGCACGCGGCATGCGGGCATTCGTGATGGTAACCAACTGGCTCTTCCCCATCTTCGCGATGATTATGGGCCTGGTGATTCTTCTCTTCACAAGATGAATGAATTGACTTGGTCGGCATGGTGAGGCGTTGCCAGGCATGTGCGCACCATTTTCGAAGGGGCGATCAAATGCCTCCGCATCGCGCAACCATGGCTCGATGGTCGCTCTGTTGACGCCGTATCAGCGCGCGAGCTCAGCCTTTTTCACGAGCAGAAGGTGTGAATGATCCTGCTGTTCTACCAACAGCCAGGGGCGGGGGAGTGCCGGTGCATTGCGCACCGGCAGC
This sequence comes from Microbacterium sp. A93, assembly GCF_051842835.1. NCBI lineage: Bacteria > Bacillati > Actinomycetota > Actinomycetes > Micrococcales > Microbacteriaceae > Microbacterium > Microbacterium sp. A93. The sequence goes on from NZ_JBPXMT010000001.1 coordinate 447,893, forward strand.
ACGACGCAAGGATCGCGCACAATCGCTGCCGCGCCCCGCCAAATTCGATCATCATGAGCACATCGCGTTCCACGAGTGATCTGAATCCGATGTGGACAGATTTGCGCGGGCTCGATGCGTTCGTGATTGGCACACCACGCGCGGTTGTGTCATCAGGTTCACCACTGAACTCATCGTTATCACCGTCCGGATCGGCTGCGAGGTCGATGGGAGAATCATGTGCCTCTGGAGAGCGACGCGCAAGAGCAGATTGGTCTCCGCCCAGCGAAGCGACCATTACTGACACGTTGAATGAGATTTAGATCGCTTTTCCGGAGGCTGACATGTCGAATGAGACAACTGACATGTCTAGTGAGACCGGACAACGTGCGTGCGGCAGGAGAGTGCCGGAGTCGGTGCATACTGACATAATGTGCATTATCGGCTAACGTGGAATTCAAGCAGAAGCGGTATCTGCGACAGCGAGCCCGACCTGCTGCCACGCCGACAGTAACGCTTGATCACCGCTCGCAGCGAGCACATCGATACCAGCCACCCGCATGGCGCTGGCGCAATGAATCGTGTCGTACCCGCGCAGCCGATACTCGCGCGCGCACGCAGCGGCGGCGCGCATCAGCCCTTCTTCGAATTCGACGACAACAATGTCCCGCCATGCTTGCTCAAGCACCGCGCGAGCGCTCTCTGCTTCGGCGGCAACGATTCGATCACCGCGTTCCGCGGCGGCGACGGCCGCCGAAGCCTCAACGAATGTCGCGCGCGCCGTGACCCGTGTGCTCGCCGTAGCCCACAGTCGTTGGCAACGAGCACTCGTGGGCTCGTCGAACAGGAGTGGAACAAGAGCGGACGTATCCACGTAGAGGATCATCGACGCTGTTCGGCGATCAGATCGCTCACCGTCACACCTGGCCGTAGTTTGATCGGATCCGGAAGGACACCGCCGCTCGGCCTCGCCGCTGGCGTCACCAAGCCTTCGGCGATCAGTCGCTCCAGTGGGCTTTCCTGGTTGATAGGCACGATCCTGGCGATGGGCTTGCCGTGGTCGGTGACTGTAATCTCCTGGCCATCGCGCACCGCAGCAAGGTGCCGACTCAGCCCGTCACGCAGTTCCCGCACTCCCACGTTCATGACTACTCCCCCATTTGTGGCGATAATTTTCCATAAATAATAGCCATATTAGGGAAATCACGCAAGCAAAGATCGCAGGCTCAGCCCCATCTCGAGAGGATCTCGCGCACGACGTCCGCTTTCGCCGCGATGTCGTCGACGGCGGTCGACCCGATGTGTTCAATGCGTGCAGCAGCCAACAGCTCCTGCAGACGGCGCTTCATCGATTCGTAGCGCTGCAGCCATTCAACCGTCTGGCTCGACACAAGCACCACTGTTGGTTCGCTCACATCACGCGCCGACGTACCGCGCGAGGTACTCCCCCGTCACCGTCGACTTCGCCGCGACCAAGTCTGCCGGCGCACCCTCGAACACCACACGGCCGCCATCGTGGCCGGCGCCAGGACCGATGTCGATGATCCAATCTGCATGCGCCATGACCGCCTGGTGGTGCTCGATCACGATGACGGTCTTTCCTGCATCCACCAGGCGATCGAGCAGCCCCAGGATCTTGTCGACGTCCGCGAGGTGTAGACCGGTGGTGGGTTCGTCCAGCACGTAGACATCACCTTTCTCCCCCATCTGGATCGCGAGCTTTACGCGCTGACGTTCGCCGCCGGACAGCGTCGAGAGAGGCTGGCCGAGTGACAGATAACCGAGACCCACATCGTCCAGGCGCCCGAGAATCGCGACGACGGCCGGGATCTTCGACTCAGCGGAGGCGAAGAATTCGCGAGCGGCACTGACTGAAAGATCCAGAACCTCGGTGATGTCTTTGCCCGCGAGCTTGTATTCGAGCACGCTCGCTTGGAACCGCTTGCCGCCGCAGTCCTCGCAGGGTGTCTCGATCGTGTCCATGAATCCAAGCTGCGTCACGATCACGCCGGAACCCTTGCACGAAGGGCAGGCGCCCTCAGAGTTTGCGCTGAACAACGCCGGCTTGACGCCATTCGCCTTCGCGAACGCCTTACGGATCGGCTCGAGCATCCCGGTGTAGGTTGCCGGGTTGCTGCGGCGAGACCCTTTGATCGCGCCCTGATCGATTGTTACCACACCCTCGCGCCGTGTCACCGATCCGTGCACAAGAGAGCTCTTGCCGGAGCCAGCCACGCCCGTGATGACCGTCAGTACACCCGTCGGAATGTCAACATCGACGTCCTGGAGATTGTTCTCGTTGGCGCCGCGGACCTCGATCGCGCCCTTGCGCAGCCTCACCTCAGATTTGAGCGTTGCCCGGTCGTCCAGATGTTCACCAGTCAGCGTGCCGCTGGCTTTCAGACCTTCCACGGATCCCTCGAAGCAGATTTCTCCGCCCGCGCTGCCAGCGCCGGGACCGAGATCCACGACGTGGTCACCGATCACGATCGTCTCCGGCTTGTGCTCGACGACGAGCACAGTGTTGCCCTTGTCTCGCAACTGCAGCAACAGCTCGTTCATCCGCTGGATATCGTGGGGGTGCAGCCCGATCGTCGGCTCGTCAAAGACATAGGTCACATCGGTGAGCGAGGATCCGAGGTGACGCAGCATCTTGATGCGCTGGGCCTCTCCCCCGGAAAGCGTCCCTGACGGCCGTTCCAGACTGAGGTAGCCGAGTCCCAGGGTGACGAAAGCATTGAGATTCGAGCTGAGGGCATCAAGCAGCGGAGCCGCACCCGGTAGCTCCAGAGCGCGCACCCACGCGGCGAGATCAGTGACCTGCATACGGCACGCATCCGCGATACTCACGCCGTTGATCTTCGAGGAACGCGCTCCCTCCGTGAGACGACTGCCATCACACTCGGGGCACGTTGCGAACGTCGCCGCGCGTTCCACGAACGACCGGATATGAGGCTGCAAGGCGTCAAGATCCTTCGAAAGCATCGACTTCGTGATCTTCGGAATCAACCCCTCATAGGTCATGTTGATCCCGCTGATCTTGACCTTGGTGACCTCCCCATAGAGGAAGAGGTGTCGCTGCTTCTCAGTGAAATCCTCGATCGGTTTGTCGGCCGGGTAGAACCCCGACTGTGAGAACCCCTTCACCATCCAGCCATCAGCCGTGTACCCCGGCACCATGATGGCGCCCTCATCGAGCGACTTCGACTCATCGACGATTTGCGACAGGTCAAGATCGGACACCGCTCCCCTGCCCTCGCAGCGCGGACACATGCCGCCCAGATAGATCGCATCTTTCACGATCTTCTTCTCGCCGCTGGGGCCTGTCATCACGCCGCTGGCCTTCTGCGTCGGGATGTTGAAGGAAAACGCCGTCGGTCCTCCGATGTAGGGCTCACCCAACTTGCTGAAGAGTATCCGCAGCATCGCATTGGCATCCGTCACCGTGCCGACGGTCGAACGCGGATTCGCCCCGAGGCGCTCCTGGTCCACGATGATGGCGGTCGTTAGCCCTTCCAGCACGTCGACGTCTGGTCGCGGAACCGACGGCATGAACCCCTGCACGAAGGCGCTGTACGTTTCATCGATCATGCGCCGCGACTCCGCAGCGATCGTGTCGAAGACCAGTGAGCTCTTGCCAGAGCCGGACACACCGGTGAACACTGTCAGTCGACGTTTCGGAATCTCTACGCTGACATCTTTGAGGTTGTTCTCCCGTGCGCCTTGCACACGGATCAGGTCGTGATTGTCTGCGAGATGCGAAGCGTTAGCCATCGTCGTCCTTCGTGTTGATCTGTTAAGCGGCTTGGTTGATACGAAGCAGATTGCCGGCCGGGTCACGCACGGCGCAGTCCCGTTCTCCATAGGGCTGGTCCATCGGTTCTTGCACAACATCGGCGCCGCGTGCGACGAGCTGATCGAACAGCGCATCGAGATCGTCGCTCGCGAGCGTGAGCGCGCCGTAGCTCCCCTTCGCGATCAGCTCGAGAATCGTCTGTCGCTCGTCGTCACTGAGTCCGGGGTCCGTTGCCGGCGGATGCAGCACGATCGAGGTACCCGGCTGGCCGGAAGGTCCGACCGTCAGCCAGCGCAGACCGTCGTAGCCGACGTCTTTGCGCACCTCGAAACCGAGAGTGTCGCGATAGAAGCCGAGTGCTGCCTCAGCGTCGGTGTGCGGGAGGAACGCGTAATGAATGGTGATGTTCATGATGCCCAGGTTAGGTTCGCAGCGGTACGGGGCGCTTCTTGATTCCTGATCGGTCTGGTGACCTGCTTGATCTGAAAATTCGGGATGCCAGAAACATCAGCCGCCCGTTCGCGGTAGACACTCGGCGGCACGCCGACGAGCTCAGTAAACCGCGTGCTGAATGTACCGAGCGAAGATGAGCCGACTTCGAAGCAGATCTCAGTCACACTCCGATCGCCACGCCGTAACAGTGCCATAGCTCTTTCTACCCGGCGCGTCATCAAGTAGGAGTACGGCGATTCACCGTAGGTTGCCTTGAACTTGCGGCTCAAATGCCCTGCGGACATATGCACTCCTCGCCCGAGGGCTTCGACGTCGAGGGGCCTGGCATAATCGCGATCGATGCGATCGCGCACGCGACGCATCACCACCAGCTCGCGCAGGCGTTCTTCATCGACCGCTCGTTTCGCCACATTTCGATCCTGCCACGAGCCTCCGACAACGCGAACCCCCGGACGCTACGCTGAGCACGTCCGCCATAGGACCTTCACAGAGAGGCTGTTCTCATGTCTGAATCGCTCACAGAGGTAAAGTCTGTCTTCAAATCCATCCGACTGGCTCTCGCCCTCGCAGGCGTCCTTGCGTTAATCGCAGGAATCGTCCTGTTGGTATGGCCACTGAAGACTGCGGTGATTGTGACCGCCATCATCGCTTCCTACCTGATCATCGCGGGCATCGTCTACGTGGGACTGGGAATCTTCTCCGGCAAGAAGTCAGGCTGGGCGCGAATCGGTCACATCGTTCTCGGCCTCCTTTACATCGCGGCCGGCGTCATCGCGTTCTTGAATCTCACATCTGCCACGATCACTCTGGCATTCATCACGGTCATCTTCATCGGAATCAGTTGGATTATCGATGGCATCGTTGCACTCACGCTCCTGAACAAGGACGGATCGCGAGCCTGGACCATCATCTACGCGATCATCGGCATCGTTGCCGGCATCATCGTGATCTTCTCGCCGCTCCTCGCGGCAGTGGCACTGTGGTGGGTCCTCGGAATCAGCCTCATCGTGCTCGGTCTCATCCAAATCGTCCGCGCCATCACGCTCGGCCGCGACGAGAAGCAGGTCGAAACCTTCCTCGCGGCGAACGTCAGTCCTACGGAGTAGTCCCGCACTCGACAGAGGGCCCCACCGATCTCTTGAATTCATAGATCGGTGGGGCCCTCTGTGAGTCCGCGCTACTCAGCGATGAAGTCGCTGGTGTCGCCGACCAGTCGGGTGTTGTCGGCCGGCACTGGATCGATCGCGGCGTGCGCGATCTCTGCGGCAAACTCCGACACGTTGTAGAGCTTGCCGGCGGACTCGCGGCGTCCGGCGATCGCACCGGGGTTCGCGCGCTCCAGCAGCGTCGCGGTGATCGTGCCCTCGATCATGTCGCCAGAGACGACAGTGAATCCGATGCCCTTGTCTGCGAGCGAAGGGATCAGCTCGCGCAGTGCGTCTTCACCTGCACGCTTCGACAGCGCGACGGGCTCGTACTCCGGCATCGTCGGTGTGGTGCGAATGAAGTGCGCCTGGTGGCTAGTTACGAACACGACGCGTGAGCCCTCGCCGAGCAGTGGCACTGCGGCGCCTAGAACGCTGAGCTGCGCGTCGCGATTGAGGGTGAGGGCGTAGTCCTCTGCCATTCCGGCTTCCATGCCTCCGGAAGCATTGAGCACGAGTACGTCGAGCCGGCCGTACTCCGCCTTGACCTGTGCAAACATCTCCGCAACGGAGGCCGGATCGGTCAGATCTGCGCCCACGACGAGAGCACGACCACCGAGCTCGCGAAGCTGAGTCGCCAGCTTTTGTGCCCGCGGAGCCTTGTTGCGGAAGTTGATGACGACGTCCGCACCAGCCTCAGCGAGGTAGCGGACGGTGTCCGCACCGATACCGCGAGAGGAGCCGGTCACAAGAGCGACCTTTCCGGCGAGAGAACCTGCAGGTAAAACGTCGGACACGGTGACTCCTTGTGATGCGGGGAACGCCACGGAATGCGCGGCACCATCACTTTAGCAATGCCCTCTGACTCCCCCGGTTGCGCCACCACATCGTGGTAAGTTGACGGCAAAGGAGGGCCCATGGACGACGCTTCTGTCTTCTTCGAACTGGTCACCGAATGGGCGTGGATCGGCTGGCTTGTTCTCATCGCCGTTTTCCTGGTGATTGAGATGCTCACGCTCGATTTCACGTTCCTCATGCTCGGCCTCGGCAGCGCAGTCGGCCTCCTGACCGGGCTTGTCGGCTTGCCGGTCTGGGGGCAGCTCATCGTGGCCGCCGCGGCTGCGGCGCTGTTCATCCTCGTCATCCGTCCGCCGCTGCTTCGACGTCTTCATCGCGGTGAAGATCCGACGAAATCAAACGTCGATGCGCTGATCGGACTCCGTGGCACGGCTCTTGCTGACATCACTCAGGTCTCGGGTCAGGTGAAGGTCAGCAACGGCGACACGTGGACCGCCCGAACCGAGACGCCAGTCCCCATTCCTCAGGGCGCCCCGGTCGCGATCTCCGCGATCAGTGGCGCCACCGCCATCGTCCGTCTCGTTAACGACTAGGAGAATCAGTGAACGACTCCTCGTTCATCCCCACCGCGATCGGATGGATCCTTGCGATCGCCGTCATCATCTTCGTGGTGGTGACCGTCGCGCGATCCATCCGGATCATTCCGCAGGCCTCAGCCGGAGTCGTTGAGCGACTCGGCCGCTATCACAAGACCCTCATGCCTGGTCTGAACATCCTGGTCCCCTTCATCGACCGGCTCCGTCCTCTCATCGACATGCGCGAGCAGGTTGTGTCGTTCCCGCCACAGCCGGTGATCACCGAGGACAACCTCGTCGTATCCATCGACACGGTCGTGTATTTCCAGGTGACCGACGCTCGCGCGGCAACGTACGAGATCGCCAACTACCTGGGCGCTGTCGAGCAGCTGACCACGACCACTCTTCGTAACGTGGTCGGTGGGCTGAACCTCGAAGAGGCGCTGACCAGCCGCGACAACATCAACGGGCAGCTCCGCGTCGTCCTCGATGAGGCAACCGGCAAGTGGGGCATCCGTGTCGGACGCGTCGAGTTGAAGGCGATCGACCCGCCCCTGTCGATCCAGGACTCCATGGAGAAGCAGATGCGCGCTGAGCGTGACCGCCGCGCCGCGATCCTGACCGCCGAGGGAACCAAGCAGTCCGCGATTCTCGAAGCCGAAGGTGCTCGCCAGGCCGAGATCCTCCGCGCTGAAGGTGACAAGCAGGCCGCTGTGCTCCGTGCACAGGGTGAGGCCGAGGCCATCCAGAACGTCTTCAGCGCCATTCACCAGGGTGCACCGGACGACAAGCTCCTCGCCTACCAGTACCTGCAGATGCTCCCGAAGATCGCGGACAGCGAATCGAGCAAGCTGTGGATTATCCCGAGCGAACTCACCGAGGCGCTCAAGGGCATCGGCAGCGCGTTCACGCCTCGCCCCGGCGCAGACCAGCCGCCCACAGGCAATCCGGGCGCGTGACGCACCCGTATTTCTCCAGATCACGGCATCCCCGAGTCCTCGCTCATCGCGGTCTAACACCCGCTGTGGGCGGGGACTCCGCCGTGTGGGAGAACACCGCAGGCGCCTTCGCTGCCGCGCATGCGTGCGGCGTCGAGTACGTCGAGACGGATTGCCGGGTAACGGCCGATGGCGACGTCGTGCTGTTTCACGACGAGACCTTGAGCCGTCTGCTCGATGATGACCGCGCAGTCTCCAGTGTGCGCTCCGCCGAGCTTGCCGAACTCCTCGCCCCTCATGGCGGCCTACTGACCGTCGCCGAAATGCTCGACATGTTCCCGGAGACGCGCTTCAACATCGACGTCAAGACGGATGACGCGGTATCTCCTCTGGGCGCGATCATCGCCCCGCATTCGCATCGGGTGCTTCTGACCAGCTTCTCGGATGCCCGTCGTGCGCGCACTGTCGAGGCCGTGATGGCCGCCGGCGCCGTACTTCGACCGGCGACCTCGGCGGGGCAATCGAGCACCGCCTGGGTACGCATGCTTACCGCCCTGCGCCTCTCCCCCGCTCGGGCGCTGCGAGGCATTGACGCGCTGCAGATTCCCGAGCAGTATGGGCGGCTGAAGGTTCTGACACCTCGTTTGCTGCAGGCTGCGCACCACCACAAAGTCGAGGTTCATGTCTGGACAGTCAACGAGACCGACGACATGCGCAGACTCATCGCGTTGGGCGTTGATGGCATCGTCACAGACCGCGCGGACATCGCCGTGAAAGCACTGTTATGACGCGAAAGCATGCAGGACTGGGATTCGCCTGTGAATACCGCCGGGAATCCGCGCACGTTGAGCGGGCGCACAGACGAGACCGGTATACCTGACAGCGACGAGAGGACCACAAAATGGCAGATCGCAGCCTGCGCGGCATCCGACTCGGCGCCCAAAGCCTACAGAGCGAAGAGGGCGTCGTTTTCATGGAACGCCGCGAGACCACATATAAGTGCGACGAGTGTGGTCAAGTGACCACGCTGATGTTCGCAGCCGACGCTGAGCCGCCGCAGAAATGGGAATGCCGCACTTGCAACGCTGAGGCAGTACTCGTTGTCGATGGCAAGACCATCACTCCGGATGCCACTGACGTGAAGATTCCACGCACCCACTGGGACATGCTCCTCGAGCGTCGCAGCCGCGATGAACTGGAGGAGCTCCTCGAAGAGCGCCTGGCGTTTATCCGCGCGCGTCGCGGAGCCGGTGGCGCGAAGGTCGGCGTCTAGCGTCGACGACGGGCGCGCCACCACCCGAAAAGGAGCGCGCCCAGTCCTCCCCACAGCAGCAGCTGCTGCAGCCAGGGACCAAGGACAACCCCCGCCGTGAGGCCGGAGCGAAGCTCGACATCCTCGAGCATGGCTCCGGCCTCATCGGCGTTCAGGGACGAAACCGTCGTCCCATCCGGTTGGATGATCTGACTCGTGCCGACGGTGGAGATGTTGACGACGCTCCGGCCCGTTTCGATCGCCCGCATGCGAGCGAACGCAAGTTGTTGAAGATTCTCGTCGGTTCCGCGGAAGTCGGCGTTGTTCGTCTGGAACACCAGCACTTGAGCGCCCCCGTGCACGCCTTCCGCGATGACGTCGTCATAGATGACGTCGAAGCAGATCGCCAGCCCCACCAGCACCCCATCGACATCGATCAACGGCGGGTTCGTACCGTGGGTGTACTCCCGCCCGATCAGGCCGATCAGGTCGGGCACAATCGCGTTGTAGAACGCGCGGTCCGGCACATACTCACCGAACGGCACCGGGTATCGCTTGTCGTGCGTCTGCTCGGCAGTGCCGTCCTGCGTCCACAGCATCGAGGTGTTGAAGTACTCATCCCCGCGCGCTGTCGCCGCATTCGCCAGCAGAGGCGCGTCGATACGCGTGGTGAGCATCGTCATCCTGCGCGCGAGCGACGCATCCTGAAACGGATCGTAATCCAGTCCGCCCTCTGGCCACACCAGCAGATCCACGTCTTGGCCGATCAGGGGCTCAGTGGCATCCACCTGCGCCTGGATCACCGAGTAGGGTTCCCGCTCGTCGAAATATCCGGTGGGACCATTTCCCTGTACTGCGCCGATGCGCATCGTGCCTGCGGTCGCCGTCGGGAAAACCGGTGTCACGAACAGGACGAGCACCAGCGCTGCCGGCACGATGAGACGCAGCGGTCGCTGCCAGAGCCGCAGACGCACACTCTCGATCAGCATCGCAGTGGCGAATACCATCAGGAAACTGAGCCCGCTCACGCCTACCCATGAGGAGAGCGCGGCCAAGGGGCTCTCCGACTGCGTCATTCCGAGCCTGGCCCAGGGGAAGCCTGTGTAGGGCCAGGAACCGAGGAACAGCTCTCTGCCCACCCACAGCGCTGCGACGGCCGCAGGAAGCATCACAAGGCGTCCTGTGACCCCAGGGAAGGCGCGAGGCAGCCAGCGATACGCCAACGCGATCGGAATCACTGCCACGGCGGTCAGCCCTGCCTCGACCGATGCGAGTGCAGCCCAGGGTATGACGCCGAGGTAGCGACTCGTCCACGAGACCAGAAGCAAGAAGAACACCCCGCCGTAGACGAGACCGACCAGGAGCGCGCCCCCTGCTCTTCGACCGATCAGCGTGAGCAGCAGCAGCGCGATGGCCGGGAAGGCCAGCCACCAGACGCTCGCCGCCGGATAGGCAAGATCCATCAGGAATCCCGCAAGCGCGGCCACCAGTACAGCCAGCCACAGCGGCAGTAACGGTCGGGGTCGCGGTCGGAGTCGATGGACAGGGTCGGCAGCGGGAGTTGGCATCCGTCTCATTCTCACATCGTCGAATAGGCGACGATGCCGCGCCGCACGCCATCCAATGCCTGACGTGCCGTGCGGGCGATCGTGATGTCCTCGGCGACGATCGACAGTTGGTCAAGGAGGTCGATCGTCTGCTTTGCCCAGCGTACGAAGTCGCCGGCCGCCATGTCTGCGTCGATCAGCACGCGATCCAGGAGCGCACCGCGCGCCCAGGCGTGCATAGCACCGGCAAGACCGGCCGCGAGGGGCTCCGAACCGGGCAGGTGATAATGCTGCTCGAGATCATCCAGTTCAGCCCACAGGTCAGTGGTCTTCTCGTACGCACTTCGGAAGGCGCCACGCGGCAGACCGCGCTCTCCCGAGTTGGCTTCATCACGACGCGGCTCGTACACGAGACAGCAGGCCATCGCGGCAAGCGACGGTGCATCCAGCCCCTTCCAGAGGCCCTGTCGCAGCGATTCCGCCACCAGCAGGTCGCGTTCTCCGTAGATGCGACGCATCGTGCGGCCGGCGTCTGTCAGTGCGATGTCGTCTCCGGTTCCGGTGACGTAGTCCAAAGTTGCCAGCACCTCGACGACGCGGTCGAATACCCGCGCGACAGTGCCAGTGCGGGTATCGATTTCCTTGCGAGTGCGGTCGGTCTGGCGCTTGAGCTTCCAGTAGCGCTCAGCCCAGCGTGCGTGAGATTCGCGGTCTGGGCAGCCGTGGCATCCGTGGCGCTGCATCCGCGTGCGCAGCGATTGCATCCGTTTGAGACGCTTATCTCGTGCGACGCGCGGCGCGTGAGAATCCTGTTTGTTCTTCTTCTCCAGGTCGCTGAGCTCGCGGCGGATGCCGGCGTAGTCGAGGAAGTCCCCGTGTTCACATTCCATCGCCTTGACATATCCGGACAGCGACTCCTCGGCCTCGCGTACCTGACGCGCAAGGCCGACGACCGCACGGTCCGCCTGGAACTGGGCAAACGACGACTCCAGCACCTGACGGGCTCTGGGGCGACCGAACATATCGATCAGATTGACCGCCATGTTGTATGTCGGCCGGAAACTCGAATTCAGCGGGTATGTGCGCCGGGATGCCAGTGCCGCAACTGCCTGAGGATCCATCCCCTCGGTCCACTGCACCACCGCGTGGCCCTCGACGTCGATGCCGCGACGACCGGCGCGCCCGGTGAGCTGGGTGTACTCCCCCGATGTGATCGCAACACGTGCCTCGCCGTTGAACTTCTCCATCTTCTCCAGCACGACGGTGCGTGCCGGCATGTTAATGCCGAGCGCGAGCGTCTCGGTGGCGAAGACGACCTTGACGAGCTTCCGACGATAGAGCTCTTCCACGACCTCTTTGAACGCTGGAAGCAGGCCCGCGTGATGCGAGGCCACGCCGCGTTCGAGGTTCTCGAGCCAGTCGAAGTATCCGAGGACGCCGAGATCTTCATCCTGCAGACTGCGAGTGCGCTCTTCGACGATCTCGCGGATCTCGGCGCGCTCCTCCGCGTTCGTCAGTCGGAGGCCGGACCGACGAACCTGCTGCACGGCGGCATCGCACCCGACTCGACTGAAGATGAAGAAGATCGCAGGCAGGAGGTTGGTGCGCTCGAGAAGCTGGATGACATCTGGGCGGTCCATCCGCTCGATGCGCTGGATGTTGGCGGAGCGAGCCGGACGGCCATCGCCGCGCTTCGGCCGTGGTCCCTGACGGCCCGCATGCCGGTTGCTGTTGTAGGACTGCGCACGCTTGTTGCTGTCGTAGCGCGAACCGGTCGACGAGCGGATGCGCATCAGTTCCTGGTTCACGGTCGCGGTGGCGATACCGGCACGGTCATCGAACAGCGGCAGCAGGTCGTTGCGGACAAGCACATGCTGTTCAAGCGGCACGGGGCGTATCTCCGAGACGATGACCTCAGTGTTGCCGCGCACGGTGTCGAGCCAGTCGCCGAACTCCTCGGCATTAGATACGGTTGCGCTCAGCGAGACTAAGCGCACGGCCGAGGGCAGGTGGATGATCACTTCTTCCCACACCGCGCCGCGGAAGCGGTCGGCCAGGTAGTGCACCTCGTCCATGATCACGTACCGCAGGTCGGCGAGACCTGCGGAGTCGGCGTAAATCATGTTCCGCAGCACCTCGGTCGTCATCACGACGATTCTGGCGTTGCCGTTGATGTTCGTGTCGCCGGTGAGCAGTCCCACCTGATCGGCGCCATACACCTCCACGAGCTCGCGGAACTTCTGATTCGACAGCGCCTTCATCGGCGTGGTGTAAAACGCCTTGTCTCTCGGCGTCTGCATGGCGAGGTGGATCGAGAACTCGCCAACGATCGTCTTGCCCGCGCCGGTGGGGGCAGCCACGAGAACGCTGTGCCCACGTTCCAGAGCATGGCAGCCTTCGATCTGGAAGGGGTCGAGATCAAACTTCTGCCGTGCCGCAAAAGCTTCCGTCTCGGGATGGGATGCCTTGTCACGCGCCGCGGCATAGCGCTCTGCCGGCGAGGTCATACGTCGCCGTCCAGGAGGAGGCCTTCGGCCTTCAGTCGCTTGTTCTTGCGCCGATCGAACAGCATTGATAGCAGGCTGGCCGCGAAATACAACACGATGAGGATGCCGGCGAGCAGGAGCATCGAGAAGATATCCGCGGCCGGAGTCGCGACGGCCGCGAAAAGCGCGGAGACCAGTACGGCGACGCGCCAGCCCTTGAGCATCGCCTTGCCGGTGATGATGCCTGCGGTGTTCAGCGCCACCATGAACACGGGCAGCACGAAGGCGATGCCGATGACGATGATGAATTTGAAGATGAAATCGTAGTACTCCTTCGCGTTGAAGTAGTTGACGCCGCCCTCAGGGACAAAGCTCGACATCACCTCGATCACATGTGGCGCCACCATGACTGCCACGTACGCGCCGCCGAAGAACAGCGGAATGGCCGCACATACGAAGACGATCGTGTACTTGATCTCCTTGCGTGTGAGCCCGGGCATGATGAATGCCCAGATCTGCCACAGCCATATCGGTGCAGAGAAAACCATGCCGATCGCGAAGGCGATGCGCAGCCGCAGATCGAATGCAGAGGACACGCCAGAGAAGACGAACTGGGCGAAGGGCGTCTCCGTGCCACGTTGCTCGTCAAGAATGCGAATCGGTGACGTGATGTACCAGATGATCGGATCGGTGACGATGAATGCGATCACCATACCGACGACGAGACCGATCACCGCGATAATCAGGCGCCGACGTGCTTCTTTGAGGTGTGCCCCGAGCGACATGCGCCGCTCGCGACGGGCAGTCGAGGGCGCCGGTGCATCCAGCTCGGTCACGGCCTATGAAATGCGCGGAGGCGTGTCCTGGTCGGCGACTCCGTCACCTGATGGCTTCACGGATTGCGCCGCCGGAGCCTCCGCGGAGTCAGACGAAGCGGCGGGCGCATCGTCTTCCTTCAGCGCCTTCATCTCGCCCTTGAAGAGCCGGGCGGACTGCCCGAGGCTCTTCGCGAGAGCAGGGAGCTTGGCAGCGCCGAAGAGCAACACGATGATGATCAGGATGATCCACAGGTGCGGTCCTGCAAAGAGATTGCCCATAAATTGCTCCTCCAGATGGGGTGGCGTGCTGTCAGTCTAACCGAGTAACATTGCCTAAGCGTGTGCGTAGAGCGCGAGTCCGGCCGCTGCCCAATCGCGCGTCGCCGCACGCGCGACCTGCGGATCACGCACTTCCAACTGGCCGCCGAAGCGACCTGCGACGCGCTTGATCCCGCGCGGATCCGCCATGCGGATGCGCACAGTGACATATCCATCATGCGAATCCGAGTTGTCTGCGTGCACGAAGTCACCCAAGAGCGGCACGAGCCGCTCCGGAAGTCGCACGTTCACTTCGTCGTCATCACCGATGCTGCGGAAAGGATCAGGAAGATGGTCATCGGCATGAGTGATCGGAATATCCGTCAGTTCCGGCTCGCTCACACGATCGAGATGGAACGTGCGCATCGCCTCGCGCAGATGGCACCAGCCCTGCAGATACCACTGACCGTTCGTGATCAGCACCTGCACCGGATCGACCGTACGCGTGGTGGTGGCCGCATCCGGCGCCTGGTAACTGAACGAGACAGCGACGCCACTGTTCACCGCGGCAGAGACGATGTCACGCACATGATCGACCGCGCTCGGCGCGATCACGACATCCGCCGGTGCATCCGCCGCTGCGCTGGAGAGTTTCGCGAGCAGTCCAGCCACAAGTCCGGAACCCGCCACCGCCGGAACGGCCGCTACCATCTGCAGGCCGGCCAGCAGCGCGGCCGCCTCACGTGCGGTGAATCGGGGCACACGACGCAGGCCGACTTCGTTTGTGATCTCGATGACGCCTTCCTCATCGAGAAGATCCCAGTTGATATCGAACATCTCCTGGGGCTGCTGCCAGTAGCCGCCCTCGCCGGGGAGGCCAATCACCGTAAGCTTTTCGACCATGCCGCGCATCTCCGCAACAGTGACGTCAAACTCGCGCGCTGCCTCGTCAAGCGAGACCTGTCCACGTTCCAGCAGGTAAGGCACAAGTGTGAGGTAGGCGCGCACGCGATCCGCGGCCAGTGGGAGGCTCGACTTTTCCGCCATCATGACCCCACGCTGTCGAGGTGAGCGGCGACCGTCGCTGTCAGGCGGGCGATCACCGCGTCTTTAAGAGAAGAAGGCTCCACCACGCGGACCTCAGGCCCGTAAGAGGCAAGCTCGTCGGCAAAGATGTGGAGGTCGACGAACGGCACGCTGAAGCCCTGCACCTGCGGCGTTGCGCGGCGTCCGAGGCGAAGAGCAGCCTCGGTGCCAGGGGTGATCTCGAGCAGAGCGGAATTGCGCGCCGCCACCGCGTCGAGTCCGGCCAAAGCGCGTTCACCGGCACCATCACGCAGCCCTGGGTCAAACGCCTTCTTCGTCACAACAACATCGCCGACGATGCGGCTGAGCAGGAACGTGCGCTCATCATCTGCATCAAGGTCGATGCCATAGACATGCCAGCGAGCCTCATAATCAAGCAGAGCGAGCGGCTCCACACGCCTGTGCCTGGGCGACTGCTCGCCCGGCTTCAGGTAGTCGAAGCTGACGACTCTGCAGTCCTCGATCGAGGCCTGCAGCGGGCTGAAACTCGCTTCTCGCGTTGTGATGCGCGGCGCGAAACCGATGATCGGCTCATCACCGTCGATGCCGAGCGCACGGATTTTACGAACGCCCGCTTGCGCATCAGCGGAGGAAGACCCCGCGCTCCACACGCTGCCTGCCAGCTGCAACACGGCGAGTTCGGCCGCGCTGAACTCGATGTCCTCCGGCAAGTCGTACTCAGCCTTCGGGATCCGATACCTCGCCTCACGAAGATCGTTTGGGTCGCCCGGATCGCCAATCGTCTCGATCGGGACGCCGAGCGTGCGCAGTTCGTCCTTGTCGCGTTCGAACATCTTCTCCAAGGCATCCGCACGCGTGCCTGCTTCGGCGCGCTGACGATACCCGGAGATGTTGTCGAGGATCTGCTGTTTCGTGAGCCCGATCTCCGTCGCCATCAGCGCCACGACGAGGTTCGTCTGACGCTCTTCAGGGGGGATCCGGGCGGCCATCACTGCTGGGGCGAAGCGGGAGGATTGATGCCGAGGATGTCGACGACGAAGACGAGGGTCGCATTGGCAGGAACGGCGCCTGAGCCGGCTTCACCGTAACCGAGCTCCGGCGGGATCACGAGGAGCACCTGTGAGCCGACCGTCTGCCCGACGAGGCCCTGTGAGAAGCCGGGAATCAGGCCGGCAAGATCGAACGTGGCCGCCGAGCGATCCCAGGAAGAGTCGAAGACCGTCTTCTCGTCCCAGGTGACGCCGGTGTAGTTGACGAGAACCTGGTCGTCCTCCGCGATCTTCGCGCCGTCGCCCTTGAGAAGGGTCTGGACCTCGAGTCCAGTGGGCGCTGCGCTGGCGGGCACGATGATGCCGGGGCGTCCGTCCGGCGCACGCACAACGGTCGGCATGCCGGCTGCGTCGTTGTACTGCGGCGCACCATCGGCCCTCGAGGGGAAAGTCTTGGTCACGTCAAACACGGCGATGACGGACTCGTCCTCTTCCAGTTCGAAGCCAGCCAGGTTCTCAGCACCGAAATCTTCGGGGGTGATGACCGCAAGCACGCGGCTGCCACCCGTGGCGCACTCAAGCGCCGCACCGAATGCGGGGACGCGCTGGGCCCAGTAGTCGATGCTGACAAGCTGCGCCTGGTCATCCTCGTACGCAGTACCCGCGATCAGTTCGCCGGTGTTTCCCGAAAAGAGCGAAAACTCGATGACCGCACTCTGAGTAGGGCTGGTCAACGCGGGTCCATCGCCGACGACGAGATCGTTGAACGCGCTCTTGTCCGCTCCGATTGGTGTGAACACCTCAACGTCGGGCGCTGTGCCGACATCGCCGGTGATCGTCGCGATGTCTTCGATCCCACTCGTGGACGCGGCGCGATCGCACGCGGCTCCGCTGAAAGTGGGCGCTGCACTGCACCCGGTCAGGGCAACGAGAGCGAGACTGAGTGAGGCCAGAGCGGCAGACGTTTTACGCACGCGTTCCAGTCTATTGCGAACGCTGCTCGGAATCGCGCGACGCAGCGGCCTGGCGTGCACCGTCTGCGGCCTTGGTGGCCTCGCGGACACGCTTTCGCAGGTTCTTGTCGGTGATCTCACGATCTCCTACCGCTCCTGGCGTCCACGCCTCGACGTCCTCATCGCCATAGCTCGACTTCGAGGCGCGCCGCTTCACTTCCGGTGCAATCGTTCCCGGTGCGAGTCGTCGAGCGGTCAGCAAGAATCCGGTGTGCGCGACCATACGGTGATCAGGCCGCACAGCGAGCCCTTCCACGTGCCAGCCGCGCACCATGGTCTCGGATGCATCCGGATCGGTGAACTGGCCGGTACCTCGGATGTATTCCGCAACGCGCGAGAGCTGAGTAGCGGTCGCGACGTAGCAGAGCACCACACCACCCGGTGTGAGCGCGTCCGCAACGACATCCATGACTTCCCACGGCGCAAGCATGTCCAGCACGACACGATCCACAGTGCCTTCGGGCAACTCTGCCGGGAGTGCATCGAGCAGATCACCGACGACGACGCGCCAGGTGTCTGGCGTCTCCCCGAAGAAGGTGTCGACATTCGCCTTGGCAACCTCAGCGAAGTCGTCACGTCGCTCAAAGGACACCAGTGTGCCGTCATGCCCGATGGCACGCAGCAGCGCCAGAGAAAGCGCGCCGGAGCCGACGCCAGCTTCCACCACGGTTGCACCGGGGAAGATATCGGCCTGCATGACGATCTGCGCGGCATCTTTCGGATAGATGATCGCCGCGCCGCGCGGCATCGACATCGCGAAGTCTCGCAGCAGCGGACGCAGTGCGAGGTACTCGTGTTCGGAGCTGTTCGTCACTACAGACCCATCGGGCAGGCCGATCAGGTCACGGTGCTTGAGGACCCCGTGATGCGTGTGCAGTTCACCGTCTTCGGTCAGCGTGACCGTGTGCAGACGATTCTTCGGGCCGGTCAGCTGGACGCGGTCACCCTCGCGGAATGGGCCGCTTGGCCGTGCAGATGCGACGCTCATCGAAGGGCTCCTTCGGCCTGTGCAGCCTTTGTCGTGGTGTACAGATCGATGACGTCGGCGGCCGTACGGCCTTCCAGCGTTGGCCACAGGGCGTGTGCGCCATAGCCATCGAGTGGAATCATGTGCGGCACGCCGAGAGTGACCGCACCCGAGGCTGTTCCGGCACGCAGACCGGTGATGGAGTCTTCGATGACCAGAGCATCCGTGATGTCGATTTCGAGAAGTTCGGCTGCCTGCAGATACGGGGCCGGGTGAGGTTTGGGATGTTCGACGTCGTCACCTGCGACGATGTGCTCGAACGCGTCGAACTCGATCAGATCGACGACGCTGAGCGCCATGCGCCGCAGCGACATGGTCACCAGCGCAGTCCGGATTCCGGCGGAGTGGAGGTCCCGCAGCAGTTCCTTTGCTCCGGGACGGAAGG
The DNA here is from genome assembly GCF_051842835.1 of Microbacterium sp. A93. Lineage (NCBI taxonomy): Bacteria > Bacillati > Actinomycetota > Actinomycetes > Micrococcales > Microbacteriaceae > Microbacterium > Microbacterium sp. A93. Next base: position 466,399 of record NZ_JBPXMT010000001.1, read on the forward strand.
GAACACCCTGGGTGACGAGAGAGTGGCGCACATCATCGGTGAGCTTCTCGACGATTGCCTCAGGCGGCATGTCTACGCCTACAGCACGCAGCACCGCTGCGCTGTCCATCAGACCGTTTCCGACCAGCTGCAGGGCTTGCTCGTGTGACCACGTGCCACCGAACGATTCGACCAGCGTCGTCTCTGCGGCCATCCAATACGGCTCAGTGTCGACCAGTGTTCCATCCATGTCCCAGAGGACCGCGCGGGGCTTTTGACTCACCTCACCATGCTAGCCCGGCACATGTCCCACACTGGCCGAGCGCCGACTAGCCTGGAAAGATACTCATTTACAAACTTGGATGGAGAAATCGATGAATGCGCTGGGAGACCGCGTCGTCGTCGTCGCCTTCGACGGCTGGAACGATGCCGGTGAATCAGCGAGCGCCGCGATCGAAGTGCTCCGCGAGAGCGTTGAGTATGAGCTCGTGCACTCGGTGGATCCAGAGCTGTACTTCGATTATCAGTACACGCGCCCGTCGTCGAAGATGGATGCCACCGGACGACGCGAGCTCCGCTGGCCCGAGGCGGCCCTGTGGCGTCCGGCAGAGCGCTCGACGGACGGATCTCCTGAGTTCTGGCTACTCACCGGCGTCGAACCCGCCCGTACCTGGCAGGCGTTCGCAAACGAGTTCATCGATGTCGCGCTGCGCGACGATGTCACCGGCTTCATCACGCTCGGCGCGATGTTGTCGGATGTGCCGCACACGAGGCCCATCTCGATTTTCGCTTCCAGCTCGAACGAACAGGTGCGCGAGACGCTCGGGGTCGAGCGTTCGCTGTACGAAGGGCCCGTCGGCATTCTCAGCGTTATCGAGCACTTCGCCGAGCGCGCCGGAATCCCCACCGCCAGCCTCTGGGCGAGCGTGCCGCACTACGTGGCCAGTGCGACTCCGTCGCCCAAGGCGACGCTGGCGCTGCTGGACCGCCTGGAGGAACTCACCGGTGTCGACATGCCCCGCGATCGCCTGCGCACCGATGCGGCCACATGGGAAGCATCCATCGACGCCGCTGCTGCCGATGATGAGGACATGACCGAGTACATTCACCAACTCGAGCGCACGAGAGACACCTGGGACTCCCCCGAGGCATCTGGTGACGCAATCGCGCAGGCGTTCGAGCGCTATCTGCGCCGCCGCGGCGATGCACCGGGCGACCACAAGCGTTAGCCGGCGATCACTCCGGTCGACAGCAGGATCAGCAGCGTGGCGCCGAGCAGGATGCGGTAGATCACGAACGGCAGGAAGCTGTGCTTCGAGATCCAGCTCATGAAGAACGCGATCACGCCGAGTGCCACGACAAAGGCGATTCCGGTCGCAGCGACGGTCTCCCCCATCGTGAAGTACTGATCCGGCGCATCCCAGCTCTTAAACAGTTGGTAGAAGCCGCTGCCGAAGACCGCGGGGATTGCGAGCAGGAATGCGTAGCGGGCGGCGGCCGCGCGCTCGTAGCCGAGGAAGAGGCCCATCGTGATCGTGCCGCCGGACCGGGAAACGCCGGGGACCAGGGCGAGCGCCTGCGCGATGCCGAACAGAACACCGTGCGGGTAGGTGATCGTATCGAGTGCGCGACGCTTCGCTCCCACGTGGTCGGCGATGCCGAGCAGGATGCCGAACACGATCAGCATGATCGCCACGATCCACATCGAACGCAGCACCGTCTCGATCTGATCTTGGAAGAGCAGGCCGAGCACCACGATCGGGATGCTGCCGATGATGATCAGCCACCCCATCCGCGCATCAGGATCGTTACGCGGTAGTTTGCCGACGAGCGATCGGAACCAGTGCCCGATGATGCGGGTGATGTCCTTCCAGAAGAACACCACGACTGCGGCTTCGGTGCCGATCTGGGTGATCGCCGTGAATGCCGCTCCCGGATCCTCGCCTGAGCCGGTGAAGGTCCCGACGATGCGCAGATGCGCGCTCGAGGAGATGGGGAGGAACTCGGTCAGTCCCTGGATAATGCCGAGGAACAGCGCTTCGAGCAGGTGCATGGAGAGGCTTTCTGGGTGGTGCGAGGCTGGATCAGTATGTGCGCAAGAGGTCGGTCAAAACCCGTTGACCGAAGACAAGCGATTCTACGGGTACCCGCTCGTCAACCCCGTGAAACATCCCCGTGAAGTCGAGATCTGCCGGGAGTCGGAGCGGGGCGAAGCCATATCCGGTGATGCCGAGGGTCAAGAGCGCTTTGTTGTCGGTTCCGGCACCGAGCAGGTAGGGAATGACGGGAACGCCGGGGTCGTGACGCCCCAGCGCCTGCACCATGCTGTCAACGAGGTCTCCCTCGAAAGGTGTCTCCATGCCGATGTCGCGGACGACGGTTTCGATGATGATGTCATCACCGACGATCTGCTGCAGTTCCGCGAGCACGTCGTCTTCGGTACCCGGCAGCACGCGCACATCGATGAGTGCTTCTGCGCGCTCGGGAATCACGTTGTGCTTGTAACCGGCGGTGAGCGCGGTCGGGTTGGTGGTCGTGCGGAAAGTGGAGCGCAGGAACGCCTCGGCGGGGCCGGATGCCGCGGCAAGAGCATCCGGGTCGTCGATAGAACGTCCGGTGAGGTCGCTGAGCCCTTGCAGCAGCGCCCTGGTCGTAGCGGTGAGCCGGATCGGCCACCGGGTGCGCCCGATCGCAGTGACTGCCTCGGCGAGTTTCACCACAGCGTTGTCCTCATGCAGGCGGCTGCCGTGACCGGCCCGCCCCTTTGCGACGAGCCGGATCCAGATGAGGGCCTTCTCCCCCACCTGCAGCAGGTACGCACGACGTTCATCGACCGTGATCGAATATCCACCCACCTCGCTGATCGCTTCGGTCGCACCGGCGAACCAATCAGGTCGATCCTTGACGACCAGCGCCGAGCCTTCGACACCGCCGTTTTCTTCGTCAGCGAAGAATGCCAGCACCAGATCGCGCTCAGGCTGTTCTCCCGCGCGCAGAATGTCAGCCACGGATGTCAAGATCATGGCGTCCATGTTCTTCATGTCGACGGCGCCGCGGCCCCACAGCATCCCATCGCGCACCTCTCCGGCGAACGGATCGACGCTCCAGTCCTCGGCCATTGCCGGCACGACGTCAAGGTGTCCGTGCACGACAAGTGCCGGCTTACTCGAATCACGCCCGGGAACGCGCGCCATAACGTTGGTGCGCCGTGGAATGGGCTCGTAGTACTCGGGTGCGAGTCCGAGACCTTCCAGGTAGGCGCCGACGTACTCGGCAGCTTCTCGTTCGCCCTCGGCTTTCCCTCCCCCGAAGTTAGAAGTATCGAAGCGGATAAGGTCACGCGCGATGCGCACGACTTCCGGATGCTGCGGCTGAGACATGCCTTCAGGCTACCGAAGTCCCGCGGCACGCCCGAGGTGCACCTCGGTTCGTAGCGCCTGATCAGATCTGGTAATGTTTCTCTTCGGTCGGCAACGACCTTTCATCACCTGCGCGGGTGGCGGAATGGTAGACGCGCTACGTTGAGGTCGTAGTGCCCGTAAGGGCGTGGGGGTTCAAGTCCCCCTCCGCGCACAAATCAAAGAAGGCTCCCGAAAGGGGGCCTTCTTCGTTTCCCCAGATGCTGTCACACGGATGCTGCTCACACGTCCGTCAGTCGCTCCTGCACACGGAGCCGCAACTCCAGCTCAGCCACGAGCGCGATAAACAGAGCGTTGCAGCGATCGATCTCTCCGATGAGAACAGTGAACTTCTGCGTTTGAGGTGACATCTCGACTTCCAATGCGGAATCCCGGACCCGATCCAGCTGAAGTGCGATATCCGCCACATGCCGCATTATCAACTCGTTGTCGCCGCTGGAAGCGAGGAAATGCGCCCAGCGGCTCAACGCGTCCGACAATCGCTTCCGTTCCTTGACCACGAGCCCACGCAGGGCGTGTAGCTGAGCGAGCTGATCCGCACTGTCGGCCGATGCCCGCGGCGCAGAAAGGCTCCGCGGAATCACGTGTCCACGTGATAACTCGCTGTGTTCTTCATCAGCGAGCGCATGAAGGAAATCGGAGAGCGCCAGTCGATTAACTGGGGCCCAGCGACGTGACGTCGATTTCTCCATGAGCCGACCGAGCACAAGCGCTGTGAGCAGAAAAGTCACTAGACCTGCGGCCAGACCCGACAGGATCACGAGCTCTTGCCAGAGTCCCGTCGCGATGTCGATCCAGACGATCACGGCGATGACTCCCAAAGCACCGCAGAGCACGGCGATCCGTCTCGCTTTGGCCCGCGCAGCATCCCGATACATACCGACTCCCCCCACTCCAGCAGACGGCCTGCTTGCGCCCACCATAGCTCGGAAGTCGATCTGCGGAGCGCTCGCGATGCCTGTGGCCATTGGTCAGACGGCGCTGACGCCGAAGAGCAACCCCAGCGCATAGGTGATCGCCGCCGCACCGAACCCGATGGCGAGTTGGCGGAGCGCTCGGCGCAATGGTGGGCCGCCCGAAAGAATCCCCACCATCGCTCCGGTACCCAGCAGCGCGACGCCGACCAGTACCAGCGCCACCACAACCGCCGTCAATCCCTCAAGTCCGAAGATCCACGGCAGCACCGGGATGATCGCCCCGGAGGCGAACAGGAAGAAGCTCGACAGCGCTGCCGTCCAATCGCTTCCGATGAGTTCGTGATCACTCGTCGCGTCGTGCGCGCGAATCGGGCCAGTGACGGTACGGCGCACACCCTCTTGAGCCGCAGTGATGATGCGACGGGAGCGGGCCAACGCATCCTCCTGGTCGATCCCTCGTGCTCGGTACACAAGCGCCAGCTCGTTCTCGTCGATGTCGAGATCGCCGGCCGACAGCGCAGCATCCTCGTTTGCCTCGGTGGATGCGAGAAGCTCACGTTGCGATCTGACTGAGACGAACTCCCCCGCACCCATCGAGAGGGCCCCGGCGAGAAGTCCCGCTACGCCGCTGAAGAGCACGAGACTGGAACTCACACCGGTTGCTCCGATGCCGAGCACGAGCGCGAGGTTGCTGACCAGGCCGTCGTTAGCGCCGAAGACCGCGGCGCGGAATGAGCCGGACAGCCGACGACGGCCACGTGCGGCGAGGCCGCGAACGACCTCGTAGTGAATCTTCTCGTCCGCGCGCATCGCCGGCGTCGCGTACTTCTCCGTGTCGTAGGGAGAGCGCGCCTCGGCGCTCTGAGCGAGCACGAGCACGAAGATCGACCCGAAGCGTCCGGCCATCCATCCCAGCAGTCGTGAGCGCAGACCTGCACGGGGAAGCCGGGCAGGCTCACCACCGAGCAGATCGAGCCAGTGCTGCTCGTGACGATGCTCAGCCTCGGCGAGGCTCTGGAGAATCTCGCGTTCCTCACCAGTCTTGCGTGCCGCAAGCTCCTGATAGACGTAGGCCTCCGCGCGCTCCTCCACGAGATATCGTGCCCAGCGTCGACGGTCGGCAGCGGTCGGCTCTGCGGATGCAGGCGCGGTCATGAATCCTCCATGGTGGGGGTGAGATACCTCGATGAGGCACCTTCAACGCTATCGAGGCCACGGAGCCGAACACGCCGGAATGCCCTGATTGTCAGCATTTCGGGGTTCCTAATGGCGTCAGGTGCGCACGCGTTTGCGCAGTATCTCGATGCGTGATTGAAGCTGAGTCACTGTCGCTTGGGCGACGGCGGGCCCCCCGCAGATTCGGCGCAGTTCGGCGTGTACGGCACCATGTGGTTCGCCGGCCTGGCGGGCGTACATGCCCACCAGACTGTTCAGCAACTGTCGTTGCTCACGAAGTGTGCGGTGCAGCGGTTGAGGAAGCGTCGTGACCGTCTCCGGACCTTCCGCTGCTTCGCGCGCCTCACGAATCTTCGACTGACGCGATTGGCGCTGCATGAGAAGTTCGTGGACGTGCTCGGGCTCCAACAGGCCAGGAATCCCGATGAATTCTTCTTCCTCAGCCGTTCCCGGCTCCGCGAGCTGGCCGAAGTCCTGTCCTTCGAAGACAACACGGTCGAAGTGCGCGAGGGACGAGATCGCTTTATAGCTGAATTCCTCGGTCAGCGCGTCAGAGGTTTTCTCCTCGCGGTTCGCACTATCCAGCAGCGAGTCATCGAGGCCATCATCGTCTTTGCTCTGACGATCGAGTGCGTGATCGCGCTGTTTCTCGAGTTCGTTCGCGAGAGTCATCAGCACGGGAACGTTGGGCAAGAATATGCTCGCGGCCTCACCGCGGCGCCGCGCCCGCACGAATCGGCCGATTGCCTGGGCGAAGAAGAGCGGCGTTGAGGAGGATGTGGCGTACACGCCGACAGCGAGTCGGGGAACATCGACGCCCTCGGACACCATGCGCACCGCGACCATCCACCGGCTGGTGTTCGCGCCGAACTTCTCAATGCCTTCGGATGCCGACGCATCGTCAGACAGCACGATGGTGGGTTGTTCCCGGGTGATGCTGTGCAGGATCTTCGCGTAGGCACGAGCGACCGTCTGATCAGTGGCGAGGACCAGCCCACCAGCATCCGGAATGTGGTTGCGGATCTCGGTGAGGCGCCGATCTGCCGCAGAGAGCACGGCAGGCATCCACGCGCCCTCCGGATCCAGCGCTGTGCGCCAGGCCTGTGAGTTGACGTCCTTGGTGTTGTCTTGCCCGAGATGGGCCTCGAGCTCGTCTCCCGCGCTCGTTTGCCAACGCATCTTGCCGGAGTACATGTGGAAGAGGACCGGTCGCACGACGCCGTCAGCGAGGGCACGTCCGTAGCCGTAGGCAAAGTCAGTGGTGGAGACGCGCGCACCAGACTCATCCGGCGCATACGTGACGAATGGGATCGGAGCGGTGTCGCTGCGAAATGGCGTTCCTGACATCAACAGCCGCCGCTTTGCCGGGCCGTAGGCGTCGCGGATCGCGTCACCCCAGCTGAGGGCGTCACCGCCGTGGTGCACTTCGTCGAGGATGACGAGAGTCTTGGCGTCTTCGGTCAGATGGCGGTGAAGAGACGACTTCGCAGCCACCTGGGCGTAAGTGACCACAACGCCGTGATACTGCCGGGACGGCGCCCAGTGGCTGTTGAGGAATCGTGGATCTAGGCGGATGTGCACGCGCGCCGCCGCATCGGCCCACTGCGTCTTCAGGTGCTCGGTAGGTGCGACCACGATCACGCGGTTGATCTCTCCGATGCGGAGCAGCTCGACGGCGAGAGTAAGTGCGAAGGTCGTCTTTCCTGCGCCAGGGGTGGCGGAGACGAGGAAGTCTCGCTGATCACGGGCGAAGTAGACCTCGAGGGCCTCTCGCTGCCAAGCACGGAGCTTGTCAGCCGTTCCCCAAGGGGCGCGCTGGGGGAAGGACGGAGAGAGCATCAGATCAAGGGTAATCGGTACCTGTGACATCGGATGCCCACCTGACGCGGTGTCCGGCCCTGCGGGTAGGCTCATTCTCTGCGTGGCCGCGATCCATGGCCGCGCATGCTGCGAAACGCACATACTGCGAAGGAGAGCACGATGACTGATCCGGAATCGTCCCGCACCCCGTATGTTCCGATCGGCGGCGCGCACCCGTGGCGCCGCTTCGTCGCGATCGGCGATTCGTTCACCGAGGGCATCGGCGATCCGGATCCGGCATCTCCGGGCGCCCACCGAGGCTGGGCGGACCGTGTCGCAGAGGTGCTGTCTCAACAGGTGGCCGACTTCGCCTATGCGAATCTCGCCGTGCGCGGCAAGCTCATCGCGCAGATTCTTGCTACCCAGATCGAGCCGGCTGTGGCCCTTCGCCCTGACCTCATCTCGATCTGCGCCGGCGGCAACGATGTGATCCGTCCCGGATCAGACCCCGACCTGATCGCAGACCAGCTCGACGATGCGGTGTCGCGGTTATCCTCGACAGGGGCCGCTGTCCTGATCTTCACCGGTATCGACACCGGGTTCACGCCAGTGCTGCGCCCATTCCGAGGCAAGGTCGCGATCTACAACGAAAATGTACGCGCGATCGCTGACCGCTACGACTGCGTCGTCGCCGATCAGTGGGCCTTGAAATCTGTGCAGGACTCGCGGTTCTTCGCCGATGACCGTCTGCACTTCAATCCGCTCGGCCACCACGAAGTCGCACGCATGGCGCTCAGAGCGCTCAACGTGTCGAACGTGCTACAGCCGATGCAGCCGGACCCCGCGCCCGTGCGCACGTGGCGCGAGGCCCGCGCTGAAGACCTTGGCTGGGCACGCGAGCACCTCGTCCCATGGGTTCTGAGGCGAATCCACCACCAGTCCTCGGGTGACTTGATCACCGCGAAGCGGCCGGATGCCTCGCCGATGCAACTGCCAGACACGCAGTAGTCAGTTCGAGAGGGCCCACAGTGCGACCGCTGCGGCAGAGGAGACGTTCAGCGAGTCCACTCCCCCGCGCATAGGAATCGTGACGACCGTGTCTGCCGCATCGAGTGCCGTGCGGGAGAGCCCATCGCCTTCCGTCCCCAGCACCAGCGCGATCTTGTCAGGTCGTGACGCCGCATAAGTGTTGAGCGACACGGCATCGTCGCTCAAGGCCAGCGCTGCGATCTCGAAGCCCGCGGCATGCAGTTCTGTGACGGCGTCCGCCCAATCGCCGAACCTGGTCCACGGCACCTGGAATACGGTGCCAGTACTCACCTTCACGCTGCGGCGATAGAGCGGGTCCGCGCAGCGTGGCGAGACGAGCACCGCGTCAGCACCGAGCCCTGCCGCAGCACGAAATGCGGCTCCGACATTCGTATGCTCGATCAGATCTTCCAGGATGAGCACCAGCCGCGCACCATCCAGGACGTCGGCGAGGCTCGGCAGTTCTGGGCGATGCATCGAAGCGAGAGCACCGCGATGCACGGCGTAGCCGGTGACAGCTTCGGCAACGTCGTCAGGCACGACGAACACCGGGGTGTCAGTTCCGGCGAGGAGCTCCTGGATGCCGGTAACCCAGCGGCGCTGGACGAGTACCGAACGCGGCACATGGCCCGCAGCGATCGCCCGTTCGATGACCTTCGCGGATTCTGCGATGTAGAGGCCGCCCTGCGGCTCCTGCACACGGCGCAGCGCGGTGTCGGTGAGATTTCGATAGTCGGCGAGGCGAGGATCGGCTGCGTCGGTGACGTGCTCCAGGTGCATGCGTTCCACTCTGCCATTTCACACCGGAGCCATTTCACACCGCAGCCACAGCACGCGCCAACCGCCGCACGCCCTCGGCAAGTGTCCACGCCGTAGACTCGTTCGGGGAGGTTCCGTGACCGTGACGACACATGTCGACCTAGCTGCCGACATCGCCAAAGCCGCCGAGCTGCTGCGCGGACGCAGCATCGCACTCCTCACCGGCGCCGGAATTTCCACAGACTCTGGCATCCCCGCATATCGCGGAGAAGGTGCCCGCGTCCGTGCCGATCCCATGACCGGACAGCGCTACCTCGCCGATGAAGCGGCCAGGCGCCGGTACTGGGTGGGTGGCCATCTCGGATGGCGCGCATTCGCCTCGGCAGAGCCGAACGCCGGACACATCGCCCTCGCCGATATGGAGCGTGACGGCCTCGTCTCAGGTGTGATCACGCAGAACGTCGACGGTCTTCATCTGCGAGCGGGCAGCGCGCGCGTGATCGAAGTGCACGGCACCATGCGGCGTGTGACGTGTCTGCGCTGCGGTCAGGTGTTCGACCGCAGAGACATTGCCATGCAGATCGAGCAGTCGAATCCGTGGATCATGTTGCCGGAGAACATCGAGCTCAACCCTGACGGGGACGTCGCGCCGGAGACGACCGAGAACTTCATCGTGCCCACGTGCACGGTCTGCGCGGGGATGCTGAAACCCGATGTCGTCTTCTTCGGCGAATTCGTGCCCACCGACCGATTCCGCGCCGCTGAATCGCTGCTGCGCGCGAGCGATGCCCTGATCGTCGCAGGTTCATCCCTCGTGGTGAACTCCGGTGTGCGCATCGTCGAACGCGCTCGCCGCCGTGGCATCCCCCTGATCATCATCAATCACGAGCCGACGCGGGCTGACTCCTGGGCGCATGTCACGCTCCCCGGCGGCACCGGCGACGTGCTCCCTGCTCTCCAGGAGTTGCTGAAGTGACGCTATTGACCCTCGTGCGCCATGGCCAGACCGATTGGAATCTCGCTCGTCGAATCCAGGGTTCGACCGACATCCCCCTGAACGCCACAGGCCAGGACGATGCCCGTGCAGCGGCAGCCCTTCTCGCAGATGGTACGCATCATGCGATCTACGCGAGCCCGTTGGTGCGCGCGCATGAGACAGCGCGGATCATTGCGGATGAACTGGGCCTTGCCAGCCCCGGGCTCGTTCCCGACATGCGCGAGCGTTCCTTCGGCGAAGGTGAGGGCATCCTCGTCGCCGACTATCTCGCGCAGTACGGCGATTGGCATGCGACCCCGCCTGGCTCGGAGACGCTCGCAGGCGTGTGCGAGCGGGCGCTCGGCGCGCTGGATTCGATCGCACGCCATGCCCGTCTTCGCTCGGCGCCTGTCGCAGAGTCGGTGATCGTCGTCACGCACGGTGGCGTGATCCGATCGCTCCTGAATCACGTCTCCAGCGGAACACTCCCGCGGGAGGGCGACATCCTCCGCAACGGCTCCGTGCACCGCTTTGAGGCTTCGCCCGGCGTGCTGCGGCTATTGGAGTCGATCGCCGCCTGAGCAATTTGTTTGACCGATTACCGCGCCCGTGCCATCGCGACGCGCGCATGCCGAAGCAACGGCTCATCGATCATCTGCCCACGAAAGCGGAAGACACCCCGCTCCCCCTCGGCTGCTGCCAGCACATCGTGCGCCCACTCGCGCGTCGCCGCATCCGGGGCATAGGCCTCACGGATGACAGACACCTGACTCGGATGGATGCACGCCGTCGCCGCGAAGCCGGAGGCCGCCGCATCCGTTGCTTCGTCGGCGAGGCCAGCGATGTCTTCGATATCGATATGAACCGCATCGATCGCGGCCTTGCCCTGTGCGCGCGCCTCGATCAGCACTCGAGATCGCGCGTAGCGCGCCACGTCACGGTAGGTACCGACCGCTCCACGACTCGATGTGCCGCCCAACGAGGCAACCAAATCCTCGGCCCCCCACATCATCGCGATGACACGTGGATGCGCCGCGATCTCCGCCGCACGGCTGATCCCCCGGGCTGTCTCGCACAGGGCGACCAGCGAGAACGCATCGTCGAACAGGTCGAGGGACGCGGCATCCTCTGTCTTCGCGACCATCACCGTGCGAAACGGTGACTGCTCGATCATGGCGAGGTCGGGCGCGAATTCGGCGGTGTCAGGGGCGTTGACGCGCACGATCACCCGGGCCGGATCCAGTGTTGAGGCGAGCACATGAGTGCGCGCGATCGCCTTTGCATCTGGCGCGACAGCATCCTCCAGATCGAGGATTACTGCGTCGGCGCGTTCGTACGCCTTCGTGAAGCGTTCCGGCCGATCCGCCGGACAGAACAGCAGCGCAGGACCCGATTCGAACGTCATCTCACTCCTTCGCCGTCGCACTCGGCAGGCAATGCACAAGCGCGACTCTGGTCGCGGTGGCGACCACGACGCCGTCCTGATTCCGCCCCGTGTGCGCGATCGTGCAGATGCCCTGCCCCGGACGTGACGACGAAAGGCGCTTCTCGGTGATGACACTTTCGGTGTACAACGTGTCACCGGCGAAGAGCGGATGCGGGAATGTGACGTCTCCGAGCCCCAACTGCGCAACCAACGTGCCCTGGGTGAGCTGCGCGACCGATGCTCCGACCATCGTCGACAGTGTCCACATCGAGTTCATCAGCCGCTGGCCGAACTCCTGCGCTTCAGCGAATGCCGCGTCCAGGTGCAGTGCCTGCGTGTTCATCGTCAACGTCGTAAACACCACGTTGTCTGCCTCGGTGGCGGTGCGCCCCGGACGATGAAGGTAGCGTGCCCCCACTTCGAACTCCTCGAAGTAGAGCCCCCGCTGGACGATGTCAGCCATCACGTCAGCCCCAATCCACGAGCGATCACCAGCAGTTGCACCTCGGTCGTGCCTTCGCCGATCTCGAGGATCTTCGAGTCACGATAGTGCCGCGCGACCGAGAACTCGTTCATGAATCCGTTGCCGCCGAAGATCTGTGTCGCGTCGCGTGCATTGTCCATCGCGGCGTCTCCCGCCACCAGCTTCGCGATCGCGGCGGGTTCGGCGAACGGCTTTCCGGCGTCCCTCAATCGCGCAGCGTGGCGCCATGCCAAGCGAGCGGTGTGCACCCGTGCCCGCATGCGTGCAAGGGTGAACTGCGCATTCTGCCGCGTGCTCAGCGCGCTGCCGAAGATCGTGCGGCTCTTCGCATACTCGACCGCGGCCTCCAGGCATCCCTCGGCGGCGCCAGTAGACAACGCAGCGATAGCGATGCGTCCTTCGTCGAGGATGCTGAGGAAGTTCGCGAATCCACGTCCCTCTTCGCCGAGAAGATTTTCCGCCGGCACTCGTGCGCCGTCGAACGTGAGTGGGTGGGTGTCGGAGGCGTGCCATCCGACCTTGTCGTAGGGCGGTTCGACGGTGAACCCAGGCGTGCCGTTCGGCACGATGATGGTGGAGATCTGTTTGCGGTCTCCGCTCACCCCGGTGACTGCGGTGACCGTCACGAAGCGGGTGATGGGGGTGCCCGAGTTCGTGATGAACTGCTTTGCACCGTTGATGACCCACTCGTCGCCCTCGCGGCGTGCGGTCGTGCGCGTGGCCCCTGCGTCACTTCCGGCTTCCGGCTCGGTGAGTCCGAACCCGGCCAGCGCGCGCCCGGCAAGAAGGTCGGGCAGGTACTCGGCGCGTTGGGCATCCGTACCGTAGCGGAACACTGGCATGGCGCCCAGGCTGACGCCCGCTTCCAGCGTGATGGCGATGGACTGATCCACGCGGGCAAGAGCCTCGATTGCGAGGCCGAGCGCAAAGTAGTCGCCACCTTGCCCGCCGAGCTCTTCCGGGAAAGGGAGCCCGAACAGCCCCAACTCCCCCATCTGGGCCACGACGTCCATCGACAGGGTGTGTGTGCGGTCCGCCTCGTATGCCTGTGGTGCGACAACCGTATCGGCGAAGTCGCGCACCATGGCGCTGAGCTGGGTCTCTTCTTCCGTCAGATCATGAGTCATGCTGTTCCTCCGTCAGGGTGTTGTCGGATGTCACGGTCGCGACCAACTGGTCGCGGCGCACCTGATCGCCGGCCGCGACCAGGAGGTGCACCGTGCCATCATGCGGCGCGAGCACCGGATGCTCCATCTTCATCGCCTCGATGGAGACGAGCGGCTGGCCTGCGGTGATGATGGAGCCGTCCTCGACATGTACGGCGACGACGCTGCCCGGCATGGGCGCGCGGGCTTCGGGACTCGTCTCCGAAGCAACCGGATGCTGCGATGCCAGCCTGTGCCGCATCCGCTCGCGGCGGTCGAGCGGGCGCAGGCGTGCTGTGTGTCCGGACTCAGTGACCCACACCGCACCTTCGGCGTCTGTCGCTGCTGTCGCTGCTGTCGCTGCCGTGGCATCCCCATCGTCTGCGTCCAGCACATCACCCTCGTCCGTGAGGAACCCGATCTGACGCGCGGATGTGTCCATCATCTGCGCCCACGTGGAGCCAGCTCTCCGAGAAGGGTCTTGCTGCATGAGACCGGGCTCCTGACGGGCTGTCTCATGCAGGAACTCTTGTCTCGCCGCGGTGAGCATGGCGTGGGACGGATGCTCGACCGGCAGTGGCAGCATCGTCTCGATGAGGCCGGTATCCAGGTCGCCGCTGAGCACACGTGAGTGCGTGACCAGTTGCCGCAAGAATGCGACGTTCGTGTCGACGCCGAGAATAATCGTGCGCGCCAGAGCCTCGTCGAGACGCAGGAGCGCGGTTTCACGGTCGGGACCGTGTGCGATGACCTTCGCGATCATCGGATCGTAGAATCCGGTGACTTCGCTGCCGGTCTCGATCGCGGCATCCACTCGTACGCCATGCGGCGCATCGAAGCGCAGAATGCGGCCGGTCGATGGCAGGAAGCCGCGCTCGGGAGATTCTGCGTAGATGCGTGCCTCGACGGCGTGGCCAGACAGCCCCAGCTGCGCGGGCAATGCCTCACCGGCGGCGACCGCCAGCTGAAGCGCCACCAGATCCAGGCCAGTGACGGCCTCAGTAACTGGGTGCTCCACCTGCAGGCGCGTATTCATCTCGATGAAGAAGAATTCTTCCGGCGAGTCGGCGTCGACAAGGAACTCCACTGTCCCTGCCCCGACGTAGTCGACGCTGGATGCCGCGCGCACGGCGGCCTCGAACAGACGTTCTCGCACGCCAACCGGCAACCCTGCAGACGGCGCTTCCTCGACCACTTTCTGATGCCGCCGCTGCAGTGTGCACTCGCGCTCACCGAGCGCGATCACCGTGCCGTGACTGTCGCCGAAGACCTGCACCTCGATATGCCGAGGCCGGGAGATCAGTCGCTCCAGCAGGAGCGAGTCGTCGTTGAAGGCCGCCGCGGCGATGCGCCGTGCCGAGGCCAGCGCAGTGCGGAGACCGGCAGCCTCGGTGACGACCTCCATACCCTTTCCTCCGCCTCCGGCGCTCGGCTTCACGAGCAGCGGATATCCGATCTCGGCCGCGCGCTCGGATATTTGTTCATCGGTGAGACCGGCGGCGTCGAATCCAGGGACGACCGGTACGCCATGTTCGGAGACCTGCTCGCGAGCGGCGACTTTATCGCCCATGATCTCAATAGCCCTGATCGACGGGCCGATGAAGGTGATTCCGGCCTCTGCGCAGGCCTCAGCCAGCGCAACGCTCTCAGAGAGGAAGCCGTACCCGGGGTGGATCGCCTGCGCGCCGGTCTGCTGCGCCGCACGCAGGATGGCGTCCACGCTGAGGTACGAGTCGGCGGACGCCGCGGGACCGATCAAGACCGCGACGTCCGCGTCGCGCACATGTGGCGCCGTGGCATCCGCCTCGCTGTAGACGGCGACGCTACGCACTCCGCGCTCACGCAGCGTGCGGATGATCCGACGCGCGATCTCACCTCGGTTGGCGACGAGCACAGTATTGAATCCTTCGACCATGGCATTCACATCCTGAAAACGCCGAAGCGCGACTCTGGCAGCGGGCTGCGGGCGACGACATCCAGCGCGAGTCCGAGCAGATCGCGTGTCTGGACTGGATCGACGATGCCGTCGTCCCAGAGCCGGGCGGTCGCGTAGTACGGCTCACCCTGGGTCTCGTACTGATCGCGGATCGGTGCTTCGAACGCCGTGCGTTCCTCGGCGCTCCAGCGCTCGCCGCGTGCAGTGAGCTGGTCTTCCTTCACCGTGGCGAGCACGGATGCTGCCTGTGTGCCACCCATCACCGAGATACGACTGGCTGGCCACGTCCACAGGAAGCGTGGCGAATATGCGCGCCCGCACATCGAGTAGTTACCCGCGCCGAAGGAGCCACCAATGATGACGGTCAGCTTCGGTACCCGGGTCGTGGCCACCGCTGTCACCATCTTGGCGCCGTCCTTCGCGATGCCGCCGGCCTCTGCGTCAGAGCCGACCATGAACCCGGTGATGTTCTGCAGAAATAGCAGCGGAATACCGCGCTGGTCGCACAGCTCGATGAAGTGCGCACCTTTGAGTGCCGATTCGCTGAACAGCACTCCGTTATTGGCAACGATGCCGATGGGATGACCATGCAGCCGGGCGAAACCGGTCACCAACGTGGTGCCGTACTCGGACTTGAACTCACGGAAGGAATCTCCGTCGATGAGTCTGGTGATCACCTCTCGGACGTCATATGCGGCGTTCACATCAACGGGGACGACCTCATACAGGCTGGACAAGTCAGCGGGGGCACGGGATGCCTCGACTTCCCATGCCGGGGCTGCCGGTGGCGGTAGCGTCGAGACGATGTCGCGCAGAATCTCCAGCGCGTGCTCATCGTCCTCCGCCAGGTGGTCGACGACGCCAGAGCGTCGGGCATGCAGCTCACCCCCACCGAGATCTTCGGCGCTGACAATCTCGCCGATCGCTGCCTTCACAAGTGGCGGCCCGCCGAGGAAGATCGTTCCTTGGTTGCGCACGATCACTGTTTCGTCGCTCATCGCCGGCACGTAGGCGCCACCCGCCGTACAGGAACCGAGCACCGCCGCGAGCTGCGGGATGCGCGCTGCGCTCATCCGTGCCTGATTGAAGAAGATGCGTCCGAAGTGATCACGGTCAGGGAACACCTCATCCTGCTTCGGCAGGAAAGCACCGCCAGAATCTACGAGGTACAGGCAGGGCAGCCGATTCTCCAGTGCGATCTCCTGGGCTCGAAGATGCTTCTTGACCGTCATCGGCAGGTAGCTGCCGCCCTTCACAGTCGCGTCATTGCAGAGCACCATCACGTGGCGACCATGCACCAGTCCGACTCCGGCGATCACGCCGGCGCCTGGTGCATCCCCGTCGTACATGCCGTCAGCCGCGAGTGGCGCAACCTCGAGAAAGGGACTCCCCTCATCGAGCAGTCGCGTGATGCGCTCGCGGGGCAGCAGCTTGCCGCGCGCCACATGGCGCTGTCTTGAACGCTCCGGACCGCCCGCTGCGGCGGTCGCCAAACGCGCGCGCAACTCGTCCGCCAACATCTCCTGGGTGGGGGGCATCGTGATGTCCTCCTCGACTCACGTGGTGGCACACAACATGCCTTTCGGTTAGTGTTCACTAACCAGTGCATTTAGGTTAGCGAGCATTAACTGAGATGACAACCCCCCTCACGGCGCGTGATCGCGCCAAAGCTGAACGCGCAGACGCCCTCCTACAGGAGGCTGCGCGCCTATTTGCTGCGCGCGGATATTCGGGGGTCAGCTTGGAGGACATCGGCTCCGCCGTCGGTGTCTCCGGCCCCGCGGTGTATCGCCACTTCGCCGGCAAGCAAGCGCTACTCGGTGCGGTGCTGGTCAAGGTCAGTGAAGAACTCGTGCGCGGTGGAACGACAGTTGCGGACGCCGCATCGCGCGCCGACGATCGGATGCTGGCTCTCGTCAGCTTCCACGTCGATTTCGCGCTTTCCAACGCTGATGTCATCCGCGTGCAGGACCGTGATCTTGCCCACCTTTCGGATGCCGACCGTGCCGAGGTACGTCGCCTGCAGCGCGCATACATCGATCTGTGGATCTCGGCGCTCGAACCACTACACGAGACGTCAGCGGACGATCTGCGGCTCCGCGTGCAAGCGTGCTTCGGGCTCATCAACTCCACTCCGCACAGCACGCGTAGCGCCTCGCGTTCGAAGAAGGTCACAGCCAGAACGCTGATCGCCATGGCCCACGCAGCTCTGCTCGCCTGATCAGCGCAGCAGCATTGCTCGCCCTGGCTCTTCCAGTATGTCCGCGACATCCTTGACGAACCGTGCTCCCTCGGCACCATCAACAATCCGGTGGTCGAAGGAGAGACTCAGCGTCATGATCTGACGCAGTGCGATCTCTCCGCGGAACTCCCATGGCCGTCGGCGAACCGCCCCGACAGCAAGGATGCCCGACTGACCCGGCGGCAGGATGGGAGTACCCGCATCGATGCCGAAGACGCCGATGTTGGTGATCGAGAACGTGCCGCCAGCAAGCTCTGCCGGAGATGTTTTTCCGGAGCGAGCCGTTTCGGTTAGTGCACGTACTGCATCGGCAAGCTCGGGCACTGTCATCTGGTCGGCACCCCGGATGTTGGGCACGATGAGGCCGCGCTCGGTGGCTGCGGCGATCCCCAGATCCACATAGTGCGGCTGAACGATCTCGCCTGCGTCCCCATCCCACCGGGAGTTCAGCCCTGGTGTGCGGGTGAGCGCAAGGCATACCGCTTTGGCGACGATGACGAGCGGACCGATGCGATGCTCGGCAAGCGAACGATCCTGGCGCAGGCTTGCGATCAGGTCCATCGTCGCGGTGACGTCGACCGTGTGGAACGTTGTGACATGCGGCGCAGTGAAGGCGCTCTGCACCATGGCCGCAGCGGTGTGCTTGCGCACCCCGCGGATAGGGATCCGTGTCTCACGCTCCCCGGTCATGAGCGGCGGCACAGTGAGCGGCGCCTCAGAATGCGGCGCCTCAGAGCGCGCCGTCTCAGCCGGAACCGCGTCCGATCGTCCACCGACGCGCTCTGCGTAGGCGTCGACATCCTCGCGGGTGATGACACGGTCGCCGACTTCCGCGGCGATCAGCACGATGTCGATACCCAGCCTCTTGGCGTAGGCGCGCACCGGCGGCGTCGAACGGGGGCGCTCACCCACACGGGCGGGAGTCGGCATCTCGGGCAGCACATCGTGCGGTGCGGCTTCCAACACCGCGGTGTCGACGGCCACAGGATTGCCACTGGCACGGCGCGTACGCCGCATCGGTCGGGTCTTGCTCGAGGGTGCTGCGCCGTAGCCGACGAGATTCGGCGGCGTCTTCTCTTCGGCAGGCTCGCTCTTCTCTTCGGCGGGCTCCGCACCTTCGACCGGCTCTGCGCTCTCAACCTCGAAGGCGATCAACAGCGAACCGACAGCGACTGTCTCCCCCGCTTGGGCGTGCAGAGCCGTCACCGTGCCCTCATAGGGCGACGGCAGCTCGACGATGGCCTTGGCTGTCTCCACCTCGGCGAGGGTCTGGTTCAGTGTGACCGTGTCACCTGGCGCGACGAGCCACTGCACTACTTCAGCCTCGGTGAGACCCTCGCCGAGGTCAGGGAGATGGAATTCCTCGTTCATGAGTCGGCTCCCGTCAGGCTGTTCGGGCGGTCCATCACGCGGTCGACCGCGTCAAGGATCCGATCCAAATCCGGCAGATGGAACTTCTCGAGTTTCGAGGGCGGGTACGGCACATCGTGCCCGGTGACACGCAGCGGTGCCGACTCGAGATACTCGAAGCATCGCTCGGTGATGCTGGCGATCACCTCGGCGGCGACTCCGGCTTCACGCGACGCCTCGTGGGCGACGACGACGCGTCCAGTGCGACGCACTGACGCGGTGACGGTGTCGTAATCCACCGGGGAGATCGAGCGCAGGTCGATGACCTCGAGCGACAGACCCTCGTCCTCGGCTGCGGCTGCGGCATCCAGCGCGGTTGACAGCATGGCGCCGTAGGTGATGACCGTGGCATCCGATCCGGCGCGCACCACGCGAGCAAGGCCCATAGGCGGGGCATCCGCCAGCGAAGAGTCCAGATCGACCTCACCCTTGTGGTGGTAGAGGCGCTTGGGTTCGAAGAAGATGACCGGGTCATCCGAGGCGATCGCCTGCTGCAGACAGCGGTAAGCGTCCTGCGGGTTGGAGACCGCGATGACGCGGAGCCCCGCGGTGTGCACGAAGTATGCTTCCGGCGATTCCGAATGATGCTCGGCCGCGCCGATGCCACCCGCCCAGGGAATCCGGATGGTGATGGGCATCTTCACCCGACCCTGCGTGCGGTAGTGCAACTTCGCGACCTGCGAGACGATCTGATCGAACGCCGGGTAGACGAATCCATCGAACTGGATCTCGACGACCGGGCGGTATCCGCGATAGGCGAGACCGACAGCAGTCCCAACGATGCCTGATTCTGCGAGTGGTGTGTCAATGACGCGAGAGGCGCCGAACTCGTCCAGCAGCCCATCGGTGATGCGGAACACTCCGCCGAGCTTGCCGATGTCCTCGCCGAGCAGCACGACTTTGTCGTTGTCTCGCATTGCCTGACGCAACCCAGCGTTGAGCGCCTTACCCAGAGTGATCTCAGTCATCTCAGGCCTCCTCGAACGATGCGAGGTACGCCGCGTACTCGTCCCGCTGGCGCGAGATTCCTGTGTGCGCCTCAGCGTATACGCCGTCGAAAACGGCCAGCGGCTCGCGCGTGACCATGCTCAGACATGCCGCGCGCATCTCGCGTGCCATCACGTCAGCGTCAGCGTGCGCTGCGGCGATCTGCTCGTCGTCGATCTCGCCCGTGGCGCGCAAGTATGCCTCAAGCCGGGAGATCGGGTCGCGTGTGCGCCATGCCTCCAGTTCCGCCGGGTCGCGGTAGCGCGTGGGGTCGTCAGAGGTGGTGTGCGGTCCCATCCGATACGTCACCGCTTCGATAAATGCGGGTCCCTTGCCTGCGCGGGCATGGGCCAGTGCCCACCGCATGGCGGCCATGCAGGCCAGCACATCGTTCCCGTCGACGCGCATGCTCGGGATGCCGAACCCAGGCGCACGGCCCGCGATCGGGTACTGCGACTGCAGCGCGACAGGCTCAGAGATCGCCCAGTGATTGTTCTGGCAGACGAACACCACCGGCGCCTGGTACGAGGCTGCAAAGACCATCGCTTCGTTGACGTCGCCCTGGCTGGTTGCACCGTCACCGAAATAGGTGACGGCAACTTCCGGAGCCTTCTCAAACTTGATGCCCATGGCGTAGCCGACCGCGTGCAGCGTCTGCGCGCCGATGATGATCTGCAATGGCGCCATACGTATCTGGGCTGGGTCAAATGGTGCGCCTTCTTCGCCACGCCATACGCGCACGAAGTCGCCCGGCTGTGCGCCGCGGGCGTAGATCACACCGGTCTCCCGGTAGCTCGGGAAGACGAAGTCGATCGGATCAAGGGCACGGGCGGTGCCGATCTGCGCTGCTTCCTGACCCTGGCAGGGCGCCCAGAGACCCAGCTGGCCCTGTCGCTGGAGCGCGAATCCCTCGGCGTCGATACGACGGAGGATGACCATGTCACGATGAAGTGCGCGCAACTGCACGGCATCGACGTCTGCGACGTATCGCTCGAGCTCAGGGTTGCTGAGTCGAGTTCCGTCCGGCGCGATAAGCCGCTCGGTGAGTTCGAGATCCTGCGTGGTGTCTGCGATTGGGGTGATCTGCGGTGACATCATCGTCCTCCTGTCGTGTGTCTCCCTCGTGAGGAGTTGCACGCCTGCTCCGACGTCTTCATCGGATGCTTCGAGCGTACGTCCATTGATCAGCACGCTCAAGCATCTCCCCCTGCCTTGAGCATGTTGCCCAGTTATTGCCCGGGCATCCTGCTAACGTTTGGCACTATGTCTGCTCTCGATCGCGTTGACCTCGAACTGCTCGCCGTGCTCGCTGAGGATCCCCGAACAACCGTCGTCGCGCTTGCTGAGGCACTCGGTCTGTCACGCAATACGATTCAGGCCAGGATGGCAAGGCTGGAGAGTACCGGCGTCTTCCTGTCCTACGAGCGCTCCTTCTCTCCCGAAGTTCTCGGCTTCCCGCTCCAGGCATTCGTGAGCATTGGCTTGCGACAGACAGATCTCCCACGCATCACTGCGGAGCTCGCCCGCATCCCCGAGATTCTCCAGGTGCATGGGCTCAGCGGATCCATCGATCTCCTCGCACGCGTCGCCTGCAGAGATGCGCGGCACCTGTTCGACACGGACGCCCGAATACTTTCCATCGACGGCGTCGAGCGCACCGAGACATCACTCGCGATGGGCGAAGTGATTCCGTTCCGCGTTGCCGGGCTTATTGGCCTCGCGCGACGGGAACCCTAAGGAAACGACGGATCGCCCCGGCCGCTTCTGCCGGAGTTTCGTAGTGGATCAGGTGTCCCACGCCGGCGATCTCCACGAGCTCCGCGTTCGGGAACAGCGTCGCGAGGTACCGCTCTGCTTCGATCGGGGTGATGTCATCCTGCTGCGCCGCGACCAACAGTGTCGGAACGTCGATCTGAGGGGCATAGGCGCGAACGTCGTTGGAGACACTCGCGACGAAGGCGTCTCGCAGCACGTCTCGATCAGCGAAGTCGGAGAAGTAGGTGTCGTGCTGATCGTGGATGAAACGGCGAAGCACAGGGTCCTTGGTCTTGGCCATCGTGAGGCTCATGACTCGTACGATCAGCTTGCTGCGCAGCAGCGCGGTTCCGAGCTTCGCTGGCAGCTTCGCGCCCAGGTCGTAGTAGAAGACCGCGAGCCGTGTCATCACGCCCTTCGGCCCCTCCAGTGCGGGTGCGCCGATCGGGTTAATGAGGACGAGGCGGGGCGTCTCCAAACCGCCAGCGACTGCAGCCGAAGCCACTATGGATCCGAAGGAGTGGCCGAGGATGACGGCGCCGGGTGCGACAGCGGCGGCGAACTCCTGCAGCCAGCCTGCGTACTCGTCGAGGTCATGTGTGCGGCCAGGAATCGGCGCAGTCTCACCGAAACCAGGGAGATCAGGCGCAATTACGCGGAGCTCTGGGAGATACGCGAGCACAGGCTCAAGCCCATGGTGCTCGCCTCGGAAGCCGTGCACCGCGATTACTGTGGGGACACCCTCGACATCGAGTGAGGGTCCGTACACCCAGTACGCCGTCGTCCCGCCTCGCACGAGAACCTCATGACGCTCAATGGGAAGGCGGCTGAGCCGTTCGGCATAGGGCGAGAAAACGGGCATGAATCCAGTCTACGGGCGAGCCTGCGCCGTAATGTCCGAGGCCCTCCCTACCGTGGTGTCATGGCAATCGATCTCGAACTCCCCGTCTGGCTCGGCCGTATCGGCGTCTTCGATCTGGAGACCACCGGCGTCGAAGTCATGACCGACCGCATCGTCAGCGCTCACGTGGGTGTGCTCGATGCCAAAGGGCGAGAGATCGCGGCGCGGTCCTGGCTTGCCGACCCCGGCATCCCCATTCCGGATGGTGCGGCGGCCGTACATGGAATCAGCACGGAACGGGCACAGCGTGAAGGGCGAATCGCACGCGAGGTCGTCGCCGAGATCACCGAGTCGTTGCGGGCGCTCTTCGCCCAGGGCATGCCTGTTGTGGCATATAACGCCTCCTACGACTTCTCCCTGCTGACCAACGAGTGCGTGCGGCACGGCATTCCGCCGCTCGAAGCGCCGGGCCCCATCATCGATCCGCTGGTCATCGACAAGGCGGTCGACCGTTATCGCAAAGGAAAGCGCACGCTCGAGGTCGTCGCCGAGCACTACGGTGTGACGCTGGATGGCGCGCATGAAGCGTCGGCAGATGCCATCGCGGCCGGCCGCGTCGCCCAGGCGATTGGGCGCACTTTCGATCTTGCGCCGTCGGCGCACGAACTTCACACCCAGCAGATCAGCTGGGCTCGCACCCAGGCGGAGAGCCTCACCGAGTACTTCATCCGTATCGGCCGCCTCGATGCTGAGGATGCGCTCGACGGCACGTGGCCGGTGCGGCAGCCAGCGGGCTGAGCGCCAACGCCGGGACGTGCCTGAGCCGGGAATACCCTGGAGACGACAAAGGCCCCGAACTCCGACATGGAGTGCGGGGCCTTCGTACTGCAGGAGGCTGCTTACTTGCTGCCGCCGAAGCCCTTGAAGCGCTGGTTGAACTTCTCGACGCGACCGGCCGAGTCCATGATGCGCTGCTTGCCCGTGTAGAACGGGTGCGAAGCAGAGGAGATCTCGACGTCGATGACGGGGTACTCCACGCCATCCAGCTCGATGGTCTTGCTGCTGCCCACGGTGGAGCGGGTGAGGAACGTCTCGCCCGAGCCGAGGTCGCGGAACACGATGTCCTTGTAAGTGGGGTGAATGTCAGTCTTCATGCGGATTCCTTGGCTTGCGGGGTGCGTACAAAATGAAAGTCAGAGGGTGCAGGTGCACCAGGGGTTGAGTTTAGCAGATCTGCGCTCACGAAGTGGCGCGCGCGGCGTACCGACCCTCGTCTGATGTGAGCAGGATCGGCATGCCGAATGCCTCGGTGAGAGCATCCGCCGTCAAGGTCTCCGCAATCGGGCCCGCCGCGACGATGCTGCCGTCGCGAATCAGAAGCACGTGCGTGAACCCGACCGGAATCTCCTCGACGTGGTGAGTCACCATGACCATGGCCGGCGTCGTGGGTGAAGAAGCGTAGCCACTGAGAAGACTCAGCAGCTCTTCGCGTGCCCCCAGGTCAAGCGAGGCGGTTGGCTCGTCGAGCAGCAGCAGCTCGGGATCGGTCATCACCGCGCGGGCAATCTGGACGCGCTTCTGCTCGCCATCGCTGAGCGTTCCAAAGGTGCGGTCAGCGAGGTGATCGAGCTTCCACTCGCCGAGCACGCGCAGCGCACGTCGTTCGTCGATGTTCTCGTACTGCTCGTTCCAGCGCCCCATCACCGAGTACGCGGCGGTGAGCACGACATTGAGCACGGTCTCATCACTCGGGATGCGCTTGGCCATCGCCGAGGACGCGAACCCGATCCGCGGCCGAAGCTCGAAGACATCGGTACGCCCGAGCATCTCCCCGAGCACGGTGACAGTTCCCTCGGTGGGGTGCATCAGCGTGTCAGCCAACTGCAGCAGGGTGGTCTTGCCGGCACCATTCGGGCCGAGCACCACCCATCGCTGATCGTGGGCGACCTGCCAGGTCACATGATCGATGATGTTGCGCCCATCACGGCGCACGACGGCATCGGTGAATTCAAGAGCGCTCGGCATGTTTCCAGCCTATCGGCTCACCGGGTCAGGTCTGCGTAGAGCGCGCGCGTGGTGTCGGCAATCGCCGCCCAGCTGAACTCTGCGGCCGCGCGCTGGCGTCCGGCGGCTCCGTACTCGGCTGCGCGCTCAGCATCCATCGCGACTTCCGTCAGCACACGCGTGAGATCCGCGACATATCGATCAGGGTCTACGGGCGTGCCAGTGCCATCCTGTACCTGCTCGATCGGCACCAGCCGGCCAGTGACGCCATCGGCGACGAC
Organism: Microbacterium sp. A93; assembly: GCF_051842835.1. Lineage (NCBI taxonomy): Bacteria > Bacillati > Actinomycetota > Actinomycetes > Micrococcales > Microbacteriaceae > Microbacterium > Microbacterium sp. A93. The sequence continues at coordinate 490,965 of NZ_JBPXMT010000001.1, forward strand.
CTCAGGGATGCCACCGGTCGCTGTGCCGACGACGGCCGCACCGCATGCCATGGCTTCGAGATTCACGATTCCGAGCGGCTCGTACACGGACGGGCACACAAACGTCGTCGCCGCCGTGAGAATCGCGGATAGCTCATCACGCGGCAGCATCCGCTCGATCCAGATCACGCCCCGTCTGCTCTGCTGCAGCAGCCGCACGCCCTCCTGTACCTCGGCCATAATCTCGGGAGTGTCCGGGGCCCCGGCACAGAGCACAAGTTGCACCTCTGGTGGCAGCTGCGCAGCGGCCCGCAGCAGATACGGCAGCCCCTTCTGCCTGGTGATTCGCCCGACGAAGACCACCGAGGGCCGCGACGGATCCATGCCAATGCTCTGCAGGAACGCGGCATCCTGAACTGGACGCCACCGTTCGACGTCTATCCCGTTGTGGATTACCCGAACTCTCTCTGGATTCACCTGCGGGTAGCTGCGCAGAATGTCCGCGCGCATTCCCGCGGAGACGGCGATGATCGCCGACGCGTTCTCATAGGCGAGTTTTTCGATGCCGCTGGACACCGCGTATCCGCCGCCGAGCTGCTCCGCTTTCCAGGGCCGCAGCGGCTCCAGGCTGTGGGCGGTCAACACGTGCGGGATGCCGTGCAGCTGCGAGGCGATGTGACCGGCAAAGTTCGCGTACCAGGTGTGACTGTGCACGAGGTCAGCGCCGGCGACATCCCCGACCATCGCAAGATCTGTGCCGAGCGTCTGCACTGCGGCGTTTGCACCTGCCAGCTCTGCCGGAGTTCGATACGACTGGGCCTGCCGTTCGTCGCGGTCCGCACCGAAGGCGCGCACCTGGACCTCGATGGTTTTCCTCAGCGCCGTGACGAGCTCGGCCACGTGCACACCAGCACCGCCATAGATCTCCGGCGGGTACTCCTTGGTGATCATGTCAACTCGCATGCCTGAACGCTAGTACAGCGAGACCTTCGGGATCTATGGTTGAGCCATGGCGGTCCCAAAGAAGATTTTCGGCATCATCCTCGCCGGCGGCGAGGGCAAGCGGCTTATGCCCCTGACAGCGGATCGAGCGAAACCGGCCGTACCTTTCGGTGGACAGTATCGACTGATCGATTTCGCGATATCCAATCTGATCAACTCGGGGCTGCGGCAGGTCGTCGTCTTGACTCAGTACAAGTCACACAGCCTCGACCGCCACATCTCGCAGACGTGGCGAATGTCTTCGCTACTCGACTCGTACGTGACCTCTGTGCCCGCACAGCAGCGGCTCGGCAAGCGCTGGTTTTCCGGTTCGGCCGATGCCATTCTGCAGAGCCTGAACCTCATCAACGATGAGAAGCCGGACATCGTCATCGTGATCGGCGCCGACCACGTCTATCGGATGGATTTCCGACAGATGCTCAAGGCGCACATCGCTTCCGGCGCGAAAGCGACCGTGGCCGGCATCCGCCAACCGCTTTCGATGGCAGATCAGTTCGGCGTCATCGATGCCGAACCGGATGGCAGCGGGCGGATCCGCGCGTTCTTGGAGAAGCCGGTGGATGCCGAGGGCCTCGCCGATTCACCGCACGAGGTACTCGCGTCCATGGGTAACTACATCTTCGACACCGATGCGCTGATCGAAGCGGTGCAGACCGACGGCGAACTGCCCAACTCGAGCCATGACATGGGCGGTGACATCGTGCCGTACTTCGTCGAGCGCGGTGAGGCCGGGTACTACGACATGAAAGAGAACGATGTGCCGGGGTCGTCGGTACGCGATCGCGCGTACTGGCGTGATGTCGGGACGATCGATTCGTTCTTCGACGCGCACATGGATCTCATCTCGACACTTCCGGTGTTCAACCTGTACAACACGTTGTGGCCGATCCGCACCCAGAGTGTGAACGCGCCGCCCGCAAAGTTCGTGCGCGACGCTGTGGGGCGCATCGGGAACGCGATCGACTCAATCGTGTCTCTGGGATCTGTGCTCTCCGGCACGCATCTGGAGCGCAGCGTGGTAGGCCCCGGCACGCTCGCGGCCGGTGGCTCGACGATCACGGACTCGGTGCTGTTTGATCAGGTGATTGTGGGGCAGGGCGCCCGCGTTCATCGGGCGGTTCTCGACAAGAACGTGGTGCTGTTCGACGGCGCCACAGTCGGGGTCGATCGCGAGCGCGATCTCGAGCGCGGATTCACCGTGACCGAGTCCGGAATCACCGTGGTGGGCAAGGGCGTGCAGGTCGAGCGCTGATCGGCGCGCTACGCTCGATCGCGTGACTGCTGCGCGCTTCCTCGTCGTCCTCGATGCCGATTCCACTCTGATCCGCAATGAGGTGATCGAACTTCTTGCCGATGAAGCCGGCCGCCGTGAAGAGGTTCAGGCCGCTACAGAGGCCGCCATGCGCGGCGAGGTCGACTTCGCAACCAGCCTGCGCTCGCGAGTGTCCGCACTGACCGGCGTCTCCACCGATGCCTTCGCACGCGTACGTGCCCGTGTCGAGCCGACGCCGGGCGTTCGTGCGCTGACCGCTGCCGTCCATGAGCGTGGCGGTGTCGTCGGCGTCGTATCCGGCGGATTTCACGAGATTCTCGATCACATCGCGCCGGATCTCGGTGTTGATCGCTGGCGGGCGAATCGGCTGGCCGTAGCCGACGGCGCACTGACCGGGTTTGTCGAGGGCGAGATCGTGGATGCTGCCGCCAAGGCGCATTCGCTGAAGACCTGGGCTGCTGAGCTCGGTGTGCCGTTGAAGGCGACGATCGCGATCGGCGACGGCGCAAACGATCTGCAGATGATGGCGGTCGCGGGGCTCGGACTCGCATTCAACGCGAAGCCGGCAGTGCGCGAGGCTGCGAGCCTCGTGATCGGCCCACAGGACCTCAGCGCAGTGATCCCGCTGCTACCCTGACTCGGCGAGTCTGGACGTTAGTGGCCCATTCCGAGACCACCGTCGACCGGAATCACCGCACCTGAGATGTAACCGGCATCGTCACCGGCGAGCCACGCGACGACGCCGGCAACCTCATCCGGTGTCGCGAAGCGCCCGGCGGGGATGCTCGCCTTGTACTGCTTCTGTGTCTCCTCCGACAGCTCGGCAGTCATGTCCGTCTCAATGAAGCCGGGCGCAACAACGTTCGTGGTGATGCCACGTGCGCCGAGTTCACGCGTGAGCGAGCGTGCGAAGCCGACCAGCGCGCTCTTGGAAGCGGAGTAGTTGACCTGCCCGGCCGAGCCATACAGACCGACAACACTCGAGATCAGGATCACTCGTCCGAAGCGCGCCCGAAGCATCCCCTTGGATGCACGTTTGACGACCCTGAACGTTCCGCCGAGATTCGTTGCGACCACACTGTCGAAATCATCCTCGCTCATGCGCATGAGAAGCGTGTCCTTGGTGATTCCGGCGTTCGCGACGACGATCTCGACCGGGCCGAGTTGCGCTTCGACCTCGGTGAATGCCGCGTCGATGGCAGCAGCATCCGTCACATCCGCACGAACTGTCAACGTGCCATCTGGCCCCTCACCGCTGCGGGCTGTAACAGCGACGCGGTAGCCATCGCGCACGAAGCGCTCTGCAATCGCACGACCGATGCCGCGGTTACCTCCGGTGATGAGGACGACGCGTTCTGAATTCATGTTTCCACTCCCAATGGCGCTCAGTCAGGCCGGAGCCATCATATCGGGGTGCGGGCACCAGATCGCCGAGGCAAAATTGACACTGCCCAGGGCAACTGGGAGCCTGAGTGCAACGAAAGGCAGCGGTATGAGCGAGAACAATGGATTCCCTGGGGTAGAACCCACAGTTGCACCCGTCCCGCAGGCGAATCCCTACGCTCCTCCGCAGCCCTATCCCGGCGCTGCCGTCCAGCCGAGCGCGCCGAACTACTACCCACCGCAGCAGCAGCCTTACGCCGCTGCCCAGCCCTACGCCGGCGCCCAGCCTTACGCCGCTGCCCAGCCCTACGCCGGCGCCCAGCCTTATTCCGGCGGCCAGCCCTACGCCGCTGGTCAGCCATACGCCACGGCTCGTCCGACCAGTGGTCTCGCAGTGGCCTCGCTGGTCACCGGAATCGGCGGCATCGTCCTCAGCTTTGCGTTCGTCACACTGTTGGCGTCGATCGTCGCGGTGATCACCGGGCATATGGCGCTCAAACAGCTCCGACAGAACCCGGCGCTCGGTGGGCGAGGTCTCGCAATCACGGGTCTCATCCTCGGCTACATCGGCGCCGTGATCCTGGCGATCACCGTGCTTATCGGCGTCTTCTCGCTCTTCTTGATCGGGAGCGTAGGATTCCTGCCGTTCTTCCTCTCCTAGAACCACCTTTTCGCCTCACGCAGCGCCATCCACAGCACTCTGCGCGGCGTAGGCTGGAAGCATCGTGAAGCACTCTCGCCATGCACCCGCAGTCACCTCCCTGCCACAGGCCCCGCAGGATGAGGCGAGCGCTCGTGTGCGCCGGTATGCCTTCACGATGCTGATCCGCGTCGTGTGTTTCGCCCTCACCGTGCTGGTCACTCCATACGGGTGGTACACCTGGGTGTTCGCGTGCGCTGCCGCTTTTCTCCCTTATATTGCCGTCGTCTTCGCCAACGCCGTCAGTCCGACAGCCAAAACAGCGCCAGAGTCCCCGACGCAGCAACTGTCTGCTCCGTCGGTCGATCCTGATGCCTCTGCGGAGCCCGCCGATCCGACGATTATCACCATCCAGGAGCATCCTAAGGATGGCGAACAATGACGCCGGAGTGCTCGCGAGCGGCATGCCGAAATGCTGCAACGCAACACATCGTCTGGCGAAATCCCCGAATTCACGCGGCAGATCGCGAAAAGATCTGGCTCGCCTGTGACGAGCATGTCGACTATCTACACGATTACCTGGCGGCCCGGGATTTCCCGGTGACGGTGCGCGAAGGACTGCCTGAATGAACAATCGCTTTGTCCGGTGGGGTATTTATCTCCTTGTGTCCGCGGCACTCGCTGCCGGGTGCGTGTACCTGTCCAACTGGCAGTTCGATCGCAATGAAAGCCGCGCCGGACAGATTGCACTCGTCGAGCAGAACTACGACGCCGTGCCAACGCCTCTTGCCGACGCGATCGGCGCTGATGGCGAATTCGACCCTGCGGATGAATGGCACCCCGTGCTGCTGCAGGGTGAGTACCTCACCGACAGGCAGATCCTCGTGCGCAATCGCCCGCACGGCGGCACGAGCGCATTCGAGGTACTGGTGCCGTTCCGCGACGTCGATGGGCGCATCTTCATTGTCAATCGTGGGTGGGTCGCTCCGGGAGAGGGAGCCCTCCCCGATGCGGTGCCGGCCCCACCGACCGGGACGGTCGAGGTTATCGTCAGGTTGCGCCCGGGTGAGCCGCTCCCCACTTCTGGTCGCAGCGCCCCCGAAGGTCAGCTGCCCACGATACATCTGCCGAGTATCGATGCGCCGAGCGACGCCGAGGTCATCACGAGCGCCTACGGACTGCTGGTGAGCGAAGACCCGGCCGCCGAGACCGCGCTCGGAGGATTCGACTCCCCCACGGAGGATCCAGGCCCCCACCTCTCGTACGCGATCCAATGGATCCTGTTCGCACTGATGGGGTTGATCTTCGTCGGCTACATGATTCGCACTGAGGTCCAGAAGCACCGTGAAGAAGCGGAGGGACGTCCCGCCGTGGTCAAGAAGTCACGACGACGCGATCGCGACTCCGATGCCGAAGATGAGATGCTCGACGACGTCGAAGCACGCGTCTGAGCAGCTCGCTCAGTCGGCCAACAGATCCGGGCGACGCTGTCGGGTGCGCTCGAGCTGCTGCTCATGACGCCAGGTGGCGATCGCCCCGTGGTTGCCGCTGAGTAGCACATCCGGGACGGCGCGCTCGCGCCAGGTTGAGGGCTTCGTGTACGACGGGTATTCGAGCAGGCCGTCCTCGTGCGATTCCTCGACGAGACTTTCCGGGTTGCCAACAACTCCTGGAATCAGTCGCCCGACTGCTTCGATCATCGCCATCGCAGCCACTTCGCCGCCGTTGAGCACGTAGTCGCCCAGGCTTACCAGACGCACCTCGCCGAGCGCGGCTGCATACTCAAACACCCGCTCGTCGATGCCTTCGTAGCGGCCACAACCGATAATGATGTGCTCCCGCTGAGCGAAATCTCGAGCAGTCTTCTGTCGCAGAACCTCGCCCGCCGGCGAAGGGAAGATGATGGTGGGCTGCAATGAATCCTTGGCCAGGTCCTCGAGCGCCAGAGCCCAGGGCTCCGGTTTCATGACCATTCCCGCTCCCCCGCCGTACGGGGTGTCGTCCACAGTGCGATGACGGTCACTGGTCCAGTCGCGCAGATCGTGAATCCGAAGGTCGAGAATGCCCGTCGCACGCGCTTTGCCGAGCAACGACAGTGTCAGGCCGTCGAAGTACGACGGAAAGATGGAGACGACGTCTATGCGCATGCGTTGATCGTAACGATCACTCACTCGGCCTCGGTGTCAGGGAGCTCTTCGAAGAGCCCTGCAGGCGGAGTCACAATGACGCGACCACCTGCGACATCAACGAAGGGCACAATGGCTTCCACGAAGGGAACCATGATATCCGCGTCGTTGCCCGTGCCGGTCGAAGGCCGAATGATGAGTAGATCCTGCGCCGACATGTGCTCGACACGGACGACCTTGCCGACGACCTTCTCGTCGCGGACGACATCGAGGCCGACGAGCTGGTGGTCATACCAGGCGTTCTCTTCTACTTCGTCAAGATCCTGATCGATCCAGAGAATGGCGCGCACGAGTCCATCCGCGCCCTCACGGTCGTCGATGCCCTCGAAGAAGACAACGGGACTTCCGTTCATGACCCGGTACTCGCGGACGATGACTGTTTTGCGATGCCACGGAGATGCCTCAGGCACCTGCAACGTGAACTCCGCACCGACCACGAAGCGTCGCTCCGGATTGTCGGTGTACAACTCCAGCTTGAGCGCACCCTTAAGGCCGTGGGCCTTGACGAGGCGCCCGACGCGCAGCTGGTTCTTGCCCTGGTTTCGTTCTGTCGACTCCACGTCAGTCGTCCGCGACGTCAACGCGAATACGCTGCCCATCAGCCAGAGCGGTGATGAGCGTACGCAGAGCCTTTGCTGTGCGGCCGCCGCGCCCGATCACGCGCCCCCGGTCGTCGGGGTGCACGCGCACCTCGAGCAGGTCGCCTCGCGGCGAAGAGGAAGCGGTGATACGAACATCTTCAGGGTGATCGACGATCCCCTTGACGATGTGTTCGAGCGCGGCAGCGAGCACGGCGATTACTCGGCGTCGGTGGCGGGAGCCGCAGCGGCCTCCGCGTCGGCAGCGGCGGGAGCCTCCTCAGCGGGGGCCTCCTTCTTCTCTGCCTTCGGCTTCACGACAGACTTCTTCGCGCCATCGATCTCGAAAGGCACCTTGGGAGCCTTGACCTGAACGGTCGAGACTGCGTCCTTGTCGCCCTTGAACTTGCCCCAGTCGCCCGTGAGCTTAAGCAGTACGGTGACCTGCTCAGACGGCTGTGCGCCGACGGAGAGCCAGTACTGTGCACGCTCAGAGTTGACCTCGATGAACGAGGGCTGCTCGGTGGGGTGGTACTTGCCGATCTCTTCGATCACTCGACCGTCGCGCTTGGTGCGCGAGTCGGCGACGACGATGCGGTAGAAAGGCGCGCGGATCTTGCCCATGCGCTTGAGACGAATCTTTACAGCCACGATTCTCCTGAATTGTGTGGAAGGAAACGAACTGATCGCCTGGAGAGTGGGGTGCACACCCGGCGGAAGCTCAAATGAGTGAACGAGTTCTGGATAGAGGGTCGAGAACATCGTTCGACCCTCCATTCTGCCAGATTCGAGAGCGAGTAGCGAAACGAGAGGCCGATTAGATATTCGTGTCGCGCTCGCTGCGTGTCAAACTGTGCTGGTGAAGCAAGAATTCGCCGTCTCACACCGGTCCACCGTCGGCCTGGAGTGGGAAATCATGCTGGCCGATCCGGACACCGGAGATCTCGTCAACCGCGCGCCAGAGTTGCTGCACGCGTTGGAAGGTGAGAGCGAATCGGAGCGGCATACCGTCACCGGAGAACTCCTCACCAACACGATCGAAGTGACGAGCGGAATCGGCGATTGCGTGGCACATGCGGTCAGCGATATCGGCGAAGCGATCACCGCTGTCCGCGCCGCAACCGATCCCGCCGGGATCGAACTGCTCTCCGCAGGCAGCCATCCGTTCGCCAGGTGGTTCGATCAGCGCGTCACTGACAAGACTCGGTACCACCAACTGATCGAACGCACGCAGTGGTGGGGACGCAACATGATGATCTGGGGCATCCACGTGCATATCGGCATCGAAGACCGTGACAAGGTCTTCCCGATCATCAACGCTCTGACCTGCTATCTCCCGCACTTGCAGTCATTGTCGGCGTCGAGTCCGTTCTGGGCGGGCGAGCGCACGGGCTACGCGTCCAATCGTGCCCTGGTCTTCCAACAGCTCCCCACTGCCGGATTACCCTGGGCGTTGCACAACTGGGGCGAGTTCGAGCGCTATCTCGATGACATGGTACGCACCGGCGTCATGGCCGATGCAACCGAGGTGCGGTGGGACATCCGCCCTGCGCCGCGCTGGGGCACGATCGAGGTGCGAGCATGCGACGGGCTGTCAACGCTGACCGAACTCGCATCGGTCGCCGCACTCGTACAGGTGCTCGTCGAGCATTTCTCGCGCATGCTCGACGCCGGCGAGCCGCTGCCGGTGATGCCAGCCTGGTTCCACCGCGAGAATAAATGGCGCGCTGCCCGTTACGGTCTGGATGCTCGCCTGATTGTGGATGCTGACGGCACACAGCACGGCGTGCGAGAGCATCTGACCGAGACTATCTCTGCCCTTTCGCCCGTCGCGCGGGATCTGGGCTGCGCCGACGAGCTCGCCTCGATCGCAACGATCCTCGATGAGGGCGCAAGCTACGAGCGCCAGTTGGCTGTCGCGGATGCCACCGATGGCGACCTCCGAGAAGTGGTGCAGCACCTCATTCGCGAGTTCCGTTCCGGGCCGGGAGTGCCGGTGATCTGACCGGGCGTGATGGTTCGCTCAGTCCTCGTCAACCCAGTCGAAGGTGCGAGTGACTGCCTTGCGCCAGCGCGCCAGACGGCGCTCGCGTTCTTCCTCGTCGATGGCAGGCTCCCAACGTGCATCCTCACGCCACATGGCGCGAAGCTCATCGAGATCAGCCCAGACTCCGACTGCGAGCCCCGCAGCGTAAGCGGCACCCAGCGCAGTCGTCTCAATCACAGCGGGACGAATGACGGGCACGCCGAGCACATCGGCTTGAAACTGCATCAGTGTGGCATTGCCCACCATGCCGCCGTCCACCCGCAATTCCTTCAGCGGCACGCCGGTATCGGCGACGACAGCATCCAGCACCTCACGGGTCTGGAATGCGACAGCTTCCAGCGCCGCACGTGCAATATGGCCCTTGTTTGCGAATCGTGTGAGCCCGAGGATGGCACCCCGCGCATCCGGACGCCAGTAAGGCGCGAACAGCCCGGAGAACGCCGGGACGACGTACACACCGCCGTTGTCATCCACAGTGAGGGCTAGTTCTTCAATCTCGGGTGCCTGGGAGATGATGCCGAGGTTGTCGCGCAGCCATTGGACGAGCGAGCCGGTGACGGCGATCGATCCTTCCAGGGCGTATCGAGGCGCGTCCTCACCGATCTGGTACGCGACGGTCGTGATCAGCCCATTCTCGCTCTCGACGATCTCCTCACCCGTGTTCACGATGAGGAAGTTGCCCGTCCCATAGGTGTTCTTCGACTCTCCGACCCCGAACGCGACTTGACCGAAGGTGGCCGCCTGCTGGTCTCCGAGAATCCCGGCGATGGGCACACCATCCAGCGCGGTGCCGACGGCTGTGCCGTACACCTCCGACGATGAGCGGATCACGGGGAGCATTTCGCGCGGCACACCGAAGGCCTTCAGCAGATCATCGTCCCAGTCCAGCGTGCGCAGGTCCATCAGCAGCGTGCGGCTGGCGTTGGTGACATCCGTGGTGTGGACCCCGCCGTCGGTGCCACCGGTGAGGTTCCACAGCACCCAGGTGTCCGCCGTGCCGAAGAGCAGGTCTCCGCGTTCTGCCCGCTCGCGTGCGCCCTCGACATTGTCGAGAATCCAGGCGATCTTGGACGCGGAGAAGTAGGTGGCAAGCGGGAGCCCAGTGAGGTCTGCGAACCGGCGCACACCACCGTCTGCGGCGAGCTCATCGATGAGCGGCTGTGTGCGGGTGTCCTGCCAGACGATCGCGTTGCAGATCGGTTCACCTGTTGTGCGATCCCACACGATCGCCGTCTCACGCTGGTTGGTGATGCCGATCGCTGCCACGTCGGACGCCGAGACGCGCGCACGTTCGACAGCGACGTCGATAACGGCCTGGACATTCGTCCAGATTTCGGCAGCATCGTGCTCGACCCAGCCCGCCTGCGGGAAAATCTGCTCATGCTCACGCTGACCGGAGGCGACAATGGCGCCCTTCTCGTCAAAGACGATGGCGCGTGTGCTCGTGGTGCCCTGATCGATGGCGACGATATGCATAGTTGTTCTCTCCAGCTGGTGACGGCGTTGTCCGCACTGCAGAACAGCCTAGAAGACGTTGGGTGGATGCTTCAGCACGACTGCACGAACGTGCAGCGCGCCGGCGGGTCAAGATCCGACGAGTTGCTCTGCGAGATGTTCGTCCAGGATGAGATCGGTGATCAAGCGGGTCGCTATGGCACCGCGCAGGCTCGGCAGCTTTTGCACGCCGGAGACAACGCAGATTCGTCGCGAGGCGCGCGCGAGCACGGGGAACGCCGGTCCAGTGGCACGGTTGTTCAGTTCGATGTCCTGTGAGCTGCCGTCTTGCCGATAGAAGACCGTAGCGATATCACCCACGATCTGCTCTTCACGGAGACTGCGGTAATCCGCCTTGTCGAGGTATCCGCCGATGTACACGCGGCTGGGAATCTCGGCGAACGGCGAACCGAGTCCGAACAGGATGACGTCAGCGCGTGCCTGTAAGTCGAGGACGCGACGCGTGCTTCGCTCGCGCCACATCGCCTCTTTCGTGCGCGCGTCATCGAAGAACGCGGGTACCGGAAACTGTTGGATTCCGGCGCCGAAAGCCTGACCGAAACGGTGCAGGATCTCACTGGCGTAGTCCACCCCCGTGGTGAACGTGTTTCCCGCTCCGTTGAGCTGCACGACGGTGGAGTTGTGCGTTTCCTTCTTCGGTAGGTGCCTGCTGATCGCGTCGAGTGTCGATCCCCACGCAATGCCGAGCGTCATGTTCGAATCGAAGTAGAGCGGCAGCTGGCGTGCGGCACTCATTGCTACTCGTTCGAAGCGCTCGACATCCGACAGGCCCTGCGGTGTCGGCACGACGTGTGCGGCGATACCGAAACGCGCGCGAATACTCTCTTCCAGGCGCAGTTCCTGACCCTGTGGCGGGTGGATTCGGATCTCGACCAAGCCACTGTCCCTGGCTTGGCTCAGCAACCGCGAAACCGAGGAACGCGAGGTTGCCAACTCACGCGAAATCGCATCCATTGTCATGTCCTGCAGGTAGTACATCTGCGCGGCGCGCAACGCTGTGGCCACCTTCGGATCACTCAGTGCTCTATCGACCATCGCTCCTCCTTGCACATTCGTGCATCCCGCTTGCGCAGTTGTGCCGTTCGGCTCAGGATATACCTGTACGCCCAGCAAGGAGAGACGATGACCGCTATCAGCACCCACCCGATCGAACGAAGTAACGTCCGCGAGGCGCGCGAAAGCGCCCGCACCACCGTCGTCGTCATCGGTGCCGGAATCAACGGCATCTCCACGTTCCGCGATCTCGCGATGCAGGGAGTGGACGTGCTGCTCGTCGAGCGCAACGACTTCGCCTCCGGCGCCACCGCGGCATCCAGCCACATGATCCACGGTGGTATCCGCTACCTCGAGAACGGCGAGTTCCGTCTCGTGAAGGAGTCGGTGCAGGAGCGCAACGGGCTGCTGAAGATCGCTCCGCACTATGTGAAGCCACTCGAGACCACGATTCCGATCTACTCGACGTTCTCTGGCATCCTCACCGCTCCCCTGCGCTTCCTCACTCACAAGTCCGGCAAGCCCCAGGAGCGCGGAGCCTTCCTGATCAAGATCGGCCTCACCCTCTACGACACCTTCTCTCGCGATGGCGGAACTGTGCCGCGACACCGTTTCGTCGGGCGTAAGAAGTCGCTGGCGCAGCTGCCGGCGCTCGACCCCAACATCAAGTACACCGCGACGTACTACGACGCATCGGTGCACGACCCCGAACGGCTCGCGCTCGACGTGTTGCGCGATGGCGAAGCGGCTCACGCCGGTGCTCATGCGCTCAACTATGTCGAAGCGATCGGCATGGACGACACGGGCGTCCGCCTTCGCGACCGCGAGACCGGCACCGAGTTCCATGTCGCAGCCGACGTCGTCGTAAACGCCTCCGGCCCCTGGACAGACATCACCAACGACTCTCTCGGCACCGACACCGCGTTTATGGGCGGCACCAAGGGTTCACACATCGTGCTTGATCACCCCGAGTTGCTCGACGCGACCGCTGGTCGCGAGATCTTCTTTGAGCACTCCGATGGACGCATCGTTCTCATCTACCCGCTGAAGGGCCGCGTCCTCGTCGGCACCACTGATCTCGAGGCAGACCCACGCCAACCTGCCCGGTGCACGGACGAGGAAGTGCAGTATTTCTTCGACCTGATCGCCCACGTGTTCCCGACGATCGCGGTTGACCGGTCACAGATCGTCTATCGCTATTCCGGCATCCGCCCGCTGCCGCACCACGACGACACGGCACCTGGCTTCGTCTCGCGCGACTACCGCATCGAGCGCCGCAAGGACGCCTCCTCCCCCGCCGTCTTCAGCCTCGTTGGCGGCAAGTGGACGACGTTCCGCGCGCTGGGCGAGAATCTCGCCGACCACGTGCTGGCGGAGCTCGGCCGCGAGCGTGTCGCGAGTACTGCCGGTGTTCGCATCGGCGGCGGCAACGGTTACCCGAAGACACCGCGCCGCAAGCTCGAGTGGCTGCGCGACAATGTCGGCGACACCGAGCGCGGTCGAGTGCTTTTCACCCGTTACGGCACACGCGCGGCTGATGTCGCCACGTTCCTTGCGGAGGGCGATGATGAGCAGCTGGTCGGTGATGCTCTGTCGACTCGGGAGCTGCTCTGGATGGTGGAGAACGAACAGGTCTGCCACGTTGCTGACGTCGTCTTCCGCCGCACCAGCCTCGCCTTCACCGGCAATGTCGATGCCGGGGTCGTTCGTACGATCGCCGCAGCGCTCGCACCGCTTCTCGAGTGGGATGCCACGCGCGTTGCGGCCGAGATCGACGACACGTCCGCGCAGCTGCGAGACGCCCACGGGGTAAATATTGCCGCAGAGGTACCCGCAGGCTGAACGATCAAACGAAGAAAGGCTCCCACCACGTGATGGGAGCCTTTCTTCGTTTCAGCGTCAGTTCTTGCCGAAGAGCTTCTGGATCTCGGCCATGTCCGCCTCGGTGGGAGCCTTCTGGCCGCCCAGACCGAAACCAGCGCCGGTGGACTGCGCAGTGGGAAGCCCCGCATCCTCGGCTGCCCGCTTCGCGGGATTACCCGAGCGCGACACCGCCTTGGACTTGCCCTTCTTGCCGCGCTTAGCCGACGCTCCTGGGCGGCCCATGCCTGGCATTGCTCCCATTCCTGGGATGTTCGGAGTGCCTCCGCGTGCGACGGTCTTCATCATCTTCGCGGCCTGCTCGAAGCGCTGGACGAGCTGGTTGACGTCGGTGACGGTCATTCCTGAGCCCCGAGCGATGCGCATGCGACGCGAGCCGTTCAAGACCTTGGGGTTGTGGCGCTCGCCCGGGGTCATCGAGCGGATGATCGCTTCGGTGCGGTCGATCTCCTTCTCGTCGAAGTCCTCGAGCTGCTGCTTCATCTGCCCCATGCCCGGGAGCATCCCGAGCATCTTCTTCATCGAACCCATCTTCTTCATCTGCTGAAGCTGGTCGAGGAAGTCCTCGAGGGTAAAGGTCTCAGTCGCAAGCTTCTCGGCGACCTTCTGCGCCTCATCCTCGTCGAACGCTTCCTGTGCCTGCTCGATGAGGGTGAGGATGTCACCGAGGTCGAGGATGCGGCTCGCCATGCGATCGGGATAGAAGGGCTCGAGGTCATCGAGGCCTTCACCTGTGGACGCGTAGATGATGGGGCGGCCGGTGATCGACGCCACGGAAAGCGCGGCGCCACCACGGGCGTCACCGTCAAGCTTGGAGAGTACGACGCCGGTGAAGTCGACGCCCTCCTGGAACGCCTTAGCCGTGTTGACGGCATCCTGACCGATCATCGCGTCGATGACGAACAGCACCTCATCGGGGTCAACGGCCTTGCGAATGTCGGATGCCTGCTTCATGAGCTCAGCATCGACGCCGAGTCGGCCGGCGGTGTCGATGATGACGACGTCGTGCTGGTGACGACGGGCGTGCTCGACACCGTTCTTGGAGACCTTGACGGGGTCACCGACGCCGTTGCCGGGCTCCGGGGCGTAGATGGTGGCGCCCGCCTGCTCTGCGACGACCTGGAGCTGGTTCACGGCGTTCGGACGCTGCAGGTCAGCAGCAACCAGGAGCGGCGTGTGACCGTCCTTCTGTAGCTGCTTGGCCAGCTTTCCGGCGAACGTCGTCTTACCCGAACCTTGAAGTCCTGCAAGCATGATCACCGTCGGCGGGGTCTTCGCGAACTCCAGACGGCGCTGTGCACCGCCGAGGATCTGCACGAGCTCCTCGTTGACGATCTGCACGACCTGCTGGGCCGGGTTCAGCGCCTTGCTGACCTCGTCACCCAGTGCACGTTCGCGCACCTTCGCGGTGAACTCCTTGACGACGACGAGCGCGACGTCGGCATCCAGGAGTGCACGGCGAATCTCGCGCACGGTGCCGTCGACATCGGCAGCGGTGAGCTTTCCCTTCGTGCGAAGGTTGCGGAAGGTATCGGTAAGCCGATCGGAGAGCGTGCCAAAGGTAGCCATGGTGCTCTCGATTCTACGCGAGCGGAGCCTGGACGCTCAGCGCGGCTCGGAGCTGCTCGCGTGCACGTTGGTAACGGCCTCGCGCGGTGGATGCCGGGATGCCGAGGAGTCCGGCCGCATCCGTGAGGGTGAAGCCATCCCAGTGCACCAGGCGCACAAGTTCTGCGAGGTCAAGATCGAGCCGCTCGATGGCGTCACGGACCTCGGATCCTGCATCCGACGGCGGCGCTGTCGCGTTTTCGCGCACCTTCAGCCGGATGCGGTCGGCCAAGGCCCATCGTCGACGCTCACCCCGCGCGTGGTTCTGCAGGGTGCCTCGGGCAATGCCGAACAGCCACATGCGGGCGCGCTCGTCATCGGCGGGCAGATCACGCACCCGACGCCAGGCGACCACCATCGTCTCGCCGAGGAGATCGGGAGCGTCGTCCGGGCCGACGCGTCGCGCGAGGTACGTGAGGATGTCGGTGCTGCTGCGCTCCAGCGCACGCGTGAGCGGCTCGTCTGAGCGCTTCATCTCGGGAACACCACGTCGCCGTTGCCATCGGCGCAGAAGGTTTGGGACTGCTCGCCCGTGAGCGCGTCTGAAGCGAAACCTGCCCTCTCCGCTTCTATGAGAACCGTTTCCCAGACCGCACCGCTCACCGCAGCCCAATACCCAGCGTCCCCTGTCGGCTGCGGCTGTTCCCAGGTCTTCATACGTCCCAAGTAGCCGTCGACATTCGACAGAGCGAAGAGATCGTTCTCGGCTGCGAAATCCTTCAGCCATTCCGCAGCAGCGGGGTCGTCCGCGTCCAAAAGAAACAATCTCTGCTCACAGCTCAGCCCACTCGGGAGCGTGTAGCTGACACTGACATACGGATCCTGTTGCGCAGCCGTCCATGGGAACAGATCAGTTGCCACCGCCACACCTGCGCCTCCTGCCATCAGCAGTGCAAGCACGCCGGTCACGAGCGCGGCCTTCTTCGCCCGCGGTTGCGACGGCTGTGCATGCGCGCGAGCATCCATGATCATTCCGCGAACGTCCGCCGTGGCAATCTCCTGCCGCGCGGGCGCCGAAGTATCCAGCAGCGCGTCAATCGGATCCGTAGCCATGAGTTCCTCCTCGTTCGGGGTGCTTCTACTCATGACCTGTCCGGCCGTCGCGATTTCGTCCGCGTCGACCTCAAGTTCCCCAGGGAAGATCGTGAATCGCGGCATACGACTCACGCAGCACTGCCTCAGGCGAGCCCTGGCCTGCGCCGTGCTCGGCCCACACCCGCAGCGATGAGAGCACGGCCGCAGCCTGCGCGGCCCCAAGGATGTCTGCCCTGATCACGTCGATACCGGAGGACGTCGCGGCCGCAGCGATTGCTGCAGCGAGGCGCGCATGGCGGATGCCGGTATCGGTGACGAGTTCTTCCTGCAGCCCCATCGCGACGGCGTTGCGCAGCGCAAGAGCCAGCGGATCAGGAGCGAAGTCCCGCACGACGTGCAGCAGGGCGTCGCGGACGGTTGCGCCCGTGGCATCCGTGCCCATGCCGCTCAGCGCGGCGACCGCCTGCGCGATGCGCTCGTCGAGCCCCGTCCACAGAACATCCGACTTCGACGAGAAGTAGTTGAAGAAGCTGGAACGGCTGACGCCTGCGCGCTGGGTGATATCCGCGACTGATGTCGCTTCGTACCCCTGTTCGAGGAACAACTCGCACGCGGCCTCGGCGAGCGTCTCACGCGAGGAAGCGCGAGGTCGTCCGGCGCGGGGTTCCATCTTCATAGTTTCACCGTACCGCGTGCGACATTCTTCTTCTGATTGACTATTGTTAGACGCAATCCAACAATGCACGAAAGGTGATCATGCTCGACATCCTCACACCGGGTCTCGCGCCAGACCTCGTCCCCTATCTCGAGGGCTGGGAACTGCAGCGACGGGTTCATGCCGACGTCGTCGACGGCACTCGCCCCGACACGCTGCTTCTCCTCGAACACGAAGCCGTCTACACGGCCGGTAAGCGCACCGAGCCTCAGGAGCGTCCGCAGGATGGCACGCCGGTGATCGACGTCGACCGTGGTGGCAAGATCACCTGGCACGGACCTGGCCAGCTCGTCGGGTACCCGATCGTGCGTCTGCCCGAGCCGATGGATGTCGTGGCACACGTGCGGCGTCTTGAGCGAGTGCTGATCGACGTGCTGAAGCCACTGGGGGTCGATGGATACCAGGTCGACGGTCGCAGTGGCGTCTGGGTGCGCAGGCCACTGTCCGAAGATAAGGTCGCCGCGATCGGCGTACGCGTGCAGAATGGCGTGACGATGCACGGCTTCGCGATCAACTGCAACAACTCGCTCGTCGGGTTCCAGGGGATCATCGCCTGCGGCATCACAGACGCCGGGGTCACGACGGTGAGCGAGGTGGTGGGCGCCGACGTCTCCCCCAGCGACATCCTCGACCGCGTGAAATCGGCGTTCGCTGCCGAGTATGAGGGAGTCCTCGCATGAGCACCGCAGCCCCCGATGGACGAAAGCTTCTTCGCCTCGAGATCCGCAACGCCGAGACGCCGATCGAGCGCAAGCCTGCGTGGATCAAGACCAAGGCGAAGATGGGGCCGGAGTACACCGCGCTGCATTCGCTGGTGAAGGAAGAAGGGCTGCACACCGTCTGCCAGGAAGCCGGCTGCCCGAACATCTTCGAATGCTGGGAGGACAAGGAAGCAACCTTCCTCATTGGCGGTTCCCAGTGCACTCGGCGCTGCGACTTCTGCCAGATCGACACCGGCAAGCCGGCTGACTACGACACGGATGAGCCGCGACGCGTGGCCGAGAGTGTCACGCGCATGGGGCTTCGCTACGCGACCGTCACCAGCGTCGCCCGTGATGACCTGCCCGACACCGGAGCGTGGCTGAACGCCGAGACCGTCAGACAGATCCATGCGCAGAACCCGAACACCGGGGTCGAACTGCTGGCGAACGATCACAGCGGCGATCCCGCATTCCTCGGCGAGATCTTCGATGCGCGGCCTGAAGTGTTCGCGCACAACGTCGAGACCGTGCCGCGCATCTTCAAGCGCATCCGGCCGGCGTTCCGTTACGAGCGCTCGCTCGATGTGCTCACTCAAGCGCGCAGTGCTGGCCTCATCACGAAGTCGAACCTCATCCTCGGCATGGGCGAGGAGCCATCCGAAGTGATCGAGGCTTTGCAGGATCTCCACGACGCCGGATGCGACATCATCACGATCACGCAGTATCTGCGCCCGTCGCCCCGGCACCTACCCGTTGCTCGCTGGGTCAAGCCGGCCGAGTTCGTCGAGTTCAAAGAAGAGGCGGAGCGCATCGGGTTCCTCGGCGTGCTCGCCGGGCCTCTTGTGCGTTCCTCGTATCGCGCCGGACGCCTCTGGGCACAGTCGATGATGTCGAAGGGCCGCGAGATTCCGCCGCACCTCTCACACATCGCCGCAAGCGCCGACCTCGGCTTCGCCCAGGCGGTGTAGTCGCCAGAGGCTAGTCCGCGCTCATCACCGACTGCACGCTGCCATCGGATGCCAGATTCACCAGCAGCACCTCATCAGCGTCATCGGGGTCGAGCGCGTACTCCAGCACCGCGAAGGGTTCAGAGCCACCGTGTTCGTCGGCGAGTATCGTCATGCTCATCAGGCGCATTGAGCGGATGATGTCGACCGCGGCGTCGCCGCTGACATCGACGAGCACGTTCTCCAGCTCGTCGCCGTAGGCGAGTTGCTGCTGCAGGATGTACTCGGTCACTTCGCTGGTGCGGTCGTCAACCTCGGCGAGCATGCCGCGTCGGGCCGTGTCATCCACATCCTCGATGCCGGAAATGAGGGACGCTGCGATGTCGAGCGCATCCTGCGAGACGTCGTCCTGGTCGGGCGCAGTGAGATCAACCGTGACCGCCTGGTCGCCGAGATCCACCGTCTCGCTCCAGAAAATCGACCCGTCTGGCCCGGAGGACAGGAGCCCGAAGTAATCGTGTTCGATCGCCATAACGCTATAAAACCAGTCCTATCACTGACCGACAAGGGATGCTACGAAGACGTGGGGTGTGAATCCGGTGAGATCATCGATTCCCTCGCCCTGTCCAAGGAGTTTGACCGGGATGCCGGTGCGCTCCTGCACCGCCAGCACGAAGCCACCCTTTGCTGAGCCGTCGAGCTTGGTGAGCACGAGACCGGTAACTCCGGCATGCTTGAGGAAGGCCTCGGCCTGCATGACGCCGTTCTGCCCGGTGGTGGCATCCAAGACCAACAGCACCTCGCTGATCGGCGCCTGTTTCTCGATCACACGACGGATCTTGCCCAGCTCATCCATGAGCCCGCCCTTGGTGTGCAGGCGTCCAGCGGTGTCGATGATCACGATCTCGATGCCCTCGCGCTGCGCGAATTCAACAGTCTGATATGCGACGGATGCTGGATCCTGGCCCTCCTGCTGCGGGCGAACGATTGCCGCTCCCCCTCGCTGGGCCCAGGTTGCCAGCTGGTCGACGGCGGCAGCACGGAAGGTGTCTGCCGCACCCACGACGACGCTGCGCTGGAATCCGCGCAGGAACTTCGTGAACTTGCCGATCGTGGTGGTCTTGCCGACGCCGTTGACGCCGACGACAAGCACAACGGCCGGACGCTCAGTGAGCTTCAGCGTCGTATCGAACTTCGCGAAGTGCTCCTCGAGCGTCTCCCGCAGCATCCGCTGCAGATCCTTCGGGTCGGTGGTGCGGAACCGGGCGACCTTCTCACGGAGTTCTTCGACGATGCGCTCGGAGATGTCAGGGCCGAAGTCAGCCGTGATCAGCGCGGTCTCGAGCTCTTCCCACGTCGTCTCATCGATCGTGGGCTTGACGAACATGCCGCGCAGTGCGCGACCGAGGGACCAGGACTTCTCCGCCATGTCTCCAGCCTACGGTGCCGAGGCTGGGCGCCGTCCCGATTCCCGGACGCCGGACCTCACGCACGGCGTGTCAGAGGCTCCGCGAGGCCTGACACGCCGCACGGACCTGTGTCCGTCTGGGATTCGGCACTGCATAGGCTCGGGTGCATGACGTTCACCAGGCTGTACATCCACGGTGCGGGCCGTCGTGGGACGGCAGCATGGCCGGCCGCCGACCACGCGCTCGGTGAGTTCCTCAGTTTTGAGCCAGGATCGATGATCCCGGAGCAGGTCGAATGGCTCGTTCGCAGCTGTTCGAAGCAACGCACTGTCCTCTTCGCGCACTCCATCGGCGCAGTGCCCGCCGTCCTCGCCGCCGCATCCGGCGACCTCGGTATCGCCGGACTCGTGCTGGTGGAGCCCGCCCTCTACGACATCGCGCGCGGTGAGGCTGTGGTGGAGCGCCACATCTCGTCCGTCACCGAAGCGCGTGCACAGGCGGATGCCGGGAACCTGCGCGGGTTCTGGGCGATCATGCGTCCGCTGATGTTCGGCGGACCATTCGACGCCGACGTGTGGGAGGCCGAACGACCGGTCGCCGAGCACTGGGCGGACACAAATGTCCCGTGGGGACACGGCATCCGTGATCACATGCTCGCTGGCATCCCGACGCTCGTCGTCACAGGCGGATGGAACGAAGAGTACGAGATGATCGCTCGCATCCTGACCGAGAACGGCGCACGGCAGGTCGTCTTGGAGGGTGCGGCATCATCGCCCACAGGATCTCCCAGGCTTTGCCCCGGCAGTCGAGGAGTTCGAGCGCACCCTCCATTCGCACCTGTGACCGTGCACAACTTCGGAGCGCAGAGAAGACACGCCGCTTCACGACGACGACACGCCGTGCGGCGGCCCGGTGATCCGAAGTTGTGCACAGCCGGGCCGGATTCAGCTGGCGGCAGCAGCCCTGTCCCCGACGCGCTGGCCCACCACGGCCGACACGCCGTCCTGGCGCATTGAGACGCCGTAGAGCGCGTCGGCGATCTCCATCGTGCGCTTCTGGTGAGTGATCACCAGCAGTTGTGAGCTCTCACGCAGTTGTTCGAACACCGTCAGCAGGCGCCCGAGGTTCGCGTCATCGAGTGCGGCCTCAACTTCGTCCAGGATGTAGAACGGGCTGGGGCGCGCCTTGAAGATCGCGACCAGCAGCGCGACGGCCGCCAGCGACCGCTCACCACCCGACAGCAAGGACAGCCGCTCGATCTTCTTGCCGACTGGGCGTACCGACACCTCGATGCCCGTCGTGAGCATGTTGTCCGGATCGGTCAGCGAAATGCTGCCGGCCCCACCGGGGAACAAGAGCGGGAACACTTCAAGGAACGCCTGTCTGGTGTCTTCGAACGCGCTCGCGAAGATCGTCTGCATACGCTCGTCAAGCTCGCCGATGATCGTGAGCAGATCCTGACGCGTCTGAGTGAGATCGGCGAGCTGTTCAGTGAGGAACGCATGACGCTGCTCGAGGGCTGCGAATTCCTCCAGAGCCAGCGGGTTCACGCGCCCGAGCTGGTTGAGCTTGCGCTCTGCCTCAGCCAATCGGCGCTGCTGCATGCGCCGGTCATACGGGATCGCGGTCGAATCGACGCCATCGATGTCGTCCGGCTCCGACTCCGACTCGCCCGCTGCCAGCGGGTCGCGCGGCACCGCCTGATCCGGACCATATTCCGCAACGAGAATATCTTCATCGAGAGCTAGCTCGGATGCGACGCGCTCCAGCAGGCTCGTCAGATGCAGCTTCTTCTCGTGGATCTGCAGTTCAAGGCCGTGCACACTTTCAGTGAGGCCAGCCAGCCTCTCGCGAAGCGACGTCTCCTGGACGCGAAAGGCCGTGAGTTCCTCGTTCTGCGCCGAGCGTGCGTTCTCGGCCTCGTTCAGGGCCACGCGCGCTTCCGTCACCGATCGGTCGATCGAGTCAAGGATGCGGGGCAACTCCCCCGCGACGCCGGCAGCCGCTTCGCGCTGTGCGCGACGGATCACGGCACGACGCGCGGCCTCAGTCGCGGCATCGCGTTCCTGTTCACGCTGACGCTCCAGACTCGCGACTCGCGACTGGGCTGCCCGCACCCGCTCGCGCAGTGTCTCGATCTCCAGACGCGCACGTACTTCTGTCTCGCGCGCCGCGTCGAGCGCCTCAAGCAAGCCATCACGTGCCGACGCATCGAGAACCGGTCGCGGCGTTGCTTCTGCGTCTTCGAGTGCGGTCCTCGCCGCGGTCGCAGAGGCCTGTGCATCCGCCACTGTTGCCTGCGCCTGGACAAGTCCTGCCTCGAGTCGCTCGCACTCGGCGGCAGCCGACTCGTGCCGAACGGTGACACGGTTGGCCTGTTCCGCGTATGTCGCCAGCGCGGCGTCGTGCTCGCGCAGTGCGCTCAGCGCGTCCTTGGCCCGGCGTCTGGTCTGCTCAAGACGCTCCGAGGCGTGCTCGCGCTCCTCGCGCAGCGCATCGACAATCACCCTCACCTCGGTGAGACGATCCTGCGCAGCGTCGCGTTCCGCGGCGAGTTCCAGGCGAGAGCGTTCGCCACCAGATCCGGTGCGCAACGTCTGCGCGGTGACCACATCGCCGCCTGTCGTCACGATCGTCACCGCGGTATCGCCGAGCGCATCGAGTGTGGCACGGGCACCGCGCGCAGCAGGAAGATCATCAGCGATAAGCACGTGCGAGAGCACCCCGAGTACACCGTCCGGCGCAGTGACGACCGAGGACGCGACAGTGACGCCCGCGATCTCGGGCAGCGCGGTGAGGTCGCGCAGAGCATCGGCCATCACGAAATCGACGACTCCACGCTTCTGCGCTGTCGAATCAGCGGCAAGGGCGAAGGCCGCGTCGGCATCGTCGACCAGCACACCTTCGGCGAGAGAACCGAGAACTGCGGCGATGGCAGCCTCGAAACCTGCCTTGACCTGCACTGCATCGCCGACAAGTCCACGTACCCCGGGCGCGCCTGACTTCACAACTTCGGCTGCGCCACCAGATAACGAGAGCGCACTGCTCAGCGCGGATGCTTTCGCCGTCAGTGATTCGGCTTCACGTTCAACCGTGTGCAGGCGCTCCCGCAGGCTCTCCCGCTCGGTATCCGCTGCCATGGCCTCTCGTTGCGCGGTCTCGTAGGCCGCGGCGTGCTCGGCTGCGCTGCCTTCCGGCGCCTCCGCTTCGTCGAGCAACTCCAACGCCTCAGCGGCCTCGCGGCGCCGCTCGTTCGCCGCTTCGAGAGCGTTCTCCTGCCGCAGCACTGCGCCGCGCACCGCGGCGAGAGCGGATGCCGCGGCCTCTGCCGTCCCCCGTAGCGCCGTCAGCCGCATGTCGTGCTCTGAGACCAGCGCACTCTGCTCAGCGATATCGACGTCCAAAGTGTCGAGCTCTGCCCGCGCGTTCACCACCTCACGGCTGGCGGAAACCGCGTTATCCTGCGCATCTCCGAGCCCGGCAGAGATCTCGGTGATGTTGTCCTTGGCCTCATCGATCGTCGACTGTGTGACCGTCACCGACGTCACAGCGGCGTCGTCTTGTTCAGAACCCAGCAACGCGAGCCGCTGGTTCGCGAGCGTGTACAGCGAACGCATCCGTTCCTGAACCTGTTCAAGACCGAAGGTGACCCGCCGCGCCTCATCGACTGCGGCAGAGTTCTGATCGGCTTCGAGCTTCGCGATGCCGGCGCGCACCGTGTCGGCCTGGTCGGTCAGCACGAGACGCTCGGTGTGCCGCTCCCGCTCGGTGCGAGCGTGGTCGGCCAAAGCCGTGCGCAGCGCGACGACGTCGTCGGCGAAGATGCGGGCCTTCGCGTCGCGGAGAACCGCCGCGATGGTCTGCGCTTCACGAGCGATCTCGGCCTGACGGCCCAGCGGCTTGAGCTGGCGGCGAATCTCACCGGCGAGATCGCTGAGACGCGTGAGGTTGGCCTCCATCGCGTCGAGCTTGCGAAGAGTCTTCTCCTTGCGGCGACGGTGTTTGAGGATGCCGGCAGCTTCCTCGATGAATCCTCGACGGTCCTCCGGCGATGCCTGCAGCACCGTGTCGAGGCGCCCCTGGCCCACGATCACGTGCATCTCGCGGCCCAGGCCGGAGTCGCTCAGCAGCTCTTGCACATCAAGGAGCCGGCAGCTGGACCCGTTGATCGCATACTCGCTGGATCCATTGCGGAACAGCGTGCGACTGATCGTCACCTCGGCAAATTCGATCGGCAGAGCACCGTCGCTGTTGTCGATGCTCAGCTGCACTTCAGCACGCCCGAGCGGACCGCGAGTCGACGTACCGGCAAAAATGACGTCTTCCATCTTCCCGCCACGAAGCGTTTTCGCTCCCTGCTCGCCCATGACCCAGGCGAGGGCGTCGACGACGTTCGATTTTCCCGAGCCGTTCGGCCCAACGATGCAGGTCACGCCGGGTTCGAAGACAAAGCTTGTGGGCTGGGCGAACGATTTGAAGCCCTTAAGCGTCAGGCTTTTCAGATGCATGCGGGCACCGTTCGTCCAGGGAGAATCACGCCGCCACGCTACCGGAAATCCGCACAGTTTCCGGCATCCCGCGCGGTACAGAACGTGATCCGGCATGCGCGCGACACGCCGAGAAAACACCAGGATGCTTGACGTCACACCTATTGGGGCACTAACTTTGCAAATCGGATCGCTCACGAAAGGAGGACGCTCATGATCATTTCAATTAACTTTGCTCACACCGCAGGCACTGCCACGGCTCGTGTAGATCAGGCGTCCTCGTACTTCGGCATCCGTCACAGCACGGTCTCATAGAACCACCTGAGATTTCTGGCTCCTCGCGGGCCATCTCTTTCGGTTCTTCCTGCTGTCCGCATCGGTCGATGTTCTGACTCCGACCCTCTGCACATCTCTGGGCAACGTCTCCATTCTCTGAGACCTCTCGCCCGCGCATCCGGTGACACCGGACTCTCTGCGCAACTGCCCCTTCACAAAGATCGACAAGAAACGAGCACTCTCGTGCATACGAACACGCTGCTTCGCAGCACCGCCCACCCACCATGTACCGACGACCAGGAAGTTCTCGAGATCACCGTCCCTACCGACAGGACCGAGCTACCACTCGCAGACCGCGTGTCACTTCGGCTCGGAGTATGGCTGCTACTGCGGTCCCAGCGTCCGCGCCGGTCACCTGCGCGGACCATGACTAGTGAAGAAGTGATGCGGCTGTTTGAAACCAGACACGCCACCGAGCGCGAGTCTCTGGCGCTGCTCGCCTATCACGCGCAGCGTCAGATGTTCTGACCTGGAGTTACTGCGATGAACAGCATCCGCTTGACCGACAACGCGACGCTGCATCCGCTTGTGCTTCCTGCACAGGCGGATGCAGCGCCGTCCGCGCTTGTTCGCGAGTACGCGAATATACGAAACACCTCGATCAGCGACCTCACGGGGCGCGACGAAGAAGACATGACAGCCGAATCGTTGTTGCCGCTGCTGTATGACAGCCCGGAGTTCACCAGACGCCAGTGGTACGTGTCCGTAGACGATCAGATGGTCGGCGTGGGCACGCTGAACATCCTGGCTGATGACGGTGGGCGCACCGGGTTCACGATCATCAGCCTGATCCGCGCGCACTGGGGAGCCGGCATCGGCTCCGCAGCACTCCCCCACATTGAAGCAGCCGCACGCGAAGCAGGCGTCCAGCGTCTGCTGGTGTGGGTCGAGCATCCCGCCACGCCTTCGGAAACTCCACTGCCGTCACCGACCGGTTTCGGGGAGATCCCGAACGGTCACGGCGCACGCTTCCTACTGCGGCACGGCTTCACACTGGAACAGGTCGAACGAGTGAGCACCTTCACGTGGACGGATGCGAGCCAGCAGCGCGCACGCGATCTGCTCGCCGACGCGGAGGGCCATGCATCCGGGTATCGCGTCGTGCAGTGGACGCTCCCCACACCGGCCGAGTACATCACCGGCTACGCCTGGATGAAAGAGCACATGTCGACAGACGTACCCGATGCCGACCTCGACATGCCCGCGGAGAAGTGGGATGCCGAGCGGATCGCCCGACACGACGAGCGCCACCTGCAGGCTGGCAACACTGTGCTGGTCACCGCTGCGCAGCACATCGATTCCGGCGAGCTGTGCGCATACAACGAGCTGTCGATCGGACCCGATTCCTCCTCGGCAACGCATCAGGAGGACACTCTCGTGCTCGCATCACACCGCGGTCACCGCCTCGGGATGCTGGTCAAGACAGCCGGTCTCCTGACGTGGCGGGAACAACACCCTGCATCCGACCGGGTGATCACTTACAACGCCGAGGAGAACCGGCCGATGCTCTCCATCAACGAGGCGATTGGCTTCGCAGCCATCGCCTATGAAGGCGCATGGAAGAAGGTACTGACATGAAAGCACTCACGATCACCGAGCTGGTGATCCCCACGGGCGTGGATGCGCCGGACGCGGCAGAGTTTCACGCGATGGTTGATCTCGGCAACCGGATGGCTGAGATTGACGCCGGCATCAATGATCTCAGGGACACCGCAGAACAACTGCTGCCGTCGTGGCTGGATCAGACTGACCGTACGCGTCGCGGTTTCATCGCACGCCGCGAACGTGAGGTCGTCGGCGCGGCCGAGCTCACCACATCCAACGCCGCGGGTACAAACTCTGCGGAGATCGGATTTATGGTGCTTCCGGCAGAGATGGGTAGCGGTGTCGGTCAGGCCCTGCTCGACCGTCTTGTTCAGGAGGCGCATGCGCTCGGGCGCAGCGTGCTGCAGACCTGGTCGCTGCATCCGGTCGCGCTCGGCGAGAGCACCCTCACTCCGGCGACCGGGTGGGGCACGGTGACCACCACCCCGCTCAGCGACGTGCTGCACGCAAACGGCTTCGCTCTGGAGCAGGTCGAACGTAACAGTGTGCTGTCGCTCGAAGACCCGCTCGACGACGTCGAGAAGCGCCTTCAGAAGGCATCCGCGTTCGCCGGCCCCGGGTACCGCGTCGAAACCTGGACGCTGCCGACGCCTGCTCATCTGCGCATCGGATACGGCAGCATGATCGCACGAATGGCAACGGACGTGCCCAGCGGAGAGCTCGTCATGGAAGAGGAAGCATGGGATGAGGACAAGGTCATCCGTCGCGATGGACTGTTCGCCGCGGGCGGGCAGACGGTATCTGTTGCCGCAGTGATTCATGATGCATCCGGAGACATGGTCGCATTCAACGAGCTCCTCATCGGAGCGGATCCGACGGGAGTCACTCATCAGTTCGGCACCCTCGTGGTCGAGGCGCATCGTGGACACCGTCTGGGCACGATAGTGAAGTGCGCGAACCTGCTGCGATGGCAGGGCATTGCTCCCAAATCTCCGAAGGTGTCGACGTTCAACGCCGAGGAAAACCGGCCGATGCTCGACATCAACGAGGCCATCGGTTTTGTACCCGCTTCCTACGCGGCGGGCTGGCAAAAGAAGCTCGATTGAAGGATCATCCTCGGGGATGACCCCGTGTCACGGATCTGCACCTCGAGAGGGACGACCCGTGACACGGAACCGGCGAGGCTGGAATCATGAACGACACCGCCATCCACGCCCATGCCCTGCACAAGACCTTCGGGACGACTCATGCACTCGCTGGCGTCTCTCTGGCCGTGCAGCGTGGGGAGTCCGTCGCGATCATGGGCGCGTCCGGATCAGGCAAGACGACGCTTCTTCATGCCCTCGCAGGAATCACCTCCCCCGACACCGGAAGCGTGGTGTTCTCGCCCGTGAACGGCGCCGCGGTCGAGATCACGACGAAGAACGAGCGGGAGCGCTCGCGACTGCGCAGGGAATCGTTCGGCTTCGTGTTTCAGCAGGGGTTGCTCATTCCTGAGCTCACCGCGATCGAGAACATCGCGCTTGCGCTGATGATCAACGGGTCACCGCGTAGAACTGCGCTGGAGCATGCCTCGGGGTGGATGGCATCTCTCGGTCTGGCGGGACTCGAGGAGCGCCGCATCGGTGAACTATCCGGCGGTCAGGCGCAGCGCGTTGCGATCGCCCGCGCACAGGTGACCGGCGCCGAGCTCGTCTTCGCCGACGAACCGACCGGCGCGCTGGATTCGCAGACCTCCGGCGAGGTGATGGATGCACTCCTCTGGTCGACCACTGGCCAGGGGCGCACTCTCGTGCTGGTGACGCACGACGGGGATGTCGCCGCGCGCTGTTCGCGAACCGTGCACGTCCGCGATGGGCTGATCGTCACCGCAGGAGTATCCGCATGAACGCGCACGTGTTCGCATTGTTGCTACGACCTGCGCCGGGTCAGGGTGGCGTCCTGGCGTTGCCCGCCATCGCCTTCGCATTAGTGACGGCGCTGGTGCTGACAGTGGTCGGCGGTGCTCAGGCGTTTTGGACGTGGACCGATCCAGATGCCGGGATCTACCAGGCTCTCGCCGCCATCGCTCTAGTCCTTCTCGTCGTGCCGCTCACCAATCTTGGTGGCGCCGCCGCTCGCTTGTCTGCCAGACGTCGTGATGAGCGCCTGTCGACGCTGCGTCTGCTCGGGGTGTCGCCCGCCGGCGTCGTCGGGGCGACCGTGCTTGAGTCGACCCTGGTCGCGGGAGCCGGGGCCATCGCAGGGGTGCTCGGGTATCTCGCGTGTGCACCGTTGGTCGGGATGATTCCATTCCGCGGTGAAGCCCTCGGCCTCGACGCGATCTTGCTCGCACCGCTGAGCGTCGTCGCCGTCGTGTCCAGTGTTCTCCTGCTCGCCGCGGTCAGCGCTGCGGTGGGTTTGCGCCAGGTCGTCATCTCTCCGCTCGGAGTGCGCACGCGCTCTGAGGTGCCACGGGTGCACTGGATTCGTGCGGTGCTCGCGGTGTCTGTGCTCGTTGCCGCGTTCGGGATCATGCAGGTATTCCCTGGGATGGCCGGACTCGTCGTCACGATCGTCGTGATCGCAGGCATGTTCGCTGCAGCGCTCGCAGTGCTGAACCTGATCGGACCGTGGGCGCTGAAGGTGCATGCGAAGGGTGGGCTCAAGCGTGCCGAGAGGCCAGCCCGTTTGCTCGCCGCGCGCTTCGTGCTCGATTCACCGAAGGCCGCCTGGCGGCAGGTCAGTGGTATCGCGATGGCAAGCTTCATGGCAGTGTTCGCGGGAACCGGTGTGGCGTTGATCGATACGATGAGCGGGTCTGAAGCGGCAGAAAATGCGATGCTGGCCACAGACATCCGCACCGGGCTGATCATCACATTGATCGCGTCCTTCCTTATGGTCGCCGTCTCAGTCGGAGTGAATCAAGCATCCGGCATTCTCGACCAACGGGAGTTGCATCGCAGTCTGCACTTCCTCGGCGTGCCGATGGCGACGGTCGAAGCCGCACGCGTTCGTGCGGTCATGGCACCGCTTCTGGTGACCGCGATCGGGTCGGCGCTGTGCGCAGCCGCGCTGGTCTTTCCCCTGCTCGGAATCGCAATGATCATTGCGCCGCTGTCGCTGGTGACGATCGCTGCCGTAGTCGGACTCGGAATCGCGCTGGTCTGGGCAGGAGTACGCATGACCCGTCCACTACTAGGGCGAGCGTTTCTGCCAGCCTGACCGCTTCTGAATCAGATGTTCTAACGGCCGTCGACGATGGACATGAAGCCAGCGAAGGCGAAGATGCCGGGCACCGCATAAAGGAACACGAGCGTCGCGAACCAGCCGATGGCGCCGAGAACCGACCAGGCTCCCGTGCGGCGGTCGCGCATATCGAGTCGGTGTCCGGTGGGGTCGATCCGAGGCACGGGTTCGACCCATGTGGCTCCGGGTGTTTTGGTCGATGCGCGGATCGAAGCAATCGCCGCTGAGCGTTGCTGCTGTGGCACTCGCTCATCGCGGTAGCGGCTCGCGTTCGCGATCACCGGTATCGCCGCTTGCAACAGCGATTCCACAGTTCGCCATGACTCGGCGGCAGTGAAGTCTGCAGGCGAAGGTGCGAAGAAGACGAGATGGTCATCGACGATTTCGATGTTGAACTGGTGAGCATTGTCGATCAACTCGGCCATCACGTCCGGTGTGACCACAAAGAGGGCGTCCCGCTCGTAGGTGGCCGGAGTGTAGAGGTGGAACCAACGATCGAAGTCGCCTTCCAGCGACAGCCGCTGGTCTCGCTTGAGGGCAACCGGAAGTTCGTCGAAAAGACCACCTGTCGCCGTCGTCGCAAAGAGCAGATGCGGGAGCAGAACCGGCAATTGCACTGCGAGATAGTGCCATGATCCCGAGCGACGGCTTCGGTACTTCAGGTTTCCGAACTCGACGCCAGGCGCGGCAAATCGAGGATAGAAGGAGGGCTGGCCCACACCCGCGGTGATCATCGACACAAACGCTGTTCTCTGTGTCGGCTCGACCTCGAACCCGTTCGCAAGAGCGGTGAGCGTCTGCCGCCACTCGCTCATCCGTGATCGGCGTGAGGGCGGCAACGCCGCCCATCGATACAGCCAGAAAGCCCCATACAGCCAGGCGACGAACACCGCGGTGCAAATCGCCATGTCTCGGATATCGACGGCGTCGATGCGATTCTGCTGAAGCGTATCGATACGAATTCCGAGTGTCATCAACACGATGCACAGGTACCACAACATGAGGCAGTGATTCACATGCACGAGCACCTGGCGCTTGGTCGGCACCCAACTCGGCCGTGCCGTGCGGCGCACCCGCGCCATTGCCTCGGCGACTTCGTGCTCAGCAGCACCCAACCATCGCAAATCCACGATCGCTCCTCAGCATCCGGTATATGTGAGCAAAATTCGGTTTTGAGAGCATGCCGTGTCCAAGGCTGAAACGGTGTCTAGCCGTGAACCCTAATCTGTGGCGATGACCCGGCCAAGTTCTCCGAGATCAGCGACGGTGGCTCAGAGGCAGGTCCTCCGTGAGGAGCTCAGCAATCTCGGCGATAGAACGCCCGACGGCGATCCGAAAGTAGGAGACGGCATCGGCGCCAGAGAGCTGGGCAATCAAGTTTCCGTTGGTCGTCCAACGCTGCACACCCGGAGGCCAGCTTGTCATCGGCTTTAACCGTGGTGCCGGGAGCGGCTGAAAGTGAGGCAGGCGAGGGATGTCACGGGAGATCCTCATCTCCGCGCCGACCGCGGCCACCAACCAACATTCTGCGAACGTCGACGGTCGAATTGAGGCGGCCGGCCCACCCTCTCCGCTGTGGATCTGAATCATGGTGTCAGAGCCGCTCGCTGTCCACTGTGTGCCGAACAGGTTAAACCGGATTGTGCGGTCGTTGTGCAGGTCGATCTGGGCGCCAAATGACTGCAGCGCTGAGGTGCATTCTGCTGTCAGCAGTCGATCGGGAAGCTCGTTTTCGCGTCGACGCTGTTCCTGCTCCCACGCAACCCGCGCAAGCGGTTGGTACTCACGTTCGAGGGACTTCAGATTCGGGACGGCGCCTTCAATAAGACGGCGATGCAGCCAGGCGGGGTCGATCTGGAGAAAGTAGCGAAAATGTACGCTGTGTGGCCCACCCTTGGATGTCACCCGGCTGTCGGGGACGAGCAGCTGTACGCCGTGATCCACTGACCAGACGGCAGCAACGCGACCATCCGCGACAGCGACCCAAGACCAGCCATGCTGCCGAATGCCAGGCGAGGCTCGACCTAAGAGAGCGCTCAGCCGCGTGCCGGACGCAACCGTGACCTGGTGAGCATGGGATTGCATGTCGTCACCCATCGCAACGCTGTCTCGGTCGACATCGATAGTAATCGGTCTAAACACATGCATCAATTTAGCAACCTCTGGTTCTCCCGCTCACCTGTCATGGCACGAGCCTCGTCCGCGGCATTCCCTTCCGTAGAGTACATACAGTGACTTCCACGAATCCGCAGCGCCCTGACCTGACTGGCGACCTGACCGGAAATGAACTATTGCGCTGGTACTGGCTCAAGGATGAGTTGGCCGACTTCGCGCGCTCACTCGGTATCCGAGCCACCGGCAGCAAGGAAGAGTTGACGCAGCGTCTAGCCGCGGCTCTCAACGGTGTGTCTTTTACAGAGCCGGTGACGCAGCGCTCAGGAAACAAGGCGCAACTCTCCGGCCCACTCTCTGCCTCGACCGTGATCCCAAGAGGCCAGCCGTGCAGTCAGACCGTGCGTGCGTGGTTCATCGAACAGGTGGGCGAGTCTTTCGGCTTTGACGGCGAGTTGCGCGCATTCTTCGCGGACGCTGACGGCACCCAGACTCTCCAAGACGCCCTTGAACATTACTATGCAAGTCGTGATCAGGGCCAGAAGGCCATCGGCTCACAGTTCGAGTACAACCGTTTCACACGGGCCTGGTACGAGGCGCACCCGGAAGGTTCGCGCGAGGATCTTTTAGAGGCATGGCGTGACTACCGTCGTCGTCCCGTGGACGAGCGGGGCCGAATCTAGCTCTAGCCAGAACTAGGTGGGGCGCTGGAGATAACGGATTGATCCTTCAAATCACCGTAACCGCTGGCAGACAAGGCAAAAATGCGACGAGCGTCCCATGAACGGAGCCCGTTTGATCGGCGACCCGCAGCGTCGGCACGGCGTCCCTTGCTGTCCGTAAACGTTCAGTGAATGTGCGAAGTACCCCGCCTGCCCGTTCACGTTCACATACTGCGCGTCGAAACTCGTGCCGCCTTCAGCGAGAGCCTTCTCCAGCACGAGGCGCACTTCGCCGAGCAGCCGACGCACAGCCTGCGCTGACAGCGCACTGCCCTGTGTCTCCGGGTGGATGCGCGCAGCCCACAGCGACTCATCGGCATAGATGTTGCCGATTCCGCTGACGACGGTCTGATCGAGAAGAATACGTTTGATCGCACTGGAACGTCGGCGCACTCCGGCGACGAACGCCGCATCATCGAACCCGGTATCCAAGGGATCACGGGCAATGTGCTGCACCTGTGTGGGAATCAGATCAGGGCCGTCAGACACGAGCGAGTCAACGGCGAGAGAGCCGAACGTGCGCTGATCAGAGAACACGATCGCGAGCTCGCCGTGCTGCGGATGCTCGATGCCGAGGCGGATGCGCTCATGCCGCTCGGCCGGCGCATTGGGCGCGCGCAGGAGCATCTGACCGCTCATACCCAGATGGGCGACCATCGCATCGACACCGCCTCCCAGCGGAAGCCAGAGAAACTTTCCTCGCCGAGACGCGCCGACGACGGAAGTACCCTCGAGGCGCCCGACGAAATCAGCGGCACCGGCGGGATGCCGCGTGAGTGCACGCTCATCGATAACCGAGACACTCGTGATCGTCGCGCCGATGACCGCAGGTGCGAGGCCAGCGCGCACGACCTCGACCTCGGGAAGCTCAGGCACTCTCGCCGAGTGTGCGCCATGCGCTGAGCGCCGCGGCCATCTCAGCGGTCTTCTTGCTGGTGCCGGCACCGGTCATGCTCACATCGCCGACCATCACCGTCGCGCTGAAGCGACGGTCGTGATCTGGGCCGCTGGATGACACCGAGTACTGCGGGGGTGTGGAGCCAAGACGAGCTGCCAGTTCCTGCAGGCTGGTTTTGGGATCCATGGCCGCACCGTATCGCTCGGGATCGTCGAGCAGTGGTTCGGTCAGGCGCAGTACGAGTTCGGTGGCAGCCTCGGGCCCCGCCGACAGGTATGTGGCACCGAAAACCGCCTCCATGGTGTCGGCGAGAATCGAATCCTTGTCCCGCCCGCCGGTCTGTTCCTCACCACGCCCGAGCAGAAGGTGCTCTCCCAGCCCGATGGTTCTCGCGACCTCTGCGAGGGCGACCGTGGAGACCACGCTGGCACGCCTCTTGGCGAGCTGACCCTCATCGATGTCGGGGTGAGTCGTGAACAGCATCACTGTCACGGCCTGCCCCAGCACCGAGTCGCCGAGAAACTCCAGGCGCTCGTTGTGCGGGCTACCGCCGTGCTCGTATGCGTATGAGCGGTGGGTCAGCGCCAACGCAAGCAGCTCAGGGTCGATATCGACCCTGAGCTTACTTGCGAGAGATGCAGCCCCGCCGGGGACTTCTGTCACGATCGTGAGACCGTGGTTCAGACGTCGGCGACCTTGCGGCCCTTGTACTCCATGAACAGCTCGGTGCCCTGCGAGTCGGTGACGACCTTCGCCTGGTGCGGGCGGCTGTAAACGGTCTTGCCGTTCTCAATCGTCTTGACGAGCGCAACGGGCGCCGCCTTCCACTGCGCGCGACGCGAGCGGGTGTTGGAACGGGAAACCTTGCGCTTCGGGGGGTTACCAGCCATGGCTAACTCTCTTCTGTATTCTCAGGAACACGGCTCTCTGCCGCACTCCCCTGGTCTGTGATCTGTTGGAGCGCACTCCATCGCGGATCGATGGGAGCGTCTGACTCCACTCCGGTGCTTTCGGTCAGCTTCACACCCGATGTCGGGTCAAGCCCGGGGCAATCCGGCTGACACACCGGCTGAAATGGAAGCGACAGTACAACCGCTTCCCTAACTAGAGTTTCAAGATCCACGTGGTCGTCTTGAACCTCAAAGTCAGTTTCTTCCTCACCAGGATACGCGAAAAGCTCCTGGAACTCGACTTCGACAGGCTCGGCGATGTCAATCAGGCATCTTCCGCACACGCCTTTGTACTCTGCATCCGCGGTTCCGGAGACGAGGATGCCCTCGTGGACCGACTCGAGTCGCACTTCGACGTCGATCTCAGCACTGGCTTCGACCGAGACGATGCCCTCACCCCACTGCTCTTTCAAAGCTACGGAGAACTGATGCTCGCGCATCTCTCCCGGGCGTCGGACGATGTCACGTACCGGCACCACAAATGGGCCGTTTAGTCGGGTCTTCACCACTTCATGCTACCGGCGGATGCTGAGTGCGGGTCAAATTTGCTCAGCCAGCACACAGCCAGGCTTCGCTCAGAGCCCCCGCGCTCCAGTATCGAGGAACGCGGCAACGGCGCGCGGCACGAACGGTGTCACGTCACCTCCGAGGGCGGCGACCTGGCGCACGAGCGAACTCGACACCATCGCGTGCGAGGGGTCCGGCAGAAGGAAGACCGTCTCGATATCCGCAAGGTGTCGGTTCACGATCGCCATCGGCGATTCGTACGCGACATCAATCTGAGAACGGATGCCCTTGATCAGAACGCCGGCGTCGACATCGCGGGCGTAGTCCACCAGCAGGCCCATGCTCCACGAGCCAACGACGATGTTTGCCCCGCCCATGCCGTCCTCGGCGATGGACTGTTCCAACAGCGACAGCCGCTGAGCGATCGGGAGCATCGCTTGTTTGCCGGGGTTGTGCACCACCAGCACGTGCAGTTCATCGTAAAGCTTCGCAGCTCGACGAATCACGTCGAGGTGACCAAGGGTGGGTGGGTCAAAAGAACCCGGGACAACGGCGATCCGGCTGCTCATGGCTTCAGCCTATTGCACGTCGGGACGCTAGTTTTTCGCGAGCGCGGCCCGATCGTCTTCGCTTACGCGACGTTCGATGACCTCCCGCAGCCCCTCGTGCGAGGCGAGCTGCGGATCGGTGACCAGGATGTCCTCCGCAAGCTCGCGAGCCCTGGCGATGAGCTTGGAGTCTTTCACGACACGCAGGAGCTTCAACGACGAGCGCACACCAGACTGTGTCGAGCCCAGCACGTCGCCCTCGCCGCGCAGTTCGAGATCGACTTCGGCCAGAGCGAACCCATCCAGGGTCGAGGCAACCGCTTCCACACGCTCACGCGCCAATGATCCTTCTTCTGCCTCGGTCACGAGGAGGCAGAGGCCCGGAACCTCGCCGCGTCCGACTCGGCCGCGCAACTGATGCAGCTGGGAGACGCCGAACCGGTCGGCATCGAGCACGATCATGGTCGAGGCGTTCGGCACATCGACGCCGACCTCGATCACGGTCGTGGCGATCAGCACATCGATTTCCCCGCGTGCGAAGGCCTGCATCACCGAATCCTTCTGGTCTGCCGGCATCTTGCCGTGCAGTACTGCGCGTCGGAGCGCGCCGACCGTCGGATGCGTAGCCAGAACAGCGTCGAGCTGCACGACACCCCAATGAGGTCCGGTAGCGCCTTCTTCTGAAGGCATCAGAGCAGTCGCGTCTTCTTCCCCAGAGCTCTTCTTGGTCGTATCGATCGCGGCACACACGGCAAATACCTGCCTGCCCAGCGCGACCTCTTCCGCAGCGCGGTCCCAGACCCGCCGGAACCAGTCCGGACGCTCCGCGAGTGGCGCGACGAACGTCTCGATACCCGCGCGTCCTGCCGGCATCGTGCGGATCACCGAGGTGTCTAGATCGCCAAACACCGTCATCGCCACGGTGCGCGGGATCGGCGTGGCCGTAAGCACAAGCGCGTGTGGGCTTGACCCCTTTGCCCTGAGTGCTTCGCGCTGTTCGACACCGAAGCGATGCTGCTCATCGACGACGACGAGTCCGAGATCGGCGAACGTCGTCTTCTCCCCCAGCAGCGCGTGCGTGCCGACGACGATCAACGACTGGCCGGAGGCGACTCGCAGGGCCGCCTTGCGTCGCTCAGGTGCCGACATCTGCCCCGTGAGCAGCGTCGGCATCACCAACGGTGCCAGATCAGGGCCCAGCATCCGCGTAATGGAGCGCAGATGCTGCGAGGCGAGCACCTCGGTCGGCGCAATCAACGCGGCCTGTCCTCCGGATTCTGCGACCTGCAGCATCGCACGGAGCGCGACAAGGGTCTTTCCCGAGCCGACCTCGCCCTGTACGAGGCGGTTCATCGGCCACGCACCGGTGAGATCGGCGGCGATCTGATCACCGACTGTCTGCTGGTCCGGGGTGAGCGTGTACGGCATCGCGGCGTCGAAGCGCTCCAGCAGGCCACCAGCGCTCGCGGGCCGCTCTGTGGCGCTCAGGGCGCGTACTGCGGCACGCTGCTGCAGCAGGGCGGTCTGCAGCACCAGCGCCTCGTGCATCCGAAGAGTGCGCACCGCAGGATCAACCTCGTTGAGCGTCTGCGGTCGATGAAGCTGGATGAGTCCGGTGCGAGCACCCAAAAGCCCCTCCCGCACCCGGATCTCCTCCGGCAGCGGGTCTGGCACTTCGCCCAACTGCGACAGCACCTTCTCCGCGAGTTCGCGAAACTGCTGGCTGGATACGGCAGAGGTGGCCGGATAGATCGGGATCGGTCGGTGTGCACGATCGTCGGCACGGGCCTGTGCGCTCTCTTCATCATCGAAGAGCTCGACCTGTGGATGGGCGAACTGTGTCGTGTCGTTGTACATCCCGACTTTGCCGGAGAAGACACCTCGACGACCAGGACGCATCTCGTTCGCCCGCCACTGGGCCTGGGCGAGGTTCTTCGCAAAAAACGTCAACGAGACACGCCCGTGCTCGTCACCGATGATCACGTCGGTCATGGCACCCGTTCGGTTGCGCATGGTGCGCGCCGAAGACGAAAGCACCTCGGCGACGATGGTCACGGTCTCTCCGACCGGAAGATCGCGGATGGGGGTCAACTCTGCGGGATCCGCGTAACGCCGTGGATAGTGGGCGAGCATCTCCCCGACGGTCGTCATGCCGAACGCACGCTCCACCTTCTTCGCCGCTGCCGGACCGATGGCATCGGGCAAGCTCGTGTCGAGGGAGAAGACCATGCCTGAAGTCTAGAGAATGTCGCAGACAGTCTTAGGCTGAACGGGTGACGAGAATCATTGCCGGAGAGGCACGAGGGCGCCGCCTTGAGGTACCGGGAAGCGGCACCCGCCCCACCAGCGATCGGGTACGTGAATCGCTCTTCGGCGCGCTGGAGTCTGCGGATGCCATCGCCGATGCTCGGGTTCTCGACCTGTACGCCGGATCCGGCGCGCTGGGACTCGAAGCCCTCAGCCGTGGCGCGTCCAGTGTGGATCTCGTGGAGCGTTCACGCCCCGCGGCTGCGATCGTGCGTCGCAATGCGGCCACCGTCGCAAAGGCCCTCAACGTCGCCTCCGCCGGCGTGCATGAGAGCGCCGTGCTCACGTTCCTGAAGCGCGACACCGGAACCTACGATCTGGTCTTCACTGATCCGCCCTACGATCTGGACGATGCGGCGATGACGGCCGATCTGGTCGCGCTCGCGCCCTTGCTTTCCGAGGACGCCGTCGTCGTGATCGAGCGCGCGAGCCGCTCGACTCCGCCAGATGTCGCGGCCGCCGGACTCGAAGTCTTCCGTGAGAAGACGTACGGCGACACGGCAGTGTGGTGGGCTCAGCCCGTCGTCGAGTCCCAGTCGCGGTAGGGATCCCAGCCAGCAGCGTCCACCGGCTCACCGTCGCACAGCACGCTTTCAGCGCCCTGCTCCAGTACTTCACCGATGATGCGGAAGCCGGGCGGCAGCACGCCGGGCGGGAACGTCGCCAGCAACGCGTGATCTTCACCGCCTGCCAGAGCACGCTCGGAATTCGCACCGAGCGCAGCGCGGGCCAGATCGAGCGTGACCCCGGATGCCGCGGCGAGTCGTCCGGCGTCGAGAGCCAGCCCATCGGACACGTCCATCATGGCCGTGGCCCCTGCCACCGCTGCCATCACCCCGAGTCCGATCGGCGGCGCGGGTCGCAACTGCGCGTCCAGCGCTGCGCGCTCCCCCGACTCCAGCGCAGACGAGTCGATCGGGACGGGTGTGTCGCCGTCGCGGAAGCGACCGAACAGGAC
The DNA here is from genome assembly GCF_051842835.1 of Microbacterium sp. A93. Classification (NCBI taxonomy): domain Bacteria; kingdom Bacillati; phylum Actinomycetota; class Actinomycetes; order Micrococcales; family Microbacteriaceae; genus Microbacterium; species Microbacterium sp. A93. Next base: position 529,455 of record NZ_JBPXMT010000001.1, read on the forward strand.
GGCGAGCCCGTGAGCGGCATGGCCAAGTTCGCCGGCGATCGCGACGACATCTCCCGGCCTCGCCGCTGATCGAGTGACAGCATCCCGCCCCTCCAGGTCACCCAGCGCGGTGACAGCGACCGTGAGCACGTCGGAGACCGTCAGGTCACCACCGACCACTGCGCAGCCGGGAGCGAGAGCCTCACACGCGGCGCGCAGGCCGTCGGTCATCTGCTCGACGAACGAGAGCCGGAGATCACGAGGTACGGCAAGTGCCACCAGCAACGCCGTCGGACGCGCGCCCATCGCTGCCACGTCTGCGAGGTTCACCGCAGCGGACTTCCAGCCCAGGTCGTATCCACTCGACCAGGCCAAGCGGAAGTCCGGCCCGTGCACGAGAGTGTCGGTGGTCGCAACAACGGAGCCGGACGGTGTGGCAATTACCGCTGCATCGTCACCGGGTCCGATGATCGTGTGGGTAGCCGGCGCGGTGCGGGCGAGGATGGCACGCAGAATCGTGCCTTCGGAGACGTCACCCAGGCGCGGGTCGTCGTCAGCTGAACGGGAAGGCATGCTGTCAAAGGTAGCCTGGAATCATGTCTCGTCGCGTTGCCACAGTCGCCGCTATTCTGCTCGGCACGGCTCTGCTCAGCGGATGCTCGACCACCGTGCATCTTGAGCCGGCCGCCGATGCAAACAACCCGCTGTGCGCCGAGGTGTCGGTGGGGCTGAACAACGCAGGCAGCGTGGCTGACATGGACCGACGATGGACCGATGCCCAGGCCACCGCTGCCTGGGGTGTGCCGGGTGAGGACTCCGCGATTCTGCTGCGCTGCGGGGTCACGGTGCCCGCTCCCACAAGCGAACTGCAGTGCGTGACCCTGGAGGGCGTCGACTGGCTCGTCGATGCATCCGAGACGCCGTTCCTGCGTCTGACGACCTACGGACGCGACCCGGCCGTGCAGTTAGGCATCGACACCGGCGTGGTCAGCTCGAATGATGTGATCAGCTCGCGCGCTCTCGTCGGCGCGATCACCGCGATCCCCGCCGACGGTAAGTGCACAGCTCCTGATGAGCTCGACGAGGATGCGCAAATTCTTCTGGAGTGAGCGTTCGCTCAGCGGCCGAGCCCAATCTCGACCAGCTCGGTGATCAGGTCGCTGTAACTCATCCCCGACGCGATCCAGCACTTCGGGAACATCGAAATCGGTGTGAAGCCCGGCATCGTATTGAGTTCGTTGACGATGAGATCGCCGCCAGGGGTGACGAAGAAGTCAACACGTGCGAGCCCCTTGGCGTCGACGGCTTCGAACGCACGAAGCGCCGTCTCACGCAGCCGCGCGATGAGTTCGTTGTCGACCTCTGCCGGGCAGACGATCTCGACACCGTCGCCGCCGAGGTACTTGCCCTCGAAGTCATAGAAGCTGCGTGAGGTGAGCACGACCTCGCCCGGCAGCGAGGCACGCGCCGGTGCCCCATCACGCCCGGCAAGCACACCGACCTCGATCTCGCGGCCGTCGATTTTCGACTCGACGAGGACCTTCACATCCTCTGCGAAGGCGATACGCATCGCTTCTTCCAGGCCTTCGCCGTCGACGACGCGTGACACACCGACGCTCGATCCAGCACTGGCAGGCTTGACGAATACCACCGAACCCAGCGATGCGATCTGAGCGCGAACACCGGCGGGATCTGACTCCCACTGACGGCGGCGGATCGTGACACCTGGCGCGACGGCGATACCGGCAGCAGACAGTGCCAGCTTTGTGAAGTGTTTGTCGAGACAGATAGCCGAATCGAGAATGCCGCATCCGGCATAGGGAACCTCGAGGACATCGAAGAAACCCTGGATCGCGCCGTCCTCACCGTGCAGCCCGTGCAGCAGCGGCAGCACGATGTCGATCTCACCGTATTCGGTCACTGATCCATCGGATTGAGCCACCCGCAACGTGCGATCGCCGTCAGGCTGTGGCCAGAGTACGCGCGTGCCGTTGTCGACGACCTCGGGCAGTCTCGCGGCATCCAGTGCGAACTTCGCCGGGTTGTCTTCTTCCAAGACGAAGGCACCCGTACGGGTGATCCCCACGGGGATCACCTCATAGCGATCGCGATCAATTGCCCGCAGCACTCCGCCCGCCGTTGCGGAACTGATGGAATGTTCGCTGGAACGCCCTCCGAAGAGCACCACCACCGTCTGCTTGTCCATGATTGGTTCTCTCCTCCTGAGGAGTGTCGTCTGCTGTCGTCAGGTGTGGTGCGATGTCGCGTGGGTTCATCTTCCCGTCGAGCACCATCTTCACCTGCTCAACGATGGGCATGTACACATCGGATTCGTGCGCAAGTTTGAGAATCGGAGCGACGGATGCCAGACCCTCAGCGGTCTGATTCATCTGCTTCACGACGTCCTGGTAGCTGTACCCCTGACCAAGAAGGCGTCCCGCCGTGTTGTTTCGGCTGAGCGGAGACTGGCAGGTGGCGATCAAGTCACCGAGACCGGCAAGTCCCTGCAACGTCTCGCGCTGCGCCCCGTTGGCAACCGCGAAGTCGGTCATCTCGACCAGACCCCTCGTGATGATCGACGCCTTGGTGTTCTCGCCGTAGCCGACACCATCGACGATGCCGATGGCCACGGCGATGAGGTTCTTGAGAACTCCGCCGAACTCGGTGCCGATCACATCGGTGTTCACAAAAGTGCGGAAGTAGGAGTTGCGGGCGGCTCGCGCGACGATCTCCGCGGTCTCCTGGCTGAGCGAGGCGATCACTGCGGCAGTCGGCTGCTCCCGTGCGATCTCCAGCGCCAGGTTCGGGCCCGATGCCACAGCGATGCGCATCGGGTCGCAGGCGATCTCCTGCTCGATGACCTGGCTCATCCGCAGACCAGTGGAGCGCTCCACGCCCTTCATGAGGCTGATGAGTGGCGCCTCGCTGTCGGCGAGCAGCGGGCGCAGCGCTTTGAGGTTCTCCCGCAGCGACTGGCTGGGCACCGACAGGTAAATCTGTTCGGCGCCTTCGACAGCGGTTGAGAGTTCGTGTGTGGCGGTGATCGATCGCGGGAGGTTGATGCCTGGCAGATACTTGGAGTTGCGTTTACCTTCCGCGATCTCCAGCGCCTGCTCTGGGCGACGCGCCCACATGGTCACCTGTGCCCCGCCGTCAGCGAGGATCTTGCCGAAGGTGGTTCCCCAACTGCCCGCACCGATGACGGTGACACGGGGTCCGCCCGACACGGGAATCTTACGAGTCAAGGCGCCCGGTCTCCTTCTGTCCGTGATCGTTGGGGTTCCAGCGCGTCGCGGGAGCCTTCTCGCCGCGCAGGCCCTCGAGCAATTCGGTGATCGCGCTCATCGTCCGATGCGTTGCCTCGGTCAGCGCCGCAGATTCACCGGCACGTGCCCTCAGATCATCCAGGTTGACGGGGTCGCCGATGACAATCTGCACGCGCTTGCGCGGCGGCCACAGGCTCAGACCCTTCTGGTATCGACCCATGATCTTTTGCGTCCCCCACTGCGCCATCGGGATCAGCGGAATGTCACCAGAGAAGGCCAGGCGCACGGCACCGGACTTCCCACGCATCGGCCACAATTCCGGATCCCTCGTCAGTGTTCCTTCGGGATAGACGATGACGCCGCGGTTGTTCTCCACGAGCGCTCGCGACTGCGCAATGGTCTGCTTAGCGGCGGCCGCTGACGTCGCACGCGCCACCGGCACCATCCCGGTCTTCTTCAAGAGCCAGCCGAGGACCGGAATACGAAACAGACTCTCCTTGGCCATGAACCGCGGGGCTCGCCCGAGTCGCCATACGGCCACCGCGACGATCAGAGGATCGAGCTCCGAGTAGTGGTTCGGCGCCAAAACAAAGGCACCGTTCGCCGGAAGTTTCTCTTTTCCCTGAATTTCGATCTTTGCGAGGAAGCCGACCACCGGCACCACGAGCACCGCGAGCGGCCAGAACAGTGTCGGGCGGGTCTTCTCAGATGAGCGGGAGCCCATCTGGCTCACCGAACGACGTCGAAGTCGGCGCCGAGAGAATCCAGCTTGGCGAGGAAGTTCTCGTACCCACGGCTGAGGATGTCGACGCCGGAGACCTGCGACTCGCCCTGTGCGGTGAGAGCCGCGATGACGTGGCTGTAGCCGCCGCGAAGGTCAGGAACCACGATGTCCGCTCCATGCAACGGTGTCGGGCCGGTGATGACCGCAGCCTGCTCGAGTTCGCGGCGCGGCACGCGTCGCGGTCCGTCCTGCAGTCCGTGCGGGTGAACGACGATGTCGGCGCCCATCTTCACGAGCGCCTGCGTGAAGCCCATCCGGTTCTCGTACACGGTCTCGTGCACGATGGAACGGCCGTGCGCCTGGGTAAGCGCAACCACCAGCGGCTGCTGCCAGTCGGTCATGAAGCCGGGGTGCACGTCGGTCTCCACTACGACAGGACGGATCTCACCATCGCGTCGGAATAGGATGCCGTCTTCCTGAATGTCGAACCAGCCGCCGGCCTTACGGAAAACGTTGAGGAAGGTCAGCATCTCTGGCTGCTTCGCACCGCCGACGAAGATCTCTCCGTCGGTGGCAAGTGCCGCAGACGCCCATGACGCTGCCTCATTGCGATCGAAGATCGAACGGTGATCGTAACCGCGCAGCTTCTCCACGCCCTCGATGAGGATGACGCGGTTGGGCTCGTAGGAGATGATCGCGCCCATCTTCTGCAGCAAGGCGATGAGATCCATGATCTCCGGCTCGATGGCCGCGTTGCGCAACTCCGTGATGCCCTCTGCCCGCACAGCGGTCAGCAATACCTGCTCTGTGGCACCGACGCTCGGGTACGGGAGGTGAATGTTCGCACCGTGCAGTCGTCCGCCCTGTGTCGAAAGACGGATGCCGCTGGGCAGCTTCTCCACGACGGCGCCGAACTTGCGGAGTGCATCGAGGTGGAAGTCGATCGGACGGTCGCCGATGCGGCATCCGCCGAGGTCGGGGATGAACGCCTGACCCAACCGGTGCAGGAGCGGGCCGCAGAAAAGGATCGGGATGCGAGATGCGCCGGCGTGTGCGTCGATCTCTTCAATGTGTGCCGACTCGACGTCGCTGGGATCGAGGTGCAGTGAGCCAGGTTCGTCACCCTCGCTCACGCGCACGCCGTGAACCTCGAGCAGAGAACGCACCACGGCAACATCACTGAGCTTCGGAACATCGCGCAGGATGCTCGCGTCTTCACCGAGGAGAGCAGCAACCATCGCTTTGGTAGCGAGGTTCTTCGCACCGGTCACATCCACACGGCCGCGCAGCGCTCGGCCGCCTCGAATCGCCAGTACATCTCCGGTCAAAGCAGCAGCTCCATTCTGAAGTTCAGCGCGCACGGTTGTCGTCATTCGATGGGCCTCACTTCAAATTCACGGTTGCGGCATCAGCCGCTGGGGCGGTTGCCCCAGGCTCACGGTCTGCTCAGTCTCAGCGGACTGGCAGCGTACGTGGCCGCCACGATTCGCGACGGGCCTCGAACTGCGCGATCTTGTCTTCGTTGCGAAGTGTGAGCCCGATGTCATCGAGCCCTTCGAGGAGCCGCCATCTAGTGTAATCGTCGATGCCGATCTCGGCCTGGAAGTCGCCAATCGTGGCGGTGCGTGCCTCGAGGTCGACCGTGATGGAAGTACCGGGATTGGCGTCGATCTCGGCCCAAATGCGCTCAAGGTCTTCTTCAGAAATAGTCGCAGCAAGCAGTCCCTGCTTGCCCGCATTTCCTCGGAAGATGTCTCCGAAACGAGTGCAGAGCACGACGTGGAAGCCGAAATCGCGCAGCGCCCAGACGGCGTGCTCACGGCTCGACCCGGTGCCGAAATCGGCGCCGGCGACTAGCACTGACGCGCCCTGGAATGGCTCCTGATTGAGCACGAATTCCGGGTCTTGGCGCCAGGAGTAGAAGAGCGCATCCTCAAATCCGGTTTTGGTGACGCGCTTGAGGAACACCGCGGGGATGATCTGGTCGGTGTCAACGTTCGAGCGCTTCATCGGAGCGGCGATACCCGTGTGGGTGGTGAACTTCTCCATGGTCAGGCTCCTACCAGTTCGAGTGCGGCGTCGAGATCGCTCGGGCTGGACAGCGTGCCACGCACTGCTGTGGCAGCTGCGACCAGCGGGGAGACGAGGTGAGTGCGTCCGCCCTTACCCTGACGTCCTTCGAAGTTGCGGTTCGATGTGGAGGCGCAACGCTCGCCCGGTGCCAGTTGATCTGGGTTCATACCCAGACACATCGAGCATCCGGCAAATCGCCACTCGGCGCCGAAGTCTTTGACGACCTGGTCGATGCCTTCAGCCTCGGCTTCCAAGCGCACGCGAGCCGAGCCTGGTACGACCATGACCCGCACGCCTTCGGCCTTTTTCCGACCCTTGATGACCGATGCGAATGCCCGCAGGTCTTCGATACGGCTGTTCGTGCAGGAGCCCATGAATACGGCATCCACTGGTACTTCCTTCAGCGGCGTACCCGGTGTGAGATCCATGTACTCCAGCGCGCGCTCCGCTGCCGCGCGCTCGTTGGCGTCGGCGATATCGGCGGGGTTGGGTACAGACGCGGAAAGCGAGCTGCCCTGACCGGGGTTGGTGCCCCAGGTCACGAACGGCTCGAGCTCATTCGCATCGAGGAACACCTCGGCATCGAAACTCGCGCCATCGTCAGTGGGGAGCGTCTGCCAGTAAGCGACCGCATCGTCCCAGTCCTGCCCTTCAGGGGCGTGCGCACGACCCTTGAGGTACGCGAAAGTAGTCTCGTCGGGCGCCACCATGCCGGCGCGCGCGCCGGCCTCGATCGACATGTTGCAGATCGTCATGCGTCCCTCCATGGAGAGAGCGCGGATGGCGCTGCCGCGGAATTCGAGCACGTAGCCCTGACCGCCACCGGTTCCGATCTTCGCGATCACGGCGAGGATGATGTCCTTCGCACTGACCCCGGGCTTGAGATCACCATCGACGGTGATTGCCATCGTCTTGAACGGAGTCAACGGCAACGTCTGGGTCGCCATCACGTGCTCGACCTCGCTGGTGCCGATACCGAACGCCATGGCACCGAAAGCGCCGTGGGTGGAGGTGTGCGAATCACCGCACACGACGGTGATGCCCGGCATCGTGAGGCCCAGCTGCGGGCCGACCACGTGAACGATTCCCTGCTCGGCGTCACCAAGTGAGTGGATGCGCACCCCGAACTCTGCGGCGTTGCGACGCAGTGTCTCGATCTGTGTGCGGCTGGTGAGATCGGCGATGGGCTTGTCGATCTCGAGTGTCGGGGTGTTGTGATCCTCAGTGGCAATCGTGAGGTCGACGCGGCGCAGCGGTCGTCCCTCTGATCGCAGACCGTCGAAGGCCTGCGGGCTCGTCACCTCGTGCACCAGGTGCAGGTCGATGTAGATGAGGTCCGGCTCACCGTTTTCGCCCTTGACGACGAGGTGGTCATCCCAGACCTTCTCGGCGAGCGTGCGGGGACTGTTCGAAGAAACAGAAGTGTCAGCTGAGGTCATGTCGATATCTCCAGATGTCGGTGGTTCGGCCACACACTGAACGCCGCGACGAGAAGGCCTAGATCGAGGTCTCGTCGCGGCCGCTAAGAAGAAGAACCACCCGCCGCATGTCGGTCAGTTTACACCGGCGCGGCGGGTGGTCAGCCCATGACGCTCAGTGTGTGGGCGGCCCAGGATGCAGCTGCTCAGGTGCCCGACGTCGATCTCTGGACGATGCGATCAGGCTGGCGATGGTGGCAATACCCATCGCGGCGACGATGACCGTCAGCGACAGCCAGATCGGGATGTCTGGTGCCCATTCGATGCTCTGTCCACCGTTGACGAAGGGCAGCTCGTTCACATGCATTGCGTGCAGGATCAGCTTGACGCCGATGAAGCCGAGGATGACCGCGATGCCGTAGTGCAGGTAGCGCAGGCGATCGAGCAGATCCCCGAGCAGGAAGTAAAGCTGGCGCAGACCCATCAGAGCGAAGATGTTCGCCGTGAACACGAGGAAGGTGTTCTGCGTGATGCTGAAGATCGCGGGGATCGAGTCGATCGCGAACATCAGGTCGGTCACGCCGATAGCCACGAACACGATGATCATCGGGGTCCACATGCGCTTGCCTCCCACGACCGTGCGGAGCTTGCCATCGTCATACTCATCGCTGATGTCGATGCGGCGTCGCAGCAGACGAACGATGAAGTTCTCACGCTTGGCTTCGCCCTCGTGGTCGCCCTCTGGCATGGCCTGGCGGATCGCAGTCCAGATGAGGAAGGCACCGAACAGATAGAAGATCGGCGAGAAGTTCTCGATGATCGCGACGCCCGCGACGATGAAGATACCGCGCAGGACAATTGCGATGAGGATGCCGACCATCAGCACCTGCTGTTGCAGACGCCTCGGGACCGAGAACTGGGCCATGATCAGTACGAATACGAAGAGGTTGTCGATCGACAGGCTGTACTCGAGCGCCCAGCCGGTGAGGAACTCGCCAGCGAACTGACCACCCGCGATGAAATAGAGCAGAACGGCGAAGATCAGAGCGAGCCCGACGTAGAAGGCGACCCAGAGACTGGATTCTTTCGTCGAGGGGATGTGGGGTCGCATACGAACCAGCAATAGGTCGCCGATGAGAATGGCGACCAAGATCGCCAATGCGGTGATCTCAAACCAGACAGGGATATTCAAGGGTGCTCAGCACCTTTCGAGAGGTCGGAAAAAGGGCCGAAAGTCTCTCCCCCGCACAATACGCGCGGCCCGCGTCCGGAGCAACAGTGTTGGTGCTCGTGATGACGAACGCGGAGAAGTGGGATACTCCCTCTCGCTGGATCGATATTACCGGATGAAATTGATCTGAGACGATGGGACATCCTCTGACACTCCAAGATGAGAGACAGTGAAGGGAACTGGATGCCTGAACGATCTGAAGACCAGAATCTGGCGGCGCGCGCAGCGGCAGGCGATGAGAGCGCTTTCCGCGCTCTATACCGCGCGTACGTTCGTCCGGTCTATTGGATCGCGCACGGCATCCTGAACTCGCCCGCGGATGCCGAGGACGTGGTTCAGGAGACGTTCGTCGTCGCCTGGCGCAAACTTCCGGGCCTTGACCTGGTCGGCGAATCAATCCTGCCGTGGCTGGCGACCATCTGCCGCTTCCAAGCGGCGAATCGGTTTCGTGCGCGTCGGCGCGATCAAGCCCACACGACCGATGCGGCAGACGAGATGCTCGCCGACACGGTGAACGTCGAGGACCAGGTGATCACGGCCGCGCTTGCCGACAGGATCGCTGAGGAGATCGGCACGCTGAGCGAGTTGGATCAGGAGATCTTCCGGCTCTGCGCCACCGAAGGGTACGCGTATCAGGCCGCGGCCGAAGAGCTCGCAGTCAGTCATGCTGTGGTTCGCAATCGTCTCTCGCGGGTGCGCACGCAATTGCGAGGCGCTATGGAGGAAGTGAGAGACGCATGAACGATCAGACACCCACAGACACGTTGCCCGAGTTTTCGCAGCAGAGCATCGATCGTATCGAGCACGCAGTGTTCGCAGAGATCGGCCAAGACCGCACAGCGACCGCGACAACAAGCGCATCAGCCCGGCGCAAGAAACGCCGTCGTGGTTGGCTGACGGGTATAGGAGTTGCAGCCGCCTTCGTCACTGGCGTGCTCATCACACCACCGCTGCTGGACATCAGCACGACCGCGGGTTCGGGTCGCGGCGACTCCTCGGTCGCCGATGGTGCGCCGTCCGCGCAGGTCGCCGAGATCACGCAGGAAAGCGCGTTGAGCTCTGCCGAGTCTGCTACCTCCAACGTCGTCACGGACGCCATCACCGGTGCCACTTCCGACAGCATTGCCCGCGAGATCATTGCCAATGCGCAGGCAACGGTTCGGGTCGACGATATCGACACGGCCGTAGATGCGGTGACCGCGATTGCAGAAGAGAAAGGCGGCTATGTCGAGAGCACTGACATCAGCGCCGATCCCCTGAGCTCCGACACGAGCATGCCGGAACAGCCGCGATCGGGATACGGGTGGATCGGCATCCGAGTACCATCCGCAGATCTGACATCCGTGATCGATTCGTTGGGTGGCCTCGGCGATGTGTTGTCGTCGTCGGTCTCTCAGCAGGACGTCACATCGACCGCGATCGATCTGCGAGCCCGCCTGGCGGCCACGCAGGCATCGGTGAACCGGCTCACAGAGCTGATGTCGCAAACAGGCAGCGTCTCCGAGCTCATTGAGGCGGAGGTCGCCCTGACCGATCGCCAGGGACAGCTGGAGTCGTACACGCAGCAGCTGGCATCTCTCGAGGACCAGGTCGCGATGTCGTCGCTGCAGGTCGAACTCACGAAGCAGACTTCGGCAAGCGCACCCGAACCAAATGCTTTCCTCGACGGTTTGCTCGCGGGATGGAACGGGTTCATCGTGTCGCTGAACGCGCTGGTGATCTCTGTCGGGTTCCTCCTCCCCTGGATCGTGATCGCCGGCGCCGTTGTGATCATCGTTTGGCTGATCCGCCGCCGCCACCGCCGGCGCTCTTCACAGCCTGAGATTTCCTGATTTTCCGGGGTATACAAGAAGTCTTGTGTAACTGACCATCCGGATTTAGCGTGGATGGCATGGAAGAGATCGAAGCGATCACCGCTGTCCACCATCCGGTGCGCAGGAGGATCGTCGACTATCTCGGGCTGTACGGCGCGAGCCAGGTCACGACGCTGGCTCGCGCCCTCGATCAGCAGGTAGGCAGTATCAGCCATCATCTGCGGATGCTGGAACGCGCCGGCATCATCGAGCGAGCGGATGATCCGACGGGAGATCGACGTACGAGCTGGTGGCAGCCGACGCGACGCGGCTTCAGCTGGTCGGTCAACGACTTCGCCGACTCACCCGCCGACGCGATGCTCGCCCGCGGTGCGGAACGCGTCAACATCAATACTCAGCTGGCACGGCTGCAGGCTTGGCGCCGTAATGCTGCTCCTGCGAAAGAGTGGAGTCGTGCTGCGTTCAGTACCGACACACTCACCTGGGCGACACCCGAAGAGCTCGCCAGGCTGTCAGAGAAGCTGGGCGAAACGCTGGATCTCTGGCGCGACGAGATCGACGCCTCAGACGGCACCGCGCGCCAACCGGTCTTCGTGTTCACCCACGGATTCCCCACGAAACCATGAGTGCTCTCGAACCCACGCTGCTGCGCGAGCCACCGCGGTTCTCGCGCGACACGGCCGTGCACGCCTGGATCGCCGTCAAGGCGCTCTCGGATGCCGGTGACGCGATCTGGTCGATCGCGCTCGCCTGGACTGCCGTGCAGATCACGTCCCCCGCGCTCGCCGGGCTCATCGTCGCCGCCGGAACGCTTCCCCGCGCCGTCATCCTGTTGTTCGGCGGCGTGCTCGCTGACCGCGCGAATGCCCGCCACGTGATGATGCTGTTCAACGCCCTGCGCGTCGGCGTGCTGATTTTCGTCGCACTGTGGGTACTGGCATCCCCACCGTCGGTGCTGGTACTCATGCTCGCGGCGATCGCATTCGGCGCATGCGACGCATTCTATGAACCGTCGGCCGCCACGATCGGCCGGCAATTGGTGCGCACCTCAGACCTGCCTTCGTACAGCGCCGTGATGCAGACGGCAACCCGGTTGGGCACGATGGGCGGAGCAGCGTTCGGCGGGTTCCTCGTCGCCTACGCGGGGCTCAGCGGAAGCGCGTCGATCAACGCGCTGACGTTCACCTTCGTCATCGCGTTCATCGCAGTCTGGTTGCGCCCGCGATTCGCACTCCCCCGAGCCGAGCGGGAGTCGGCGCTTCGTGGCATCCTGCACGGATTCACTCATATGAAGGATGCCCCGACCACACGCACACTCGTGATCGCGCTTTCAGGGCTGAACCTTGCGGTCGGTCCCGCCGTCGGAATCGGCATCGCCCTGCGCGCATTCGACGAGGGCTGGGGTGCGAGCGCCGTCGGACTCTTCGAAGCTCTGATCGGCTTGGGTGCCGCACTCGGCGCGATCTCCGTCGCGCGATGGCGTCCAAAACACGAAGCACTCGGAGGGTTCTGGGCGCTCGTGGTGCAGGGCGTGGGAATCGTACTGATCGGCGTCGGGCCTGCGTGGCTTGCCGGCGCGGGCTGTTTCGTGGTCGGGCTGACCGCTGGCTTCGCATCCGTACTGCTGGGCGCGACGTTCGCCGCGACAATCGACACCGCATACCTGGGCCGGATGAGCTCGATCACCCGTCTCGGGGACGACGTCCTGATGCCACTCGCAATGGCCGCGTTCGGCGCACTGGCATCCGTCACTGCGACCTGGGTGCCGTTCGTCGTATTCGGCGGGGCGCTCATGGTCATGATGACGTTTCCGCTGCGTAACCAGCAGTTCCGCACCATGACCCTGCGGGCGTGATCCCGATACCCGGACACCTGCTCAATCGTGCTGCGGGAACCCGAGGTTGATCCCGCCGTGGGAGGGATCGAGCCAACGTGAAGTGACGGCCTTCTCACGCGTGAAGAACGCGATTCCCGCCGGACCGTAGGCCTTCGCATCGCCGAAGAGCGAATCCTTCCATCCGCCGAACGAGTGATACGCGACGGGCACAGGGATCGGCACATTGATGCCGACCATACCCACCTGAACCTCGTTCTGGAACCGTCTCGCCGCGCCACCGTCATTGGTGAAGATCGCAGTGCCGTTGCCATAGCGCGAGGCATTGATCAGCTCGAGGCCCTCCTCGTAGCTGTCCACCCGCACAATCGACAGCACCGGCCCGAAGATCTCATCCTGATACACGGCCGAGTCGGTTGATACCCGGTCGAACAGGGTGGGGCCGAGCCAGAATCCGGATGCCTCGCCGTCAACGTCCACTCCACGCCCGTCCACCACCACCGTGGCACCATCGGATGCAGCGATGTCGATGTACGACGCCACCTTGTCGCGGTGTGCCTCGGTGATGAGTGGTCCCATGTCGCACCCGCGCATTCCATCGCCGACCCGGAGCCCTGCCATACGGGCAGTGATGCGTTCGATGAGTTCGTCGGCGACGGGTTCGACCGCGACGATGACGCTGATCGCCATGCACCGTTCACCTGCCGATCCGAAACCGGCATTCACGGCGGCATCCGCGGCCAGGTTCAGGTCGGCATCCGGCAGCACCAGCATGTGGTTCTTCGCACCCCCGAGCGCCTGCACTCGCTTTCCGTGCGCTGCAGCGGTCTCGTAGATGTATTTGGCGATCGGAGTGGATCCGACGAACGAGATCGCCTGGACGGTGGGATGCTCCAACAGTGCGTCGACTGATTCCTTGTCGCCGTGCACGACGTTGAAGACTCCGTCGGGGAGCCCGGCCTCGGTCATGAGCGCCGCCATCCAGTTCGCCGCAGTGGGGTCCTTCTCGCTCGGCTTCAGCACGACCGTGTTCCCGGCGGCGATCGCGATGGGGAAGTACCACAGCGGCACCATGGCCGGAAAGTTGAATGGGCTAATGATGCCGACGACACCGAGCGCCTGCCGGATCGTGTAGACGTCGACGTCGGTGGAGACGTTTTCGCTGTAATCGCCCTTAAGTAGATGCGGCATGCCGAGCGCGAACTCGACCACCTCGAGCCCGCGGGCGATCTCGCCGAGAGCATCCGAGGTGACCTTTCCGTGCTCTGCAGTGAGGATGTCAGCCAGCTCCCCCTTTCGCTGATTGAGCAGCTCACGGAAGGTAAACATGACGCCTTGCCGCTTCGCGAGTGAGGCGTCGCGCCAGGCGGGGAAGGCCGCGGCTGCGGATGCGACGGCGGTGTCGACATCCGCAGTGCTTGCGAGTCGCACCTGCTTGCTGACTTCGCCGCGAGCGGGGTTGTAGACCGGGGACGTGCGGGTCGACGCGCCCTCGCTCTCGACGCCGTTGATCCAGTGGTTGAGGGTCGTGGTCATGATCATTCCTTTGTTGAGAAAACAAGTGAGGTGCGCGGGATCAGGCGAGCAGGCTGAGAACCTCGTCGTATACGGCGACGGCCTCGGCGACCTCGTCATCCGTGACAATGCACGGCGGCACGACGTGGATGCGATTGTCCTGCGTGATGGCGAGCAGTCGGCGCGCGAGCAACTCGGACTTGATCCGCGCCATCTGCTCGGCCGGGAGCGGCTCGCGCGTCTGGCGATCCACCACGAGTTCGAGGGCCCAGAAGACTCCTTCGCCTCGTACCTCTCCGATGATCGGATGCTTCTGCGCGAGCTCGTCCAGCGCCGGCCCGAGCACATCGGTGCCGATGCGTGCGGCATTGTCGACGATGCCCTCGCTCGCCATGGCGTCCTGCGCGGCGATGATGGATGCCATCGCGAGCGGATGTCCGCTGTAGGTGAGCCCACCTGGGAAGACGACATCGTCGAACTCTGCGGCGATGTCGTCAGAGATGATGACCCCGCCGACGGGCACGTAGCCCGAGTTGACGCCCTTGGCGAAGGTGATCAGGTCGGGACGGACGTCGTAGCCGTCGAACGCGAACCAGCGTCCGGTGCGCCCGAATCCCGCCATGACCTCATCGAGGATGAGCACGATGCCGTAGCGGTCGCACAGTTCACGGACACCGGCCAGATAGCCAGGCGGCGGCGGCAGGATCCCGGCGGTGCCTGGCACTGTTTCGAGGAGCACTGCGGCGATCGTGGTGGGCCCCTCGCCCTGAATCAGCCGCTCCAGGTGCCGCAGCGCGCGCGCCGATTCCTCCTCTGGCGTCGTCGCCCAGAATTCGGAGCGATACAGGTAGGGTCCCCAGAAGTGCACGTGTCCGCGCGCGTACTCGTTGGGCATCCGGCGCCAGTCGCCAGTCGCCACGATGGCCGCGCCGGTGTTCCCGTGATACGAGCGGTAGGTCGACAGCACCTTGTCGCGTCCAGTGTGCAGTCGCGCCAGACGGATGGCATTCTCGTTGGCGTCCGCACCACCGTTCGTGAAGAACACCTTCTCGAAGCCTTCAGGCGCGCGCGACACGATGCGCTGGGCTGCTTCGCCACGCGCCAGGTTCGCGGCCGCCGGCGCGACCGTCGTGAGCACCGCGGCCTGCTCGGCGATCGCCGCGGTGACCGCCGGGTGCTGATGCCCGATGTTGAGATTGATCAGCTGACTCGAGAAGTCAAGGTAGGTGGCCCCTTCATCGTCCCAGGCTCGACAGCCGGAACCACCGGTGAGCACGAGCGGTGCGAGGCCAGCCTGGGCCGACCAGGAGTGGAACACATGGGCACGATCGAGCGCGGTCACGCGCTCATTCGACGTGGTGGTGCGGTCATTCACTGCGATCACGCGTCCTTTCATAGGGTGTGGTGTGGCTGAAGTGGTGGTGTGGTCGGACGACTCGCCTCGCCCGACCACAGATGCTCAAGCTCCGCCCTCGAGCAGATCAACTTCGATCGGAGTGAAGCTCTCGCCCTTCACATCGACGCCTTCCTCCTCGAGCTCGGCAAGGGCCTGCTCGATGTACTCGTTCGTCCAGGCGGATGCTGGCGGCTGCTCGGTGATGAGGGTGGCACCGGTCTCGTTGACGGCGCTCAGTGCGCCATCAACCGTCGCGGAGAAAGCCGCTTCATCGATGTGTCCGATGCCGTTCTCGGCGGGCCAGATGAGCTTGTTGGTCTCATTGACCATCCAGAGCTCGTGGCTCAGACCCCAGCCCGATCCGGCGTCGATAATCGCCTGTGCGGACTCCTCGGGGTTCTCAGCGGCGTAGATCCAACCTTTGATGACCGCCTTAAGGAATGCGACGGTCGTCTCCTGGTACTCAGCGTCGCTGTCCAGTCGTTCGGTATCGGCCCAGATCGCGTCCTGCAGCATCGCACCGACCGTGTCTTCATAGCTGATGACAGTGAAGTCCTCCGGCGTGTACTGCTCGCCGGTGTCGGGGTTCACCGTCTCGAGCAGCTGCGCATACTCGTTGTAGGTCATCGCCTGGGCCGCGTCGATATCTCCCGACAGGAACGCGTTCATGTTGAAGTCTTGTGTGATGATCTCCACGGTCGAAGAATCAAGGCCCTCCGCTGCCATCGCGGCGAAGATCTCCCATTCGTTTCCGAACCCCCAGCTGCCGATCTTCTTGCCTTCGAAGTCGGCGACGGAGTCGATTCCGGAGTCGGCCCATGACACCTGCAGCGTTCCCGAGCGCTGGAAGATCTGCGCGATGTTCGTGACGTTCGCGCCGGCCTCGATCGAGCCGAGTACCTTGGGCACCCAGGCGATGGCGTAGTCGACATCGCCGTTGGCCAGAGCATCCTGCGGCACGATGTCGCCACCGCTGGGGATGATCTCGACGTCAAGGCCCGCCTCTTCGAAATAGCCCTGCTCTGCGGCGGCGAAGTACCCGGCGAACTGGCCCTGCGGCAACCATTGCAACTGCAGCTTCACCTCGGTGAGCGACTCACCGTCGGCCCCAGCGCCTTCATCGCTCGGTGTCGATGAGCAAGCCGAGAGGACGAGCGCAGTCGCAATTGTCGCTGCCGCGAAGGTGACGCCGCGACGTGTGCTGTGTTTCATGTCGGTCCCTTTCTGAAGTGCTGATATTGCTGTGATTGCCATCTCGTCCGGCGGACGTGAGGACGTGGGGGTGGATTCAGCCGCGCTTTCTCACTGCGATCCGCTCAGCACCGAGTGTCACGAGGTAGAACACCAGACCAAGCACAATCGAGACGAGAACATATGCCCAGGCTCTCGGGTATGCACTGGATGCTGCGGAGGTCGAGATGAGCCCGCCGAGGCCGCCACGCGGTCCGCCGAAGTACTCGGCGACGAGAGCAGAGATCACGGCAAGAGAAGAAGCGATGCGGATGCCAGTGAACACGAACGGCGTCGCCGTCGGCAGCGTGACGGTGCGCATGACCTGGCCCGGTCGTGCTGCGTACACCGTCATGAGGTCACGGTGCACTGGCAGCGTCTGGCGTAGGCCTCGCAGCGAGTTGATGAAGACAGGCACGAAGGAGGCGAGTCCGGCGATCACCTGGCGGCCGAACTGCGAGTCAGCGCCGAACATCGTATTGAGGACGGGTGCCAATGCCACGATGGGGACGACGGCAAGAGCTGCGACGATCGGCGCGACCATCCAGTCCGTGACACGGGCCGCGGCCGCGAGCAGTGCGACCAGGATGCCGAGGATCGAACCCGCGATGAGCCCGACGAGCGCGTTCGTACCTGTCACGAGACCTGCCGAAAGCATGGATGGCGCGAACTCGACGAACTGGTCGAGAATCGAGGCGGGACTCGGCAGCAGATAGTCGTCAACGCCGCCGAACGTCACGGCGAACTGCCACGCCCCCAATACGAGGAGTCCGACGACAATCGGCGCAATTGTGCGGGCGGCGAGCTCGGCCTGCTGGCTCTTCATCGATTCTCCACGCCGCGGACGGTCACCACGGGTGAGCCGTCGTGCAGTGCTTCTCTGACGGCGGTGATCATGTCGAAGAACTCGTGCTGCTCGCGCAGATCCTCTGACCGGTCGTCGGCCAGTGTCATCGAGAGCACTTGCTGAATGCGTCCAGGACGCGGCGACATCACGACGACCCGATCCGACAGGAACACAGCCTCGGGGATCGAGTGCGTGACGAAGACGACAGCCGCGCCTGTCTCGTCGCAGATCCGCACGAGCTCTGACTGCATCCGTTCCCGCGTCATCTCATCGAGCGCGCCGAACGGCTCGTCCATGAGCAGAAGGCTCGGCTTCTCCGCAAGCGCGCGAGCGATCGCGACGCGCTGCTGCATTCCTCCTGAGAGCTGGTCTGGATAGCGATCGGCGAAGTCGCCGAGGCCGACGAGTTCGATGAGTTCCGTCACCCGTGCTGAGCGCTCGGCCTTTCCCTTGCCGTGCAGGGACAACGGCAGTTCGATGTTCTCCGCGACGGTGCGCCACGGCAGCAGACCTGCCTGTTGGAAGGCGATGCCGTAGTCCTGGGCGATACGGGCGTCCCGCGCGGATTTACCGAAGACGGACACGCTGCCGTTCGTGGGCTGGTCGAGGTCGGCGATCAGGCGCATGAGCGTTGATTTTCCGCACCCGGACGGCCCGATGAGCGAGACGAACTCCCCCGCCGCCACAGTCAGGTCGATCTCGTCGAGGGCCTTCACCTGACCGCTGCGGGTCTCGAAGACCTTGTCGACGCTGGTGATGCGGACCGCATCCGTCACGCTGGTGCCCTTCGCTGCGTGCTCGGTTTTTATCATGCGTTGACCTCGACTCTTGTGTAGCGACCCAGCAACGCACCGAGAATGGCGATCGATCCGGCCGCGACGAGCCCGAGCACGACGGCCCCAAAGATCGGCCCCCATGCCTTGGCAGGATCGCCGCTGGCCTGTCCTGCGTACTGGATGAGAATGCGGCCGATGCCACCCTGGAGGCCGGTCGATACTTCGGCGACGACGGCACCAATGACGGCGTTCGCGGCGCCAAGCCGCAGGGCCGGCAGTAGATATGGGACAGCCGCCGGGAGGCGGAGGTGAAAGAGCGTCGCCCACCACCCTGCGGCATAGCTGTGCATGAGCTCGACATGAATAGTGTCCGGTGATTGCAAGCCCTTGAGCGCGCCGACGGCGATGGGAAAGAACGCGAGATAGGAGGCGATGAGTGCCACAGACATCCAGTCCTGCCACTCGAACGCACCAATCTCGATACGCGATCCCCAGCTTCGTACCACGGGAGCGAAGGCGATGAGCGGAATCGTTTGGCTGAGGACGATCCACGGCAGTAAGCCCCACTCCGCCAGCCGCCAGCGCTGCATGACGAGCGCGAGCGCGACGCCGACAACCAGCCCGACGAGCCAGCCGGCGGCCGCGATGCCCAGGGTCAGAGTCGCCGCGACAACGACCTCGAGCCAGAGCGGACGCGCACCGGCTGCTGCGGTGACGGGTTCGAAGAGCCGGGTGAGCATGTCCCAGATGTGCGGCATCGCCAGGTCGCTCGTTCGAGGAAGCACCCGAACCCCGAACAGCACGAGTCCATCGGGCGGACCGAGTAGCTTGATGAGCTCCCAGATGAGTGCGACGGCGACGATCCCGAGCACTCCTGCTCCCCAGCGCGAGAGTTCGCGTGCTGGTCGGCCTCGGGTCCGGCGCAGCGCCGGTGTCAGGGTACGAACGTCAGTCATTGCCGCGTCTGCCTCATGCCGTCGCCACGATGTGCTCGGAGAGCGCCGGGATGACCGTCTCGCCGTAGACGCGGAGCGTCTCCTCTTTGCTGTCGTGCTGCAGATAGCCGGCGAACTGGTCGACACCGAGTTCGGCGAGCGCCTTGAGCTTCTCCACATGATCGGAGGCCGTGCCCAGCAAGCAGAATCGTTCGACGATCTCGTCCGGCACGAAGTCGGCGTGCGTGTTGCCCGCGCGACCGTGCTCGTTGTAGTCGTATCCTTCCCGACCCTTGATGTAGTCGGTGAGCGCTTTCGGCACGGGCGAGCCCTCGCCGTATTTGGCGACAATGTCCGCGACGTGGTTGCCGACCATCCCGCCGAACCAGCGGCACTGGTCGCGCATATGCGACCAGTCCTCACCGATGTACATCGGAGCTGCGACGCAGAACTTCACCGCCAGCGGATCCCGACCGGCCTTCTCCGCGGCAGCGCGTACCGTCTTGATCATCCACTCGGCCACATCGAGATCGGCCATCTGCAGGATGAACCCGTCACCGACTTCGCCGGCGAGCTTGAGCGCGAGCGGACCATACGCGGCAACCCACATATCGAGTGTTGAGCCCTTACTCCACGGAAATTGCAGAGTGACGCCGTTGTACTCGACTGCCCTGCTGTTCGCGAGTTCGCGGATGACATGTATCGATTCCCGCAGCGTCTTGAGCGTCGTCGGAGCGCCGTTGATCACCCGAACAGCGGAGTCCCCGCGGCCGATGCCGCAGATCGTGCGATTGCCGTACATCTCGTTGAGGGTTGCGTATGTCGATGCGGTGACCGTCCAGTCGCGCGTCGCCGGGTTGGTGACCATCGGACCAACGATGATCTTGTTCGTCTCCGCCAGGATGCGGCTATAAAGCACGTACGGCTCCTGCCACAGCAGATGCGAGTCGAAGGTCCAGACGTGGCTGAATCCGTGCGCCTCGGCGAGCTTCGCCAGCTGCACAGTACGTGCGGACGGCGGGTTGGTCTGGAGTACTGCTCCGAAATCCATGCGAATCCTTCGGGTAAGGGAGTGAAGGTCAGATCAGGTACTGCGAGAGTCCGCGTTTGATGTACCTGCCGTCGCCCTTCGATCCGATGTACTGCTTGTCGTCGACGATGACCCGGCCCCGCGAGAGGACAGTGTCGACGTGGCCGTCGATCTCGAAGCCCTCCCATGCGGAATAGTCCATGTTCATGTGATGGGTTTTGTTCAGCCCGATCGAGGTATGCCCGTTCGGGTCGTAGATCACGACGTCACCATCGGCACCTGGCTGGATCACACCCTTCTTGCCGTACATGCCGAACATGCGCGCAGGAGTCGTTGACGTCAGCTCCACCCAGCGCGGCAGCGAGATCTGCCCGGTCACCACGCCCTGGTACATCAGGTCCATGCGATGCTCGACGGAGCCGATGCCGTTGGGGATCTTGGAGAAATCTCCGATGCCCATCTCCTTCTGATCCTTCATGCAGAACGGACAGTGATCGGTGGAGACCATCTGGATGTCGTTCGTGCGCAGACTCTGCCACATGTGATGCTGGTGGCCCTCATGCTTCGAGCGCAGTGGCGTCGAGCACACCCACTTCGCGCCTTCGAAGCCCTCGGCACCCAGCTGATCCTCCAGCGAGAGATAGAGATACTGCGGGCAGGTCTCGCCGAAGATGTTGAGCCCGCGGTCGCGCGCAGCGGCGATCTGTTCGACGGCCTGCTTCGCGGAGACGTGCACGACGTAGAGGGGTGCGCCGGTGAGATCGGCGATCATGATCGCACGATGCGTGGCTTCCTCCTCGGCCTGCCACGGGCGCGTGACGCCGTGAAAGTACGGCGAGGTGTTTCCTGCTTCGAGAGCCTGCTTGACGAGAACGTCGATCATGGCACCGTTCTCGGCGTGCATCATCATCATCGCGCCGTTGGAGGCCCCGCGTTGAAACGCGCGCAAGATCTGTCCGTCGTCCGAGAGGAACACACCTTTGTACGCCATGAAGAGCTTGAAACTCGTGACACCTTCTTCGATGAGTTCATCCATCGCCGTGAGCGAGCTGTCCTGAACATCCGAGAGGATCTGATGAAAGCCATAGTCGATCGCGCAGTTGCCTGCGGCCTTCTCCTGCCAGGCCTGGTAGCGATCGATCACGTTCTCGTCGGGGTATTGCACAACGAAGTCGACGATGCTCGTCGTACCGCCCCAGGCCGCAGCTCGAGTCCCGGTCTCGAAGGTGTCGCTCGCGAACGTTCCGCCGAAGGGCATCTCCATGTGGGTGTGCGCATCGATGCCGCCCGGGATGACGTACTTGCCGGTCGCATCAATGACGGTGTCCACATTGCGCTCGATATCGAAGCCGAGCAGTGTGGACCCCGGCGCGAGCACGGCGGCGATCGTCTCACCGTCGATAAGCACGTCGGCGATCGATGTTCCCGTGGCGTTGACCACGGTTCCGTTCTTGATGAGTGTCTTCATGATTCTCCCTACGGTGCCGTGATCCGGGTGTAGCTGTCTGGGCGACGATCGCGATAGAACTGCCAGTTGTTGCGCACTTCGCGGATCATGTCCAGGTCAAGGTCGCGGATGACGATCTCTTCGTGCTCGCTGCTGCCGCGCTCTCCGACGAAGTTCCCCTGCGGATTGGCGAACTGGCTGGTGCCGTAGAAGGTGACAGCTTCGTCGCCGTACTCGTTGTCCTCACGCCCGACACGATTGGCGGCCGCAACGAAGTAGCCGTTCGCGGCGGCCGCAGTCGCCTGTTCCAGGTCCCACAGCCGGTTCGAGAGACCCGGCTTGGTCGCATTCGGGTTGAACACAATCTGGGCTCCTCCCAGGCCGAGTTCACGCCATCCCTCGGGGAAGTGCCGGTCGTAGCAGATGTAGACCCCGATGGGTCCGACCGCTGTGTCGAACACCGGATAGCCGAGATTTCCCGGGCGGAAATAGAACTTCTCGTAGAACTTCTCCAGGTGCGGGATGTGGTGTTTGCGGTACTTGCCCAGGATTGTTCCGTCGTTATCCACGACGACTGCGGTGTTGTAGTAGACCCCCGGCTGGTCTTCCTCGTAGATGGGAAGAACCATGACCAGCTTCAGTTCCTTCGCGAGCGCGGCGAATCGCTGCACGATGGGTCCGTCCGCCGGTTCGGCGTAGTCGTAATATTTGATGTCCTCCGTGATGCCGAAGTACGGACCGTAGAAAAGTTCCTGGAAGCAGATGACCTGCGCTCCGTCGGCCGCGGCATCCCGCGCGAATTTCTCGTGTTTGTCGAGCATGGACGGCTTGTCGCCCGTCCATGTCGTCTGTGTAATGGCTGCTCGTACAACGGTCATCGTGACCTCCACGTTCAGCTCGGGACGGCCATTCCAGCCGGCACCGATGCGGTTAAGTCGAATCCCAGACGACGTCGTCCGGTTTTGTTATTCTTAGACCTGAACATTTCTGTTCTGTTACTTCGCGTGACGCAAGTATTAATGATCCTGTCGTGCAAGCAGCTTCCAAGCAAGAGATATGCGAGCTTTGCCCCATGCATCCTTTGATCGATGAGATCGAACAGCGCAACCCCGCGGGCATCGCCGCAGCCCTCGGCCGGTTGGTCACGACGGGACGCCTGGCCCCGGGAGAGCGTCTCCCAACGGTGCGCGAGATTGCCGGAGCACTGGGCGTGAGCCCGGCCACTGTCAGTCATGCGTGGCGAGCGGCGGGCGCCGCAGGCCTGATCGTCTCGCGCGGCCGCGGCGGTACGTTCGTGCTCGGCCCGAGGCACGACTGGCTCCCCGCGCGGAGTCAAGTGATGGCGGGTCGTGACCTACCGACGCGCATCGACCTATCCCGGGGTACCCCCGACCCCGATCTTCTCCCCGCGCTCGGCCCCGCACTCGCACGGGTGTCGGAACGTGCAGTGACCTCCAGCTATCAGGATCTTCCGGTCATCCCGGAACTGCTCGCTGTTCTCGAGAATTCATGGCCGTATCGCGCTGAGTCGCTCACCGTGGTCAACGGTGCCCTCGATGCGATCTCCCGCAGTCTCGAGCAGATCGCTCGTTTCAGCGACAGGATTATCGTGGAGAGTCCCACATTTCCGCCGTTCCTCGACCTCCTCGATCAGCTCGGCCTGGCCGTTGTTCCCGTCGCCGTCGACGCTCACGGGCCCGTGCCCAGCTCCTTCGCGGCCGCTCTCCTTCAGTCGCCGGTCGCCGCCGTACTGCAGCCTCGAGCGCACAACCCGACCGGCGCATCGATGACCGAGGATCGGGCCCGGGAACTCGCCCTACTGCTGCGAGACAGTCCGACGGCGAGCGGAATGATCGTCATCGAAGACGACCATTCGGGTGAGATCAGCCTGGCCGATGACGTCAGCCTGGGCCGATGGATCCCCGATCAGGTGCTGCATGTGCGCAGCTACTCCAAGTCGCACGGTCCCGATCTGCGCATTGCGGCTCTCGGAGGGCCTACGAAGATCATCGACCGGATCGTGGCGCGCCGGATGCTCGGCCCCGGCTGGACGAGCCGCATGCTGCAGACCATCCTCCACGAGCTGCTCGTCGACGAGACCAGCATCGCCCAGGTCGACGCCGCCCGAGCCGAATACGCACGACGCCAGCGCGAGCTGTCCAGCGCCCTCGCCGCTGTCGGCGTCACATCCCCCGCAGCCGACGGCATCAACACCTGGCTGGCGGTCGACGACGAACAAAATGCCATCTTGCAGCTCGCCGCATCCGGCATCCGCGTCGCTGGGGGTACGCCATTCCTGCCGCGCAACGAGTTTCAGCCCGCTCACATCCGTGTCACGGCCGGAGCGATTCGTGAGGATGTCTCCCCAATCGCCGATGCCATCGGGTCGGCGATGAGATCGAGTGCGAACGGCGTGCACACGCTCACCGCGCGCTGGGCGTGACCCGGCACGCTCCCCCGGACTTCACTTACGTGCCGGTCGATCAGGCGACGGTCGGCAGCCACACACGCATCGATGAGGGTCCCCGGTTGGCCCAGGAGTAATAGGGCAGCAGTGGCACGCTGTGCGTCTCCGCCGAGATCTCCACGGAGGCGACCTCGTAGGGCCAGGCGTGGTCCGCCGGGATCATGTGTCGCACGCCGACGCTCACCACACCGTCGACCTCGGTCAGTTCCCCGGTCACACGCACTTCGTCGACGCTGGCGGCAAAGGCGGCATCCGTCGATTCAAGGCACATCACCACGGGACCCCGCTCGACCGCCTGCTGGCCACGAAGCGCGTCGATGCGAGGATCGGGTGTAGTCCAGCGTGCGGTCATCGGGAGGCTGAGTACGATCTCGTCGCCGACGGCGAACACGCGTCGAATCTTCGCCGAGCCTGGGCGGACGGGCTTGTCCTGAACGCCGTCTCTTAGCGCTGCGCCTGCATGTGCCCACCCTGGTACGCGCAGCGAGAGTTCCCATTCCGCATCGATCGACTGGGTCACGACGACTTTGATCTCACCGTCGTGGGGGTAGTTGGTCTCCACCGTTACTGCAACGGTGCCACCTTCAAGGGATGCTTCGACGACACCACTCGCATACTGATGAATCCGCACGCCCTGGTCCGTGGAGGTGGCGAAGTATGAGCCGAGGGATGCGAGGGTGCGCGCAACGTTCGTGGGACAGCAGGAGACATCGAACCATGGCGCACGAAGGCTCGAGGAGGCACGCGGACTCGCTTCGTCGAGTGCCGGGGTTGATCCGGGCTCTCGCTGATGCAGCGTGTTCGTGTAATAGAAGGCCCGGCCATCGGCGGCCGGCGATGTGGCGACGACGTTGAACAGTGTGCGCTCAATCAGATCGGCGTAACGTTCTTCACCGGTCGCCAACAGAAGCCGGTAGTTGAGCATGATCGAACCGATGCCTGCGCAGGTCTCGGAATACGCGCGGTCACTGGGAAGTTCGAAGTCCGCTCCGAACGATTCGCCCTCGTGATGCGCGCCCATGCCCCCGGTCAGGTACGTGCGCCGGGCGACGGTGCGATCGAGCTGGGCTGCGACTGCGTCGATCAGCCCGGGTTCTTCGTCTTCGATGCCGAGGTCGACGGCGCCGGCTGCGAGGTAAACGGCCCGCACTGCGTGGCCACGCAGCACCTCTGCGTCACGCACCGGCGTGTCGTCCTGGTAGTAACTGCGCCCGAGCTCAATGTCACCCAACACCCCGTGCCCACGTCGGTTCACGAAAAGACGGGCCTGGTCGATGTAGCGGGTCTCTCCCGTGTAACGACCGAATTCGACGAGGGCCATTTCGACCTCGGGGTGTCCACAGACCGATTCGATACCGTTGACGCCGAACACCTTACAGAGGTGGTCTGCGGCGCGGCGAGCGATCTGTACCAGCGCATCTTCGCCCACCGTACGGCCGCGTGCGACAGCTGCCTGCAGGAGGTGTCCGTAGCAGTACAGCTCGTGGCCCCACTGCAGATCGGAGTAGCGCGGCTCCTGACCGACCCGACCGAACCGGGTGTTGAGGTAGCCATCAGACTCCTGGGCCGGCTCAATACGAGCGACCAGAGCGCGCAGGCGCGCATCCAGACGATCGTTCTGCGTGCGGCCGAACTCCCATGCCATCGCCTCGATCAGTTTGTAGACATCGGAGTCCGAGAACTCGCGTCCTCTCCGGTCCGCCGGAAGACGGCCTTCAACAGCTGCGTCGAAGTTGCCGATCCAGCCGACCTTCTCCATCCAGTTCTCGCAGTGTTCGATGATGGCGGATGCATTCAGCTCCTGCCTGTCGGCCCAGAATCCGCTGTCAATGCGCACCTGTGAAAGCGCGAGCGGGCGAAGTGCGCCGTGGGAGGGGGCGACGGGGAGGGCAGCGGCAGCGTGTGCGGTACTGATGGGCATAGTGGTCTCCAGCTGAAGATGATTGAAGAAGAAGGGCGTCTACTTGACGGCGCCGAGCGTAAGTCCTTCACGCAGCAGCCGATAGGTGAAGACAAAGAGGATGAGAATCGGGATCGAGGTGATGACGGCGAGTGCCATCAGCCCCGGCCAGTTGATGCCGAAGGCAGAGACCTGCTGGGCGAGCAAGGCGCTCAGTGGGTAGTTGCCAGGCGAGAGGAAGAAGTTGACTGCGTAGAGGAACTCGCCCCACGACATCAGGAAGACGAGGGTTCCGGTCGTGGCGACACCGTTACGCGCGATTGGCAACATCACCGACCAGAAAGTGCGGATCGTGCTCGCGCCATCGATGGATGCGGCTTCCTCCAGCGCTTCCGGCACAGCCCGGAAGAACGGGCGCAGCAGCAAGATCGCGAAAGGAACGAGCATGGCTGTGTCCGCCACGATCACACCGATGTTTTGATCCAGCAGGCCCCAAGAACCGAAGATCTGGTAGAGCGGGATGACGTTAGCTGTCTGTGGCACCATCTGCAGCACGATCAGAAGTCCGAGACCGATGGTCGTGATTCGCGAATCAACGCGGGCAAGCCCGTAGCCGGCCGGAATCGCGATCAGCAGGGTGAGTGCGGTGGTTCCGGCAGCAATCACGATTGATTGCTGCATTGCCACGAACAGGCCCTGGTTCTGCAACACCGAGGTGTACGCATCCAAGGTCGGGGTGAAGAGGAACGATGACTGCGAAGAGATCACATCGCTCGAGCTCTTCAACGAGGTCAGCACGATGAAGAGGATCGGCACCGCGTAGATCAGCAGCAACACGATTCGCAGGGGACCTGCGACGGGCTCGAACTTGCGGCGAGGCCGACGCGGAGTCTTGCCCCCGGTAACGAGCAGCACGGTGGGTGTCAGAGTGCTCACGAGCTGGCCTCCTCTTTGCGAACGTTGCGTGCATAGATGACGGCGAGGACAAGGACGAGCAGGACAGAGATGACGGCGGTGGCCGCTCCCATTCCGAAGTCAAACCGGACGAACGCCTGCAGGTAGCTCAGGAACGGCAGGGTGTTGGTCGAGATTCCCGGTCCCCCATACGTCATCACGAAGATGAAGTCGAAGGAACGGAATGCGTACACGATCGTGAGCACCGTAAGCACGAGCGTTGCTGGCTTCACCGCGGGGACGATCATGTGCCAGATCTCCTGCCAGCGGTTCGCGCCATCGATTCGTGCGGCCTCGAACGTCTCAGCGGAGATGCCGAGGATGCTCGCGCGGTACACGAGAGCGTTGAAGGGCACGACAGCCCAGGAGTTCACGATCGCGACCGAGAGCAAGGCGAATCGCTCGTCGTACAGGAACGGAACCGCATCGGCGGACAGCCCGATCCCGGTGATGACCGAGTTGATGAGGCCCGCATCCCCCAAAAGGAACTTCCAGACGCTGCCGTTGACAACCGGTGGCAGTGCCCAGATGAAGACCATCAGTCCGAGCACGAAGGCGCTCAGCCAGGTGCTCGTGCTCAGCAGGATTGCCGCGGCAAGACCGCCGATCAATCCGATCAGCGTGACGATGAGGACGAACACGACCGTGTTGCCGAGCGCTGGCAGGAGCGAGCCCTGTGCAGCACTTCCTGCGAAGTTGTCGGTGCCGACGAACTTCCATGGCTGGTTGAGGGTACGTGAGTTCACATCGCTGAGACTCATACGCCCCAGCTGGGCGAGAGGGAAGAACGAGAAAACGAGGAGGAAGACCCCTGCCGGTACGGCGAAGCCGAGCTTCTTCCGGCGCGCCGCGCTGCGGTGCCATGCGGATCGGGGTGGCCGACTCCGCGACGCCGTAGTGCGCGCGGACGGCTCTGCGGCCGTCAGTTGTGCTGACATGGGCTTCCTGCCTCGTTCTCGTTGGACTACTGGATTACTTGGCGAGCAGTGGCTCGAGATCGGCAACGAGCTTCTTCGCCGCTTCTGCTGGAGTCAGCTGGCCACCGATGACGGCGCTCCAGATTTGTCCGACGACGAGTTGCTGGTCGGCCACGGCCTCTGCGGGAACGGCGGGTGCCGGGTAGTTCGCGCCGTTCTTCTCGAGCGACTGCGCGAAGGCTGCAAGGATCGGGTCTTCGGTCACCTCGGGTGCGGATGCCGCATCCAGACGTGCCGGAATGCTGCCGACACCGTCCAGCGCGATGGCCTGGCCCTCTGCACTGAAGTACGTCTCCTCGAGGTACTTCCATGCCAGGTCGGGGTTTTTGCTGAACGCACCGATCGCTTCGCCTTCGCCGCCGAGGTACACCTGGCCGTCGGAACCGACCGGGAGCGGGACGACGCCGAACTCGAAGTCCGCATCGCTGCGGGCCGTTCCCAGCTGCCAGTTGCCGTTCTGCGCGAAGGCGATATCTCCTGCTGCCCAGGTCTGGAACGGGACCGTCTGGTCCCACGTCACAGACTCACGGGTGAGCGCGCCGGATTCGGTCCAGGACTGCACCATCGTGAAGGCCTCTTCCAAAGGAGCTGCCTGCGGATCGTCATAGCTGAAGCCGAAGCTCGACAACCACGGGTAGGCCTGCCATTCACCCTGCGACTGCGGAAGCCCGGACAGCGTGATCCCGCCCTTGCCAGCAGCGGTCGCGGTAGTGAGGGCTGCGTTGAGCTCATCCAAGGTCGTCGGCGGCGTCACGCCGAGCTCGTCGAGGACGTCCTGGTTGTACCAGAGCCCGAGCAGGTTGACGTAGCCCTGAACGGCGTACACGTCATCCTCAAGAGAATGCACGACCGACTCGGGGAACTCGGCCTTGTCGGAGAAGGAATCCCACTGCTCGGTCATCGGCGCGAGCGCACCGGCAAGTGCCAGCGTCGAGGCGTCGGCACCGTTGAACACGACGACGTCAGGGCCGGTCTGCGAACCGACGGAGGTGATCAACTTCGAGTTCAGCTGATCGTAAGGAACGAAGACGTTCTCCACGGTGACCGTGTCGTTGCTCGACTCGAAGAGTTCTTTGTAATCGGTGAGAACCTTGACCTGGTTCTCATCGCTGAAGTAGTGCCAAACGGTGATGGTTTCGCCATCTCCGGATGCTCCGCCCGATGCGCTCGGCGTGCAGCCGGCGAGCACGAGCATTGCCGAGACGGCGATCGCTCCGGTAGCGACGGATCGTGAGCGGACACCGCTGATGCGCGGGAATTTCACTGGCATGTGACTTCCTTGTCTGGAATCGTCATTGATCGATGAGTACTCAAGAGAGCAACCTTCACGAAACTTACCGAAAAGGTTTTCGGCGAACATATCACCGTCTTCTATTCTGGTCAATCCGTGTATTGTCGACTACACCGAAACGAAGGAGTGGCGTAGTGAGTCCTGGTGACAAACGAGCACCCCGCGCCACCCTCCGCGATGTCGCAGCCCTTGCCGGAGTCTCGGTCGCCACTGCCTCGAAGGCACTGAATGGCCGCGATCAGGTACATCCCGACACCAGAGCACGCGTGCTCGTCGCTGCCGAGAAGATTTCGTTCACTCCAAACGCGCTTGCTCGCGGTTTGCTCGCTGGCCAGACCGGAACCGTTGGCCTCATCACCGGAGACCTCGACGGACGTTTCTCGCTGCCGATCCTGATGGGCGCCGAAGATGCGTTCGGCAAGGGCAAGACCTCGGTCTTCCTCTGCGATGCCCGAGGCGATGCTATCCGCGAGCAGCACCACCTGGACGCACTGCTGAGCCGCAGAGTCGATGGCCTGATCGTGGTTGGCCCGCGCACAGACCCCCGCCCATCGCTGGGAGGCGATCTGCCTGTTCCGGTTGTATATGCCTACGCCCCCTCCACTGACAGCAATGACCTCTCGCTCGTCCCGGACAATGTGCAGGGAGGCGCCGATTCCGTGGACTTCCTCGTCGCCCGTGGTCGCCGCCGGATCGCGCACATCACCGGGGAGCATGGCTACGCGGCATCGCACGATCGCGTCAGCGGGATCGAGTCAGCCCTGCACAAGCATGGCCTGTCGCTGATCGGGCACGCGCAGTTCGGCTCCTGGACCGAGCAATGGGGTCGTAATGCCGCGGCACAACTGATCGAGCACCACCCCGATATCGACGGAATTCTGTGCGGCAACGATCAGATCGCGCGCGGTGTTCTCGATACCCTGCGTGAGGCCGGTTGGGCAGTACCCGAACGGGTCTCCGTCATGGGGTACGACAACTGGGAGGTATTCACGACCGGGGCACGACCGCACCTGACCAGCGTCGATATGAATCTTGAAGCCCTCGGTGCCCTCGCCGCCCGTCGCCTGTTCGAAGCGATCAACGGCGATTCCCGTTCCGGCATCGAGTCACTGTCGTGCCGGGTCGTTCCGCGCGAGACCACCTGAGCCTGTCCGCCCCGCGGGCTGTATCACTCAGCGTTCGGGCGCTGCCGTTGCCGCTTCGTGGCCGAACGCTGTTCTTTGGCTGCCAAGCGACGCCGATCCGAGCCCTTGGTCGGCTTCGTCGCACGACGGCGGGCAGGCGCCGGAGCGAGCCCCGCCCTGACGAGCTCGGCGAGCTTGTCCAGAGCGATCTCGCGATTGCGCAACTGAGAGCGTTGCTCGGATGCCGTCACGGCGATCGCCCCGGATATCAGGCGTCTCCCGAGCCGGCTGAGCAGCAGCATCCGCTGGTCGTCAGAGAGCACGACTGAATCCGTAACGCTCCAGCGCAGCTCGGCGCGACTGTCTGAGGTGTTGACATGTTGACCGCCGGGGCCGGACGACCGGGAGAATCGCCACTCGAGTTCCGACGCCGGAATCGTGAGGGCGGGTGAAATCTCCAGATCCATGTATCAAGCATGCCGGACGCGGCGCTGGTCGCGCTGAGAAACGAAGAAGCCCTCGATTTCACCGACACTCGCTACACGCGCGCAGACGTGTGACGAGAGAATCGAGGACGGCGCGAGCTTCGACCATCACTTTACCGCCAGAGGATGCCGTGAGGACGGCAGCCGCTGCGCCGGACGGAGCGAGTTCGGCGACAAGCGCGGCCCCCTGCGCGGCGGTGTGAGTATTCGTGCCGACCGAGTACTAATGCGTTAACGATTGGCGCACAAACCGCACCGACTCGCGGGCAAGACTGTCCATCGACTCGGCCACCGGACGCCAGATGGCGACTGCACGAGCCGTTTCAGGCTCATCCGACCGAAACGACTCGACGACGATAGGCCCGTGGTAGTTGATCTCGACCAGTGCAGCAAAGGCATCCGACCAATCAACGAGACCGGTTCCTGGCGTTCCCCGGTCGCTCTCCGATGCCTGGAAACTGAAGATCCGGTCTCCTGCCACGCGGATGGCGTCCCCAAGATTCTTCTCTTCAATATTCATATGGAACGTATCGAGAGTCAGTCCAACGTTGTCGCGATCCACCAAGTCACAGAGCTCAAGCGCCTGAGCCACAGTATTGACCAGATCAGTCTCGAACCGGTTCAGAGCTTCAATCGCGAGTACGACACCGGAATTTCGAGCCACATCGGCAGCGACGCGGATTCCTTCAGCAGCCCACTCCCGTTGCAAGACTCGTTTGTTCTCCGAGCGCGCGGGGCTCCGCCCCGGCCTCCCATACAGAGGCCCAGAGACGATGCGAGCGCCCACCTCCGCGGCAAATCTCACCGCATCGAGCAGATGAGTGACGCCTGCCGCGCGCTGGTCCGGATCAGAGTGGGAGAGGTCCCTTCCCTCTCCGAAGACGGCACTGATCGACAGCGAAAGCCCCGCATCAGTCGCGGCAGCAGCGAGTGCGTCGGCTGAGAGATCAAAGTCCGAGATGCACACCTCGACAAGGTCGTAGCCCATCGCCTTGACATCGCTGAAAAGAGCGAAGTGCTTCTCGTCAAACGGAGAGGCGAGCACGAAGGTACTAATACCCACTGGAAGGTCAGTCAACATGGAATCCTCCCGTTGAATTGGGTAGCGGTGCGTTCGCCCACTGCGGCTCAATGCTTTCATCGAGCGGGATCACGATGGGGTTCGAGTCAGGCTCGAAAGTCCACTCGGGGAGCTCAATGCGCACGCCCCCCTGAAGAGCCGACTCGTGGGACAGAATACCTGCACACGTGATGTTGGCGGCCTGGCGTGCGTTCGGGTATGCCTCGCGTTCACCCAGGATCGACATCAGCAGTTGGTGCACCAGGTGAGGATGAGAACCACCATGACCACCACCCTGCACGAATGAACGGTGAGTTTCCTCTCCTTCGGCCGTGTAAACGCCCGCCGTGGTGAAAGATCGGATTTCCTCGGGCAGCAGGTGCGCGTAGTCCGGCACGTCAACGCGCACAGGGGTCTCACCTGTATGGATGACGTGGTTCTCGTCCGCGATCTGCGTCCACTCAAACGATCGAGTGGCACCGTACACATCGAAGCTCTCGCGATACTCTCTAGCCATGGCCCATAGATTTCGGGTCACTTCGGCACCAACGTCGCTATCTTTGAACGTAATGTGCGTACTCTCCACAGAGAACGGCGAATCGTAGCGCTCACGCATCCGCTCAAATACCGTTCCCGACCCGAGGCATTGCACAGCCGCTGCCTGATTGTTGCCGATTGCCAACGCCGGCGAAATCGCGTGCGTTGCGTTGTACATCGGTGGCATGCCGTCCCAGTATTCCGGCCATCCGGTCATGTCTTGGTGGTGCGAGGAACGGACGAACTGCAGCTTTCCAAGCTCACCAGCTTCATAGAGTTCCTTGACGAAGAGGAACTCACGGCTATACACGACCGTCTCCATCATCATGTAGGTGAGGCCAGTTTCCTGCTGCGCGTCAACGATTCGCTTGCAGTCTTCGACGCTCGTAGCCATCGGGATGGTACAGCCCACGTGCTTGCCGGCCCGAAGGGCAGCGACGACGTGATCGGCGTGATTCTGCAGCGGAGTATTAACGTGCACAACGTCGACGAGCTTGTCATCAAGCATGTCTTGGTAAGTGGTGTAGCGAGTCTCGACCCCGAACTTGTCGCCGACCTCGTCGAGTTTGGATTGCGTGCGCTGGCAGATCGCGTACATTTCGGCATTCGGGTGCTGTTGGTAGATCGGAATAAACTCGGCACCAAATTCGAGGCCGACAATTCCTACTCGCAGTTTCTTCCCCGACACCATTCCAGCTCCATTCTTCATTTCGCGCCAGCTGTTCTCGCGCCATCTCTGAAGCTAGTAGCAGGCCCTCGCCAGAGCTTGGCTGAAGTCACCGTAAAAAAGGTGAAATGCGTCTTGTTCGAGACCGTGATTCGCCTGATTTACACCGCTAACAACCAATCCGGCATGTGACCTCAACGCGTAGTTTGGGAACACGACGAATCGCCTTTCGAACCGTCGACTTGGAAGATTGGAACGCTCGATGACACCGACGACGCCACCTATCGTGCTCGGAGCAATGAACTATGGAACATCAGTCAACGAGGCGACCGCCTTCAGAATTCTTGACCGCTACGTCGATGAAGGTGGCAGCTGGATCGATACCGCCAACTGCTACTCCTATTGGAACGAGGCGCACGGTCATGGTGGGCAGAGCGAATCGACTCTGGGCCGCTGGTTGGCCGAACGCCCTGGGATGCGGGAGCGGGTGAAGATTGCGACAAAAGTTGGGTGCGAACCAATCACCTCGCCTGGCGAGCCGTTCACAACCGAAGGATTAAGTGCGGCAACTATTGCCGACGGGCTGGCCCAAAGCTTGCGGCGCCTGGGTACCGACCACGTCGACCTCTTCTGGGCTCATCGCGATGACCGTCTCGCTGATCAGCCGGAAACGGTGGCCGCGTTCAGCGGATTAGTTACCAACGGCAAAGCGCTCGGCTGGGGCTATTCGAACACGGCTCTCTGGCGTGTTGAGCGGGCGCGAGGACTGGCACTTGCCGCCGAAAAGCTGCCTCCGACAGCGCTTCAGCTTCGATACAGCTACTTGCAACCGCGACCGTTCGTGCGCGACCACGACCACGACCACCGTTTCGGGTGGGTTACCGATGACGTGCTTGACTATGTCGACGATAATCCCGAGATAGTGCTGTGGGCGTATTCGCCGCTACTCTCCGGCGCTTACGACCGAGCAGACCGCGCAATCTCCGATGCATTCGAGCACCCCGGAACGACGCGCCGCCTCAGCGTGCTCAGCGATGTCGCGCAACGTCTCGGGATAAGCCGCACCCAACTGGTCACTTCGTGGCTGTCCGGTGGCACACCTCGAGTTCTGCCAATAATCGGTGCCAGCACGGTAGACCAATTGGACATCGCTCTGCGAGGGAGCCGGATCGTACTTCCTCCCGAGCTGCGCAAGGAGCTTGACGCACCATGGTGATGGGCGCTCCATCTTCCCGGACCCAGCCTTCTGAAGGATCAAGAATGCGCCAGCACAAGGACACTGTAGGAGCCAACGAGACGGATCGGGCACGAGCACTGATCGTCTCGGGTGCGGGAGCTTATGCCGACCCGTGGCACCCGTTCGCCGAGACCACACAACGCCTGTCAGGAATAATGAAGACCCTCGGCCTCGACGTCAAAATCACCGAAGAGGTGCATAGTGTGCTCGCTAACGTAGCCCCGGATGTCGATCTCCTCGTCGTGAACTTCGGCGAATCACCGGTCCCGGGCCATAACGACATTTCAGTAGCCGATGTGCAGGCCGGTGTCGCTCGTTTTCTGTCGAAGGGTGGCGCAATGCTGGTGATGCACGCTGCAGCCGCGAGCTTCGCCGAGAACGAAGACTGGGAGAAGCTCGTCGGCGCTAGGTGGATTCCCGGCACCACGATGCACCCGGAGTATGGCCCGGGGACCGTACTGATCCACGGGGGAGAGCATGCATTGG
Source organism: Microbacterium sp. A93 (assembly GCF_051842835.1). Classification (NCBI taxonomy): domain Bacteria; kingdom Bacillati; phylum Actinomycetota; class Actinomycetes; order Micrococcales; family Microbacteriaceae; genus Microbacterium; species Microbacterium sp. A93. The sequence goes on from NZ_JBPXMT010000001.1 coordinate 564,155, forward strand.
TCGCCGGGATAGCCGATTTCAGTGTGGATGACGAGTTCTACACATACCTTCGTGTGGCGGAGGATGTCGTTGCGCTCGCCTCCCACGACTACGAAGGATCGACGCACCCGCTCATCTGGGCCCGTGAGAATGCGGGCGCGCGCGTTGTCTACGACGCGCTCGGACACGACCGGCGTTCGTTCGATTCTCCTGGCCATCGCCAGTTACTCGAGAACGCGGTGCAGTGGCTACTTCGGCGCGATCGCCATCAATACTGAGAACGTGAATTTCTGACGCGGGATCAGCTGTACCGTTTACGGTACTGAAGCGGCGTGTAGCCCATGATGGTCTTGAAATGATGGGCAAGAGCACTCTGGTCATAGAAGCCACTCCCGATGGCGACGTCCGCGACGCTGAGATGCGTCTCACGAAGAAGTTCGCAGGCCCGCATCACTCTCAATCTAATGCGAAACTGGCTCGGAGACGTGTTGTACACCGCTTTGAACTTGATCTCGAATTGCCTCGTGGACAGCCCACAACGTTCAGCAAGACTCGACATCGGCTCGTTCTCCATGAAGGTGTCCCGAAGATGAGCGACGGCCGTGTCAACATCCAGAACCGCCTTCTGCTGACCCTTTGATTCGCGGTGAACGCGGATCGTTCCCATGACTCCAAGCACCTCCCCCTTGCTCGAACGCAGTGGAAGCTTGTCGGTGATGTACCAATCGGGAATCCCCTGGGGGTTCAAGAAAAGTTCAACGATACCCAGCAGCGGACGGTCTGTTTCCATCACGCGTAAATCATCGAGTCTGAACTTCTCGGCCAACCGCACCGGAAGAATGTCAAAGTCGGTGCGGCCAATGAACTGAGCTTCTGACTCGTATCCGTACAGGTTCAGAAGGCCTCGGTTGGCGAACAGGATCCGCCCATCAACATCCTTGGCGAAGAAGTGCACGCCTGGCAAATGGTCGAAGAGCTGGTTGAAGTGCGAATGCTCGTCAAGGCTCCGGAAGAGGGCCTTACGCCGCTCGTCGTTACGTACCCTCTCCAACAAGGAAACCTCCGGATCATCTGCTTCCGCTAAGGATGAGCCTAGCCTTCCAGCGTTGGAGCCCTTCGCGGCTATGCTTTAACCGCCCCGCTGACCAGACCGCTGATGATGTGCTTCTGCATAAATACGAAGAAGATGACCATCGGGATAAGGGCAATTGCACTGATCGTCAGAAACAGCGGCCAGTTGACGGAGAACTCTCCCACCGCCGAATATACCTCGAGCACGAGAGTGTTGTTCTTTGACGAAGTCAAAAAGACCTGGGGTGTGAGGAAATCATTCCACACCCACATCACCTGGAATACCGCCACCGTAACGAGGATCGGCCTGATCAACGGGAGCATGATTCGCCAGAAGATAGCGAATGTTCCGGCACCATCAATCCTGGCAGCCTCGATAATCTCGTGCGGCACCGTTCTCATGTATCCCTGAATAAGGAAGTAGCAGAAGATCGATCCTCCGCTATATACCACGATGAGACCGTTGAGCGAGTCAACCAGCCCCAGTTTGGCAATGGAGAGATAGATCGGGATGAGTATCGTTTGGAATGGAACGGTGAATGCGATGAGTAGGAGGAATCCGAAAAGCTTGTTAAACCGAGACTTGCGCATGACGAGGGCAAATGCTGCCATCGAACCGACGATTAGCATGAGAAGGATTGAGAAGAGGGTGACATAGACCGTATTCGCGAAGCTCTGGGCGATCGGTACCGTTTCGAATGCCGTGCGGTAGTTTTCGAAATTCAACCCTGACGGCAGGCCCAAGGGCGATGCAGCCGTCTCCTGCTGGGTCTTGAACGTGTTGATCAAGATGTAGTAGTACGGGATCCCTACGACGCATGCAATAGGAATCATGACGATGCTCAGGACGGCTGAGCGCAGACGCTGCGACTTTTTCACTTGAGACGACCTTCCAAACGCCGCGAGAAGAAGAGTTGGCCCGCAACCACGAGTACGACAGCGAGCATGAATACGATCGAGAGCGCGGAGGCCTGGCCGACCTTCCCTTGGCTGATTCCGTTTTGGATGATCGCTTGGGTGACGGTGAACGTCGAGTATCCGGGTCCGCCGTTCGTGAGGGTGTATGGAAGGTCGTACACCTTGAGCCCCGCCGTCACGAGCAACAGTGAGCTTATCGAGATCGCGGGCACCAGCAGCGGAACGGTGATGCTAAAGAACTGTTGGATCGGAGTTGCCCCGTCAAGTGTGGCCGCTTCGTAGTAGTCGGTAGGAATCGACTGAAGATATGCCAGATACAAGATGGCGTGCCATCCCGTTTGCACCCACACTCCAACGAAGATAACCGAAGCTTGAGCAAGCGCGGTCTCGGATAGCCATGGGATCGGCGTGATGTCGAGAATCGTGCCCAGGATGTTATTGATCAAACCGGATGCCAGTGGAGACAAAAGGAATCCCCACACCAGACCGAGGATGGCAATGCTGAGAATCGAAGGGAAGAAGAAGACCGAACGAACGAAGTTTCGGCCGACGAAGTTGTTGTTGAGGATAACCGCGGTGGGGACAGCCAGCGCCGTTACAATGACAACGCACCCGATCGTGTATAGGGCGGTGAACCACAGCGATGAGGTCATCGCGGGGTCAGAGAAGAGTCGCAGATAGTTCCTGAAACCGACGAAGTCCATCTCTGTTGAGTACCCGTTGAAGTTTGTCAGACTGTAATAAAAGGTCTGCGCGAGCGGCAACAGTACAAGGCCGATTAGCACAATCGTGATTGGAATGAGGAACGATTGGTTGGCGGCGATGCTTCGCCATTGGGTGTTCCGCGGTGTGACGATATGTGTTCGCGTGCGGCCGAAATCTTTCAGCATTACTCTGTGACCTTTCCATGGCCAGAATGGTGATCCACAGTGTGTGGGGAGGATCGCTCCACCCACACACTGCAGAGTCACCCTATGAGCGCAATTACTCAGCGTCGAGCGTTGTCAGCTTTTCGTCGAGTGCCTTCGCCGCCTCGGCGGGAGTGATCTTACCCATTGCAAGCTCCTGCGTCACGGCCATGAACACGGTATTCAGCTCGCCCTGAAATCTCTTCCACCCGATGACCGGCCAGTAGACGTTACTTTCACGCAGTGCCTCTGCAAGCGGCTCAACCCTGGGGTCGACAACTGCCTCGAAGTTTGTTGTCGTGGTGATCTCGCCCGCGCCCTCGTTGTACAGTTCCGCGCCCTTGGCGCTGGACAAGAAGGTGAGGAAGGTCTCGGCAGCTTCGAGATTCTTCGTCTTGGCATTGATCGCGTATGACGCACCCGACGAACCAGCAAAGAACGCCTGAGTTTCGACTACGCCAGGCGTTCCCATCATGTCAAAGGCCATGTCGGGCGCGGCCTCCTCGATGGTCGCGACATCCCACGGTCCTGTGGGGATCATAGCCACCTGTCCGGTAGCGAATGCCGTCAACGCCTCCTGTTGGCTCAGTCCAACGTTGGCCTGAGAGCCGAGACCAGCCGCGTAGAAGTCACTGTACAGCGTGAAGACATCGGTCAGTTCTTCCTCAAAAGTGCTCGTACCGTCGAAGATCCGAGCATCCACGTCGCCGCCCTTCTGGGAGAAGTCCTGCCCGATCATCGCTGCCAGGAAGTAGGAAACTGAACCGGGGAGCGATTCGTAGAACGGCGTGTACCCGGCGGCCTTCAAGCTGTCACACAGCGCGATGAACTCGTCCCATGTCTGCGGCGGAGTAGTCATGCCGACCGACTCCAGCATCTCCACGTTATAGACGAGACCGGCACCCCAGGAGAACGTCGTGAGCCCGAAATCGTGTCCCTCGGCGCTGTAGCCATTGTCTCGCTGTGCTTGGAGGTCCATGAACGGTTGGTCGGTGAGGTCCAGAACGAACTGGCCCGCGATGAGGTCGCCCCGGTTCTCACCGTTGATCATGAAAACATCAGCTGCCGTTCCGCCGAGGAGGCGCTTCTGCAGGGTGTCGTTGTATTCAACGGCTGGCGGCGCGTGTGAGAAATCGATCACAATATCGGGGTTCTGTCGTTCAAACTCCTCGATCACGCCAACAACCTCGGATTCCGAGTCCCAGGAGAACCAACTCAGAGTGGTCTTCCCTTCATCGGCCCCCGCCTGGCAGCCGGTCATGGCGACAGCAAGAGAAACCGCCAGAGCGGCCACAGCCGCTTTCCTCATAATCTTCATGTGACTTCCTCGTCCTTGTGATTGCGTGAGTACCGTTCCCCCGAAGCCGCTAAGCGGGACATCGCATCTCGGTGTGGTGCGATTCGGTTCCGTTCGAATCTAATCTCGGTGGTCGCTGCACTGATTGGCTATTCCCGCCTCAAAAAAGGTGAAAAGCGAATTGTTGGACGTGCAGGCTCATCCACCTGCACCGATCGCGATCATCCACCATTCGAGGGAACCGGGCGACAGGCGCTCTGCCATTGTGCGTTCTGCGCTGTATCGATTGCCTCGTCCTCGATGGTGGGTCAGATGCCTGCATTCTGTACTGTTCGGTGGCGCTATTCCGGTGTAAATAGCCTGCTCCGGGTATCGTTGTGCAGCGCATGGTTGAGGTCGTCGGACGCATGAGTTAACGCTCTGGCTCGGAGGCCTCGCTCGATCCAAAATGTGCCGATCGCGGCGGGTGCCCCGTTTTGGCCGATAAGCCGCCGATAACGGACGCGGCGCTGGTCGCGCTGAGAAACGAAGAAGCCCTCGATTTCTGAGAGTTCAGAAATCGAGGGCTTTTCAGTGTTGTGACCCCAACGGGATTCGAACCCGTGTTACCGCCGTGAGAGGGCAGCGTACTAGGCCGCTATACGATGGGGCCAGGCTTGCGGAACGTTTCCGTCCCGCGACAACTGTTCAAGTATGCCACGAGGTTTTCTGCTCCGCCAAATCGAGGCGGTCAGAAGTCGGATCCCGGGCGCGTCATCCGAGAAGCAGGTTTGCCGGACAGCTCTCGAAGGAGTTGACTCTCACTATGCGCGTAACGAAGCACGAACATGCCGCCCTCCGAATCGATGAGAGCGGAGACGCACTGATCATCGATCCCGGGTCATTCACCACGCCGCTCGATGAGCTCTCGAACGTAGTGGGCCTTGTCATCACTCACGAGCACCCAGACCACTGGACCCCGGAGCATCTCGAACGCATCCTCCGCGCTGCCCCCGGAATCCCGATCTACGCGCCGGCCGGCGTCGCAGCAGCGGCCACTGACTACGAGATCAGCGTCGTCTCCCCCGGCGATACCGTCACCGCCGGGCGATTCACCCTGCGTTTCTTCGGCGGTGAGCACGCCATCATCCACTCATCGTTACCCGCAGTGCAGAACGTGGGTGTACTGATCAACGACGAGTTGTACTACCCCGGAGATTCCTACGCGGCACCGGAGGGAGTCGACGTCGATACGCTGGCCGCTCCCCTGGGCGCTCCGTGGCTGAAGATCGGCGAGGCCATGGACTTCGTACTCGCGGTGAAGCCTCGCCGCGCCTTCGGCGTGCACGATATGACGCTCTCGGTGATCGGACGCAACATGCACCGCGCCCGACTGAAGTGGGCGACCGAACAGAACGGCGGGGAGTTCTTCGAGCTCGATCCCGGCGACACCATCGACCTGTGACCCGACGCCTACTGCCAGGTCCCACCGAACGACTGCGGTTCAGAGAGATGGTCGACACCGATCTCGACGACATGGCGCGGATGCTCGGCGATCCGGAAACGATGGCCTTCTACCCCGCGCCTAAGACGCGTGCGGAGAGCGCCGAATGGATCAGTCGGATGCAGGGCCGCTATGCCTCGGACGGTCACGGCCTTTGGCTGATCGAAACTCTCACTGGCGAGTTCGTCGGCGACTGCGGCATCACCTGGCAGTCGTACAACGACACGCCGGTGCGCGAGGTGGGTTACCACGTGCGACGCGACGTTCAGGGAAACGGCTATGCCACCGAAGCGGCGCGCGAGTGCCTCGAGCTGGTGCGACGCGAATACGCCCCCACGCTGCTCACTGCGATCATCCATCCCGAAAACGTCGCTTCCCGACGAGTGGCTGAGCATCTCGGAATGACCCACATCGCGGATGACCGTGCGCACCCGTGGATCGTGCGCACAGTCATGGGAATGGCAGTCGAGCCGGCGGCTCAGCCCTCGCCGAGCTGAGACTGCCCCGCACGCACCCGCAGGTCGCGCGCCAGGTGATCACGCTGCTCGATCACAAGGCGCCGCAGTGCCGCCGGCGCGCTCCGGTTGGCGGCGAGCCATGCGTCGACCTGTTGGAGATCATCGGATGCCGGGAACAGCCCGATCACGAGCCTGCGAGCGAGCTCAATGCTGCGGTCCTGCCAAGCGCCGAGAATCCGCTCGAAGTACCCTTCGTCGAGATCGGCGATCAGATCACGGCGCCCGCCAGCACGGACACCGTTGATCGTGGCGCTGAGGTGATCGTTGCTGAGCGACAGATCTTCCCACGCGGCGTGCCAGGCGACAGTTCGATTGGCGATGCTCGGCTTCGACCACAGCGCAGTAAGCGACGCCGTTCGTCCGCTCGCCGTACCGTCGCGCTCGAGCTCGTCGGATACGTCGTCGCCCGTCGCGTGCTCGGTCGTACGGAGCGCGGTGAGCAGCGCCCAGCGCAGATCGGGGTCGACGGTCAGGCCCTCCGGCGCATCGCCGTCAAGGATCGCCCGCACATGCTCGGCGCGTGCGTCGTCGTAGGCGGACGCTGCGGCGAAGGCACGCGCCCAGGACAGCTGCGCGTCGCTTCCGGCATCTGCCGCATTGAGAGCCGTCCAGGTCGTCTCCAGCCATGCGGTGCGCTCCGCGGTCCGCGCTGCATCCGAGACGAAATGACCCACCGCGTAGGCGGCATTCGCTAGCACCCCACTCAGAAGGCCGATGTTCTCTTCTGCAGGCGCGTGCGCGCCCACGATCGCCAGATAGCGCGCGGCAGCCAGCTCGCCGTCACGTGTGGAGTTCCACAGCGACGACCACACCAGCGCGCGCGGCAAGGGCTCGAGCGTCGACAGGGCCTTCTCCACGGACGCCAACGAGCGCTCGTCGATGCGTGCCTTGGCGTAGGTCAGATCGTCATCGTTGATCAGCACCAAGTCGGCCTCCTCGAAAGCCACCGGTGTGCGCTCGTCGGCAATGTCCAGATCAACCTTTTCACGCAGCGACAAGCACCCGTCCGTGAGGTTGTACAGTCCAACGCGCAGGCGGTGCGGGCGCGGGTCGGTCTGCACCAGCATCCGCTCGCCGTCCGCACTTTCCTCGAGCGAGAGGGCTGACACACCGCTCGTCTCCAACCAGGCCGTCGACCACGCGCGCAGGTCTCTGCCAGAGGCCTCCTCGAGCTGCACCAGTAGGTCATCCAGCGTGGTGTTGCCGTAGGCGTGCGCTGCGAAGTAGCGCTGTGCACCCTCGAAGAACTGCTCCTCGCCGACGAAGGCGACCAGCTGCTTGAGCACCGACGCACCCTTTGCGTAGGTGATGCCGTCGAAGTTCAACTTCGCAGCTTCCAGGTCTGTGATGTCGGCAACGATCGGATGCGTCGTCGGCAACTGATCCTGCTGATACGCCCATGCCTTACGGTTCGCGGCGAAGCGCACCCAGGCGTCAGTGAAGCGGGTGGCAGCCACCGAGGCGTGGGCGCCCATGTAGTCGGCGAAGGACTCCTTGAGCCAGAGATCGTCCCACCAGCGCATGGTGACGAGGTCTCCGAACCACATATGAGCCATCTCATGCAGGATCGTGTTGGCGCGGCCTCCACGCTGCGCGTCGGTCGCTGCACCGCGCGACAGGTATGCCTCAGTGAAAGTCACCAGGCCGGGGTTCTCCATCGCGCCCAAGTTGTACTCCGGCACGAAGATTTGGTCGTACTTGCCCCATGGGTAGGGGAAATCGAACGAGTCGGTGAAGAAGTCCAGCCCCTGACGCGTGACCTCGATGATCTCGTCTGCTTCGAGGAACCTAGCCAGTGAGGGACGGCACAGCACGCCGAGTGCGACGCTCTGCTCACCCCGGGTCCACGTGGCATCCACTCGGTGATAGGGCCCTGCCGCCACTGAGGTGATGTAGCTGGACAGCGGCAGCGTCGGCGCAAACTCGACCGTCTGGGCGCCGTCGTGCTCGTCTACCGACACCGCGCTCTGGTTCGACAGCACGTGCCAGCCGAGGGGCGCACGCACGATGAATGTGAACGCTGCCTTCATATCGGGCTGCTCGAAGCACGCCATGACTCGCCGCGAGTCCGCCGGCTCGTACTGGGTATAGAGGTAGGTCTCACCGTCGACAGGGTCAACGAATCGGTGCAGACCCTCGCCGGATCGACTGTAGAGCCCGACCCCCTCGACCACGACGGTGTTGGAGGCCGCGAGTCCGGTCACTGCGATCCGGGCGCCGTCGTAGGCGACGGGTTGTTCGGCTCCATTGATCGTGACTCTATTCACGGACTCGCCGATGAAGTCGATCCACGTCTCAGATGCGGTGGCATCGAACACCAGTGTCGTGGTGACGCCGAAGCCCGGATGCTCCTGATTCTGCGCATCAAAAAGGTCAAGCTCGACGCGAATGGTGTGCACGGTGACGCCCGCAGAACGCGCGGCCGTCTCCTGCCTGGTCAGGTTGGCAGAGCTCATTGCTCCATCTTTTCATGTGTCAACACGGTAACTGTCAGCAAGATCGCACAAGAATGGGCTAAGCTGGGGCGATAACATTCACGATGACCTTCGGAATCTCCGGCTGTTCATCGGCCCGAATGCGTAACATGCATGGTGGCCACTCGATCATTTTCCTTCACCTACCTCACGCTCCCAGCCGCGTAACGCCGCGAGTTTTCGCCGTTACCCTGAGAGCCCCATAAGCTGCCGAGCCGAATATCGTCGAGGCATTACGGGTCGAAGCTCGGCCCAACAACACAAAGGAAACACAGCATGGCCACTGGTACTGTCAAATGGTTCAACTCCGACAAGGGCTACGGCTTCATCGCTCCCGATGACGGATCTGCCGATGTCTTCGCGCACTTCAGCGCGATTCAGGGTAGCGGACACCGCAACCTCGAGGAAGCACAGAAGGTCGAGTTCGACACGGAGCAGGGTCCCAAGGGCCCCCAGGCGACGAACATCAACGCTCTCTAATTAGAGCTTCTAAGGCCCAGTCCCACTTTGTGGGGCTGGGCCTTTTTTCGTTGTTGCACAGTCCGCTCCTATGACCGCAAACTCCGCCCGAATGTGATCCTTCACTACGCTCGCCGTGCCCGCGGCATCGGCTGGATGTTCGTCTTCTTCGTCGTACTCGTCGTCGTCATGCAGTATGGGCTGACCCGCACGAAGTGGGGCCGCTCGGTTTTCGCCGTCGGTGGCAATCGTGAAGCAGCACGTCGCGCGGGCATCAACGTCGGCTGGACCTACATGTCCGTCTTCATGCTCTGCTCGTCACTGGCCGCAGTCGGCGGAATGCTCGCCGCAGGACAGCTTGCGGCAGCCGCTCAGAGCAGCGGCACAGGAGATGTGAATCTCGATTCATCGTTCCGATACATGATTACGGGTGCGGTGCTCCTCATCGCCGTGATGCTGGATGCCGCGTCCCGCCGCAGCCGGACAATGCACGGCCGGGCCTGAATCCAAAAAAGAAAACCCCCGCGTGAGCGGGGGTTTTTCTTTGGCTGGGGTACCTGGACTCGAACCAAGAACAACGGTACCAGAAACCGCCGTGTTGCCAATTACACCATACCCCAAGGGCAAAACGTGAGCCTCGCACCGAGAGTTAAGCTTACCCGAGCTTGGCCATAATGCCAAAGTGACGCGCATGCGACGTCGCCCGGGCGCGCCGTCAGGATCCCAGTTGGGCAGAAAGCGCCCGCAGACGCGTCAGCGTCGCGTCCTTGCCAATGAGCTCCATCGATTCGAAGAGCGGCGGAGACACGCGGCGACCAGTGATGGCAACGCGCGGAGGCCCGTAGGCGACGCGCGGCTTGAGCTCTAGCTTCTCGACGAGCGCCGTGGCGAGAGCATCCTGGATCTTCTCCGGGGTGAACTCGGAGACGGGCTCGAGTGCAGTCACACATGCATCGAGAACCTCGGCGGCGTTCGCCGGCAGCCCCTTGAGTGCGTCGGCGTCATACGACACCTCATCGCCGAACAGGAAACCGAGCATGCCAGGCACATCGCCGAGCAGCTGCACACGCTCCTGCACGAGCGGTGCGGCGCGGAATGCGAGCACGAGCTGCTCATGAGTCGGCTCCTCGAACAGTCCCGCAGCGGCAAGATACGGGATCGTCCTCTCCGCGAAGTCCTTCACATCCAGCATCCGGATGTGATCGCCGTTGATCGACTCGGCCTTCTTCTGATCGAAGCGTGCCGGGTTCGGGTTCACGTTCTCGATATCGAACGCGGCGATGAACTCCTCCAGCGAGAAAACATCGCGGTCTGGACCGATCGACCAGCCGAGGAGCGCGAGGTAGTTCAGCAGACCCTCGGGAATGAAGCCACGGTCCCGGTGCAGGAACAGATCGGCCTGAGGGTCACGCTTGGAGAGCTTCTTGTTGCCGGTCTCCCCCAGCACGAGCGGCATGTGCGCGAATCGCGGCACGAAGGTCGTGACGCCCGCGTCGATCAATGCGGCGTACAACGCCAGCTGACGCGCGGTCGACGGCATCAGGTCTTCGCCGCGCAGCACGTGAGTGATACCCATGAGCGCGTCGTCGACCGGGTTCACGAAGGTGTACAGCGGGACGCCGTTCGGCCTGACGACGACGAAGTCGGGGAAGGAACCAGCCGGGAACGTCACCTCATCGCGAATCAGGTCGACGTATGTGAGGTCTTCATCCGGCACGCGAAGACGCAAGGCCGGCTGACGGCCCTCTGCACGGAAGGCGGCCTTTTGCTCGTCGGTCAGATCCCGATCGAAATTGTCATAACCGAGCTGCTTCGCCCGACCGTTCGCCTCATTGCGGGCGTCGATCTCCTCGGCGTTCGAGTAGCTCTCGTAGAGCGCACCAGTGGCTGTCAGCTTCTCGATGATGCCACGGTAGATATCGTGGCGCTCAGACTGACGGTACGGCGCGTGCGGTCCACCGACCTCGACGCCCTCATCCCAATCGATCTTCAACCAGGTGAGCGCGTCAACGAGCTGTCGGAAGCTCTCCTCGCTGTCGCGGGAAGCATCGGTGTCTTCGATGCGGAAGATCATCTTGCCGCCGTTGTGCCGGGCATACGCCCAGTTGTACAGCGCGGTGCGGACCATGCCGACGTGCGGTGTGCCGGTCGGCGAAGGGCAGAACCGGACGCGGACGTCGGCACCGCTGGCGGTTGTGGTCAGAGCGTGAGGAGTAGCCATATCTCCTCAATCCTACGCGTGTGAACGATGCCCGCTGGTCTGTTCAACCGGGTCGACCGACTGCCACTGCAGCCGTGTGCTCAAGCGCGACCGCTTCGTCGACAACGTGCTCAGCGCAGAGCTGATCGAACGCGCGACGAAACTGCACGCGATCGGCGACGATGAGCGACTGATAGAACGCCCCGGCAGAGGCGACTCCACCTTCAGCGGAGGCCCACAGCTGATCAATAGTGGCACGCCAGCTCCAGGTGAGCTCTGCGACCTTGATCCTGTGCCAGCCGCCTTCCGACAGCATCCGCCCGAATCCGGATGCCGTTCGCTCAAAGTCCCTTTCTGGCGGCAGTCGATTGCCCGCGGCGGGTGCAAGCCCTGCGCGCTCGCATACAGACAACCAGAACCACGAAGGCGAGACGATCCAGATCGTCGTCGCCAACACTGCGTCCGGAGCCGCCACGCGCGCCATTTCCCGTGCAGCCACTCGGGGATCGTCTACGTGGTTGAGTACGAAGTTCGCCGTCACCGCATCGAATTCAGCGTCTGCAAACGGCAGCGCGGGCAATGCGCCTTCGACCAGGGCGAGCGTCGGATGCTGTCGTCCGGCCACCACGCGCATCGTCTCCTCGGGTTCACACCCGGTGACGTTCCACCCTGCGGCTGACAGATGCGCTGCCAGAGCTCCAGTGCCGGAGCCTACGTCGAGCAGTCGACGTTCACGTGCTGGTCCGAGCCTGGCGACAAGAGCGTCATGAGTGCCAGCACACAGCGCGGCATACGAGGCGGCATACGCCTCGCCCTTACCCGCCCACTCTCTCATTTCGGGGTTCGCCCCAGCGGCGCGAGTACCACCATGACGATCAAGAGAACGGATGCCGCGATGCCTACCCCCGCGTACTGGAAGTTTGCCAGGATCACGCCGGCGAGCACTGCACCCGCCGCCGCACACAGGCTCATGAGCGAGTCGCTGCGGCCCTGACGTCGGGTACGGAGTTCCGGGGCGCTCGCCTCGGTCAACAGGGCAGCACCGGCGACAGTCGCGGCGCTCCAACCGAGGCCGAGCAGCACAAGCGCAGTCATCACCCCACTGGCGGAATCGTTCGCGAAGATCGCGAATCCGAGAGCCCCCGCCAGCAGCACCTGTCCGAGCAATACCACGCGCAGGCGTCCGAGTCGGTCAGCGAGGATGCCGAATACCGGCGACAACCCGTACATCCCCGCCACATGCAGCGCGATCGTCACACCCACCAACGCCGAGATATCTGTACTCGAGGCATGGCCGCCATGAGCGCTGTGCGCCATATGGGAGAGGTGAATCGGCGTCATCGCCATCACCGAGGCCATCACAACGTGCGAGCCGGCGATCACGAAGATCGCGTAGCGCGCGACCGTCGGCCGGTCTAGCTGCGACAGCGGCCCTGAGAGTGATGCGGCGGCATCCCGAGCGATCCGTTGCGCGGTCAGCAGCGGGTCTGGGCGCAGCGCGACGATGTATAGGAGGAAGGCGGCGGCCTGGGCAACCAGCGAGAACAGATAGGAACCGGTCTGGGGCGGCATTCCGATCGCCTGACCGACGATCTCGCCCGGCCCGAGCAGTAGCGGCCCCGAGACGCCGCCGACCGTGGTCGCCCAGACGACCACGGAGAGGTCACGCCCACGGTGCTGAGGTGAGGCAAGGTCGGTCGCGGCGAACCTGGACTGCAGATTACCTGCGTTGCCGGCACCGATCATGAGGATGCCCGCCAGCAGCATCGGAAAGTTCCGCAGCGCTGCGGCCAGAATGACGACGCCGATGCCCACCAGCGCGAACAGATTGCCGAGGGTCAACGCGCGACGGCGTCCGACGCGGCTAGCCAACCGTGCCAGCGGGATCGCGCACAGAGCGGCGCCCAGGGTCACAGATGCGGTCGCCAACCCCGACAGCGCATCGTCGCCGGAGAGGTCGGCCGCGAGCAGCGCCCCGAGCGAAACAGTGGCCCCGAACGCAATACCGCCGAGCACCTGTCCGAGCGATAGCACGAGCACCGTGCGCCGCTGCACGGCCGCCTGGTTGACGGCCGCGACCTCGATCATGCGACCGGAAGTGCGTCGCGCACAGAGTTACGCAGGATGCCGAGACCGCTGATCTCGACTTCGACAGTGTCTCCGGCAGCGAAGGGGCCGACTCCAGCCGGAGTGCCCGTCAGGATCACGTCACCGGGAAGCAGCGTGAAAACTGCGGAGGCATACTCGATGATCGCCTGGACGGAGTGAATCATGTCGCTCAGAGGAGCGTGCTGACGCACCTCACCGTTCACGCGGGTCTCGAGCGTGGCGTCCTTGGCATCGAATTCTGTCTCGATGACCGGCCCGAGCGGGCAGAAAGTATCGAAGCCCTTGCCCCTGGTCCACTGACCGTCCTTCTTCTGCAGGTCGCGCGCGGTGACATCGTTGCCGATCGTGTATCCGAAGACGTAGTCCAGGGCATTCTCCGCCTTGACGTTCTTCGCGATCCGACCGATGACGACGGCCAACTCGCCTTCATGCTCAGTACGCTCTGACAGTGTCGGACGCACGATGGTGTCGCCGGGACCGATCACCGAGGTGTTCGGCTTGAGGAAGAGCAGTGGCTCCTCGGGTGCCACTCCCCCCATCTCTGCGGCGTGATCGTGATAGTTCTTGCCGACACAGACGACCTTGGAGCGCGGGATCACCGGCGCGAGCAGCGCGGCATCCGCCAGCGGCACGCGCTCACCCGTGGTCTCATATCCGGCGAACATCGGGTCACCAGCGAGGACGACGAGCTCCCGCTCATCGACGATGCCGTAGCGGATTGCGTCATTGTGGCTGAACCGAGCGATCTTCACTCGACCAGCCTAGCGACCCGACTCCTCCCCTATCTACTCCGCCGAGCCCCCGTCTTGGCGCCGAGGCCCCGTCGTATTGACGTCTTCACGACGGGGGCTTGCTGGGAAGACGGGGGCTCGGCGGAACAAACGAGTCGGGGCACGGGGTCGACGGAACGCCGGGGTCAACCTGGAGGTGTGACGCCGAAGTGAGCGAGGCGATCGCCCAGCGTGTCCGGTGAACCGATGTGCATACTTCCCCAGCGTGCGAACGACCAGCCTGTGACTCCGCGGACATCATCCTCGCGGCGCTTCTCCGCGAGCATCGCGTCGACGGGTGTTGGTTCAGTACGAAGTTCCGGCTCGAGGTACTTGCCCTCGCCGTCGAACTCGCCGAATGTCCGCGAGCGCCGAAACCTGAAGTCCAGGAAGTATCGATCGCCCTCGGCACCGACGACGGGGACCTGGAGATCCGGGGCATGAAAGCCTAGCCGGAACAACTGCAATCTGCTCACGCTCTCCCCCGGCAACTGAGCGCGTCCGTCCACGAAATCCGTGACCCAGCGTGCTTGTCTCACTCCACGCAGACCTGGCCCCGCAAACCTTTCGAGTTCTTCGCGCCACTGGGCTGCCGCATCCGCGTCGTACTCCTGCCCGTGCACGGCGATCGACCTCAGCGCGGCATCGCCGGCGGATACTGCAGCTTCGAGACGAGTCGTGCGCGCGAGATCGAACACGGTGCGGTGCAGCGAGGTGCACATGATGCCGTAGCGTTCGCTGATCTCATCCTCCGCGACGTCGGACTCGTGTCTGGCAACCCCGGCAGCAACACGGCTGTGTCGCGCCCCTGCGATGAGCACATGGACCAGCACGTCCGCGATGCGGTAGAGCGGGAGGCCCCAGAGCACGGCGGCAGACAGATGGGTGAAGACGGGCCCCGCGCCTGGGCTTGCTCGTTTCACCGCGATCACGCGCAGCAGATGTTTACCCTCCGGCCACAGGCGTTCCCACTCCGTCCCATCGACGTAAAATCCGCGATGGACGCGCACGATCGTCTGGCTGATCACACGGTCACGCAATTCACGTTCTGTGCAGCCTGTGCTCAACAGGGCATCGCGGGACAGCAGCATTTCATCGGCCTGGGCGAAGGAAATTCTCTTACGCATCCCGCCATCGTGGCGGCCTGCAGCGCCTCACAACCGCTATTCACAGCTTCCGCCTCTGAACCTCGTCCGTGCAGAACGAGTCAACACCCGCTGAGCCCCCGTCTTGCTGTCGAGCCCCCGTCGTATTGACGTCAATACGACGGGGGCTCGACGAGAAGACGGGGGGTCGGCGAAAGAGAGAGTGAGGAAGGCGCCGATGCCCCGTCTCCGCGAGAGAAACGTCAGGCGTCGAGGCGCAGCAACCAGCCGTGCTTGTCTTCGCGACGGCCGTACTGGATGTCGGTGAGTTCCTCGCGCAGCGACAGCGCCAGATCACCGATCGGCTGCTCGTCTTCGAAGTCTGCCGTCACGAGCGCACCGATCGGGGTCACCACCGCAGCCGTGCCACAGGCGAACACCTCGACGATGTCGCCGGAGGCAACACCATCACGCCATTCCTGCAGCGAGACCGCGCGCCGCTCGACCTTGTGGCCGCGGTCTTCGGCAAGCTGCAGCAGCGAGTCTCGAGTGATTCCCTCGAGGATGCTGTCCGAATGAGGTGTGACGACGCATCCGTCCTTGAAGACGAACACGACATTCATGCCACCGAGCTCTTCGACGTTGCCGTCCTGATCGAGGAACACGACCTGGTCGCAGCCCTTGTCATAGGCCTCCGCCTGCGGCAGCAAGCTGGACGCGTAGTTGCCGCCAGTCTTGGCGGTGCCAGTGCCGCCCTTTCCCGCGCGTGCATACTGCTCCGAGAGCCAGATCCGCACCGGCTTCACGCCGCCCTTGAAGTACGAACCCGCCGGGCTCGCGATCAGATAGTACGCAACCTTCTCGGCCGGACGCACGCCGAGGAATGCTTCCTTCGCGAACATGAAGGGACGCAGGTAAAGGCTCTGGTCCGCACCCGACGGAACCCACGCGCCATCGACAGCGATGAGCTCACGAATCGACTGGATGAAGTACTCCACGGGCAGTTCCGGCAGCGCCATTCGGCGCGCGCTGCGCTGCAGACGTGCACCATTCTGCTCTGGACGGAACGTGTAGATCGACCCGTCAGCGTGACGGTAGGCCTTGATGCCCTCGAAGATCTCCTGCCCGTAGTGCAGGACGGCAGCCGCCGGGTCGAGCGAAATCGGTCCGTAGGGCTGCACTCTCGGGCGGTGCCAGCCGCCGCGCGCTGACCAGCACACATCGACCATGTGGTCGGTGAAGACCGTGCCGAAGCCAGGGTCCTTGAAGATCTCTTCACGCGCGGCAGCCGACTTCGCGGCAAGGTTCTTGGTCACGGCGAACTCGAGCGGGGCGAGTTCGGTTTCAGTGGTTGTCATGTCACATCCTGCGGTTGATGCGGGCGGCGCTCGCGTGCGTCCAGACTACGCCTGGAGCCTTGCGATGATAGCGTCACCCGTCTGGCTGGTGGTCCGAGAACCGGCTCGATCGGCGATGTCTGCCTCGACCGCGTGAGTGACGCGACCTGATTCCTCCCGGAGCCCGAGGTGATCGAGCAGGAGTGCGACAGACAGGATCGCCGCCGTTGGGTCGGCTTTCTGCTGGCCTGCGATGTCCGGCGCCGAACCATGAACGGGTTCGAACATCGAGGGGAACGCGCCGTCAGGGTTGATATTTCCTGAAGCAGCGAGGCCGATGCCACCGGTGACGGCGCCTGCCAGATCCGTGAGGATGTCACCGAAGAGGTTGTCGGTGACGATCACGTCGAAGCGGGAAGGGTTTGTGACCAGGAAGATCGTGGCCGCATCGACGTGCAGATAGTCTACGACCACTCCGGGGTGCTCCTGCGCCACCTCGTTGACGATGCGCTGCCACAGACCGCCCGAGTGCACGAGAACGTTGGTCTTGTGCACCAGCGTGAGCGTGTTCCTCCGACGCTCGGCGAGCTCGAAAGCGTAGCGGACCACCCGCTCGACGCCATACGCAGTGTTCACACTCGTCTCGTTTGCGATCTCATGCGGCGTTCCGGTGCGGATTGCGCCGCCGTTGCCGACGTACGGCCCTTCAGTGCCCTCGCGAACGACGACGAAGTCGACCTCGCCAGGGTCGGCGAGCGGGCCAGGGGCGCCGGGGTACAGCTTCGACGGGCGCAGGTTCACGTAGTGATCGAGCGTGAAGCGCAGTTTCAGCAGCAGCCCACGCTCGATGTTCGCATCCTTCAGACGCGGGTCGCCCGGCGTGCCGCCGACCGCGCCCAGCATAATGGCGTCATTCGCGCTGATCGCGGCGAGGTCCTCATCGGTGAGCGTGTCCCCTGTCTCGAGGAAGCGCGCCGCTCCCAGCGAGAAGTGTGTCTTCTCGAACGTCACGTCACTGTCTGCGGTGACAGCGTCCAGCACTCTCTCCGCTTCAGCGACGACCTCGGGACCGATACCGTCACCGGGGATGACGGCAAGCTTGACGACACGCGACATGACACTCCTTGCACCGGATGGCGCCCGTTGCGCGACATCGCTCGGGCATGTACCCACCAGCGTACTGGTCAGCGCGAACCCTTCGTGCGCAGGGTGACGGCTGCGATCACTCCCGCCAGTGCGACCAGCGCTGCGCCGATCAGTGCGGTGACCATCACCCCGGATTCGAAGGCGGATGCCGCAGCATCCCACAGCACCGACCCGAGCGGCTGCGGCAGTGTCTGAGAAGTCGTGTAGGCCCCGGCGAGAGTCTCACGGGCGGTATGCGCTGCCTCCGTCGACACCCCGTCAGGAATGACGAGCGCGCCCCGGTACAACGCGGTGATGATTCCACCGAGGATCGTGGTGCCCAGCACTGCGCCGAGTTCGTAGGCCGTTTCAGAAACGGCACTCGCAGCTCCGGCCTTTGCCGAAGGCGCGCTGGAGAGGATCAGCTCATTGGAAATTGTCTCCGCGGCACCGATCCCGATGCCCAGCACCACGAAGGCGATGACCAACGGCAGCGCACCGTGACCAGTTGTTGTGAAGGCGACCAGCAGGTAGCCGATGAAGGAGAAGACAAGCGCTATCGGCACGACCAGGTGCGGCGGTACCCGGCGCGAGATCGGCACGACAGTGAGCCCCGCGACGATGATGGCAAGCATGCCGGGAACAAGTGCGAGCCCTGCCTCCATCGGTGACATACCGAGAACAAGCTGCAGATGTTGCGGAACAAAATACAGGAATCCGACCAGGGCAACGACGCTGAGCAAGTTCACCAGGATCGCGCCGGAGAACGTGCCACGACGGAACAGTGCCATATCCAGCATCGGACTCTCTGCACGCAGCTGACGGCGCACGAACAGCGCGCCCATCCCGAGGCCCAGGATTGCCCACGCAGCCGCGCCAAACGTCGGGCCGTCAACGGCAAGAGACTTGATCGCATAGACGACGGGAATCATCGCGGCCATCGAGAGCAGGATGCTGATCGGATCAATCTTGCCCGGATTCGGGTCACGACTCTCCGGCACGAGAAGCGGTGCCGCGATCAACAGCGGGATCAGCACGGGCACCGCGATGAGAAACACCGAGCCCCACGCGAAGTGCTCAAGCAGGAAACCGCCGACGATCGGACCGAGCGCTGAGCCCGCCGAGAACGCCGACGCCCAGACGGCGATCGCAAGACGGCGCTGATCACGATTCCGGAAGATCGAGCGCAGCAGCGACAGCGTCGACGGCATGAGCATGGCCCCGAACAGACCCAGCAGTGCTCGCGCGGCGATCAGGAGCGCGG
Organism: Microbacterium sp. A93; assembly: GCF_051842835.1. Taxonomy (NCBI): domain Bacteria; kingdom Bacillati; phylum Actinomycetota; class Actinomycetes; order Micrococcales; family Microbacteriaceae; genus Microbacterium; species Microbacterium sp. A93. The sequence goes on from NZ_JBPXMT010000001.1 coordinate 583,152, forward strand.
CAGTGGGCGCGAACGCGGCGAGCACGGAGACAGCAGCGAATCCGGTCGAGCCGATGAGCAGCATCCTGCGGCGCCCGAATCGGTCACCCAGCGTGCCCATCGTGACCAGGAGACCAGCGAGCACGAGCGGATAGATATCGATGATCCACAGCTGCTCAGCGCCGGACGGTGCGAGATCGATGGCAATTTTGGGCAACGCGAAGCTCAGCACGGTGTTGTCCACCGATACCAGGAGCACTGGCAGCATCAGCACGACCAACGCGAACCATGCGCGAGCGCCGGCGCGAGGCGCGTGGATGCCGCCCGTCTCGAGCGGCGCAGTATCAGCCATCACGTATCTTCCCTCGCATCAATGAACTTCCTTACTATACCGTCCGGCTGGTACAGTTAGCACCATGGCTCGACCTCCCCTGGCACGCGAAAGAGTTCTCGATGCCTTCCAGACGATCCTCATCGAAGACGGTGAACGCACGGCGACGCTGGACGCCACGGCGAAGTCCGCTGGGGTCTCCAAAGGCGGACTGCTCTACCACTTCGCGTCCAAGGAAGAGCTCGTCGCCGGGCTTCTAGAACGGCTGGAACGGCTCGCCGCAGCGGATCTGACGCGAATGGCGGCAGCTCCCGACGGGCCGATCTCCTATTTCCTGCGCACATCCGTCATGGAAGACGCAGACCTCGACCGCGCGCTCGTCGCCGCAGCGCGCGTTGCACAGGGGGGATCCACTGTGGCAGCCGATGCGCTGCGGCGTATTCGGGAGTCGTGGTCTGATGCGCTGCGCCCACATGTGCGCGACGAGACCGCGCTCGACCTCGTGATGCTTCTCAGCGACGGGCTCTACTACAACAACGCACTGGATGCCGCAGGCACCGGGCTCGCCACCCCCGTGCCGACTGGCGCGCAGCTTGAGAAGCTCATCGCTCTCGCACTGCGCGCATCGACCTGACTGCGCGCATCAACCTGATCGTGCCGGGCAGAACCGCGATCAGACCTCGGTGATCTCGATCGATCGGATCACCTTGGCGTCGATGGCTTCGCCGACCTCGGCGAGGAGCTCTTCGGGCACGCGCGAGTCGACAGTCAGCACGGTGAGCGCCGGGCCACCGGCCTCGCGGCGGGCGACCTGCATTCCGGCGATGTTGATACCAGCCTCGCCGAACTTCTGACCGTAGACCGCGACGATGCCTGGGCGATCGGTGTACTGCATGACGATGTGGTGCGTCTCGATCGGCACTTCAATGTCGTGACCGTTGATTCCGACGATCTTCTGAACCATGCGAGTGCCAGCAAGTGTTCCTGCAACGGTGAGCACTGTGCCGTCGGCAAGCGCGCCGCGCAGAGTGGTGAGGTTGCGGTACTCGGGGCTTTCCTTGTCGACGATCAGGCGGGCTTCGATTCCGCGCTGCTCAGCGAACAGCGGGGCGTTCACATAGGACACGTTCTCGCTGACGATGTTGGAAAGGATGCCCTTGAGCGCTGCCAGACGGTAGACGCTGACGTCGTAATCGGCCAGTTCACCACGCACCTCGATGTCGAGGCTGGTGAGCGCAGAGGTGGTCAGGCCACTGAAGATCTGGCCGAGCTTCTCGACCAGGGCGATACCAGGACGCACGAACGGGTCAATGATGCCACCGGCGACGTTGACAGCATCCGGTACGAGATCGCCTTCGAGGGCGAGCTTGACGGAACGAGCCACCGAGACGCCGGCCTTCTCCTGCGCCTCGTCGGTCGAAGCACCCAGGTGCGGCGTTACGATGATGTTCGGCAACTCCAGCAGTTCGCGTGCGGAGCCACCTTCGACTGGCGGCTCCGAAGTGAAGACGTCGAGGCCTGCGCCCGCGATTTCCCCAGCGATGAGAGCTTCGCGCAGCGCAACCTCGTCAATGAGTCCGCCACGTGCGACGTTGACGACGTAGGCCGACTTCTTCATCGCTGCGAACTGTTCCGCGCCGATCATGCCGGTCGTCTCGGGAGTCTTCGGCATGTGGATCGTCAGGAAGTCAGTCTCCGCGACCAGCTCGTCGAGCGTGCGAAGTTCGACGCCCAGCTGCTGCGCGCGTGCGCTCGTAACGTAGGGGTCGAAAGCGATGACCTTCATGCCGAAGCCCTGCATGCGGGCTGCGACGAGCGCACCAATACGGCCGAGTCCGACGATGCCAAGAGTCTTCTCGAACAGCTCGGTACCGGTGTACGAGCTGCGCTTCCACTGCCCGCTTGCCAGCGATGCGTGAGCTGCCGGTACGTGGCGGGCAAGGCTGAGAATGTGCGTGCAGGTGAGCTCTGCTGCAGAGATGATGTTCGAGGTGGGCGCATTGACGACCATGACGCCGGCCCTGGTGGATGCCTGAATGTCGACGTTGTCGAGTCCGACCCCGGCACGGGCGACGACTTTGAGCTTCGGCGCGTGGCTCAGCGCCTCCTCATCGATCTTCGTCGCAGAACGGATGAGCACGGCATGCGCGTCAGCGAGTGATGAGAAGAGCGCCTCGCGATCGGTGCCATCAACCTGGCGGACGTCGAAGTCGGGGCCAAGGGCCTCGATCGTGGCGGGCGAGAGAACTTCGGCAATGAGCACGACTGGCTTCGGCACAGCGGATCCTTCGAGGTTAGCGACACAGCGCGGATGGGATCGATGCGCCGCACACCGTGGGGGCGCGATCGATTCCACCTTACCGGAGGGTGAACACTGCTCCGTGACGTGTGACGCCGCGCGTCAGGTCGTCAACGAGGCGAAGTTCAATGTGCTCAGTGCGACGACGTTCATCCAGAACACCGCGACCAAGGCCAGGCCGGCGATCATGGTGACGGACAGTTCTCCCGCATTGCGGCGCCGACCGAGCGCATAGGCGGCCGCGAATACCAGGATGGGGAAGATCACCGAGAAGATGAGGACGAACCACCCGTACGCATTCATGCCGTAGCCCGCGACGGTAACAAGATATGCCACTGCGTTCCAGACGCCGTAGGCATAGAACAGCCCGGCGAGCCCGACGATGATCGTCTTCCACAGGCCAAGGGCCTGCGTGGTCGATGCGCTCTGATCGCTCATGATCCCACCACCCCTGTCATGACGAACGGCCACGGAACCAGCAGCACCGCACCGGCGAGGAGGCCCAGCGCACGTATCCATCCGGCGGACCGCCGCGTCAGCAGCCAGACGGCCGCGAACCACAGTGCCGGCGCCAGCACAGCCGCCCAGAGCGCGACTTGGTACATGACTCCGGGAATGAGGAACAGCGCGCTGCCCTGCAGCTTCAGACCACCGACGATCCACCCCACCGTGTAGAGCAGGTAGACGCCGCCGATGATTCCGACGATAAGAAGCATCGGAGTGCTCAGCGGCCGGAGCTCTGCCGGCTCAGCGACGGCAATGTCGTCCTCAGGACGCCCGACTGATTCGCTGTCCTTCCCCACCGCGTTCCAGCCGTGTGGGAGCACCGGTTTCTGGACCGGTTTCTCTACTGGTTTCGCTACCGGCTTCTGCACGGTCCCGTCGTCGTCGCCATCCCAGGAGAGGGCGTCGTCAGCATCCGATGTCATGTCTACAGCGTAGCGATGCTCGCGCGCCGACCGATATGATCGGGGCGATCATCATTTAGAGGGGACCAACTGTGGCTGAGCGTAAGAAGAAGGTCGACGCATCGACCGCCACCCCGGCGAATGAGGCCGAGGAGACGTCGGGAGCGGACTGGACTCCGACGCCCACGGCGAAGAAGAAGGCGACGACGTTCCGCTGGATCGCCGTCGCACTATGGGTTCTCGCTATCGCAGCGGAGGCTGTCGCCATCTTCTGGCTGCTGCGACAGCGCGAGTTCGTTGGCGAGGACGGCACACTCGTCCGCAACGCGGACACCGGGCTGCTGGAGACGCAGAACGCTACAGCGCAGTTCCCGCAGTGGGCATTCATCACGCTCATCGTGGCGCTCGTCGTCATCGCCGCGTTGGCGATCACCGGCTCCGTGCTGTGGAAGAAAGCGAACCGACTCGACCCGGCAAAGAAGTCGGAGACCGTGCGCTTCTTCGTGCAGAACCAACTGGGTGCGATCATCGCGATCATCGCGTTCGTGCCGCTGATCATCCTCATCTTCCTGAACAAGGACATGGACAAGGGGCAGAAGGCCACGGCCGGCGTCATCGGCATCGTGCTGGCCGTCCTCGCCACCGTGATCGGTGTCGACTTCAACCCGCCGTCCGTGGAGCAGTACACCGCCGACCAGTCCACAGTGATCCAGTTGCTCGGACAGGACGAGGTCGTGTGGGTCGACGGCGGTGCGGTCTATCACGTCTGCGAAGAGGTCTCGGATATTCAGACCGGCAGCGAGAAGCGTACCGGCACCACGGCCGAGGCCATCGAAGCGGGCAAGTACCGCCTGACGTTGAAGTTCGCGTCCGAGATGCGGGCGTGCGGTCTGCCGGTGCCGGATAACGCCGAGGAGATCACCGACGCACTCCGTGAGATTCAGGCCGGCGACGCCAGCATCGTCCTGCCGGAGCCAGTGTGGGCGGACGGTTCGGTGCCCCCGATCGTCATCGAGGATGCACCGGCGGAGGACGCCGAGTAGGACTACTCCCCCAGCGCCTCGACCAGCCGTTCCTCGGCCGAGCCGAGGTGCGCAGCGAGCAAGGCGGCGGCGTGATCCCCATCGCCTGCCGCGACAGCATCCAGAATCTCGGCGTGCTGGGCGGAGATGACCTGGGCATCGAGCAGTCGTCGTCCCTGCACCTGCGCCATGCACAGACGTACTTCGTCGAGAACGCTTCGATACATCCGCGAAGTGCGCTCACTGCCGACGGCATCGATCAACGCGGTATGGAAGCGCAAGTCGGGGCCGACCGTCGCGGGGTCGGGGCCCTGCGGCATCGCGAGGATCTCGGCGTTGGCCGCGGCCGCATCCAGCGGCACACGCTTCATCGCGGCAAGCTCGCGCAGCGCCGCACTCTCCAGCCGCGTGCGCGTGCGATAGACATCGCGCACCATGGCCGCGTCGATCGCGACCACGCGCGCCGAGCGATGTGCTGTGCGCACGACAAGTCCCGACGCCACCAGCTGTTCAATCGCTGCTTTGGCGCTGGGGCGTGCGACACCGAACATCTCAGACACCTTCGCCTCGGTCAGCGCCGTGCCAGCAGCAATGTCGCCTGCCAGGATCTGCACGCGCAACCGCCGTGTGACGGCATCGACGATTCCGACCACACCGAGCGACGCATCTGAGAGGGTCATGTACTCAGCGTAGAGGAGACTAGACTGCTCGGTAATCTTGTCTGACAATTTGAGCGAAGGAGCCGCCGTGTCGACGACACTCGCGCATCCGCTGGACACCGACATGCTCGGCCCGGATACCACAGTCACCTCTCGCTCCATCGACCGCTTCGCGCGCGCTCATGACGCATCGCACTACCTCCTGATCCCGGATGCCGTACTCACACCCCGAGATGCTGCCGGCGTCGCTCGAGCGTTCGACGCAGTTCGCGCTGCCGGTCGCACGCTCACCTTCCGCTCCGGCGGGACAAGCCTGTCTGGGCAGGCCGTCTCCGGAGACATCCTTGTGGACACGCGCAGCCACTTTCGCGGCATCCAGATCGAAGATGACGGTCGGATCGCCCGCGTCGGCCCCGGCGTCACCGTGCGGCAGGTCAACACGCGCCTCGGCCGCTATAAGCGAAAGATCGGTCCGGATCCGGCCAGCGAGATCGCCTGCACGATCGGCGGTGTCATCGCCAACAATTCCAGCGGCATGGCATGCGGAATCACCGAGAACTCGTACCAGACCGTCGAATCGCTGCTCCTCGTGCTCCCCAGCGGAACGATTCTCGACACCGGTGCACCCGATGCTCTCGAGCAGCTTCAGTCTGCAGAACCTGAGATCGCCTCCGGGCTGCTCGCCATTCGCGAGCGACTGCTGGCCGCACCCGATTCCGTAGCATTCATCCGCCAGCAGTTCTCCATGAAGAACACCATGGGCTACGGAATCAATGCGCTTGTCGACTTCGATGATCCCGTGCGCATTCTCGAACATCTCGTCATCGGCTCAGAAGGCACCCTGGCGTTCGTCGCTGAGGCGCGGTTGCGCACGATCGAGATCCGCCCGCAGATCGCGACCGGTCTGCTCGTGTTCGCAGGCCTCGCCGATGCCATGGCTGCGCTTCCTGGGCTCGCCGAACAGGGTCTCGCCACGATCGAGCTGATGGATGCCGCATCGCTTCGCGTTGCACAGGGGCTGAGCGATGTTCCGGCATCCATCGCCGCCATTGACGTCCTTGATCATGCGGCGCTCCTCGTCGAGGTGCACAGCTCGAGCGTCGACGAGCTCACCAGCGCGAGCGACAGCGCGCTGGCGCACTTCAACGCACTCCCTCTCGCTGTCACGGCAGCACTGACCACCGACGCTGCAGAGCGCGCCTCGCTATGGAGCGTGCGCAAGGGGCTGTACACGGCTGTTGCCGGCGCCAGACCGTCCGGCACGACTGCTCTGTTGGAAGACATTGTGGTTCCGGTGGATCGTCTGCTGACGACGTGCGAGCGGCTTATCGTACTGTTCGAGAAGCACGATTACGAAGGCTCGGTGATCTTCGGCCATGCCAAGGACGGCAATGTGCATTTCTTGCTCAATGAGCGCTTCGATGATGACGCCAGCGTCGCGCGCTACCGTCGCTTCACCGCCGACCTCGTCGACCTCGTGCTGGGCCAGGGAGGCTCGCTGAAGGCCGAACACGGGACAGGCCGGATCATGGCGCCTTTCGTGAGGCGTCAGTACGGCGATTTCCTCACCGACATGATGTGGGACATCAAGCGACTGCTTGACCCGGCTGGCATCCTGAACCCTGGTGTTGTTCTCTCCGAAGACGCCGACTCTTACCTGTACGACCTCAAACGCGTGCCGACTGTCGAAAGCGAAGTCGACCGCTGCGTGGAATGCGGCTACTGCGAGCCGACCTGCCCTAGCAAGGACATCACGCTCACACCGCGCCAGCGCATCGTGCTTCGACGCGACATGGCATGGGCGGAAGAGCAGGGCGACCACGAACTGCTCAAGGAACTGCGCGCCGATTACGACTACGACGGCGTGCAGACGTGCGCAGTCGACGGCATGTGCGCAGTCGCCTGCCCCGTCGACATCAACACGGGCGATCTGGTGCGACGTCTGCGCGCGGAGGAGGCGTCGAAGGTCGAGGACGGCCTGTGGGACGTCGCAGCGAAGAGCTGGGGTGCGGTGACGAGGATTGGCGGTGTGGCGCTGACCGTCGCCGATGCGATGCCCGTACCGCTCGTGAAGGGTGTCACCCAGCTCGGCCGCGCCGTACTCGGTGCCGACACCATGCCGTTGTACGACGCCGGGCTCCCCCGCGGCGGTTCCAAGGCTCCGGCCACGTCATCGCCTGCAGATGCGCAGGCCGTGTTCTTCGGCGCGTGCATCGGCACGATGTTCGGCCCGGAGGATCACGGCATCGGATCGCGTGACGCTGTACAGGCTCTGCTCGATCGCGCGGGCATCCCCTTTGCCATTCCGGACGACACCGGAGGCCTCTGCTGCGGCACCCCGTGGAAGTCGAAGGGACATCTGACCGGCTACGACCGCATGACCGAGCGTGTTCTCGCATCCTTGTGGGTTGCCAGCCGCTTTGGCGAGCTGCCGGTGGTGTGCGATGCGGCATCCTGCACGGAGGGCCTGCATACGATGCTGGAGAAGTCGCTGGAGGAGTACCCGGAGTACGCAGGGTTGCGCATCGAGGATGCGACGACCTATGTCGCACGCGAGGTGCTCCCCCGATTGACGGCGCTGAACAGAGGCGTCACGAAGAAGATCGACTCGATTGCAGTGCACCCGACGTGCTCGACGACCGCGCTCGGCGCGAGCGGAGCGCTGACTGCGCTCGCTTCCGCGGTCGCCGACGAGGTGTACGTGCCGGAGGGCTGGGGCTGCTGCGCCTTCGCCGGCGACCGTGGCATGTTGCATCCTGAGCTCACCGAGAGCGCCACAGCTGTCGAGTCTGCCGAGGTCGCCGCGGCAGACGCTGAGCGGAACGGGTTCGACGCGTTCGTCTCGGCGAACCGCACGTGCGAAATCGGCATGAGCCGCGCGACCGGCAAGCCCTACCGCCACGTGGTTGAGGTTCTTGAGGAACTCACCCGTCCCTGAACGCAAGAACGGGCGCCCCGCGAGGGACGCCCGTTCTGTGAAGCGATGGATCAGCGCGCGGCCGAACCGTCGACGTAGTCCTCGTCCTCCTGCTTCCAGGCGAAGAGCGAACGCAGCTCCTTGCCGGTCACCTCGATCGGGTGCTGCTCTTCCTTGGCGCGCAGCGCGAGGAACTCCTCGGCACCGTTGTCCTGGTCCTCGATGAAGCGCTTGGCGAATGCGCCAGACTGGATGTCGGCCAGCACGCTCTGCATGTTTTCCTTGACACGAGCGTCGATGACGCGCGGGCCGGAGACGTAGTCACCGAACTCAGCGGTGTCGGAGATCGACCAGCGCTGCTTGGCGATGCCGCCCTCCCACATGAGGTCGACGATGAGCTTGAGCTCGTGCAGCACCTCGAAGTACGCGATCTGCGGCTGGTAGCCCGCCTCGGTGAGGGTCTCGAAGCCGGCCTGCACGAGGTGGCTCACGCCACCGCAGAGCACAGCCTGCTCGCCGAACAGGTCGGTCTCGGTCTCTTCGGTGAACGTCGTCTTGATGACGCCGGCGCGGGTGCCACCGATGGCCTTCGCGTACGAGAGGGCGACCTGCCAGGCCTGGCCCGACGCGTCCTGCTCGACGGCGATGATGTCCGGGATGCCACGGCCCGCGACGAACTCGCGACGCACGGTGTGCCCCGGAGCCTTCGGCGCGACGAGGATGACGTCAACGCCCTCGGGTGCGTCGATGTAGCCGAAGCGGATGTTGAAGCCGTGTGCGAAGGCGAGGGTCTTGCCCGCGGTCAGGTTCGGCGCGATCGAATCAGCGTAGATCGTGCGCTGGTGCTGGTCGGGCGCCAGGATCATGATGAGGTCAGCCCAGACGGTGGCATCTGCCACGTTCTTGACCGGGAAGCCGGCTTCTTCTGCCTTGGCGATCGACTTCGAGCCGTCCTTCAGCGCGATCGTGACCTCGACACCCGAGTCGCGAAGGTTCATCGCGTGGGCGTGGCCCTGCGAACCATAACCGACGATCGCGACCTTCTTGCCCTGAACGAGGGACAGGTCGGCATCAGCGTCGTAGAAGATCTCAGTACTCACGTTGTGTTTCTCTTTCTTCTGGAGGTTTGTGTTAGTCAGTGCTCAGCCGCGCAGAACGCGTTCGGTGATGCTCTTGCCGCCGCGACCGATGGCTAGCAGCCCAGACTGTGCGAGCTCCTTGATGCCGAACGGCTCGAGTGCACGCAGCAGCGCCTCGACCTTGCCCTTGTCGCCGGTGACCTCGATCACCAGTGCATCTGAGGCGTAGTCAACAACCGAAGCGCGGAACAGGTTTACGACTTCGATCACGTTGGAGCGGGTCGCATTATCGGTGCGCACCTTCACGAGGACGTGCTGTCGCTGCACAGAGGATGCCGGATCAAGCTCGACGATCTTGATGACGTTGATCAGCTTGTTCAGCTGCTTTGTCACCTGCTCGAGCGGCAGCTCGTCGACATCGACGACGACGGTGATCCGGGAGATACCAGGAACCTCGGTCACGCCAACGGCGAGAGATTCGATATTGAACCCGCGACGAGCGAAAAGCCCGGCGACGCGGGTCAGCAGACCCGGGGTGTTCTCCACAAGGAGACTCAGCACGTGAGTTGACATGGCTCAGATCTCCTCGTCGAATGCGGGCGCGTGGTCGCGTGCGTACTGCACGTAGTTGTTGCTGACGCCCTGTGGCACCATCGGCCACACCATCGCGTCGGCGGAGACGACGAAGTCGATCACGACGGGGCGGTCGTTGGTCTCCAGCGCGAGCTTGATCGCGGCGTCGACCTCTTCTTCCTTCTCCACGCGGATCGCGAGGCACCCGTAGGCCTCGGCGAGCTTGACGAAGTCGGGAATCCGAATTGTGCCGTGCCCGGTGTTCAGATCGGTGTTCGAGTGACGCCCGTTGTAGAACAGCGTCTGCCACTGGCGCACCATGCCGAGGGACGAGTTATTGATGATCGCGACCTTGATCGGGATGTTGTTGATCACGCAGGTGGCAAGCTCCTGATTCGTCATCTGGAAGCATCCGTCCCCGTCGATCGACCAGACCACGCGGTCAGGTTCTGCGACCTTGGCACCCATGGCCGCAGGAACCGAGTACCCCATGGTGCCGGCGCCACCCGAGTTCAGCCAGGCGTTCGGCCGCTCGTACTTGATGAACTGTGCAGCCCACATCTGGTGCTGTCCGACGCCCGCGGCGTAGATGCCCTCAGGACCGGTCAACTCGCCGATGCGCTTGATCACGTACTGCGGTGCGAGCAAGCCATCGCTGGGCTCGGAATAGCCGAGCGGGAACTCATCGCGCAGACCATCGAGGTACGACCACCACTCAGCGGTGTCGACCTTCGCGCCGTCCAGCGCGCCACGGAAGGCGGCATCCAGATCGATCAGGACGTCACGCACGTCGCCGACGATCGGCACATCTGCCGTGCGGATCTTGGAGATCTCCGCCGGGTCGATGTCGACGTGCACGACCTTCGCGTTGGGAGCGAACAACGCGGCCTTGCCTGTCACACGATCATCGAACCGCGCGCCAAGAGAAATGAGCAGGTCGGCCTCCTGCAGCGCAAGCACCGCAGGTACCGTGCCGTGCATGCCGGGCATACCCAGGTGCTGCGGGTGCGAGTCGGGGAACGCGCCGCGAGCCATCAACGTCGTGACCACCGGCGCACCGGTCGACTCAGCGAGCTCGAGCAGCTCGGCCGAGGCCTTGCCACGGATGACGCCACCACCGACGTACAGCACCGGCTTCTTGGCTTCGACCAGCAGCGCGGCCGCAGCCTGGATCTGCTTGCCGTGGGCCTTGGTCACCGGACGGTAGCCAGGCAGGTCGATCTTGGGCGGCCAGATGAAGGGTGCGGTGGCCTGCTGCGCATCCTTCGTGATGTCGACGAGGACGGGGCCGGGGCGCCCGGTGCCAGCGATCTCGAAGGCCGCTGCGATCGCACCGGGGATATCGGCGGCATTCTTCACGAGGATGGAGTGCTTGGTCACCGGCATCGTGATGCCGATGATGTCTGCCTCCTGGAAGGCATCCGTCCCCATCAGCGTGGAAAATACCTGGCCGGTGATCGCCACGATCGGAACCGAGTCCATGTAGGCGTCCGCGATCGCTGTGACGAGGTTCGTTGCACCGGGGCCGGAGGTCGCGATGCAGACGCCGATGCGACCGGATGCCGAGGCATATCCTTCCGCGGCATGACCGGCACCCTGCTCATGGCGCACAAGGATGTGCCGAAGAGCGGTGGAATCCATCAGCGGGTCGTAGACCGGGAGGATCGCTCCCCCGGGCAGACCGAACACGTCGGTGACACCGAGCAGTTCCAGCGAGCGAACGACGGCTTCCGCGCCACTCATCTCTGGAGCAGTGGATTTTGAGGATGGCGGCCGAGGCACGGCCGAACCAGAATCAGCAGTCATGTCTTTCCTTGATGATCTGAAGTGTCGTCGACAGTACGCCGACGTGGATCAACCGGTCGTCGCGCCTTCGGCGGCGGAGCGCACGAGGGCTGCGTACTTGGCAAGAACGCCACGGGTATAGCGCGGGGGCAGTGGTTCCCAGCCAAAACGGCGGGATGCGAGCTCTGCATCATCGACGAGTAAGTCAAGAGAGCGAGCTGCGATATCGACCCGTATCAGATCACCATCGCGCACGAAGGCAATTGGACCTGCGTCCACCGCTTCGGGTGCTATGTGGCCGATGCACAGGCCGGTTGTGCCGCCTGAGAATCGTCCGTCAGTCAACAGTAGTACATCTTTTCCGAGGCCAGCGCCCTTGATGGCTGCGGTGATCGCGAGCATCTCACGCATACCGGGCCCACCCTTGGGGCCCTCATAGCGGATCACGACCACGCTGCCTGCCTCGACCTCGCCGTTCGCGACAGCATCCATCGCCGCACGCTCGCGCTCGAAGACGCGAGCCGGGCCCTCGAACACGGTCGCGTCGAAGCCAGCCGTCTTCACGACTGCGCCCTCTGGTGCCATCGAACCGTGCAGGACGGTGAGGCCTCCGGTGGCGTGGATCGGGTTGTCGAACGTGTGGATGACCTCGCCGTCGATCGGCGCCGGGTTGAGATCCGCGAGGTTCTCCGCGAGGGTCTTGCCCGTCACTGTGAGCGCGTCGCCGTGCAACAGACCCTCATCGAGCATCGCCTTCATGATGACGGGGATGCCGCCCTGACGGTCGACGTCATTCATGACGTACTTGCCGAACGGCTTCATGTCCGCGATGTGCGGCACCTTGTCGCCGATCCGGTTGAAGTCGTGAAGGTTCAGCTCGACTTCCGCCTCACGGGCGATCGCCAGCAGGTGCAAGACGACGTTCGTCGAGCCGCCGAGCGCCATCGCGAGTGCGATCGCGTTCTCGAACGCCTCCGGAGTGAGGATGTCGCGTGTCGTGATGCCCTGGCGAAGCAGGTTGACCACGGCCTCGCCAGAGCGGTGCGCGTAGTAATCACGCCGGCGATCTGCCGCAGGCGCCGCCGCTGAACCGGGGAGGCTGAGTCCGAGCGCTTCGGCGACAGACGCCATCGTGTTGGCGGTGTACATGCCGCCGCAGGCGCCTTCGCCCGGGGCGATCGCGCACTCGATGCGCTTGAGGTCCTCTTCGCTCATGAGACCGGCACGGTGCGCGCCGACGGCCTCGAAGGAGTCGATGATCGTGACGTCCTTCTCGGTGCCATCCGAGAGCTTGACCCAGCCGGGTGCGATGGATCCGGCGTACAGGAACACGCTGGACAGGTCCAGACGCGCACTGGCCATGAGCATGCCGGGGATGGACTTGTCACAGCCGGCCAGCAGCACGCTGCCGTCGAGCCGCTCTGCCATCATGACCGTTTCGACCGAGTCGGCGATGACCTCGCGGGAGACCAGCGAGAAGTGCATGCCCTCATGGCCCATCGAAATGCCGTCAGAGACCGAGATGGTGCCGAACTGGAGCGGATAGCCGCCGCCGGAGTGCACGCCCTCCTTCGCGCCCTGAGCAAGACGATCCAGGCTCAGGTTGCACGGCGTGATCTCGTTCCAGCTGGACGCGATTCCGATCTGGGGCTTGTCCCAGTCGGCATCCCCCATACCGACGGCACGAAGCATGCCGCGGGAGGTCGTAGCCTCGATGCCGTCAGTGACGACACGGCTGCGGGGTTTGATGTCGATGGGCGCGTTCGAAGCAGGATCTTGCGAGGACATGACGGCAGTCTATTCCCGTCCGGCGGCCCGCTCGGTCGCGAGCGCCTCCAGAAGAGCGGCCATCTCTTGTGGAGAGTCCACACGGAGCGCCGCGGCAGACTCCCCTGGGCCGACACGCAGGCCCAGATCACCCGGCTGCAGCACCCGCATCGCGTCTTCGTCGGTCACGTCATCGCCAGCGAACAGGATGCCGGTGGCACCGAAGTGCTCGCGCAGCACGGTCATCGCGGCGTCTTTGCCCTCGACACGTGATGAAAACTCCAGCACGCGATGACCAGACCGGCGCCGCCACTGCGGGAAACGCTCCGCAACCAAAGCGTCGATCTCCGCGAACACGGCGGCCTCAACTTCGGGCGTCGCCTGGCGAGTGTGGATGCCCATGCCAAAAGTCTTCGGCTCGAGGCGCACGTTCTCGTAGCGGTCAACGATCGGCTGAGCGGCCGCCCAGAGCGCCTCGCGAGCACCCTCCTGCGTGGTGTCCCCGGGCGTGTCGGCATCGCCGGTCCCGGGAAACCAGTACTGGGCACCATGAGAGCCTGCCAGAGCGACGAGCGAGTCGGGGGTGTGCTCGGTGATCTCCTTCAGATCGTGCATGCTGCGACCGGACACATACGCGATGAACGTGTCGGGCAGCGCCGCGAGTCGCTCGAGCTGCGCCTTCACCTCAGGGAGCGCGCGCGCCGCCATGGGCTCAGCCACAAGCGGCGACGCGGTGCCATCGAAATCCAGCGCGACAACAAGTCGCGGTGTGCTGGCGATCTTCGTCAGCGCGTCATCAACGGATCCAGGGGTCCAGGTGCGGGTCACAGCGTCTCCTCATCGGGTTCGATCCCGACCAGCCTCTCACGCACGTTGGGAGCGGACTGTCGCGAGAGCGTTCAAGAACGAGGATGACCAGGCTTGGACATCGTGCTCGAGTACACGGCGCCGCAGCGACCGCATCCGCTTGCCCTGCTCAGCGGGCCTCATCTCCACCGCAGTCATAATCGCGTCTTTCAGGAACTCGATGTCATGCGGGTTGACGAGAACCGCTTGACGGAGTTCGTCGGCAGCGCCGGTGAACTCGCTGAGCACGAGCACGCCCCGGTTGTCGGTGCGTGTCGCGACGTACTCCTTTGCCACAAGGTTCATACCGTCGCGCAGCGCCGTGACGAGCATGACATCGGCGGCCAGATACAGCGCCACCATCTCCTCACGCGGGAATCCTTGGTGCAGGTAGCGGATCGCCGAGTGCTCCATCGTGTCGGTGTCGCCGTTGATGCGGCTGACGGCGAGTTCGATCTCGTCGCGCAGCTGCACGTAGGCCTCCACCCGTTCACGACTCGGGCTCGCGACCTGGATGAGGATGACATCCTCGACCTCGAGACGTCCCTCTGCGAGCAGCTCACCGTAGGCCTTGATCCGATGACGGATGCCCTTGGTGTAGTCGAGGCGGTCAACGCCCAGCAGGATCGTCTTCGGATTGCCCAGGCTCTCGCGGATCTCGATGGCTCTGGCCTGTACCTCCGGCTTTGCCGCGAGTTCGAGATATGGCGTGGTGTCGATCGAGATCGGGAAGGCCTTCGCGATGACCGTCCGGGCGCCATCCTCGCCTGGTACCGCGACGGTCGTGGACTTCACCTCATACTTCAGTCGGCGCCGAACGGCAGCCAGGAAGTAGGAGGCGTCCTGCACCCGCTGGAACCCGACGACATCGGCGCCCAGCAGACCTCGCAGCATCTGATCGCGCCACGGCAGCTGTGCGTACAGCCCGTGCATCGGGAACGGGATGTGGTGGAAGTACCCGATCGTCACGTCTGGGCGCAGTGCACGCACCATCTCTGGGACGAGCTGCAGCTGGTAGTCGTGCACCCAGACTGTGCCGTTCTCCGAAACAGTAGCGGCCGCTGCTTCGGCGAAGCGCCTGTTGACGATGACGTATGAGTCCCACCACTCGCGGTGAAACTGCGGTGGGGCGATGACATCGTGGTACAACGGCCAGATCGTGTCGTTCGAGAAACCCTCATAGTATTCGGCGACTTCTTGCGCGGACAGTGCGATCGGGATAAGCCGGATGCCATTGGCTTCGAAGGGCTTGAGCTCCAGGTCGGCTTGACCTGCCCACCCGACCCAGGCGCCATCCACCTGCTGCATCACCGGCTCAAGCGCCGCGACCAGACCGCCCGGCGAGGTGCGCCAGATCTCGGTGCCGTCCGCTCCCACCACGCGATCGACCGGCAGCCTGTTAGCAACGACGACGAAATCTGCGGTGGCCATGGTGACTCCTCACACAGTGGATCAGTGACCCCAGGCTAGCGAGTCCTTATTTGGACCCTGCTCAGGAACCAGTTCACGACGCCGGCGAGGAAGGCGATCGCCGCCGCGATCATCGGCAGCAGCAGCGAAGGGGTGGTGCCCAGCTTTTCCGCGATCTCTCCGGTGACCGCTGCTCCGATCGACTGGCCGACGATCACACCGGAGCCGAGCATCGTCATGACGGTGGCAGAGCGGCCCAGCGGACTGCGTGCCGCGCCGAAGCTGTACTGGGTGACCAGTGTCGGTCCGATTCCGATTCCCATGACGCCCAGGACCACCATCATGGCTCCGGGTGTGTCGACCACGGCGAGAAACAGCGAACCGAGCAGCAGGATGCTGGAGAAGACCAACCAACGCGCGCGCAAGGAGAATCGCGGTGGCAGCCACGCCACTCCGAGAGCGAGAATCGCGGATCCGACGCCCATCACGCCGTACAGAACACCCGCCTGCTCGGGAGCGCCTCGATCGGCCATGAACGACGTCAATGCGGTGAGCATCGTGCCAAAGAAAATGCCGACGCCGAGAATTCCGACAACCACGACAAGCAGCTGCGGACGGAAGAGTTCGGTGACCTTCGAGGGCGCCCGGCCGTCGGCATCGCGCTCCTGCGAGACATGGCGTCCACTCGGATGCAGGGCGAAGGCACCGACAAACAACACCGTCAGCACCGCGGCGCCCACCAGCGGTGCCCAGGGGGCGATCACTGAGGCGGCGACACCGACGATGAAGGGGCCGAAAACGAAAACAGTCTCGTCTGCAGCCGATTCGTACGCCATGGTGCGCGACACTGTGCGCACGCGCGTGCGTTCCGGCATCCGCTCGTTGATCATCGCAACGAGTCGAGAGCGCGACATCGGGGCAACCTGCGGTGCGGTGGCGCCGATGCCGAACGCGGCCAACAGCACGAAGGCATCCGTAGACCCGCTGTAGACGACCAGCGTGAAGACGATGAGCATCGTTGCGTTGGAGACGGCGAGAAGCACGAGCACGCCTCGCTGGCCGAATCGATCAGCAGCCGCACCGAGCAGCGGTCCGAAACAGGCGGTGCCGAGGCCGACAGCAGCTGAGGTCAGCCCGCCGAGAGACAGTGATCCGCGGGCGGAGACGACGACGGTGAGAACGCCAACCACCATCATCGCGAACGGGAGGCGGGCCACGAAGGCGACCAGGAAGTAGGGGAAACCTGCGACGTGAAGCAGGCTGGTTTTCGTCGGCTCGGGAGGCTGAGTGGGTGCGTGTGTGTGGGTCATGACTCTCGCGCGCCCAAGGACGCGGGGATCTGGTGCCGCCGCTGTCCGTCGGAGTGCCGACGGCCGGTAGTTACACAGCTTCAGACGCCGAAGCGCCGCCGCCCATTCTAGCCGCGCCACCTGAGCGAAGGTAGATTGGAGGAATGCGCTACCTCTTCAGCACCGGGCTCATCGCAGCATTGACCACGGGTGTGTCACTGCTTCGCGGCACGCGTGAGGCGCCGATCACCTGGCGCGCCGCGCTTGCGTGGCTGAGCTGGGGCATCACGCTCGCGCTCGCAATCGGTGCCGCGGTCGATATGCGCCGCAACGAACGTGGCGTCACCGTCGCCATGGACTCTCCGCTTGCGGCAAAGCAGACCAAGCGCATGAAGAAGGAAGCCAAACAGCTCGACAAGCAGCTCAAGGCCGCCCAGAAGCGCTGAGGCTTCCTTCCCGTCAGCGGGTGAGATCAGCGGGTAAGGATGAGTGCCTCTCCCTGACCGCCACCACCGCACAGCCCGACAGCGGCAGTGCCGCTCCCCCGGCGAACGAGCTCGTGAGCCAGGTGCACAACCAGTCGGTTGCCGGACACGCCAATCGGATGCCCGATCGCGATCCCGCCTCCATGGACGTTCACGATGTCGCTGGACACGCCGAGTTCAGTCTGAGAGCGGGCGACAACAGCGCCGAACGCCTCATTGATTTCCAGCACATCGAGATCTGCGGCGGTGATCCCCTGCTTTTCGAGCGCCCGCTGGATCGCCTGCGCCGGCTGCGCCTGCAGCGAGTTGTCCGGACCTGCGGTCTGGCCGCTGGCACCTATTGTGACGAGCACCGGCCATCCCTGCGCCTCGGCGTTCTCTCGCGAGGTCACGACGACGGCAGAGGCCCCGTCCGAGATCTGCGAGGAGTTGCCGGCAGTGATTGATCCGCCCTCGGCGAACGCCGCGCGGAGCTTGCCGAGCGTTTCGACGGTCGTCTCAGGCCGAACGCCTTCGTCACGGGTCACCACGACCGGCTCCCCCCGTCGCTGAGGTACCTCGACCGGTACGATCTCGGCGTCGAAGATACCCGCTTCGGATGCTGCGGCAGCACGCTGATGCGACAGCGCTGCCACCGTATCCTGCGCCTCGCGGGTGAGCTCGAAGCGGTCGTTGTGACGCTCGGTCGATGCGCCCATGCTCTCTTCGTCGTAGGCGTCGGTGAGCCCGTCAAAGGCCATGTGGTCCAGAACCTCGACGCTGCCGTAGGTCCAGCCGTCACGCGAGCCCATCAGCAAGTGCGGTGCGCGTGTCATCGACTCCATACCGGCGGCCACGACGGTCGTGGCATCCCCGGTGCGGATCATCCTGGCGGCATCAATGATGGCGGTGAGGCCAGACAGGCAGACCTTGTTGACCGAATGCGCAGGGACGTCCCAACCGAGTCCAGCGCCGATCGCAGCCTGGCGTGCGGCGTTCTGTCCAGAGCCCGCTGAGAGCACTTGCCCGACGATCACGGCATCGATCGCCGAGGGATCGATGGATGCCTGCGCAAGTGCACCCTTGATCGCGAAGGACCCGAGTTGGGGAGCCGTGAACGAGGCAAGCTGTCCCTTCAGGCGGCCCTGGGGTGTGCGTGCGGCGGCGACGATGACGATGTCGGTCATGACTGTTCCTTCAGCTCTGGTGAGATGATCAGCGGCGGCTCTGTTGCGTCGATGATTTCCTGAACGCTTACGCCTGGTGCGGTCTCTACGAGGACGAGGCCGGCGTCTGTGATGTCGATGACGGCGAGATCGGTGATGATCCGGTGTGCCACTGCCCGCCCGGTCAGCGGCAGCGAGCACTCGTTCACGATCTTCGCGGAGCCGTCCCTGGCCACGTGCTCCATCAGAATGATGAGCCGGCCTGCGCCGTGCACGAGGTCCATCGCGCCGCCTGGGCCCTTCACCATCTTTCCTGGAATCATCCAGTTGGCGAGATCTCCCTTTGCAGAAACCTGCATCGCGCCGAGGATGGCCGCATCGATCTTCCCGCCGCGGATCATGCCGAAGCTGGTGGCCGAGTCGAAGAATGCCGTGCCGGGCAGCGTCGTCACGGTCTCCTTTCCGGCGTTGATGAGATCCGCATCGACGGCGTCCTCGGTCGGATACGGACCGACACCCAGAATGCCGTTCTCGGATTGCAACACCACGGTGATGCCCTCTGGGACATAGTTGGGAACCAGGGTCGGCAGACCGATTCCGAGGTTCGCATAGGAGCCATCGGTGAGCTCGAGAGCCGCACGGGCCGCCATCTGTTCGCGGGTGAGTGCCATGTCAGACTCCTGCCTTTGCGGTTTCGGATTTCGTGATGGTGCGGCGCTCGATGCGCTTCTCGATGTCGGTGCCCACCTCGATGACACGGTGCACGAACACGCCAGGCAGATGCACGTGATCCGGGTCGATCTCACCCGGCTCAACGAGTTGCTCCACCTGCGCGATGCAGACGCGACCCGCCATGGCTGCGATCGGGTTGAAGTTGCGGGCGGCCTTGTTGAAGACCAGGTTGCCGTGCCGGTCGCCCATGAGCGCGTGCACGATCGAGAAGTCTGTCGTGATCGCCTCTTCCAGCACGAATTCCTTGGGCGTTCCGTTGACATCGAAGGTACGGGTGTCCTTGACCGGGGAGGCGACGGCGATAGTGCCGTCCGGGTTGTAGCGCCGTGGCAGTCCACCCTCGGCGACCTGTGTGCCGACGCCGGTCTGAGTGAAGAATGCGGCAATACCGGATCCTCCGGCACGCAGCTTCTCAGCCAGCGTGCCCTGGGGAGTCAGCTCCAACTCGAGTTCACCGGAGAGGAACTGTCGTTCGAACTCCTTGTTCTCACCGACGTACGACGATGTCATCTTGCGGATGCGCTGGGCATTCAGCAGGATGCCGAGGCCCCAGTCATCGACGCCGCAGTTGTTGCTGACGATGCTCAGGTCGGTCGTGCCCTGTGCGAGCAGCGCTTCGATGAGGGCAATCGGGTTTCCGGAGAGCCCGAAGCCTCCGACTGCCAGGGACGCGCCGTTCGGAATGTCAGTGATTGCTTCTGCCGCAGTGGCCCATTGTTTGTCGATCATGCAGCACTCCTTCGTGTGAGGTCTACTTCCAGCATCCGCCTCTTTCCGGCCCGACGGAAGCTCCGGTCTTGCGATGTGGGTGTTCTTCTCGGTAACGTCCACATTGTGAACAGTTCAGCACCTTCGGTCCCCGGAACGCAGGCAGTGGCCCGCGCCGCGAGCCTGCTGCGCCTCGTCACTGCAGGAGGCGAGAACGGTGCGAGCCTGCAGGACCTCGCGCGTCAGGCAGATCTGTCGCGCTCCACGACGCATCGGCTGCTCAGCGCCCTGCGCGTAGAGGGCTTGGTTGATCGCGATGACCAGACGGCCAGATGGATGCCCGGCCCCGAACTGTTCCTCATGGGCGCTGTCGCCGCGGCGCGATACGACGTGACGGCGTTGGCACGCGACATCGTTCGCTCACTCGCTGTGAAGACAGAGGAGAGTGCATTCCTCTCGGTACGGCGCGCTGATGAGACCGTGTGCCTGCTACGCGAAGAAGGCTCGTTCCCGATCCGCTCTTTCGTCCTCAGCGAGGGTGTGCGCTTCCCACTCGGCGTGGCCAGCGCAGGCCTCGCGATCCTGTCGTTCCTGCCTGACCACGATGTGGATGCCTACCTCGAACGGCATCCGGAACTCAGTGAACGTTGGGGACGCACCCACAGCACAAAACCGCTGCGCACGAGGGTGGCTGAGACGAAGGAGCGTGGCTTCGCTATCAATCCTGGGCTGATCGTCGAAGGTAGCTGGGGAATGGGGGCAGCGGTGTTCGACCGGACGGGACGGCCAGAATGGGCGCTCAGTTTGACCGGCGTGGAATTCCGCTTCGGCCCAGACCGCGTCGCCGAACTCGGACGCACCCTGCTCGCGCACGCGCACCAGCTGTCCTCGCGGATCGCGAGCACGAGGCGCTGAATTCGCTCCGATCAGACGATCGCAGTACCGAGGTCCACCCGAAGAAGAGGCGACAGACCCTTCGCACCTCGCGCGCTCATCACCACTGTGTAGTGGTTCAGCCCGTCGAGGTGCTGATGCCTGATCGCAGGATACGCGGCGAGAAGCTTCGCGCGGTGCGCGGCGGAGTACAGCCCTGGTTCCTCGTTCTGCAGTCCGTGGGACGCGGTGATGAACAGCGTCGGATGCCGGAGAACCGCAAGTGCCTCCGTCAGCGCGGAGCCGAGGTTCAGGTCGATCGTGTCCTCGACCGTCGTCTGATAACTCGTCGCCGGACGATATTGATCTCCATCCGGATGAAGGTCGTACGCGATGTACTGCTCGAGCTCTTCGCTCCAGTCATCCTGGAATGCGGGATGGTGCCGCCAGAACCCGTCGGTGTAATCGGCGACGCTGGTCCAACGGCGCGACAGGCGATCTGCTGTCGGTCCAAGGATCAGCGACACCAGCTGCTCGGGTTCCACACCGGACGGAACGTCCAATGGAAGCCCGCCGTCGATGAGAATCAACTGCTGCACGCGCTCGGGGTGACGGTGCGCGAGGACCACTGCGACGAAGGCTCCCATGGAGTGACCGATCACCGGCACTGACCCGATCGCCAGAGCATCCAGCACGGCGCTCAGATCATCCGCGTGCGCGGCCATCCCCGCGGCGCCCGCGATCGAGTTGCTCGCTCCACGCCCGCGCAGGTCGGGTGCGATCACGCGCACGCCGGCGAGCTCAGCGACAACGAACGGCCAGGCCAGGTGTGATGCGGTCACACCGTGGATCGCGAGAACCGATGGTGCGCCGTCGGCAGGCACAACCGGATCCCAGATCCCTACGCGCAGATTGCCGCCGCTGACGGGGACGTCGATCGTCCGATAGCTGTGCGTGTTCATCGAGCGCTCCATCCGCCATCCATCGTGTATGACGCTCCGGTGACCATCGACGCGTGCGGTGACGCCAACCAGCCGGCGAGCGACGCGACCTCGCCAGGCTCTACGAGTCGCTTCACAGCGCTCTCCGTGAGCATGATCTTCTCGACGACTTCGCTCTCCGGGATACCGTGTACCTTCGCCTGATCGGCGATCTGCTTCTCGACCAGCGGGGTGCGCACATAGGCAGGGTTGATGCAGTTGCTGGTCACGCCGTGCGGGCCGCCTTCAAGTGCGGTCACCTTCGACAGGCCCTCCAAGCCGTGCTTGGCTGCGACATAGGCGGATTTGAAGGCGCTGGCGCGCAGGCCGTGCACGCTGGAGATGTTGATGATCCGCCCCCACCCGCGCTCGTACATGCCCGGCAGCACAGCGCGGATGAGAAGGAAGGGCGCTTCGAGCATGATGCGCTGTATCGTGCGAAAGTCATCGGGGACGAAATCCTGAATCGGGTTGACCCGCTGGATGCCGGCGTTATTGACGAGAATGTCTGCATCCAACTTCAGCGTGTCGAGTGCCGCGGTGTCGGACAGGTCGACCGCCCAGGCTTCGCCGCCGATGGCAGCAGCGTGTTCCTCCGCCGCATCCTTGTTGAGATCGGCAATGACCACGTGGGCCCCGCGTGCGGCGAACTCCTGCGCGCACGCGAGTCCAATTCCGCTCGCTCCCCCGGTGATGACGGCGCGGCGTCCGGCCAGATCTTGCTCAGCCATTCTCGTTCTCCTTCTCCGGCATCTCGGCCGCTGCTCGTGCGACCCCAGTGGGGCGCAGCGCATTGCCGATGAACCGCGTCATCCCATCGATCACCGCAGGGTCGATTGCGGCAGGTGTGTGGCCATCCGCATCGCGCTCCCAAAGCAGGTAGCGCATACCGATCAGCTCGCCGGCGCCCATCAGCGCCCAGGCTGCTACTTCGGGGTCAAGCTGCGGGTCGACATCACCGTTCTGCTGGGAATCGCGTAGCCCTGCACGGTAGCCGTCGACGATGCGCTCGTAGTGCAGCTTCAACGTCGCCGGCGACACGAACTCCGCCTCCCGTACGACGCGGTACAGCGCGGGGTGGGCCGCGGTGAAACGGAAGAAGCCCTCGAACCCGAGCCGCTCTGCCTCGATACGGTTCTCGGCCTCCGCCATCGACTCGGACATCGAGTGACGAACGCGACGGTTCAAGTCGATGACAAGCGCCTCGAAGATCGTCTGCTTGCTGTCGAAATACAGGTAAAAAGTCCCGAGCGCGACCCTTGCCGCCTCGGTAATCTTCACGATCGACGCCTCGTGGTATCCGAGCTCGGCGAAGACCGACTCCGCCGCTTCCAGCAGCTTGCGCCTGGTCGCTTCGCCGCGTTTGGTGAGTGGACGCCCGGTCGCTTGCGACACGTTGACGTCGGCGATGATCTCAACGGACTCGGTCATCAGCATCCTCTTCCTGATCTGCCGACACGAGCTCGGCGGCCCTTCGGCGCAGCGCCGCACGAGCGATCTTCTCGATCGTCGACTTCGGCAGCTCGTCCACGAAGACGATCCGTGCCGGGAGTTTGAAGGCGGCGAGTCGCTCCCTCGCGAAGGCGAGCAGCTCGTCGACGGAGAACGGCGTGCGGGCGACGACAAACGCGATGCCGCGCTCGCCCCAGACGTGATCGGGTGCACCGACGACAGCGACGGAGTCCACGAGCGGATGCTGCGCGAGCACGCCCTCGACCTCAGCCGGGGCGACGTTCTCTCCGCCGGAGACGTAGATCTCCTTGAGTCGGTCGACGATGCGGTAAATGCCCTCGGCGTCCCGATGCGCGAGGTCACCGGTGCGCAGCCACGGCCCCGAACGCGCACGGGCGGTGGCATCCGCATCATCGAGGTAACCCGCGAAGGTGCTCGGGCCGCGAACCCAGAGCTCTCCGGTCGTCTCGCCCTCGAGCTCCAGCTCTGTCGTGACATCGACGAGGCAGACGTCGACGGACGGGTATGGACGCCCTACCGTGCCGCGGTGCGTGGCGAGCTCCTCGGCGGGAAGAGCCAGCACATTGGGTCCGGCCTCGGTGAGCCCGTACCCCTGGGTCATGCCGACACCGCGGTCTGCCCAGACCTCAGCCAGCGTCTCCGGTATCGTCGCCCCGCCCACCAATACGTGGCGCAGACTCGACAGGTCGGTGCCTTGCCAGCCGGGAGCCTGCTGCAACATGCGGTACTGCGTCGGCACACCCATCATCGTTGTCACCCGGCGTTCGGAGATGAGCTGCAAGACACGTCCTGGTTGGAAGGATCGCTCGAGCACAACCGTCGCGCCCATCCACCAGGCCAGCAGCGGCTGCACGTTCCACGCGGCGACGTGGTACTGCGGCAACATGGCCAGCACCACATCGGTGGAGATCATCGGCATGATCCGCGACAGCGCCATGTTCGTCCAGAAGCAGTTCTCGTGGGTGAGCACGACGCCCTTGGGCGCGGCCTCGCTGCCGGAGGTGAAGATCACCAGTAGCGGGTCATCGTCGCGCACCGGCCGCCTCACAGCAGTGATTGCCGGGACGGGAACCTGCGCCTCAACCCCGGTGGCGCCGAGGAAGACATACGCGGGCGCCTCGTGCTCCAGCATCTGAAGCGCCGTTCCCGCAAGCGCGATGTGCTCATCTTCCACGAGCACCAGTCCTGCGCCGCTTCGCCTGATGAGAGCGGACAGCTCCGTCGGCGTCAGCCGCCACGACAGCGGGATGAACGCGATGCCGAGGAACGCGCAGGCGAAGAAAGCGACAACGTGGTCGGTCGAGTTCCCCGACACGGTGGCAATGCGCTGACCTGCCCCGTACCCCGCCTCCTGAAGACGAGTCGCAAGCTGCTCTGCACGACCCGTCAACGTCGCGTAGTCCACGCCCACTCCGCGGTCATCGATCGCGACCTTGTGCGGGTTGGATGCCGCGCGTTCACGCAGCCATCTGCCCACTGTGTGAGATCCATCAACCTCGAGGTTCATCGCGCTCCCACCTCCGCTCCCTGAAGATCGCTGTCGTCGAGGGCGCCGAGGGATCCGGCCGCGGCCACCGCCGCCCCGCGACGGCGTCGCAGCCAGGAGTCCACGGTACCGGCGATGCCACCAGGCAGGAACATGACCACGAGGATGAAGAGCACGCCGAGCAGGAAGAGCGGCTCGGAGAGCGGAATGCGCAGGAAGTCGGGCAGCGTCTGGATGCCGTCGGCACGTGCCAGCACTGTCAATCGTTGGTCGAGGATCGTGTAGAGCACGCCGCCAACGACGGCCCCCCAACGGAATCCGACGCCGCCGAGCACCACCATCACGAGCACTGTGATGGTGAGGTCAGCCCCGACCGCGCTGGGCTGGGTGCCGGACTGCAGCAGCAGATAGGCGACACCGGCAAGGCTCGCGCACATGGCGGCGATCACGAAGACGATGAGCTTCGCGCGAGCGGGCTTGAGGCCGAGAACCTGCACGCGCAATTCATTCTCGCGCGATGCGGCGGCGAGGTGGCCGAGGCGGGACTTGTCTACCCACAGCACCAGGAGGTAGACGATGACGACGACTATCAGCGCGAACCAATACAGGTTGCGGGTATTCATCACCCCGACCAGCCAGTCCGGCACGCTGGCGGTGTTGAGTCCGAGACCCTCCTCCCCGCCGGTGATCGCCTGGTTGCGACGGACGAGTACGGAGCCGGCCTGCGCGAACGCGAGCGTGACCATCGCGAACGGGATGCCATTGACGCGCATGGCGACCGCGCCAGTGACGAGAGCGATCACCATGCCTCCGATGAGGGCGATGAACACGCCCTGGGCGAGCGGCAGTTCAAACGCCTTCAGCAGGATGCCGAGTCCGTAGGCTCCCGCACCGAAGTACAGCGCATGGCCGAAGGAAAGCATGCCCGCAGTGCCGAGCAGCAGGTTGTACGACAGCGCGAGGGCGGCGAACACCATGCACAGCGACATCAAAGCGAGCGAGCCCGGCGTGTAGGTGGGGCCGGGCAGGATGCCGGGCAGCGACAGGTTCAATAGCGGCAGCACCGCCATCACGACGACGATCACGGCGCCGATGATCACGGGCGCGAAGCGCTTGAGGGACGACATCATGCTTTCCTCCCCATCAGGCCCGCAGGTCGCACGAGCAGCACCACGGCGAGCAGGATGACGACGATGAAGTCGCCGGTTCCGCCGAGATAGGTGTTGGCGACCTGCTGCAGCACCGCGACCAGCACGGAGGCGACGGCTGCACCGGTCAGAGATCCGAGCCCGCCAACCACAGTGACGATGAAAGCGAAGATGAGCAGCGTCGAGCCCAGGTGCGCAGAGACGTAAGTCATGGCGTGCATGGCGAGCACTCCTCCGATTCCTGCTGCGGCCCCGCCGATCGCGAACACGAGCGTGAAGGATCGGCGCACGTCGATGCCGAGCGCGGTGACCATGGCCCGGTTCTCGACGCCAGCGCGGATGATCATGCCGTAGCGAGTCTTCTTCAGAAAGAGCACCAGTCCCGCGAGAACCAGGCCCGCCGCGATGATCAGCACCCAGTACTTATTCGGGATGCTGGCGCCGAGCACATCTGTGGTCTGTCCGAGCCAGGGCGGCCCGGCGATCGTGATGGCGTCAGTGCCCCAGATTCCTTCGAACAGCGCAATCGCGGCGAAGGAAAGACCGACGGTGACGAGTACCTGCTCGATGTGTCTCTCGTAGAGCGGCCGGATCAGCACCAGTTCCGTGAGCGTCGCGAAGACCGCTCCGACGACCGCGCCGACCAGGATTGAGACCAGGAACCCCAGCCAGGTCGTGGCGCCAATCGCCTGCGCGACTGCCCAGCCAACGAAGGCACTGAGGGTGAGGAAGGCGCCGTGCGCGAAGTTCAGCACGTGCATGAGTCCGTAAATGAGGCTCAGGCCGCTCGCGACCAGGAAGTACAGGGCGCCGAGGCCGACGCCGATCACGAGGGTGAGGATGAGTACGCTCATGCGTGGGCCTCCGCGCTGACTCCGAGCAGCCGGCGAGTGAGATCGGCGTCGTCGAGGATTGCGCGTGCGGATCCCGTGTGCACGACGCGACCACCCGCGATCACCACGGCACCGTCGGCGAGTTGCCGCACGACCTCGAGGTTCTGCTCCACGAGCAGGATCGGCGTGGTCTTGGCGGCTTCGGCGAGAGCATCCGACACTTCTTTGACGATCTTCGGAGCGAGGCCTTTGGTGGGCTCGTCGACGAGGATGATCCGGTTGTCGTTCAGGAGGGCACGTGCAACGGAGACCATCTGCTGCTGCCCACCGGAGAGCGTTCCCGCGCGCTGGTCACGGCGCTGTACAAGGTCGGGGAAGAGGTGGGCGACGAACTCGTGACGCGGATCGCGCTGTCGCTCTGCGAGAGCGAGATTCTCCGCGACGGTGAGACCGGCGAACACCTCTCGGTCCTCTGGAACGTAGCCGACACCACGCTGCACGATCTTGTGGGTGGGTAGGTTGTCGATCCGTTCCCCATCCAGCAGGACTTCACCGCGGCGCGTGATGAGTCCGAGGATGCCGCGCAGCGTCGAGGTCTTGCCGACGCCGTTTCGGCCGAGAATGGCAGTGATACCCACGGCGGGTACGTCAAAGGAGACGTCCTCGACGACCTGCTGTCCGGCGATGGATGCTCGCAGGGAGCGTACCTGAAGAATCGGATCGGTCATGCTGCTGTCCCCGTTCCGAGATAGGCGCTCTGCACGGTCGGGTTCTCCATGATCTTTTGGGGCGTGTCAAGAGCGATGATCGTGCCGAAGTACATGACGGCGACAAGATCAACCAGCCCCATCAGCACATCAATGTGGTGTTCGACCATGAGCACCGTGCAGCCCTTCTCACGCTGCATGACGCGGATGTTCTCGACGAGTCCGGACACATCACCCGAAGCGACTCCTGCCATCGGTTCATCGAGCAGCACAAGGCGAGAGTGCGTGGCCAGCAGCGACGCGATCTCGAGCTTGCGCTTGTCGCCGTGGCTGATGTCACCCGCGAGAGTGTCGAGCCGGTGGCCGAGTCCGACCTCCTCCAGCACGGCGATCGCCTGCTGAGTCGCGGGGTCGTCGCGGCGGGGGAACTTCAGCAGTGAATAGCTGCCACCGTGGGTGGCCTGCGCCGCGATGCGAACGTTTTCGAGGATGCTCAGCTTGGGGAACAAGCTCGAAGTCTGGAAGGTGCGCCCCAGTCCCGCCCTGGCACGTCGCGGAACAGACAGCCGCGTGATGTCCTCACCGTCGAGCAGGACTCGGCCCGATGTGGGCTTGATCACTCCCGAGATGGCGTTGAACAGCGTGGTCTTGCCGGCACCGTTGGGGCCGATGACTCCGACGAGGGAGCCCGGGGCGATATCGAGGTCGACGTCCTTGAGGATCGTCGCTCCGCCGATCTGAAGACCGAGCCCTTCGACGCGCAGAGCCGCACCGAAGGACGGGATCTCGGGCAGGACTGGGGTACTCATATGCTGGTCAGCCTTTCGGTCACGGAGCGACGTCGGCGGCATCCGCCGTGTCGATGAGCTCCGCGACGAACGAGTCACCGTTAGCAATGAGACGCGCCTGATACATGTCCTGCAGGAGTGCGTGGTCCTCCGCGCGGACGGTGTTCGTGCCCTTCGGACCCTCGAATTCGAAGCCTTCCAGCGCTGCGATCATGGCATCCACGTCGCCCTGGCCTTCTTTGACGGCCTGCACGAGCATGATGGCCGCGTTGAAGCCGTCGGGGCTGAACAGGTCGGGAGTGCCGCCCGCGGCCTCGATCGCGTCCACCATCGCGGCGTTGACCTCGTTGTCGGGAGCCCCCGGGAAGTAGTGGTTCAAGAAGTTGATCTGCTCGCTCGCCTCGCCATAGGCGCCGAAGGTCGCGGCGTCACCGAGACCGGTGACAACGGGAACGTTATCGAGCACGCCCTGTTGGCTCATCGCCTGCCACATGGCACCCGACGTCGCACCTGCCCAGGCCACGAACACGAGGTCAGGCTGTGCGCTCAGCACCTGCTGCGCGAACGGCGTGAACTCCGTGACGTCCTCTGCGACGAGAACGGGAGTGACCGTTGCACCCTCGGCACCGAGAATCGCCTCGACGGCTGCGACGTTGCCCTGCCCGAACGCGTTGTTCTGAGCGAACACGGCGATGTTCTTGCCGTTGATGTCGTCCAGGAAGCTGCCCGCTGTCGCGACATCCTGTGCCGACTGCCGACCGGAGCGGAAGGTGTACTCGTTGACTCCGGTGATCGCGTCAGCGGCGGCGGGGCCAGAGATGAAGAGGACTTGGTTCTGGGCGGCCTGCTCGGCCATCGCCAATGCCACGCCGGAGGATGCGCTGCCCAAGAGGATGTTGACGCCGTCGCCGATGAGTTCCTTGGCTGCGGTCACTGCGGTGTCAGGGTCGCCAGCGTCGTCGCGATACTCGATGATGATCTTCGTGCCGTCCACCTCGTCAGTGCCGTCGGTGGCGTAGTCAAGGCCCGCCTTGAACGCGTCGAGGTACTGCTTGCCGTAGCCGGCGAGGGGCCCGGTCTCGCTGGTGATGACGCCCGCGATGATTTCGGCAGGGCCGGAGGCCTCATCGCCGCTGGTGCCGCCGGTGTCGCTGCTTGTGCCGGTCTGTGGCGCACACGCCGCCAGAACGAGGGCGGCCGTGGCAACCACGGACCCCAGGAGCAACTTCTTTGAAAATCGCATGTGAATGCCTCTCGCCGTTGGAAGGTCTTGACGCTGAACCTGAAAGCTGATTCAGGTTTTCTAAACTCTAAATCCGGCTTGCGCTTTCGTCAAGCCCGCGCTCGCTTCTGCTTTCGATACGCTGGAGCGATGAGCACAACGTTGCCCCTCCCTGAACGCAGTCTGGCTGTCAAACGGCATCTCGACCGTGCCGGCATCACAGCAGAGATCCGTGTGCTCCCCGATTCGGCACGCACTGCCGCCGAAGCGGCGTCGGCCATCGGATGCGAAGTTGCCGCGATCGCCAACAGCTTGGTTCTGCTCGCAGATCACGCTCCGATACTGGTGATGACCAGCGGTGGACACCGCGTTGATTTCGCTGTCCTGGCAGAGAGCATCGGTGCGAAGAACGTGACGATGGCTCCCGCGTCCGTCGTCCGGGAGTCGACAGGCCAAGCAATCGGCGGCGTCGCGCCGATCGGACACCCCTCACCGCTGCGCACCTTCATCGACATTGCACTGCGCGAGCACGACGAGATCTGGGCCGCTGCCGGCCACCCGCACACGGTCATGCCACTGACCTTCGACCTGCTCGAAGAACTCACCGGCGGCGAAGTGATCACCGTCAGCGTTTAAGGCAGCTGCTCGTTCAGGACGTAGTCGGTGGCCGTCCGCAACACGTCGAGCTCCACCGGCAGGAGCGGAGCCTCAGCGGGGAACGCCTGCGCGATTGAGAGCCCGTTGACCACGGTGTGGAGAAACCTGGCTCGGCGTGCGTTGTCCCCCGGCACGAGCGAACCCTCACCCTGGAGAACCGTGAGGCAATACTCGATGCGACGGCGCAGTTCCCGCTCGCTCGCCAGGTATTCCTCGCGCGCCGCGTCTGTCGGCGCAGGCCTCACGTAACGGTCGAAGGCCTCACCCCACGTGTCGCGCGGTTCCAGGCCTTCCACTCCGAGTGTGAGCAGGCGCTGAAGGGAGGCGACGAGTCGATCTCTCGCTGGTATGGACGAGTCGTGCACGCTGTCGTCGGGAAGCACGGTGTCGTAGACCAGGACGAGCACCTCGTCCATCAGTTCGCGCTGGGTGGGAAAGTGGTGCTGCACCGACCCCGCACTTACCCCGGCCCGTGCGGCGACTGCCCGAACGCTCGGCGTCGTCGCGGATTCCCCTCCCAGCATCGTCGCCGCCGCCCAGAGGATCTTGTCGCGGCTGCTCAGGCCTTCCGGTGGACGAGCTTCCATCTGGTACCTCCCGTTACGCCGTATTGTGTTTCTAGGCTACCCCTGCCCCAACGTTCGACTTGATCTTGTGCGGGGTTCGCGCCGGACCAGTGCGGCGGGTGCGCATCCACACGATAAGAACGGTAATGGCGATGACCACTCCGGGGAGAAGTGTCGTCATCGTTCCGACGCCGGCCGTGCGATCGTACGCGGCGGTGATATCGACGTGCAGTGCCGCGTCAAAAAGGAAGCCCAAGGTGTTGAAACCTGCGTGCAGTACCACCGCGATCTCAATGCCGCCCGAGCGCCAGGTGACCAGCGCGGTCCCGAGGGCGAAAATCAGGTAGTTAACGTTCAGCAACAGATCAGTCGAGAAGTGAACGAGAGCGAACAGCACACTCGAAACGACGATGCCGACCACGAGGCCCGCCCGTGCTCCGCGCGCCCATCCGCCGGCGACCCGGAGGATCAACCCACGGAACCCGTATTCTTCGCCGGCTCCCTGGAGTGGGGTGAGCAGCAGCGTGGCAATAAGGAACCAGACCACATCCGTCTGGCTCCAGGTGGTCTCCGGCAGCGGCGCCCAGTACAGGATGGCCGTGATGACGGTCCACGCGGGGACGAGGAAGAGCAGCGCCCGCCCGAAGATGTCGAACCGGAAACGCGAGATCACCGAATGCAACGATGCGCCCTTCAGACCGTAGAGCCAGCGCTGGATGAGCATGCTCCACGGGATGAGTATCGCGACTGAGGCCATGCCTGCCGCGTGGAACAGGGGTGTGTACGCCACAGTGCCGTCGGCGCGAGAGCCCTGCACCATCGTTACCACGGCGGAGAACAGGATGCTGAAGAACAGCATCCCGCCGATCAGGAGCACAATCGCGAGGATGCCTCGACCGATCCGTCGCTTCTCCCCTGCGAGCACACGGTGATACTCAACGTCGGGCGGAATGATTTTGGTGCGCTGGTTCATGATGTTGGTTCCTTTCGAATCGAATGATTACTGAGCGGTTATGTGGTGGGTTGACGTAGGTGCTCAGGCGCCGAAAGCGTCGAGCAGCCAGTGGAACTTCAGTCGGAGCGCACGTTCAGTGGCGGCGAGTCCAGCGCCGAAACCCAGTGCGATGTTGAGCCAGAGCGGGAGGTCTAGCGGCGAGTCGAAATGCCCGAAGCGCTCGGCGACCGGCGGAATCTGGGAGAGCTGCTCCAACAGCTGCACCCCGTTCACACCCACGCCGATGACCAACACGATGATCGAGATCGCGCCCAGCAAGTGGCTGAGCGTGGGATGCTCTCGATCGAAACGAAGCCTGCGGCCGATCGCTGTCTTAGGGTGCGGAATCAGGCGTTGGGCAGTGCCGTCGTCCGGCAGATAGTGGGCACGTCGTAGTCCGGCCGACCCCAGGGACACCTCGACCACACCCCCTTCGACGGGCATAACAGCGGGCAGGGGTGACGCGGAATGGTGCCAACCATTGAGGTACAGGTGCGCCATGCCGTCGTACAGGTCTGTGTCGTCGTCTCGGGCCTGCTTGCCGGACGTGCGGACGTCGACGACGTAGTCGATACGGCTGCCATCTGCGTAGGTGAGCGGCAGCCGGAGTAGCTTCCGCCCGGAGAGCAGGTGCCACCAGCGAAACGGCTCAAGCGGGCGCCCGTCACCGGCACCCGTGCGGTTCGCACCCTCGCGGCGCTGACGATCGCTCAGCATGCGGCACACTCCTTCGATCGAGAGGCAACCAATACGCTGTATTGGTCGAATCGATCGATGGTACCACAGATACCAATACGGTGTATTGGTCCGGTTGCGCGCGACATGCAGAAAGAGGAGCATCGGCGCGGGCTACAAGAACTCGCCGGCGGCGAAGTGATCACCGTCGCACGTTGTTGGCTAGCCGATGAGCTCGTTAAAGAGCGCGTTCAGACCCGGGTCAAGGCGCTGCAGTTCCGAGTGCGCGTCATGCCACGAAATGAGTTCGTTCGCGGCGTGGTGGAGCGCGACGGTTGGGTTGAAGTCGGGCACCACTCGACGGATCTTGGTGTTATCGAAGACAACCGAGTGTGCCATGTCGCCGGTGAGCTGCCCCGCACGTTCCGGCGCGGCCCGCTCGATTGCGGCACTGGTGGCGTAGCGGAGCTTCGGTTCCGCCCCGGCCGCTCGTCCGAGGATCGAATAGATCTCGTTCCATGTGTAAACGAAGTCACTCGTGATCTGGAACGTGTCTCCGTACGCGAGCGAGTTGCCAAGGAGTCCCACGAATCCCACCGCGAAGTCGCTCGCGTGTGTGAGGGTCCACAGAGATGTGCCATCACCGTGAACGATAATCTCCTCGCCTCGGCGGATTCGATCGATCGCCGTCCAACCTCCAAATGCGGGGATCGTCCACTTGTCGTAGGTGTGTGATGGGCGCAGCACCGTCACCGGAAAAGCCCGGTCGCGGTACGCCCTGGTGAGCAGATCCTCGCACGCAATCTTGTCGCGAGAATACTGCCAGTACGGGTTGCGCAACGGCGTCGATTCGGTGATCGGCAGGTGCGCGACCGGCTTCTGATAGGCCGACGCGGAGCTGATGAAGACGTACTGTCCCGTCCGACCCTCGAAGCGATCGATATCGCGCTGAACCTGGTCAGGAGTGAAGGCAATCATGTCCACGACGACGTCGAACTCGCGACCCGCGAGCGCAGCATCGACTGCAGTAGCATCCGAGATGTCTGCCCTCAGCACCTCGACCCCGTCCGCGGGCGCGCGGCGAGACTGACCGCGATTTAGCAGCGTCACGTCCATGCCACGCGTCGATGCGAGCTCACTCGCTGCCGAGGAAATATTCCCCGTCCCACCTATGAACAACACTTTCATCGCAACCATGCAGGTACTCTACCGAGGCGGACGACACGCCAACCACACTGGCTGCGCGGCTACGGCTCGACGCTATCCGTGAAGCACTCCCCTTGTCGTATTTCTCTCAGTGTGAACTCTTCGAAGAGGGAACGCAGATACTCTTGCGAAAGGGAACAGCACGCGACGGAGCACGCTCGGCTGAGCGAGCGTTTCACAAAGGACGTAGTACACAAATGGGAAAGCTCATCTACGACGTTGGCATCAAGGTCGAGATCGAAGATCGTGCGCTCACTCACTTGCAGCTCGTCATCAGTGCAAAGTTGCGCCGGGGAGAGCCGTTCGCTTTCAGCTGGCGCGAGGATGCGAGCGTCGGGGGCGGGCGGACCACGGTCTGGGTCCACCCCGGAAGCTCGCTCGTCTACAAGTACTACGGCGGTCGCCAGCCGTCTATCAACCGCGCGTGGGTCGATGCCTTGGCATTCACGGCAAACACCCCAACCGGTCTTTACCTTGTTCCTGAACCTGCTGATACCGGGGATGGATCTGCCACGGGCGAGGTATCTGTGCCGTCGGCCGACTAATCCGCACTTAGGTATCGAACCACCTCGGTGATGGAGTCGATTCCTGTCACGCGTCCCCATCCGTGGCGATACATACCGACTCCAGGATTGGATGGCGGACCGCACAATGCGAGCCGCCACACCTGGTCGTCACATCGGCATCAGAGCGGTCGAGGAGGAGGATTCTGAGAATCCTTGGGGTCTGGCACCGCAGGCTTCCCCTTGTCGACACCGTCGGGTGTGATGGGCTCAAAGCTGTCGTCTTCGCGAGTCTCTTCAAGCGGCACATCTGCCCGCTGTTGCTCCTCGCGCGGGTCCTTAGCGTCGGGCATTGTGGACTCCTTCTATCGATCGGTCAACACACCATGACAGACGAACGGAGCGACGCAAAGGGCATTGACCGGTACGCGAACTGCGGGTAGGGACGGGAATGCACGATGCCGCAGAATCGAGAGTCTCTGTTCCTCGGAGACGAGATTCAGCAGAGACAGCTGTGCCAGAAAAGGTGCGCGCTCACGTAGGTTCTGGAGTGTCAATCATCTCGTCAACAAGCGTGATCCCGCCCGTCGAGTTGGCAGAATGCATCAGCCTCTCGATCCATTGCGAGTTCAACTGCGGACTGTCCTTTGCATCGAACACAAACCGCAACGGAATCGAAGGGTGGAACCAGATAGTGGAGCGACCTTCCGCGTCTCCGTCCGAGTGCACCCAGGACAGCGTGAAGCTCTCCTGTCGGCGCAATTTCGTCGCAATGACAATCTTCAAATGCGACAGTGCACGGTCCTCAATATAGATTGGCTCGCCAAGTCCACCGTAATGAATCCTGCCCATACTTGAAATGTAGCGGACTTCATGGGGCTCTGAGACCCGCCGGTCTGAGCTTTACTGTCGACGTTAGTGGCAACTCCGCAAGGTTGGCTTCGCTGTCGTACTTAAGCA
The DNA here is from genome assembly GCF_051842835.1 of Microbacterium sp. A93. Classification (NCBI taxonomy): domain Bacteria; kingdom Bacillati; phylum Actinomycetota; class Actinomycetes; order Micrococcales; family Microbacteriaceae; genus Microbacterium; species Microbacterium sp. A93. The sequence continues at coordinate 618,157 of NZ_JBPXMT010000001.1, forward strand.
CGCTCAGCTCATCCAAGGTGTCAACCCCCTTGGTTGGTACACGTGAATAGGGGAAAGTGTCAATCACACTGAACTCAATGAGGCGATCAGAATGGCAATGAACCACACCCAGACGAGAAGCGTCACCAGGGAGATGCCACTATGACACTCGCATCCCCGGAGCGTCCGAAGTCAGCGGCCGCTTGGGAGGTGCTCCCTCTGGGAGAAAACGCGTGGAGAGTCTGCGACAGTGCTCGCGAGCCGATGGATCCCTCACGGCTTGTGGCTTATCTGGATCGCAGCGAGACCGGAAGCCTTGATGTGCTTTGGCTACGGAGCCCCTGCCCAACGCGATCGCGCTACCGCGACATTGAGGAATTCTTGGCCGACCTCGACGTAGCGATAGCGGAGGGCCGTCTCTCCCGATCCGTCCAACGGCAACACATCCCGCACTATCCGCCCACACGCTGAGCGCACGTAGCGCCTCGAAACCGCAGTTACGCTCCGCGTTGTGAGGAGTTGAGTGGCTTGCGCATGAGTATCTGTGACGTGCCGTTCCCTTGCTCGACCCGTTCGGCGAGGCAATACCCGCATTCCTCGTACAGCCGCACGTTTGCCTCGCTCAGGCTTCCAGTGAACAATTCGTTTTCTTCCCTCGACGTCGCCCCAGTTGGGAGCGCGTAGATTCCGGCACCCAGGACGTCACCCAGAATGAAGGCGAACAGCATCGGTCCCATGATCGCGAAGCAGCTGGGGACGGCGCCTCAGCCTCTGTGGATCATCGCTGTCGCCTCAAACTAGAGCCGAATGAGCAAAACTGCCGTGTCCCTTGACAATCGCCCGACGCTCCTCGGGACACCCAGCGATACCGCACACGCAGAATTGCGAGCTCGTCTGCATAGCTCACGAACGAGCGATGGTCAACCCAATCGCAACCTCGCCCTTGCGGACTTACGGTGAACCCACAACACGAAAGGGACGTACTCATGTCAAACCCGAACATTGCCCCAATTCCCGTACCAAGTGCAGAAGATCCGGATGATCTGGTGACAACGGAAGTCGATGGCGAAACCACGCTGGATCCCGACGTCAACGCCGACCTTGTCGATAGCGCGAGCGCAGACCGCCTCGCCACTGGCAGTGAATCTGAGAAACACCAGCCTGAGCCTCAAGACAACGAGCCCGATATCATCAGCGGCGATGCGCCCTCTGACCGGCAAGACGGTACGACATGAGTGATATCGATATCCAAAACGAGGAACCGACGAAGCGGCGACCCAAGCCGTCTGAGCAGATCGAAGTCGTTCCTGCGGGCGGTACTTGGATGCCACCGCTTTCCGCCAGCTACCCCACAAGATTTCACTCCGGAGACAGACAGAAGCCGAAGGGACGACGATGTTGAAGACACACGACGCAGTCGAAGAGCGAGTGGAATGTGTGGTGCTCGTGAACCCATCCAAAGCCGAATTGATGCAGGCTCAGCGACGTTTCAATGTGCATCCGCTGATAGTCGGGGACGTACTTGGGAGGCGCCAGCAACCGAAGTTCGAGCGTTTCGACGAACATCTTTACGTCTCTCTGTGGGATTTAAATCGCGAAGGTGATGATCTGTCAGGGGTAGATACCGACCTTGCTCTGATTTTCAACGCACGAGAGCTTCTGCTAATTCAGCGCGGGCCCGACCATGGCTTGCGTGACCTCGATGCCCTGGTTGGCGCGTCAGGCCCGGTTTCGGCACCTGCCTCAATCGCTGCGGTGTACCGGGTTCTCAACGCGGTAGTGATGGACTTCGTAGAGTTGGGTGCTGAGATCGAGCATGACCTCGAAGATCTTGAGGCCGAAGTCTTCAATAGCCGCGTTCGTGAGGATTACTCACGTATCTATCGATTGAGACAACGGATAGGTCGAATCGACCGCGCGGCGAGGGGCCTGGCCGAAGCTCTCCAATCGGGCCAGGATGCTATTCAGACCGCAACTGCGACGGCACCTAGCATGCAGCCTTATCTCCTGCACCTTGAGCATGATGCGAATGGCGTCTCTGAACTTGCTGCCGCCGAACATCTCTCGTTGGATGCGGTCGTTAGCAGTCACGAAAGCAACGTTGCCACTCGCCAGAACAAGGACATGCGCACGATCTCGGCTTTCGCAGCGCTGCTGGCAATCCCGACCGTCTTGGCCGGGCTCTATGGGATGAACTTCAAGAATCTCCCCCTTATCGATTGGGAGTACGGCTGGGTCGCCGTTGCCGTCGTCGTGGTCGCAACCGATCTGCTCGCCTACATGCTGTTTCGACACCGCGGGTGGCTCGGCGGGCCTCAGCAGACCCGCCACGATGGCGATTAGCTGAGAAACTGTGATGGGCAGTGTCTCGGCCTGTCCAGAACGGTGAGTTCGACGAGGATAAGAACTCGCCCTCCGCGGCGTCATCGCCTACTCTTTTTGCGTCGCTCGCTCGCCTGACTCGGCTCGAGCAGACGTCGGATCGCGCTTTCTGGACTCAAGGCGAGGTCAAGAAGCTCTCCTTTTGCGTATCGCCGGAAGACACGAGGATCTATATAGCTTCTGCGCGCGACGGCCGGAGTATTGCCAAGGGCATCGGCTGTCGCAGCTACGGCGAGCTTTTCCGCCGCCCCTCGCTCGCGCACCTTGTCGACAGCCCCGATGCGCGCGAGTGCCTCAGCTGCGAGTGTCGTGCCGCGCAAGGTCCGGAAATCTTTGGCCGTGAACGTGCCGCCGGTGAGTACCCGGATGTGGTCGTTGACCTCAGACGCGGTGAGCGCAATCTGCCGTCTTCCCCGGTAATACCAAAGAAGAGCAGATCCGGGGCGGCCCGCGTGTAGAACCGATATCACCTCAGCAAGATCCTCGTCCTCAATCTCCAGATGCGCTCGCTTGCCGCTCTTCCCTGGAAATGCGAGGGTCACCACGGAGCCTGTGACGGATGCGTCGCGTCGTCGTAATGTCGTGAGGCCTCGGCTTCCATGACGAGCGAGATACCGGCTGGAGCCAACGCGGGGCGCTACTTCGTCCAACAGCCGGAACGCCACCGCCAAAGCCCGTTCACGGTCGAAGCCTTCACGTCGCAGTGCCATTGTGACGTAAGCGCGTGCGTGCGGTAGTGCCGCCGCCAACGCGAGTGCTCGGGCGAACTTGTTACGGTCCTGACGTTGACGCCAGCGTGAGTGGTAAATGTATTGTCTACGCGCCGCGGCATCCGTTCCGACCGCCTGGATGTGCGCCATCGGGTCGGCCGCTATCCACACGTCCAGCCACGCTGGTGGAATCATCAGATCGCGGATGCGTCGTCGGACCGATTCCGCGACGAGCTTGCCGTTTACGTCGAGGTAGCGAAAGCCCCGCCCCGCATGCACTCGCCGAAACCCGGGGTCAACTCTAGGACTCGCCCGAACGAGCCTCGACACGGCACATCGCCAATCAATGGTCGCGGAGCATCGAAATCAGCTCCGCCTTGCGCTTGCCTGAATAGCCGGTGATACCGAGTTCTTTCGCACGCTTACGAAGCTCGTCAACGGTCCAGTCGTCGTAGTCACCTGCTTTCCCGCCGCGTCTGCCGACAGCAGCGCGGCCATCTCGTGCTGCCGCATTCGATATCCGTGCGGCCTTCTCTTTCGAATTGCCGTCCTCGCGAAGCTCCTCATAGAGCTCCGGATCTTTGAGGCTGTTACCGCCACGTGTTCCGGGCATGGGTTTCTCCTTCTTGTTTAGGAAGATACTGACCACTCCCCCGCACTGTCGCGAGGGGGTTGACAGTATCAGCGACGAGTCGCATAAATAGCATCGTCCGCCCCTGACGTCAACCCCCGCGATTACTTGCACAAGTCCTGCCAAGCTCAAGGTGCTTACCGAGGCGGCCATCGCCGCTCTCCGCTTTTAGAAGGAGGAACAGCATGAATATCGCTCTCATCATCATCATCGTCATCGCGGTTGTCTTAGCAATCGTCGGTGGACTGAATACCGCTCTCAACTGGCTGCTCTGGGTTGCCGTAGTCGTCGCCGTAATCGCGCTCATCGCATTCCTCTTCCGTGTCATCAGCGGACGCAGCCGCACCTGACCCGAGGACGTGGTCATGGACACGAAGCTGTCTGCCCTCACGATCAACTGCACGCTGAAGCCATCGCCGGTTGCGTCGAGCACGGACGTCATGGGCGACCAGATCGCCAAATTCTTGGCGGAACAGGACGTCGAATGTGTGAACGTCCGTGCAGTCGACCATGTACTTCTCCCCGGTGTGGACAAAGACATGGGAGACGGCGATGCGTGGCCGGCTTTGCGCGAGAAGGTGCTGAGTGCAGACATCTTTGTCCTCCTGACACCCACGTGGCTGGGACAGCATTCGAGTGTTGCTCAACGGGTTCTCGAGCGTCTCGACGCCGAGTTGGGAGAAACGGACGATAAAGGCCGTCCCATCCTTTTCGACAAGGTGGCAGTCGCCGGTGTCGTGGGAAACGAGGACGGCGCGCACCACATTGTCGGAGTGTTCTACCAGGCACTGAACGATGTCGGCTTCACCGTGCCCGCACAAGGATGCGTGTACTGGAACGGTGAAGCAATGCACACAATCGACTACAAAGACCTCGACCAGACCCCTTCGGCCGTCACGGCATCGATGACAGCAGCGCTGACCAACGCGATTCACCTAGCAACGCTGTTGCGGGGCGACGGGTACCCCGCAACGGCGTGACAATGGACCGAGAGGCTTCACACCGAGCCTCAGCGCACAGAAAGATCCCCACCCTGCCTCAGAGCGGGTGGGGATCTTTCCTTGCTTAGGTCAGCGGTAGTAAGGGTAGTTGGGGTACTGATAATTCGGTGTCCAGAATGGGGCGTACCCGTAATAGCCGAGGATGCTCCCATACGTTTCACGTACACGGACCAGTTCCGGGTCGTACGTGGGCGCGCCAGCGATGTGCTCGCGGGTCTGATCGATTCGCACCTCGTCCTCGGTGATGGAGGTGATGGCGTCAACCGGGACGAACGTCCGGTCCTGTCCCATTCCCAAGAAGCCTCCCGAGGCAACCTCGATGAACCGCACTCTGCCTTCGGCGTCATCGATGAGCAAATCCTTGATCTTGCCCAAGTCTGCGCCGTCTCGGTCTTTGACGTCGCGGTTGCGGATGTCCTCATCGCGACTGCCGATCGTTTCATCGGTCTCACTGAGCTTGACAAGCGTTCCTGCGTCTTGTGTGTCCATGATGATCTCCTACTCGATCGCTTAGTTAAACGCGGGCAGGGTCTGCCGCGAGGTGACTTCGCTCGATGGTTCGCTACCTATTCAGCGCTCTGACGTCTCATCAATGTCCGTCTGAGGCCTCCCGATTACACCGATGCCCACAGCTTCATGGCTCGGCTGTGGTTCGTGCCTCCTGTCCGGTGCCTTCGGTTCTTCGCCTGGCTCTTTCTCCGTGCTTGGTTCTTGCAAATCTTCGGTCGACGGTTCAGTCTCCGCTTCGGCATCCCGCTCGTCTTCAGGTGCGAGGTCACCTTGGACCCCGGTGCGCTCCACCCTGTCGTCTTCTTCCGGTAGGACTGGTCGGTCCCGATCCGGTACTTCCTGTGGATCTGACATTCTTCTCTCCTTCGGTCCTAGACATCTTCGTAGTGGACACCCTCTCAACCAGACCGGCCGTTGTGATGCCCATTGACATCGCACCTGGGGCGAGCTATCACGTCCCAACAAATCTCGATAGATCCGACCCCACCAGATCAGGTGCGGTATGCACCGACGAGCGGCACTGACGTAGACAGCCTCGATACGGAACCACCCGCCTCTTAGCGTTCCGAGGTGCCGACGTCAAGGCTGTCGTAGGCGCGGAGACGGGAGCCTATTCTCATCAGAACCCACAAATAGGGATAAGCAAGGAGTGTAGACATGGCCAAATTCGACGTCACGACCCGGAGTAAAAACGGGCAGTGGGTGAATGAAGTAGAAGGCGCGAATGAGCTATCGCGCAGCTTCGGTAGTCGCATCGAGGCAATTTCGGAAGGAAGCGAGTTCGCCCACACACATGGCTCCCGGCATGCCATCGAGGATGCTGAGCCGAGCGGCGGAATCACTGACGGCGGGGCACCCGGGGAAGCCCCGATCATCGTCGGAGACAAGCCGCACCGGCAGGACAGCTTGCCAGAAACGACCGACGAGAACGGGTTCCCGCTGGAAAATCCGTCGGGCGGGTGAAAGCCAAGCCTTGACGTGTTCGAAGCCACTCCACAGGGACGGCACCCGCCGTGACAAGCGATACTCCTATCCCAGTGGGCATCCAAACCTGCGCAAAAAAGGGAAGAGCTCGCATTGAGTGAGAGCAATCCGCCGTCTGTGCGGCGAGCGGCGAGCATCGTTCGTTCGCTAAAGGGCGCAGTGCTCCCCGCACGATTATTGCTCGTGGCGAAGACGGCACTCGCGGTCGGTCTAGCGTGGATGATTGCACCGCACCTGCCAGGTGTCACCGATGACTACCCGTACTACGCGCCGCTCGGTGCACTCGTCAGCATGTACCCGACGCTGATGAGCTCGCTACGTTCCAGCCTGCAGACCGTTCTCGGGCTCGTGACAGGCATCGGGCTCGCAGCGCTCGTGGTGGTTGCCGTCGGCCCGAGCTGGTGGTCGATCCCCATTGTCGTCGGCCTCGGTGTCCTTGTATCCGGGACAGGCTGGTTCGGTTCCGGGCAAGAGTACATACCAATCGCCGCGCTGTTCGTGCTCATCATCGGCGGGCAGAACGCAGATGCGTATTCGCTCGGATACCTCACCCAGATGGGCCTCGGTGTAGCCATCGGACTGGCGGTCAACATACTGATCGCCCCTGCCCCGCTCACCGACCATGCGACTGCCCGCGTAGATGCCTTCCAGCAGCATCTCGCCGCACACCTGCGTGATATCGGGAACGCGGTATCGGAATCCTGGCCACCCGCGCACGACGGATGGGTGCATGACGCCGAATCGCTCGCGGAAACAGCGCGAAGCGTGCAACGTGCTCTTTGGGAAGCCGATGACAGCCGGCGCGGCAATTTTCGCGCGTGGTTTGGCCCCAGCGACTCGAGTGAAGCCCACGAGAGGCTTGACACTCTCGACAAGATCACGCATCACATCCGCGATATCTCTGACTGTCTCGCGGATACGATCTGGGAGCGTCCGGGCGGCCTGACACTCGATCCCGCGTTGGTTGGCCCATTGGCGTCCGCTTGTCACGCAGTCGCAGATGTGATCGGGCAACCCCAGCCACTTTCACCCGAGGCGCATCGTGCACGTGGTGATGCCGCACGCTCTGTGCGGCTGCTCTTGGAAACGGTCGATAGACGCACTTTCGATGTTCGACGCGTGATGGGACCGGGCGTGCTGACAGCCATGCACCTTCGCCGCATCCTGATGCTGACCGTACGGGAACCTGCATGATCCAAGCCCAACACTGCCGTCGGCGCGATGGTCGCTATCGCCATCTACCTGCGACAGCGCGGTTCCGCGAAATCGAAAACGGTTGACGCACCCCACTATTTGTCATCGTGGGACTCGGAACAGATTTCGGTCAGTCTTCGTCCATGTCATTCGCCGCCCGCGCTTCCGCGGAGTAGTCCGGACGCTCCGGTTGCGACGGTTGGTCCGACAACTCTCCCCCTTCGCGTCCACCGTAGGGACGTCCATGGTCGGCGAACTCCTCGCGGGAGAAAACTAGGGTCCACGGTCCGACGGTGAATCGCGCACCCGTGCGGAGTATTTCCGATTTCCCGCCAAGGTTGTCGGTGTCAGGGTTCGAGTTCATCTCGCCCTCGCCGCGTAGTGCCAGGACGTACTCGTCTTGATCATCATGAGTGATCGTCGCGTGCACTGGATCGGCGTCTGTAAGCATGAGTTCATTCCCGGTGGCGGATCCGATTCGGACCACATCCTCTGTCAGATGATGCTCGAATCGCTCGTCGTGTCGAGAAATGAAGAGACGGGGATTACCGGCACCCCATTCGGCATGAGTCGTGGTCGGTCGGTGTACTTGAGCATTCTGGTCAGTCATGTTCGTACCTTTCACTCTGGTGTTCCACGCTACGCTCCGTGCTCGTCGATGCCGAGGGGCTTGACTGGGGGCGATGCGGTGTGAGGTGTGCTCAGCATGTCTTCCGTGACCATCTTGATCCCGCCGCTCGAGTTCGCGGAGTTCGCCATCGCGGTAATCCATTCAGCGATCAGCGGAGGCGCTTCCGGGGAGTCGAACACGAACCGCAACGGTATCGACGGATGCAACCAGATCGTCGACCGCCCGGGCTGACTTCCCTCCGGATGAGTCCACGACAGCGTGAAACTCTCGTTGCGTCGCAGTTTGGTAGCGATTACCACCTTCAGGTGCGCCAGCGCACGATCCTCAATGTGAATCGGTTCTGCGGCACCGCCGTAATAGATCATGCCCATGGGCCTACGCTACCCAGACACGTACTGACAACGCTCGTGTTGTCAGAAAGTAACGGTGCACACATGTGCAGGCTCATCTATGAGGGCGGAGTCAAAGTTGAGAGCGAGGATAGGGCGCCTACGCGCCGCCTCGCAGCGTTGTCAACCCGATTGCGCGATCATTTTCAGAAGCGTTGAGTTGGTGTATGGACAGCGATAAGCACAACACTCAAGGCACCCCCGGCGATAACGAAGAAGCGGACACTGCATCTGGTGGAGCTCCAGAGAAGCCCGACAGCACCGCCGAGAAGGAGCGCACAGAGGAGAACTACTCCGACGATTGAGTGGGAGAGTGAAATGCATCGCAGAGAGGGGTAAGGATGTCTCACCACTTCTCCGTCGGAGACCACGTCTCGTGGAATTCAGAGGCGGGTCGCGTCTCCGGACGAATCGTGAAAAAACACACGTCAGACTTCGACTACAAAGGCCACAATCACCGGGCGTCTGCTGACGAGCCACAGTACGAGATCCAGAGTGACACTACTGACCACGTGGCGGCTCACAAGGGCAGTGCCCTCCATCTCCTCGATAGCAAGTGAGCGGCGTGAATGCCACGCTGTTCTTCACAATCGGTCACTCGAACCGTCCCCTCGAAGAATTCGGGGAGCTCCTTAAAGAGAGCGCAATTACGCAGGTTCTCGACGTTCGCAAGCTACCAGGCTCGTCCAAGTACCCACAGTTCAATGAAGACGCACTCGGGGCTTCCCTCAATGAACGCGGAATGGATCTGATTCGGCTGGACGCGCTCACGGGGCGCCGACCCGTGAACAAAGACGTGCCATTCGAAGTGAACGGCTGGTGGGAGAACCGGAGCTTCCACAACTATGCGGACCATGCGCTCTCTACGGAATTTCGAGACGCGTTGGATGTGCTCCGTGAACAGGGCGCGGCACACCAAACAGCGCTGATGTGTTCGGAAGCGGTCTGGTGGCGGTGCCACCGACGGATTATCACCGATCACCTCCTCGCCCGCGGCGACGACGTGCACCATATTCTGGGCAAACGGCAGATCAAGTCCGCAGCACTGAGTGATGGAGCGGTCATCCACAGCGACCATGCCGTCACGTACCCGGTCGACGAACAAGCGGATGCTGACGAGATGCTTCGGCAGGTTCGAGAAGCAGAGCATAGCGGCGTGAGTCACCCGAATCGCCCGGAACGAACCAGCCCATAATCTCCCGTTAGGAGGACCGAATCATCATGACCAAGACAACAAAAACCGCCCCTAAAAAGCAAGCCGCGCCCGGTGGTACCGGAGCGAAGACCGCACGACGTCAGAATGCGGAGAAAGGCTTCGTCGCGTCCAAAGATCTCGGCCTGAAGCTGCAAGCTGTGCTCGTGGATCTACTCGAGCTGCAGATGCAGGGAAAGCAGGCGCACTGGAACGTTGTCGGTAGAAATTTCCGCGACACGCACCGTCAACTCGATGACATCATCGACGCTGCACGCACCTTCAGTGACACCGTCGCGGAGCGAATGCGAGCGCTTCACGCGGTGCCCGACGGACGAAGCGATACTGTTGCGGCAACTACGACGTTGCCCGAGTACCCGCAAGGAGAGATCGATACGAGTGAGACTGTCGACCTCATCACCGTTCGACTCGAGAGGACTGTCGCGACGATGCGCGACGTACACGACGCCGTCGACGAGGAAGATCCGACGAGCGCAGATATCCTGCACGCCGTGATTGAGAAGTTGGAACAGTTCGCCTGGATGGTCAGCGCCGAGAATCGTTCACCGGCGAAGGATCGGTCCTGAGCTGCCATCGCGCCGGCAGCACATTTCGGATGCCGAGCGCGGTCGCTACTCGGAACAGCATCCTCAGGAGCGAAGATGAGGATGCTCTCCGGTGAACCTACGATGAGAACCATTCGATATAGAATCCCGCCGGGCGCAACGATAACCTAAGCGCATGGGGACTGCCGCACCGAAGCGGGCTGCACGTAAGGCCGAGTCAAGTACCACCTTGCGTGTTCTGGCGCGTGTTGGCTATGCCGCGAATGGTGTCGTACACCTGCTTATCGGTGTCATCGTCATTGTCATTGCATTCGGCGGAAAAGGCGCGAGCGATCAGTCGGGTGCATTCATGGCAATCGCCGCCGCACCGCTCGGGTTTGTCGCTCTCTGGGCGCTGGCAGTCGCACTGTGTGCGCTCGGGATATGGCACGCTCTCGAAGGTATTCTCGCGCGGGATCCGGATGGCGACGCCAAGGGCTCAGCCAAGAAATGGGGTCGCCGCGTCTCAGAATGGGGTCAGTCGCTCATATTCATTGTGCTGGGCATAGTCGCCGGTGCTGTCGCGCTCGGTGCACGGGTCGACAGCGAGGAGTCCGCAGAGACAGCCAGCCGAGGCGTGCTGTTGTTGCCCGGGGGTCCGGTCATACTCGGCATCCTCGGGGTGGGGATTGGCATCGGCGGCGTCTCATTCGTGGTGATGGGCGCGCTGCGCAGTTTTAAGAAGAAGCTATCGATACCTGCGAATCCTGTGGGCACCGTTGTGACCGCACTCGGAGTATTCGGATTCATCGCTAAGGGCGTGGCGCTGACCATCGTCGGATTCTTGACGGTCGTCGCCGCGGCGAAAGTTGACGCATCCAATGCAGGTGGGCTCGACGGCGCCATTCAAGCTCTTCTTGGCGTCGCTTATGGCCCGCTTCTCGTTGGTCTGGTCGGCGTCGGCTTTATCGCATACAGCGTGTTCTGCCTCTTCCGCGCGCGCTACGCCCGCTTATAGCCAGAGCACTCAGACACGCAGGTCGCAGCTGACACGCCCGAGCCATCCACTCTTTTTGCCCTATAACCCTAAGCCCACACGCCGACCGCGGGTCAAAGCAGAAAAGCCTCGAAGACACTGGCGAGAGTGTCTTCGAGGCTTATCCGTGCACCCCTCGGGACTTGAACCCGAAACCCATTGATTAAGAGTCAATTGCTCTGCCGATTGAGCTAGAGGTGCGTGGCTGGGATTTCCCGGCCGAGCAATTACATTACCAGCGATTCAAGCTCAGGTGAAATCGAGCGGAGAACCGGCGTGGCGCGGCGCCCAGTATCCTAAGAACGTGAGCGCCTCCCCCATTATGACTGATTTTTCGGACGACCTCGAACTCGCACTCAGGCTCGCTGATGCCGCCGATGCACAGTCCCTCCCGCGCTTCGATGCCGCCGATCTCAAGATCTCAACCAAGGTCGATCGCACACACGTCACCGATGCAGATCTCGCCACAGAGCGTGCCATTCGGGCGTTACTGGCAGATGAGCGCCCCGGTGATGGCATCTTCGGCGAAGAGTTCGGTGTCGAAGGCAGCACCCATCGCCAGTGGATCATCGACCCAATCGACGGCACCGCAAATTTCATGCGCGGAGTTCCGCTGTGGGGCACGATGATCGCGCTCGCAATTGATGGGGTACCGCAGGTCGGCGTCGTCAGCATGCCGGCCCTCGGCCGCCGCTGGTGGGCCGCAACGGGCAGTGGCGCATGGACCACGACGGATGCTTCACCGCGGCGCGTCACAACGTCAGCGGTGGCATCACTCGATGAGGCTGCCGTCAGTTTCCAGAGCATTACCCAGTGGGCGGATGCCGGACACCTGCCCACGCTGCTGCGCGTCGCCGATCGTGTGTGGCGCGATCGGGCCTACGGAGACGTCTACGCGTACATGCTTCTCGCCGAGGGGCGACTGGAAATGGTTGCCGAGTTCGACGTCAAGGAGTACGACATCGCCGCGGCGGTGCCCATCGTGCGTGAAGCCGGTGGAACTTTCACGTCCTTCGACGGTGCCGACACAATCTCGGATCGTTCGTCGCTCGCAACCAACGGCATTCTGCATGAGGCGTTCCTCGAGTTGGCACATCCCCTGACCAACTGAGCACAGTTCGCGCGCATCGCCGCCGGTTGTTCAGACATCCCCGCGCATCGCCGCTGACCCCTCGCTGAACACCAGGGGAACATCTCAATACACCTTGCCGAAACGCGTTCGACAGTGTGTGGCCACCATCGATAGTGGAGTTTGCGACGGCGTCCGCTGTTCGTTTCGCACGCTCCCCGAAGGATCCACCTATGTCCTCGCCGAAACGCGCCCCGCGCGTCGTTCCGACCGTTCTGGTCTCCGCCATCCTCGTCGCCGGTGCCTCAGCCGTGCCGACAACGGCCGCTGCGACCACGCCCGCAGCCGATGCCCCGCGCGAGGTGAAGACCCTCGTCGTCGGCATCGACGGCGCGAGCTTCGACTTCCTCGCACCTGCGGACATGCCGACTCTCGCCGCGCTGCGCACCGCTGGCCTGACCGCGACGAGCAACCTGTACGCGCAGCCGATGGCTCCCACCGTCTCCGGACCCGGCTGGTCGACCATCGCCACTGGAGTCTGGCCCGACAAGCACGAGGTCATCGACAACGCCTTCAGTGCACCGAACTTCGAGGAGTTCCCCGACTACCTCACCCGCATCGAGCAGGTATCGCCTGAGCGCTCCACGATGGTCATCGGCACATGGGGCCCCGTCGCCCAGAACGTATTCGGGCCGGCCGTGGATGAGCGGGTCATCGGCGGCGGTGACGCCGGCACGACGACCAAGGCCGTGGCCGCGCTGTCGGAGCCGGCGACGGACGATCTCTTCGTCCACCTCGACGAGGTCGACGGCGCCGGCCACTCGGGCGGCACAGACGGTGCCGTCTACGGCCCCGCGCTCCAGCGCGCCGACGCGCAGATCGGCGAGATGATCGCGGCCATCGATTCGCGCGCCACACGCGCGCAGGAGGACTGGCTCATCATGGTGACCTCGGACCACGGACACATGCCCACCGGTGGTCACGGAGGCAATACTCCCGCCGAGCGCAAGACCTTCGTCATCGCTTCGGGCCCCGGGATCGAGCCCGGATCGGTGCGTCATGATGCCAAGCTCGTCGATATCGCACCGACCGTGCTCGACGCCGTAGGCATCGAGCCGGAGGCTGCTTGGAATCTGGACGGCATCGCCCTCGACGATCTGAAGGCGGACGACTTCGACAGCGTTCGATCTGCCCTGCGGACGCAGCTCGATGAGACGGCCCCCGGCGCCGATACGCTCGGGTGGACGCATGAGACGCCCGAAGGATGGAGCATCGACAACTCCGCGATGCCGGAGGGCGGTGTGCGCGAATGGGCCGGCTGGTCCTTCACCACAGACGAGTTCTTCTCAAACGTCGACCGCGGCCAGAACCGTGAGAACAACGTGCGCAGCCGCAACGTCTTCGCCGTCGCCGACTCCGACGAGTGGGACGACCTGCCCCACGCGAACGGCCAGTTCGACTCCACTCTGATCAGCCCGTCGTACTCCCTGACCGGGGCTGCGAACGCCACCCTCGCCTTCGCCTCGACCTACTACATCGACGGCCCCCAGTCGGCAGAGGTTCTGGTCAGCTTCGACGGCGGCGAGCCCGTGCTGATCAAGAGCTATGAGCGCAACACCAATGCCAACGAGCGGCTGACGTTCGACGTGCCGCAGAGCGCCGAGAGCGCACAGTTCCGTTTCCGGTACACGGGCACGAACAGCGCATTCTGGGCGGTTGACCGTGTGAGTTTCGAACAGCCGCAGCCGACCGCGCCCAGCGAGCCCGTCGCCGTTCAGGTCACATCCGGCGATGCGAGCGCCACGGTCACATGGCAGACACCGGTCGCCGACGGGCACTCGCCGATCTCGGGGTACACCGTCCTGGCGACCCCCGTCATCGACAAGGGCAAGTCGAAGCAGGCAGTTCCCGTCATCGTCGAGACGGCCGCCCTCACCGCCACGCTGGATGCGCTGCGCAATGGAGTCACCTACACGGTCACCGTGACCGCGACGAACGCGTACGGCACCTCTTCCGCGTCGGAGGCCGCAACCGCCTCGCCGACCGTATCTCGTGCTACGCCGGCAACTCCGCCGGCGAAGAAGCCGCGCGGCTGATCCCTAAGAGGCTTGCTCGACTCCGCTCCGGCGAATGACGAGCTGGACAGGCCGGATGCAGACAGCAAAGGCCCTCCTCCTCGGTTTTCACCGAGGAGGAGGGCCTTCATCTTGTGACAGCGGCACGGTGGAGCTGGGGGAATCGAACTCGGTCGGTGGGCGTCGGTCTCGTTCCATCTCGATCTGTTTGGGTCGAGGAAGGGCGGAATTCCGCGGTTTACCGCCGGTCTGCATACTCTCTGGATCTGTCTCGGTCCGGTTCGATGTTGTTGAGTTGTGGGCAAAATGTGGGCACAGATTTCTCCGCCGACAATGCCTCAACCGTAAGTACGCAGGATTCGATCACTCGCAGCAGCAAGCGCCGCGCTGAAGAATGCTTAGACATGAATCCAATGTTCCGCTCACGGCGCGAGTCCGATGCCTTCCGCCCACAAGTCCGTGGGCAATTTGATATAGACCAAATGCAGAGGGTGTGAAAATAGCATCTGATCACGGGGTGTAGCGGAGACGGAGCGATTTGAACTCTCGGTACCATTGCGGCGGGTACTCCACCTAAGCAGGGTGTCATCTCGCCCGTCCCAGGCGCAAACACGCACTCAGCACGGTCTTCTTGCACTCAGAACACTGGCTTCTCCGATCCGCGGGTTCGCGCTGAGTCCACATGCGACGATCAAATTGGCCTAGGGCTCGAATGCTCCGATGACTTCAGCGATCGACGAGCCCCCAGGGCGCTCGCGAGTTCCGCGAGGCGCTGAGTGGTGACAAACCCGGCCATGGATACTTCGCCCGTCGGCAGGATTCGCAGCTCTACCTGGTCTGCCGTGCGCTCGGGTTCATAGTCGGCGTAGCGGTCGGTAAGGTGAATGAATCGTTGGTTGGTCGAACCGACCAAAGCACGCTCAGCCTCGGCGGCGCCCGCCAGGTAGGGACCGTCGATCAGAAGATCGACGTAGCGAAGTAGATCCTTGCCGGGAAGCGACGCAACGATGGTCTCCATCGTGTAGCCAGTGAAGCAGATGACGCCAAGCCCCGCGTCCTGAGCCAGACGGGCGAGGTTAGTGACCGCCTCGACTTGGTCGAGAGGTTCGCCGCCGAGCAGCGTCAGGCCCTCGTCCCCCGCGGCCAGTGCCGACTCGATGACGATCGCCGGTGACGTGAGTGAGCCACCACTCACCGAGAAAAGATGAGGATTGATGCATCCCCTGCAACGGATCGAGCAGCCTTGAACCCACAGCGCCGTTCGCCTGCCCGGACCCTCCGCGCTCGTCTTGTTGATCACACGAGCGACGCGGAGTAGCCCTTTAAAACTCGAGGCGTCGACCATTGTCCGGACCGGGAACGACGCGCGGCGCGGAGGTTGGCGCGGTGAAGCCCGTCATCGCACCCACAGTGATTCGGCCGAGCACCCCTGCGAGCACATGCGGCTTCACCCCTGCCCGTGTCACGAGGTCCGAAGTGTCGCGGAAACCACCCGCCTGATCACGTGCCGCAACTACCTGCGCCGCGGTCGCCAAGTCGAACCCTGGCAATGCGGCGAGGTCGCCCAGGGTAGCGGTGTTGATGTCGAGCGTGGCGGAAGCAGGTGTCACGCTCGGTGCGTTAAAAACACTCGGCGGCGACGGATAGCTCGACGCGGCGATCGGTGCGGGCTCACCAGTCCCGGGCAAACGCGATTCTGACCCATTCAGTAGGGTTGTCTCGAGCAGCGATGCGACTCGCTGCGGATTAGGCTGTGGATTCACAGGCCCACTTGCCGTCGCCGTTGCGTACCAGGGTGTCGAAATGCTCTTGTCGTTATGTGCGCGCCACACAAGCCACTTGCGGTTAATCCACCATTGCACCCCCGCGGCGTTTCCGATCCAGACTATGATGCTGCTCCACATCGCGATGCTCGAGTAGGTGTCGTATGGCTCGGGCAAGGACTCGCCCTTTTGCGTGTTCGTCTCCCCGCCAACCCACATCATGACCGCGAATACAACCGAGCCAAAGGCGAAGAAGGCAATGGAAATAGCAATCCACTTCCAGTTTCTGGCCTTGACTCCGATCACCATGTAGCCGATCCATGCAGCGAACGCGAAAGGGAACCAGCCGAAAAGCATCCAGAGACCATGGCTCAGTCGCCATTTGCGGCTGCAGAGCAGTTCCTCAGCAGTGGTCATGCTCGGTCCTCCAGTCGAAGGTCTTCCTCGCGAAGCAGTTTGACAGGCGCCGCGGACACACCGAATTCGGGCGTCGGTTTTGAGTCAGATGCTTCCGCATTTAGCAGATGCTTCAGTTGGTCGATGGCGCTCAAACAGTCTGGCCCAGGCGTGCCGCTCGCCTCAGCGTTGATTGTGCCATCGGGAAGAATCGAGATCATTAGTTTGCGCGTCATGCGGTCTCCTCGAATACATAGTTCAATGCGCCGTCCTCATCGCGCTGTTCGATCAGCCGGAACCCCAACTCCTTCGCACGTTGCACGACGAGTTCTGCGGTGCGAAGCTGCGCGATACGACCGATCTGCACGTCGAGGGCAGCCAGCATCGATTGCGTGGCATCCTCATTATTCCCGTCGACCCGCCCGAGAAAAAGGTCCCCGACTTTCTGGAACGTGAGAGGACCCCAAGCACTTGCGCCAGTCAGTCGATCTTCGGTTTGCGATGTGACCACGACTCCCATCGCGGTCACAGCCTCGACCAACAAGGGCATCTGCATGATGCGCGTCGTCTTGCACTTCTCACAAAGGTCTATCGATCGGGCCTCTTTAGCCCACGTCGCGATAGCACCGTAGGCGGCGATGCCCAGAGGGATCAGCAACACCTCAACGCTCATGGATCTCCCTAAAACTCGATCGCTCGCCCACCCCGCCAGGACGAGACGTCCTTCGGGTCGGTGGGAGCGTCGGACTCGTATGCACCACGGGCCGCTTCCGAGGTCGCCGACACCGCGCGACTCTCGGCCCATTCGCGAATGCGGGTGATCTGCTCTGCCTGAGTCACCGACAAGGGAACAGTCTGTGCGATTGTTCGGAGCAGATCCTCGATAACAACAGCTCTGCGTTCCGCGAACGCGTCAAAACACCCGCTGATGACAGCCTGAGCAATCTCCGCGCCGGAGAACCCTTCGCTAGCAGCCGCCAACTCCGCGAATGTCGGCGACGAAAGGTCAATCTGGCCGCCAGCTCTGGAAGGCGGCGTGAGGTGCTTGCCGAGATGCAGTTCCCAGATCGATTCGCGTTCTGCGTGTGTCGGCAGGTCGACGAAGAAGATCTCGTCGAAGCGCCCTTTCCGGAGAAACTCAGGCGGAAGCGCATCGATCTTGTTAGCGGTCGCGATGACGAACACTGAACTTTTTTTCTCCTGCATCCATGTCAGGAAGGTGCCGAAAACTCGCGAGCTCGTCCCGGAGTCGCCTCCTCCTGAGGATGCCGATCCGAATCCCTTCTCAATCTCATCGATCCAGAGAATCGACGGGGCGACTGCCTCCGCGAGCTTGAGAGCGTTACGCATGTTCTGTTCGCTTGAACCGACGAGGCCTGAGAAAACTCGACCCACATCGAGGCGGAGCAACGGAAGTCCCCATTGCGACGAAACGGCCGCAGCAGTGAGGCTCTTGCCACAACCCGGCACACCTGTGATGAGCAGTCCCTTCGGCGCGGGCACCGTCCACTCGGCAGCCTCCGGGAGCCAGGCACCATCGCGCTTGATGAGCCACTTCTTGAGGTTGTCGAGGCCGCCGACATCACCGAGGCCGGAGGCGGGAGGGATGAACTCAAGCAGGCCTGACTTACGAATCGTCTGGCGCTTCTCTTCGAGTATGAGCGCGATGTCATCCGCATTGAGAACACGGTCCGTGACGATTGCGCGTGCGAAGGCGTTCTCCGCCTCACCTAGCGTGAGTCCTTGCGCCGCTTGGATGAGTCGTTCACGTTCTGGGCCATCGAGCTCGACGCGGATAGCGTCGCGGTTCGCCGCGAGGAAGCTCTCCAACGCTGTCGAAATCTCTACCGCGCTCGGGAGCGGGAGATCGACCACTGTGACAACCTTTTCGAGGTCGATGGGAAGGGTAAGTCCAGGCGCGACCAGAATCAAGGTGTGCGGGACCGCACCGCCCTTGAACGCTGATGCGACGTCGAGGATCGCCCGAACGAGTCCGGGCTCAGCCGGCCGGCCGCTCACTCCGAGCTGATGGTGGACATCCTGAAAGACGAAGACCGTTGGTTCGGTCGCCTTCATAGCATCGAGCAAGGCCTCCTCAGGGACGACGCGCTTGCCTGCCGCGCCTTGCCGAGCGTGCAGCCCACTGGTCAGCGTGTAGGACCGGACGGCACGGCCACGAGGGATCGCGCCCTTTGCGAGCAGATCGTCGAGCGCATCCAATACCCGATCGGGCTCCTGGGTTTCTACAAGCAAAACGGGGTTTCGAGCACGGATCAACTCAGTCAGGGTCCGCTGAAAATGGGACAGCTCCGTCACCACAGCTCCTCTCGTAGTGTTCCCATGTTAGTGCTCGACTTGGCGGGAGATACGGCGGCACGGTTTGCGGTCATCCAGGTGACCAAGTGCTGGCAGGGAGAAACACCACCACTCAGCGGACGTCACTTCAATGGTCTGCTCTGATTTGGGCTCAATCTTGCTCATTCTCTGCCGGGTGTCGACAGAATGTGGGCACGGCTCTCCGCACTTGAGGAGTCTGCAATTGATTGTGCAAGTGCGGCGACGCGCCCCGCGATCTCCTGAGGCGAGCCATCGAGTGACACCGCGTGGAGGTGCACGCTGATTCCAGCGGTAGGGATTCGCAACACCCTGGCGATGACGTCGCCGGACACATAGATGAGGTGGGCGTCCGGGACGCCAAGCGCGAGCGCATAGGCAACCGCCTGATAGACGTCGGCATTCGTCGCCGCGTTCCCATCGTCACCGATGACCTTGTACTTGGTATCAGCCACGGTGACGACATCCGCCTCACGCGAGACGACAATGTCTGGCTTCAGCGCAACGGTACGATCGGTGTCCAACCACCAACGTCTATCTTGAGTTGTCAGTAGCATGCCGTCACGGTCCAACTCCGTACTAAGGCGGCTCGCAACGTACTTTTCAAACACTTCAGCCATATTGACGAGGAACGTACCGCCGCCATGCGCACCGTGCCGGTGAGTCCAAGAGACCGACTCTAGGATGACGCGGGCGAGCCGCAACGCTGCAGCGTAGTGCTGAGTGAGCGGCGTGAGCGGGCGCTCCGGGATCGGGACGCCACGCGGGAGCGGCGCGACGTCAGCGAAAGTCACTTGGAGTTGGCGGAGACGCGCCGCAGTTGCCGATGGAAGCGCATCGATACCGCTGACCACTCGCAGCGCGGACGTAAGGATCTCGTTTTCGAGAATGTCGTCGGTGAAGTCATCGAATTCAATTTCCAAAGGCAGCGGGATGCCAGGGCGCACAGCGAGTTGCCGTGCAATGTCCCAGCGTCCACGCACGACGGCCGCGGACTCCTCGACTGTTCTGTATCCCTTCACTAACCCACGCCGCGTGGCACGCTCTACCTCGATGAGGAAGGCACTGGCGATCGCTGTGGGTAGCGCGTCGTCGATCCCCTGAGCTGTCTCGTCGTCTATGCGCAACTCGTATTCACCGAGGGACGCCATGTACACAATGTTCTCAAGCGGCGTCTTGGGCACGACGTGCAGAGTCAGCCCATCGACGACGGCAACACCTACCTTTTTGACATCGGTTACTACCCACTGCCCCTCAGTCTGGGTCGGCGTCACACGACAGAATTCCAGCGCCTGAATGTCCCTCGCCTGGTTAAGGGTCAGGCGGATATGAGTCCGGCCTTTCTCTGCGATGTAAGTCCGCGTCGTCATCTCCGCGTCAATCGTCACCCGACACGACCGATGAGTCGCCGTAAGCCTCCGCGACGGTGTCAGCCCTCGTCGCAGAGACAGCTCGCAGCAGCGTCTTGAGCGCGAACTTCGCTCCCACGTCCATTTGCACGCCAAGATGGCGTTCCTCGAGGAGAGGAAGAAGATTCTCAGCCCAAATCGCGGCGAGATCGGCTTCAGTGAGATTTTCCTGCCGCAACAGGTGACTCGGACCAATCCGATCCTCACGGTCACGAATCCGAGAGTTAAGTTCTGCGAACAGTTCTGGAAGCGGGAGGGTCTGGGGATACCGCTCGACCCAACGCTCGAGGATACCGGCGACAGGTGCGACGTCGGGGTGAAGTTCGAAGAACGAGAACCGGCGCCGCATCGCAGAGTCGAGCAACGCGATCGAGCGATCCGCAGTGTTCATCGTGCCAATAATGAGCACGTTCGGAGGCAACGCGAAGGTGTCGCCACCATCGGTCCCCGACCCCGCGTATAGAAGGTCAATCGGCTCATCTCGGTACTCGAGCAAATAGTAGAGCTCACCGAATACCTTCGACAGGTTGGCCCGGTTAATCTCATCGATCAGGAGCACGTGCGCAATATCCGGATCCTTGCGCGCATCCTCCGCAATACGCCTCAAAGGCCCCTTGACCAGCTCGAACACAAGCTGGCCGTTCTTCTCCCTCGGACGATACCCGGCAAAGAAGTCCTCGTACGTGTACGAAGGGTGGAACTGAATGCGCCGCGCGGCATCCTGTCGGCCGGTCACAGCACGCGTCAGCGCCTTGGCGACGAACGTCTTGCCGGTTCCGGGCGGTCCGTACAAAATTACCTGGCCTCGGCGATGAAGGGCGCCGACCACTCTGCTGATCCACTCCGAGTCCAGGTCCACTTCTTTGCTCAACGCGGTGACGTCGATACCCTCAGGCGTGAACCCACGAGGATCGACCAAGTCGAGTTCGCTTTGCTCCGGGTCCGCCGTATCCATCGCACTTTGCTGGTCGTCGGCTGCAACGACCGGATTCTGGTCCGGCATCCAGCGATCGCGGAGCGGACGAGCGTAGAAATCGATCGGCTTGCCGACTTTCATCTGGAGCGCGATTACGATCCGCTGCAGATCATCATCAAGGTCTTCACCGAACTCACCCCCGATCTCTCCGATAAATGTCGCACGAACACGCCGACGGTGATCCTCCGAAACGATCGGTCCGAAGAAACCCGGATGTACGAGATACATGAGCGAGTATCGCTGCGTCGGGAAGCTGTCGCCGTCGATCCCCAGCACAAATGCCCGCCACGCGCGCGGGTCCTCCAGGATGCGCTCTTGTTCTTCGCTCTCGAGAGCAACCCATGCTTTCGCGAGGTTGAGGATGATCGTGATCGCATGGTTGACACGCGAGAGCATCCCTGTGCCTGGGTTGAAGGCACCTCCACCGAACGCCTCATCGAAAGCAGTCGGGATCGAGACGGGATGGGCCATCAGGTCGAGTACCGACTGCACCTTCGCTGTTTTCTTCGCGTGACCGATTGCCTTAGAGATTGGCAGAATCTGGATCGAGAAGACCTCAGCCATGAGGAGCTTCTCCGCGTCGCTTGCACCGTCCATCTGCAGCGCGAGGTTCTCCACGAAATTCTTTCCGTCGACCTTCACAGCGCTGGCCCAACGGGCATGGAGCGTGTTCACGGTCTCGGGATCCCACACCGCACGTCCGGGGGCGAATACCGATCCCGCCGAACGCAATCCCTCCTCAACCCACACCTGCGCAGCCCCGAGTAGTCGGCGCTCCGCAGCATTGTCAACTACCCATACATTCGGCAGCGACTCATCGATGCTCGACTGCAGTTCGAGGCGGCCCGCATTGTACAAACGCACCGCCTCAACGTAGAGCGCATCACCGGGATGCTCATCCAGCGCCCTGAGTCCGCTCGAGGTGATCGCCCAGAGACCCGAACCATCCGGATGCTTTCGAAGCCAGCCTGCGCGAGCAAGGTAGGCGCTCGCCCACCGCCAATCAGACTCGCCGCGAGGACGACCCTTTGCGGTAGGTTCCCGCTCATGCTCCGTGAATGGGATCCGATGCTGTACGTCTTCCCAGACTCGGGCGATCGGCACGTATTCATCAACAGTGGCGTTCGTCGCGAGGTACTCAAGCGATGCTCGAGCGCGCTCACCTCTGTGCGTTTTGAGGTCAGATGCCACGTCAGCTCCTTTGCCAGTCAGTGCCTCCAATTCTATGGATGATCCGGCCCTGGCCCGGTGCCCCGGCTCAACCCGCAAAGTCACAGCGGCTCTGCTGCGCGCAGAGCGCTGGCTCACCGCGAGTGGAACACTGACCTCTGCGCCGGCAAAGGTCCTGACGGGGTCGTCTTCACCGACCCTGACGGCAACTACCTCCGGCGCGCCAAGACCAGCATCGGCACTATGTCTTGGTTCAGTACCGCTCTCGCCGTCGCGAAAATCGTGCGCCCAACTCCGCATGACCTCCGCCACTCGGCCGCGAGCCTCGCCTTTTCCTCCGGCGCAAATGTCAAAGCTGTGCAATGGATGCTCAGCCACAAGTCTGCAGCCATGACGCTTGACACGTACGCCGACGTCTTCGACAACGATCTCGCCGACGTAGCCACCCGCATGAACGAAGGCAGCCTGTCGGCCGATGGTGGTCGCCTGTGGCGCTGAGGATCGAATAGCGAGGGTCCGTTCGGGCACCTCAAAGGAGCCTCGCCGAAACAAGAAGCTCAAACAAATGTGGGCAAAATGTGGGCAAATGGCCTTCTCGGCCGAATCGACCGCACATGACGAAGCCCGCCGTGATCCCAGTGTTTACATGAGATCTCGGGACTTCATCATTGACAGCGGCACAGCAGGGCTGGGGGGGAACCTGCCCTTTTTGCCGCTTCAGCCGCAAATGACAGAGCCCCGCGATCCCAGTGTTTACAAGGGATCGCGGGGCTTCATCTTGTGACAGCGGCACGGTGGAGCTGGGGGGAATCGAACCCCCGTCCAACGCTGAGTATCCACGGATTCTCCGGGCGCAGTCTGTGCAGACGTTCTACTCGGCTCCGACCTTTGTCACAGACACCTAAGTCGACAAGCCCAGCCTGGGAAGAGTCCCGTGTGACGTCCAAACGCCATCACACAGCAAGATTCCTAAATGACGCCAGGGTCCGTATCGGAATCACATACGGTCTGACGGACTATCGGGCTCGCTTATGCAGCGAGGGCGAAGTCGTTGCGCTTTGTTTCGGCAACTATAGTTTTGCAGGGAGCGTTCACGAGATAACCCTGCATCCTCGGCCCGCTTCACGTGGATTCACAGGCGCTGTCGAAACCGATCAGCCCCGTGGTCCTTCTCTCGAAGGGACCGCTGTCACTCTGTGGATTTATCACCTCAGGCATCGAAACACCTGAGCATCACAGAGTACAACGGATCCGCGCGTCACGCTATTCCTGGCTGGCGTAGAGTCGCTCCCATGAGCGATGTCACCATCACAGTCCGCGGCGAGAACGAGGCGCGTATCGCGCCCGAACGCGCTACCATCCGCGTCACCGTGCGCACCGAGGGGTCTGCCCGTGCGACAGTCGTCGAACAGGCGATGAACTTGGCCGAGCCGCTGCGCTCAAGCATCACCGAACGCAAGGATGCCGGCACCGTGGCCGAGTGGACCAGCAAGCGCCTGGCAGTACGTGCCGAACGCCCATGGAACAACGAGGGCAAGCGCCTCGCGCTGGTTTACCACGCCACCATCGACTTCAGCGCGACTTTCACCGAAGCATCCGAACTGTCGATTTGGGTGTCAGACATCTCCGCATGGGATGGCGTCGAAGTCGGCAGCGTCAACTGGCATCTCACGCCCGAGACTCGCGCCCGCATCGAGCGCGAAGTAGCCTCCACTGCCGTCGGTGTCGCGGTCGCCCGCGCCGAGGCGTACGCCAGCGCCCTGGGCCTCGGTAGCGTCACTCCCCTGGAGATCGCCGATGTCGGACTCATCTCCAACAACCAGCCGCCCGCTGGGCTCCAGGCGATGAGAGCACGCGGCGGCATGGCGTTCTCCGCATCCGCCGACTCTGGGCCTTCGATGGAGTACGAGCCCGACGACATCGTGGTCGCAGCCACTGTCGAGGGCCGCTTCACCGCGAGCTAGCGTTTCGACCAGCCCGAGATCAGGACATCCGCTCGAGATCAGGAGATATGCGCCGAAATCGTCCTGATCTCGGCGCAAGCTCCTGATCCGGGCAACGTCAGCTCACTGCGTGAACGGCGCCAGCTCAGCCGCAAGGCGCTCTGAGACATGCGCGTGGATGCTCGTACCGTGCTCGCCGTGCGTCGAGGACAGCAGCATCCCCGTCTCATGAACCGCGGCGACCAGGTCTCCCCGGTCGTATGGGACGAGCGCATGCACCTCCACCGCAGGCTTCGGCAACGCATCATCGATCGCAGCACGCAGTTCTTCAATGCCCTCACCAGAACGCGACGAGACGAAATGCGCGTGAGGTTCAAGTCCCTGCAGCACCAGACGATCGTCGTCGGAGATCAGATCGGCCTTGTTGAACACGACGATTTCTGGAAGGTCACGTGCTCCGACATCCCCGATCACGTCGCGTACGGTCAGCAACTGCCCCGCGGGGTCAGGATGCGATCCGTCGACGATATGCAGAACGATGTCGGAGTCCGCGACTTCCTCGAGCGTCGAACGGAACGCCTCGACCAGTTGATGCGGAAGATTCCGCACAAACCCGACAGTGTCGGTGAACGTGTACACGCGACCATCAGAGGTCTCAGTGCGGCGCACCGTGGCATCCAGCGTCGCGAAGAGCGCGTTCTCGACCAGCACTCCAGCGCTGGTGAGTGCGTTGAGCAGACTCGATTTACCCGCGTTGGTGTACCCGGTGATCGCTACAGACGGAATCGTGTTGCGCTTGCGTTCAGCGCGCTTGGCGACGCGTGACGGCCCGAAATCGCGGATCTGTCGGCGCAGGATCGCCATGCGGGTGCGGATACGACGACGATCGAGCTCGATCTTCGTCTCACCAGGACCGCGCGATCCCATCCCCGCTCCCCCGGCGCCGACCTGGCCACCGGCCTGCCTGCTCATCGAGTCACCCCAACCGCGCAGACGCGGCAACAGGTACTCGAGCTGGGCGAGCTCAACCTGAGCCTTGCCCTCACGACTCTTCGCGTGTTGGCTGAAGATGTCCAGGATCACCGTGGTGCGGTCGATCACCTTCACCTTGACGACATCCTCCAGGGCGCGCCGCTGGCTGGGTGCAAGCTCAGTGTCGGCGATCACGGTGTCAGCACCGGTCGCGGCGACGAGGTCCTTCAGTTCCTGCGCCTTGCCACGGCCGAGATAGGTGGCCGGGTCCGGATGCGGACGCCGCTGCAACACCGCATCCAAAACGACAGCACCCGCCGTCTCGGCAAGGGCTGCCAGTTCGCGCAGTGAGTTTTCGGCATCCGTCTGTGCGCCTTGCGGATACACGCCGACCAGCACGACGTTTTCCAGCCGGAGCTGACGGTATTCGACCTCGGTGACGTCTTCGAGTTCTGTGGAGAGCCCAACGACACGCCGCAGCGCATGCCGGTCTTCTAGATCCCATTGGTCACCGTCCCGATTCGTGTGGGCGGTGGTCGCATCATCCTGCAGCGCCTGCGCAGCGCCAAATATCCGCGCCTCAGTGCGCGGCTCTGCATTCGCGAGTACGCGATCCAGCGTCTCGTCGGTGCGAGTGTCGTCTGTTGCTTTCGTCATCCTCTGCCTTCTGTGTGCGGCGCCTTAACCTTAACCCCGGACTCCGGTACGCTCGCCATATGGGGTCCGATCACTACTTCACTGCGGCCCCGGCAAGTGCGGAGAACCTGCGGACCATTCGGTTGACGCTCGCAGGTCGAGAACTGGAGATGACCACCGCTGGTGGTGTCTTCAGTCCTGACCGCCTGGATGCCGGTACAGCAGCTCTTTTCGCCAATATGCCTCCGCTACCTCCGAGCGGCAATTTTCTCGACCTCGGAAGCGGCTGGGGCCCAATCAGTATCACTATGGCACTCGCCTCCCCCCACGCCACGGTGTGGGCCGTCGATGTGAACGAGCGTGCGCTCGATCTCGTCCGTCGCAATGCCGCGGCTTTGGGACTTACTAACATCAACGCTGTACGGCCTGACGATGTTCCCGACGACGTCGTCTTCCGGACGATCCGCTCGAATCCGCCGATCCGCGTGGGCAAGAACGAACTACACGACATGCTTGAACGCTGGATCCCCCGGCTAGACGAGCGCAGCGATGCCTGGCTCGTCGTGCAACGCAATCTCGGTGCAGATTCACTTCAACGCTGGCTCGGTGCGACATTCCACCCCGATTACAGCGTGTTCCGCACGGCGACGAGCAAGGGCTATCGGATCATCAAGGTGCGCAAGCACGGCAACCCGCCAACGGAGCCGATCACCGTCGGTTGACCGCGGCTCGCTGATCGCTTTTCGCCACGGAATCATCGATAATCGGGAAGTCCGAGCAGTCCTGGTAAGTCAGCCATATCGTCGAACACCGTCGTATTCTCTCCACGCAGCCATTCGCTCGGTGTGAGACCGCCCGCGTAGCCGAATGAGTGCATTCCAGCGGCGCGGGCGGCGGCAACGCCGAAACGGCTGTCCTCGATGACGACGCACCGCGATGGCGAGACCCCCATACGCGCGGCTGCGTGCAGGAACAGGTCCGGTGCAGGCTTTCCTTCAGCTACCTCGGTGGCGCTGAAAATCCGCCCTTCAAAACGGGCGTGAAGGCCCGTGATCCCAAGCGTATGACGGATCTTTTCATGCGGACCGCTGGATGCGACGCACGTCGCCCACGGGATCTGTTCGATTGCTTCCTCCACGCCGGCTACGGCGACGAGCTCACGTTCGAAGGCATCGGCGTACCACGGAAGGTATGGCTCTTCCCATTCGTCTGGCAGGCCGCGACCCAGATGAGATTCCAGTTCAGCACGAAAATGGGCCGACGGCCTGCCGACGAACCGGTGCACGATCTGTTCCTGATTTAGGTGCCATCCGAACTCTGCCAACACGCGTCGGTCGACCTCGACCGACAGCACCTCACTGTCGACGAGCACGCCGTCGCAGTCGAAGATGACCAGGTCTATGCCTGCGGAGAGCATGGGCTTAGGCCAGCGCAACCTCGCCGGAGAAGGTGAGCTGCGCGGGGCCAGAGAGTGCGACGTGCTCGCCATCCTCTGCGGGGAACATCCGCACGCCGAGCGAGCCTCCAGGAACCTCGACACGCCAGTTGTCGGGTGCACGGTCGCCCGCCCAGTAACGCACGGCAAGTGCGGCGGCGGCAACGCCGGTGCCACAGCTCAGAGTCTCGCCCACGCCTCGCTCGAATACGCGCATCGTGACGTGGCCGATGCCATCACGCACGAGGGGCTCCCCCGGCACAACGAACTCCACGTTGGCTCCGGCCGGCAGCGCAGGCTCGAGCTCGGGGATGTACTCGAGTTCAAGGCCGGCGAGTTCTTCCTCGGAAGCCAAGGCGACCACCACGTGCGGGTTGCCCACGTCGATGCCGAGGCCAGGGCGGGCAACAGCCAGACCGCGTGCCTTCGCGAGCGGGTCATCTCCAGAAAGACGCCAGCGTCCGAGATCAACCTGGTAGCCGTTGCTACTGGTCGTGACGTCTCGAACACCTGCACGCGTTCCGATCGGAAGCGTGGAGCCCGGCTCAATCGTCGCGAGACCCGCGCGCACCAGATAGTGCGCGAAGACGCGAACACCGTTGCCACACATCTCGGCGATGGATCCATCGGCGTTGCGGTAGTCCATGAACCATTTGGCTGCCGGCTCTTCTGCCAGGGAGGCGGCCCCCTCAGGCAGCGCGGCAGAACGGACGACCCGCAGCACTCCGTCTGCGCCAATGCCGAAGTGCCGGTCGCAGAGCGCAGCCACTTGCTCGGCGGTGAGTTCTAACTCGCCGTCCGGGTCGGCAATGATGACGAAGTCATTGCCGGTGCCATGTCCCTTGGTGAATGCGACCATGGGAACAGTCTAGAGAATCAGACAGTCGTCGGATCGATGTCGGCGATCAGTCTGGCGCGCGGAGCGGCTGAGGTCGAGGATGGAGTCAGGAGGACGACATGGGACGCAAGAAGAAAGACATCAGCCAGGTGAGCCCGGCGGGAAAAGCGGCGCTCGCGGTGCTGGGAATCGTGCAGGTCGCCTTCGCAGCTGTGGCGTTCTGGGATTTGGCACATCGGGCGGACGAGCAGCTCCGGGGTCCGAAACCCGCCTGGATCCCCGTCATTTTAGTGAACTGGATCGGTCCCGCCGTCTACTTCGTGTTCGGTGTCCGACGCGACACTCGGTAACGCCCGCAGAGGAAATCTCGGTTGCGGGCCACGTCTAAAAGCTCGAGATCGAGCGCGCGTGGGAACAGCGGGGGCCCTGCTCCGAGGGTAACCGGAGCGAACTGCACCCAGACCTCATCGAGCAGGCCGGCGTCGGCGAACTGCCCTGCCAGGTCACCGCCACCGATGATCCAGAGATCCTGCTCCCCCGCAGCTGCCGTCATTGCTGCGTGGACCTCGGCGATGGGCGCCTGAGTGAGCGTCACTTCCGCGCCATCCGGCACGGGAAGGTCGCGATGTGTGAACACCCAGGCGGGCTGGGTGTAACCCCATTCGCCCTGCTCATGCTCCAGCACCCATTCGTAGGTGGAAGCTCCCATCGCCAGCGCGCCGATCGTCTTCTCGAACTGCTGATAGGCCATCGCGCCGTCTGGATCGACATCCTGCTTCAGGAGCCAATCGAGTGAGTGATCTGTCGTCGCGATGAAACCGTCGAGGCTGGACGCGGTGAAATAGTGAGTCGCCATACAAGGATGCTCGCATCCACCACCGACATCAGTCAGATCACGTCCGCGGGATCCGTTCCAGGGCTGACCCATTCCAGGTCCGGATAGCGTTTGAACCACGAAACCTGACGGCGTGCGTAGCGTCGCGTGAGCGCCTGAGTCTCGGCGATCGCGTCTGCCTCTGACTTCTCCCCCGCCAGTTGCGCCAGTGCCTGGGCGTAACCGATGGCTCGCGGCGCGGTCGTACCCCGCTCCAGCCCTGCTTCGCGCAGCAGAGCGACCTCGCCCATCATCCCCTGCTGCCACATCCGTTCCACTCGGCGGTCAAGGCGCTCGACGAGCTCGGTGCGTTCGACATGCAGGCCAAGGATGCGTGTGGCCGCGTGCCAGAGCTGGGGTTTGTCCGGCAGAGCCGCACCGTGTGTCTGGGCGCCCTGTTCAATGACTTCCAACGCCCGCATCACGCGACGACTGTTCTTCGGGTCGATACGCGCCGCAGTCGCGGGATCCGCCTCCTGCAGACGTGCGAAAAGCACACCGTTGCCGTGCTCCGAGAGTTCGCGTTCAAGTCGCTCGCGTACCGCAGGATCGCGCGGGGGGAACTGGAAATCGAAGATGACACTCGATACGTACAGCCCGGAACCGCCGACCAGAATCGCGTCGCCGCCTCGCCGCTGGATGTCGGAGATCGCGGTCCGGGCCAGTGGCTGGTACCAGGCGACCGCGGCTTCCTCGTCCACCTCGCGCACGTCGAACATATGGTGCGGGATGCCACGGCGCTCAGCGACCGGAAGCTTGGCGGTGCCGATGTCCATGCCGCGGTACAGCTGCATGGCATCAGCGTTGACGATCTCAGCGGGATTGCCGCGCTCACGCAGTGTCTCAGCGAGGTTCAGCGCGAGATCGCTCTTTCCCGTGCCCGTCGCCCCGACGATCGCCCAGAGGCGCGGCTCGAGACTAGACACCGACGCGCAGCGTGGGAAGACCCAGCGACACCGCACGCGGCGCGCCAGGCGCGCCTGGCGCGCCCGCAGGTGTCGGAATGCCGCAGGATTCCGCCAGCGAGCGATCCCAGGCGTCACCGCCACGCGTGCGCCTGATGCGCAGCGGCGCACCGGTCGGGTCATCGGCGAGCAGGTGGAATGGGGCGCCGTGTGTGATCTTCACGGTAACGACGTCACCGGGTCGAGGAAGATCCGACCCAGGCGTGACCTCGAAATGCACCAGACGGTTATCTTCGGCCCGACCGGTCAGACGGTGCGTCTCAGCATCCTTCTTCCCTTCACCGTTGGCGACCAGCACCTCGACTTCGCGACCTACCTGGTTCTCGTTCTCTTCGAGCGCGATACGAGCTTGCAAGGCGAGCAAACGGTTGTACCGCTCCTGCACCACTGCCTTCGGGATCTGATCCTCCATGGTGGCTGCGGGAGTGCCCTCGCGTATGGAGTACTGGAACGTGAAAGCGCTGGCGAAACGTGCCTGCTCGACCACTCGCATCGTGTCTTCAAAGTCTTCTTCGGTCTCGCCGGGGAAGCCCACGATGATGTCAGTGGTGATCGCCGCGTTCGGAATGCGCTCGCGCACCGTGTCGAGGATGCCGAGGAACTTCGAGCTGCGGTACGAGCGTCGCATCGCCTTCAGAATGCGATCGCTGCCGGACTGCAGCGGCATGTGCAGCTGAGGCATCACATTAGGTGTCTCTGCCATCGCATCGATCACGTCATCGGTGAAGGCGGCCGGATGTGGGCTCGTGAAGCGAATGCGCTCCAGACCGTCGATCTGGCCGGCTGCGCGCAACAGCTTGCCGAATGCGTGGCGGTCGCCGAACTCGACGCCGTAGGAGTTGACGTTCTGGCCGAGAAGCGTGACCTCGATTGCGCCGTCTTCGACAAGCAGTCGGATCTCGTTCAGGATGTCGCCTGGGCGGCGGTCTTTCTCCTTGCCGCGCAGGCTAGGGACGATGCAGAACGTGCACGTGTTGTTGCAGCCGACAGAAATCGATACCCAGCCGCTGTGGGCAGAATCACGCTTGGTGGGCAACGTTGAGGGGAACACCTCGAGAGATTCCAGGATCTCCAACTCAGCTTCACCGTTGTGACGCGCGCGCTCAAGCAGGCTGGGCAGCGAACCCATATTGTGCGTGCCGAACACGACGTCAACCCAGGGCGCCTTGTCGAGCACTGTGTCTTTGTCCATCTGCGCCAAACACCCACCGACCGCAATCTGCATGCCCTCCTTGCGTCGTTTCACCGACGCCAGGTGACCGAGAGTGCCGTAGAGCTTGCCGGACGCGTTGTCACGAACAGCGCAGGTGTTGATGATGACGATGTCAGCCTCAGCCCCGTCGTCTGCTCGGAGATAGCCTGCACTTTCGAGCGAGCCCGAAAGACGCTCGGAGTCGTGCACATTCATCTGGCATCCGAAGGTGCGCACTTCGTAGGTTCGCTGATGTCCGTCGGCGTCGACGGCCGCCGACGAGGCCGTGATGATCGTCGGTTCACTGCGCGGAATAGTCATGGTGACCCCATTCTACGAGCGGAATCTGCGACTATCTCCGAAGTGTTCAAGAGCATCACTCGGAATCGACGAACCGCACGCCTCTGGTCGGGGTGCCCGGGGAGGACTCGGTCAGCGCTGTCCGTGCAGCGGTCGTAGCGACAGAACCGCCGTAACCGCGGCGAGCCAGCTGCCCGACGAGCCGGCGCAACGCAGTCTCGAAGTCCAATCGAGACATCGAACGCGCCTTCGTGCGAGCGAACTCGAGCGCCCGTTGCGCATCGTCATCGGGAAGCTCTCCCAGCGCGGTGCTAATGGCCTCACGAGAGACGCCACGCTGCGCAAGAGCGCGTGAAAGCGCCACGCGCCCCTGCCCCTTCCGCTCAACGCCGGAGGTCACGAGCTGTTCAGCCAGCGCCGCATCGTTCAGATATCCCCGACGGCAGAAAGTCTCGATGACGTCGTCAACCTGCGCGGCGCTCAGCGCATATCCGCGAAGAACCTGCCGAGCTTCAGAGATCGAAAGCGAGCGCGCTCGAAGTTTTCGGACCAGAGCTTCTTCTGCCGAGCTGCGGATCTTGTCATCATCCTCGTCAACGTCAACTTCTACGTCAGCTTCTACGTCAGCTTCTACGTCAGCTTCTACGTCAGCTTCTACGTCAGCTTCAACCTCAACCTGCCCGCCGAAGAGAGGAATGATGGGGGCGAGGCGATCCTCGCCCCCATTCGAATCAGACATCAGGCCGGACGACGCTTTGCCAGCTCGTCAGCGGAGGCCGGAGCATCCTCAACGGAAGCACCGCCAATGCCGAGCTTCTGCTTGATCTTCGTCTCGATACTCAGCGCGATGTCAGGGTTCTTGATCAGGAAGTTACGCGCGTTTTCCTTGCCCTGCCCCAGCTGGTCGCCATCGTAGGTGTACCACGAGCCGGACTTCTTCACGATGGTGTGCTCGACTCCGAAGTCGATCAGGCTGCCTTCACGCGAGATGCCGATGCCATAGAGGATGTCGAACTCCGCCTGCTTGAACGGCGGCGCCATCTTGTTCTTGACAACTTTGACGCGCGTACGGTTTCCGACGGCGTCGGTGCCGTCCTTCAGCGTCTCGATACGGCGAATATCCAAACGGATCGAGGCGTAGAACTTCAGCGCCTTTCCACCGGCGGTCGTTTCAGGCGAGCCGAAGAAGACACCGATCTTCTCACGCAGCTGGTTGATAAAGATCATCGTGGTGTTCGTCTGGCTCAGACCACCCGTGAGCTTGCGGAGCGCTTGCGACATGAGTCGCGCCTGCAGACCCACGTGCGAGTCGCCCATTTCGCCATCAATCTCGGCGCGAGGCACCAAGGCCGCGACGGAGTCGATGACGATGAGGTCGATGGCGCCGGAACGCACCAGCATGTCGGCGATCTCGAGTGCCTGCTCAGCCGTATCGGGCTGTGACACCAGCAGAGCATCGATGTCGACGCCCAGCTTCTTCGCGTACTCAGGGTCAAGCGCGTGTTCAGCGTCGATGAAGGCAGCGATACCGCCCCCGCGCTGCGCATTGGCAATCGCGTGCAGGGTCAGAGTGGTCTTACCCGATGACTCCGGGCCGTAAATCTCAACGATGCGGCCACGCGGAAGGCCACCGATACCGAGAGCGACATCGAGAGCGATGGATCCGGTCGGAATGATGGCAACAGGTGCGCGCTCATCACTACCCAGTCGCATGACCGAGCCCTTTCCGAACTGCCGGTCAATCTGGGCGAGAGCTGATTCCAGGGACTTCTCGCGGTCTGCGGGTGATGGCATGACGTGCTCCTCGTGTTCGCATGGTGCCGCCTGTAGGCTGTCGCGGCCACCCCAACTGGGGTGAACTCTCCGACAAGGCGTATGGCTTTTCGGCCTGTCTTCACCGTAGGAGGAACCTCAGACATTGCGTCGGAGATCCCAGGAACGGTGGAAAACAACACCTCGAAACCACTTGTGCAGAACACTACGCGTACTTCGAACAGATATTCGACGACACGCCGATTATTTTGAGTGCCGGGTACGCGCAGAGGACCTGAGCTCTCAGCGCTTTCGCGACTCCAGTCGGCCGACGCCGTAACGCCGTTCCGCCGGCACATCCGCCTCGACGCAGAGCGCAAGCCAAATGTCGCGGGGCGGCAGACCTGCATCCAGCGCTTCCAGCGCTGAACGATTACCCAGCGCGTCGAGAACGAGATCGGTCGTCAAAGTGGATGCGCGCGCACCGAACTCAAGTTCGACCGCACGAAGAAACTCGCTACGTCGCATCGAAGTTGATCAGTGCAGCGAGAGCTCAGGCTCGATCGATGCAACGAGGTCATCCGGGACAACATCCGGGAAGACCTGAATGCCTTCGAGCACAGACATCCGGTCGCCGACTTCGCGCATGATCAGGGAGATGGGTACGTCAAGAGCTTCAGCAACCGAAGCGAGAATCTCGCTGGATGCTTCCTTCTGTCCACGCTCAACCTCGCTGAGGTATCCGAGCGCCACCGAAGCCTTACTCGCGACCTGCCGGAGCGTACGCCCCTTCTGCAGGCGGAAGTCCCTCAGTACATCGCCGATTTCCTGTCGTACAAGAATCATCGGAACCTCCTCTCCAGTCCCCGCAACGGAGCCTCATCCAAATGGATCGCCAGTCTATCCCGACTCTCTGATGAAAACGCTACCGTTTCACGCTGTGCTTTGGTTGTGAGCACGTCTTTCATTGGCACATTAGAGACAACGGTCGCCTGCACTCGACTATTCCCGTACCTGTTGCACCAGGGCATCGATTGCCGCATCCACCGTCTGCGCGCGTATTGCCGCGCGATCACCATCGAACTGAAACGCGTAGGCGCGTACGCCGAGCGGTGTCGCGATGCCGATGTGTACGGTTCCCACTTGTTGCTCATCGGGCGATTCTGGTCCGGCTATGCCCGTCGTCGAAATTCCGACATCTGCCGGTCGACCTTCGACTTGGACGGCGCGGCGCACACCCGTGGCCATCTGTTGCGCCACTTGCGCGTGCACGGGGCCGTGCTCGTCAAGCAGCGCAGGATCCACACCGAGCAATGAGGCCTTGAGCGGCGTGGCGTATGCCACCACTGCCCCGAGCAACGTAGCCGAGGCGCCTGGAACGGATACGACCTCGGCGGCAAGAGCACCGCCGGTGAGTGATTCGGCAATGCCGAGAGTCCAGCCGCGCTCCCGAAGAGCGCGGACCAGGGCCGCGGCATCACTCATGCGGCGTCCGCGTACCGCGCATCTGCGAGATGACATAATCGATGCCGCTGGCGATCGTCAGCACGAGTGTGGCGTACATCAGCACATCACCGACGCCGGTCCACCAGTCCATGCCGATCAGCTGATGCAGCGGCAGCAGCCACCAGCCGAGCGCGACCGCTTGAAAGACGGTCTTGAGCTTGCCCATCCACGCCGCGGCAACGATGTGACTGCTCGAGACGATGAAGCGGTGCAGGGTAATACCCCACTCACGGATGAGAATGACGACGACAATCCACCACGGCCATTCACCGAGGATCGCCAGTCCGACAAAGCCAGCACCGGTCAGCAGTTTGTCTGCGATCGGATCCCACAGCTTTCCGAAGTCACTGACGAGGTCGTACTTGCGTGCAAGATATCCATCGACCCAGTCAGTGGAGATCGCGAGAATGAACAATGCGCCAGCGATCCAGCGAACGACCAGGTCGTCACGACCGTAGCTGCCGCCGATCAGGAGGAGCACGAAGAAGACGAGCGCCAGCGGGATGCGTGCGATCGTGATCGCGTTCGGCAATTGCCGTGGAATCGCCATCAGTCGCGCCCCGTCAATCCCCAGGCGTCTTCGTCGCCATCGTCGCCGTCATCTTCGTGCACCACCGGAAGCCCTTCAAACTGCGCCTCGATCGGATCGTACGCAGGTGCCACCGGAGCGGCAGGCATCGCTGGCGCGGACTGAGCGACGGGCGGCACGTTGGACGCGGCCGGCTCACCGTCGCCGCGCAGCTGCGCCATGACAGCCGAAAGCTGTTCCGGCGCCACCAGCACATCGCGCGCCTTCGACCCTTCGGACGGGCCGACGATCTCCCGAGACTCCAGCAGGTCCATCAGACGTCCGGCCTTCGCGAAGCCGACACGCAGTTTGCGCTGCAGCATCGACGTCGAACCGAACTGGGAGGAAACGATGAGCTCGGCCGCGGCAAGAAGCACTTCAAGGTCATCACCGATGTCCTCGTCGACTTCCTTCTTCTTGGTCGGCTCGAGCGCTTCCTGCACGTCCGGGCGATAGTCAGGTCGGGCTTGCGCCGTGACGTGTTTGACGACTGCGTCGATCTCGCTTTCCTCGACCCACGCGCCCTGGAGCCGGAAAGGCTTGGAGGAGCCCATCGGTGAGAACAGGGCGTCACCCTGGCCGATCAGCTTGTCTGCTCCTGGACTGTCGAGGATCACTCGGCTGTCGGTGACGCTGGTCACGGCGAACGCGAGTCGCGATGGCACGTTGGCCTTGATGAGCCCGGTGACGACATCGACGCTCGGTCGCTGCGTGGCGAGCACCAGGTGGATGCCGGAGGCACGAGCAAGCTGCGTGATGCGAACGATCGAGTCTTCCACGTCACGCGGGGCGACCATCATGAGGTCGGCGAGCTCGTCGACAACGACGAGAAGGTACGGGTACGGCTTGAGCACCCGCTCACTGCCAACGGGAAGCACGATCTCACCGGCGCGAACAGCCTTGTTGAAGTCGTCGATGTGG
The DNA here is from genome assembly GCF_051842835.1 of Microbacterium sp. A93. NCBI lineage: Bacteria > Bacillati > Actinomycetota > Actinomycetes > Micrococcales > Microbacteriaceae > Microbacterium > Microbacterium sp. A93. The sequence goes on from NZ_JBPXMT010000001.1 coordinate 654,435, forward strand.
CGGAAGCCGAACGACGCGAGGTCGTCGTACCTCATGTCCATCTCTTTCACGACCCATTGCAGGGCTTCCGCCGCCTTCTTCGGGTTCGTGATGATGGGTGTGATCAGATGCGGCACGCCTGCGTAGCTGGTGAGCTCCACCCGCTTCGGGTCGATGAGCACCATGCGCACGTCGCTCGGACGGGCGCGCATCAGGATGCTCGTGATCATTGAGTTGACGAAGCTGGATTTACCAGAACCAGTGGAACCGGCAACCAGAAGGTGGGGCATTTTGGCGAGGTTGGCGACGACGAAGTTACCGCCGACGTCCTTGCCGACGCCGACCGTCATCGGGTGCGCACTCTTAATGGCTGCCTGCGATCGGATGACATCGCCCAGGGCGACCGTCTCCCGGTCAGTGTTCGGAATCTCGATGCCGATGGCGCTCTTTCCGGGGATCGGCGAAAGGATGCGCACATCATTCGATGCGACGGCGTACGAGATATTGGCGCTCAGCTGCGTGATCTTCTCGACCTTGACGCCGTGGCCGACCTCTACCTCGTACTGCGTCACCGTCGGGCCACGGGAAAAGCCCGTCACCTTCGCATCGATCTTGAACTGCGACAGCACGCTGGTGATCTGCTCAACGATCTTGTCGTTCGCCTCGGAGCGTGCCACTGACGGTGGTCCGGCGCTCAGGACATTCGGCGACGGAAGAATGTACGGAGCACTCGGAGCATGCAGGCCACGATCGCCTGGGCCCTCGGTGCCGAAGCCAGAGAGTCCAGGAAGCTCCGGCTGTTCACCGGTGTCACCGAAGTCGTCTAGTAGCGCAGTGGATCCCTGCGCGCCGAGACCGGCCGTGACGCCCTGAAGATCGGTGAGGATCTCGGTCGCGGCATCCGATGGGTCCGATGGATCCGCGACGATGATCGACTGATCGTAGGCAGTTTTGTCCACCGGCGTGGTCGCGGCGGGACTGTTATGGGCACCGCGGTTCTCAATCGGCATGTTGTCTGTCGGTAGCAAGAACTCGGTGAGATCCTGCGAGCCCAACCCCTCGTCGGGGTCTTCTTCTCTACCGGTCTTGTTTCGCCGCCACCAGGGAAGCGAATCATCCGTCTCGTTGCTAGAAACCTCTTCGACAGCCTTCTCGGGCTGGGGTTCGGCGCGCTCGGCCCCGAACATCCACGCGTACAGGTCTCCCAGACGGGCACCGATGCGGTTCGGCGGCGTCTTCGTGATGATCAGGATGCTGAGCGCGGCCAGCAGCGCCAAGACGATATAGGCGACGATCTCGGTGAGGTAGGACAGCGGCTCCCCCAGCATCCAACCGAAAAGCCCACCCGCCGCGCTCAGCGCGGGCATGCCTTCTTTCGGTTCCGGTCGACCACCCGCGATGTGGCAGATACCGGCGAGCGAAAGGACGAATAACCCGAAGCCGATACCGATACGACCGTTGTCGTGCACCGAAGACGGATGCCGGAACAACCATCCCGCGAGCACGAGCAGCAGCACCGGCATCAGAAATGCGGTGCGCCCGATCAGGCCGCCGACCGAGTAGGCGCTGATGTTCTGCGCGATCTCGTTGCCGATGAAGAACCACTCATTGACTGCGCCGAGGCATGCCAGCAGCACCAGCAGCAGCGGAAAGCCATCGCGACGCTGATCCTTCTCCAACGATTCGGGCCCGAACGCGCGGAAAAGCCCACCGACGCCATGTGCCATACCGACCCACGCACGCACGGCAAACGCCGGCTTATCGACCTCGTCGACGTACTTCTTCGGGGCCGCCTGTGCCTTCGCGCGCGTCGGAGGTTTCGCAGACGCGGGTTTCTCGGACGCGCGCGTCGGAGGCTTCTCGGACGCGCGCGAGGTCTTCGGGGTACTCCTGGCCATACTTGAAGACTACGTTCGGGCACCGACATTGCCGCGTAATGACGCGGCTTTCTGCCGAATCGGCTAGGCCTCGATGACGAGCGGAACGATCATCGGACGACGCCGCAACTTCTGGTTCACCCAGCGGCCGATCGTGCGACGAACGATCTGTGACAGCGCGTGCGTGTCACGCACTCCGTTGCCGGATGCCTCTTTAAGCGCCGCGGCGATCTTCGGCACCACATCGTCGAACACAGAGTCATCCTCGGCCACGCCGCGGGCCTGGATCTCCGGACCCCTGATAATGCGTCCGGTAGTGGCATCCACCACGACAATCACAGAGATGAAGCCCTCTTCGCCGAGGATCCGGCGATCCTTGAGGTCTGCATCCGTGATCTCGCCGACGGTCGAGCCGTCGACGTAGACGAAGCCGATATCGAGCTGTCCAGCGACCTTGGCGACGCCGTCCTTGAGGTCGATGATCGTGCCGTTGGAGGCGATGATGGTGTTCTCGGCCGGGACGCCGGTCTCCTGAGCGAGTTTCGCGTTGGCGATGAGGTGTCGGTACTCGCCATGCACCGGAAGCACGTTCCTGGGCTTGAGGATGTTGTAGCAGTACAGCAGTTCGCCCGCGGTGGCGTGACCGGAGACGTGCACCTTGGCGTTCGCCTTGTGCACGACGTTCGCGCCCAGCTTGGTGAGCCCGTCGATCACGCGATAGATCGCAGTCTCGTTACCGGGGATGAGGCTCGACGCGAGAATGACGGTGTCACCCTCACCGACCTCGATCGCATGGTCCATGTTCGCCATCCTGCTCAGGACAGCCATCGGCTCGCCCTGTGAGCCCGTCGACATGTAGACGATCTTGTCGTCCGGCAGATCGCGTGCCTTCTTGTAATCGATGAGGACGTTGTCCGGCACCTTCAGGTACCCGAGATCTTCAGCAATGGTCATGTTGCGCACCATGCTGCGGCCGAGCAGTGCCACCCGGCGTCCGTTCGAGTGCGCGGCATCCAGCACCTGCTGAACACGGTGTACGTGGCTGGAGAAGCTGGCGACGATGACGCGACGTGGCGCCTTGGCGATCACCTGATCGAGAACCGGCCCGATGGACCGCTCCGTCGGAGTGAATCCGGGGACGTCGGCGTTGGTCGAGTCCACCAGGAAGAGGTCGATGCCCTCCTCCCCCAGACGCGAGAAGGCGCGAAGGTCCGTGAGACGGCCGTCCAGCGGCAGCTGGTCCATCTTGAAGTCACCCGTGGCCAGCACGAGACCCGCGGGAGTGCGAATGGCGACGGCAAGAGCATCCGGAATCGAGTGGTTGACCGCAACGAATTCAAGATCGAACGGGCCGACCTTTTCCTGCTGTCCCTCGGTCACAGTGAGGGTGAACGCCTTGATTCGGTGTTCCTTCAGCTTCGCCTCGATGAAAGCGAGAGTAAGGCCGGAGCCGATCAGTGGAATGTCTTTCTTCAGCCGCAGCAGGTACGGCACTGCGCCGATGTGATCTTCGTGCCCGTGCGTCAAAACGACGCCGACGATGTCGTCCAAGCGATCACGAATCGGGTCGAAGTCCGGCAGGATCAGGTCGACACCTGGTTGGTGCTCTTCGGGGAAGAGCACACCGCAATCCACGATGAGAAGCTTCCCGTCGTACTCGAACACGGTCATATTGCGACCGATCTCACCGAGACCGCCGAGCGGGATGACGCGCAGGGTCCCTTCGGCGAGGGGCGCTGCATCGGCTAGCGGAATGGACATTTTGTCTCCTCAGTCGGACAGTTCTGATGTCCGTTCATACTTGTGACGCGTTTTTAGCGCACGCGTTGGGCGCACTCGTTTTCTGGGCGCTTATCAGCGCGTTGTGCCGTGCACCTTGGGCAGGGCACCGCCGGCGGCGGCGTTGCGATCGGGACGGAAATTCGAGAAGTCCGCGCCGGGAACGCCGGTGACGAGCGAGAGCTCGTCTTCAATGATCGCGGCTTCCCACTCCTCCGGCCCCACCAGTGGCAAGCGGACGCGGGGACTGGTGATACGGCCGAGGCCATGCAAGATGTACTTCGCTGACACGGTGCCAGGTACGTGCGTCATCGTGGCGCGCACCAGCGGCTCGAGCCGCTTGTGCTCAGCCGTAGCCGTGGCGAGATCGCCGCGGTTCACGGCATCCACGATCGTGCGGTACGGGGTTGCGGTGATGTTCGCCGTGACACCGATGAGGCCGGTCGCCCCGATGGCCAAGTGCGCAAGCGCATTCGCGTCATCACCGGAGAAGTACATCAGGTCGGTCTGGTTCAGCACGCGGCTGACCTCGCTGAAGTCGCCCTTGGCGTCCTTCACCGCGAGGATGTTCGGGTGATTAGCCAGGCGCAGGATCGTCTCGTACTTGATCGGCACACCGGTGCGGCCGGGGATGTCGTAGAGGATCACAGGCAGGTCGGTGGCGTCTGCAACGAGGCGGAAGTGCGTGAGGATGCCGGCCTGCGTGGGCTTGTTGTAGTACGGCGTGACGATCATGATGCCGTCGGCGCCGGCCTTTTCGCTGGCCTTGTAAAGCTCGATCGCGTGCGCGGTCTCGTTGGAGCCACCGCCGGTGATGATCTTGGCGCGGCCCGCGGCGACGGACTTTCCGACCTCGACGAGCTTGAGCTTCTCGGCGTCCGTCAGTGTCGAGGTCTCGCCGGTCGTGCCCGTCACAACGATTCCGTCTGCACCAGCGGTGATGACGGAATCCATGTGCTTCTCGACGGCGGGCCAATCGACTTCACCATCGGCCGTCATCGGAGTGACGAGCGCGACGAGAACCTGTCCGAAAGGATTGCCCGAGTGCGTCATACTCCCAGCGTATAGGTTCAGGGGCGCTCGCTTCGCTCCGGATATGCTCGCGGTCATGACGTGGCAGACCAACGACTCCCGGCTCGTGTACGAGAACCCCTGGATCTCAGTGCGTGAGGATGCGGTGACTGGCCCTGCCGGCGACGGCATCTACGGGGTGGTGACGCTTCGGCATCCTGCCGTGTTCATCGTCGCCGTCGATGATCAAGACCGAATATGTCTCGTCACGCTCGATCGCTACACGGTAGGCCGGTCGATCGAGGTTCCGGCCGGCGGCAGCGACGGCGAGGATCCGCTGCTCGCCGCGCAGCGCGAACTGCGCGAAGAGACCGGACTGCGGGCCGATGAGTGGACCATGATCGGCACGATGAACGCGCTGAACGGCGTCACTGTGGCTCCCGAACACGTATTCCTTGCCCGCGGCGTCCACACTGCAAACGACGATGCCCGCTTCGATGCCCGCGACGCGGAGGGAATCGAAGACGTCTCCTGGGTGCCGTTCAGTGATGTGCTGGCCATGGTCGCCGACGGTCGAATCAGCGACGGTGAGACGGTTGCTGCGCTGGCGTATGCCGGCATCCATCTCGGAAGGTTCCGCTGAGCCGGAGGAAAGTTGATCAGACGCGCCCGCGGCGCGCTGCGCCCGCGGTGAGCGCGGTGGGCAGCACCTTGGTGAGTGCCACGACGATCTTGTAGCGCAGCGACGGCACCGACACCGCATTGCCACGCGCAGCATCGCGGAGGCCAACACTTACGACATCCTTCGCGTGCAGCCATCCGATCGCGGGGATTCCCTCGCGGCCAGGAGCCAGGCCCATTCGCTCGTGGAAGTTCGTGTGTGTGAATCCGGGGCACAGCGCCGTGACCGTGACGCCGTCACGTGCATACTCGGCATTCGCCCAACGGCTGAACCCGATGAGCCATTGTTTGCATGCGGAGTAGGTCGAACGTGAGATGAATCCGGCCACCGAGGCGACGTTGATGATGCGTCCGCCGCGTCCGCGCATCGCGCCGAGCGCGGCGTGCATGAGATGCAGGGGCGCCTCTACATGGAGGCGCAGATGACGCACTTCATCCTCGATGGGGTTATCCGCGAAGTGCAGCGGAAGCCCGAAACCGGCGTTGTTGATGAGCAGATCGATCGGCTGCTCCGGCTGAACTATGCGCGCCGTGACACGAGCCAGATCATCCGTGATCACCAGATCAGCCGCCAGCACCTCGACGGAGATCCCGTGGGACTCACGCAGTTCTGCAGCGAGGTCTTCGAGCGTCTCGACCGAGCGCGCGACCAGGACGAGGTCGGCTCCTCGTGCCGCGAGCTGACGGGAGAATTCCTCCCCCAGACCCGCGCTGGCACCTGTGATGAGAGCGGTGGGCATCAGCGCTCGTATCCGAGGAAGCGGTAGCGGATGCCGGTGCGCGAGGTCTGCCACTCCCCCTCGGATGTCAGTCGCCAACCGGCCTTCGGCGGCGCGTAGGCGTCGCCGGCGACCTCGAGGTCGATCTCCGTGATCTCGAGCCGATCGGCGCCAGCGATGACCTGCGCGTAGATCTCCGCACCGCCGATGACCCACACTCGCTCAAGCCCGCGCACGGCCTCGGCGACGTTGGCCGCCCGGCGCGCACCGTCGGCAGCCCAGTCCTGCTGACGTGTGACCACGATGTTCTCGCGCCCTACCAGCGGCCGGAAGCGCTCAGGCAACGAATCCCAGGTCTTGCGCCCCATCACGACCGGTGCGGTCAGCGTGACCTCTTTGAAGTGCGCCATGTCCTCGGGCACGTGCCACGGCATCCCACCCTCGGCGCCGATGACACCACCCGCAGCTTCAGCCCAAATCAGGCCGACCCAGGTCATACGGCCACCACCGCGCGGATCGGAGCATGGTGCTGATAGTCCTCAATGACGAAGTCCGAGAAGTCGTAATCGAACACCGACTCGGGCGTGCGAGCGAAGCGGAGTGTCGGGAACGCGTACGCATCACGACTCAGCTGCTCAGTCACCTGTTCGATGTGGTTGTCGTAGACATGGCAGTCGCCACCGGTCCACACGAAGTCGCCCGGTTCGAGCCCTACCTGCTGCGCAATCATCATGGTCAGCAGCGCGTAGCTTGCGATGTTGAACGGCACGCCGAGGAACATGTCTGCGCTGCGCTGGTAGAGCTGGCAGGAGAGTTTGCCGTCGGCCACGTAGAACTGGAACAGCGCATGGCACGGAGCGAGCGCCATGTCTGGGATGTCAGCGGGGTTCCAGGCCGACACGATCAGGCGTCGGGAGTCCGGAGTCGCCTTGATCTGCTCGATCACCTGGGACAGTTGGTCGATGTGGCCGCCGTCGGGAGTCGGCCAGGAACGCCACTGCACGCCATAGACCGGGCCCAGATCGCCGTCGGCATCCGCCCACTCATCCCAGATCGAGACGCCGTTATCCTGCAGCCACTTCACGTTGGAGTCGCCACGCAGAAACCAGAGCAGCTCATAGGCGATGGACTTGAAGTGCACGCGCTTCGTCGTGATCAGCGGGAACCCCTTCGACAGGTCGAAGCGGATCTGCCTGCCGAACACACTCGTGGTTCCGGTTCCGGTGCGGTCATCTTTGTGTGTGCCGTGCTCGAGCACATCACGGAGGAGGTCTTCATACGGCGTCGGTACGGCTGCACTCATGTCTGCCAGGATACCGGGATCACAGCTCCCCGCGGCGGAGTCAGGGCGCTCGTTCCCGTCATTGTCCGTCATATCGGCCCTGTCCGCGGTGTGGCGGTTATCCTCAGGACATGCCCGTCTCCACCGCCCTCCTCATCGCTGGCGCTGTCGTCGTGCTTGCGATCGTGTCCGGTGTGATCCTGCGCGCGCAGGATGGCCGCAGGCGCTCGGGCGGGCATCTCCTGGTACTCCGCGAAGATCTGCCGGGTAAGGCGCTCGCATCCCGTGCCACCCTCGTGCAGTTCAGCACCGAGTTGTGCGCACGCTGCCCGCAGGTGCGTCGCATGCTCACCGCGATCGCCGACACCGATGACGGTGTCACTCATGTCGAGATCGATCTGACGAACCGCAACGATCTCGCCACGCACTATCACGTACTCCAGACGCCAACCACCTTCCTCGTCGACGCATCCGGCGCGGTGCAGTCGCGCTGGGGTGGAGTGCCGGACCGTCGCGCGATCGAAGACGCACTCTCGACCATCCCCGCCGTTCGGACACAGGAGCAGAGATGACACACCCCACCGGAATCGACCCGAGGGGCCCGCGTTTCGCAGCCACAATTACCTCGGCGTTGCTACTTGTCGCGCTCGTGCTCAGCCTGATCGGGGTGTCGACCGCACGGGCCTCCGCGGGATGGTTCGCGATCATGCCCTCCAACGGATCCACGTTCACTCCCGGAGGTACTTGGGCGATCCAGTCCGCGAGTGTGCTGCAGCGCATCCTCGACCCCGGCTTCCTGCTGCTCGCGATCATCGCGCTGCTGTTCCTTTGGGGTGTCATTTCACCGCGCACCGCCCCGTGGGGTGCAATCTTCCGCCGATTCGTACGACCGCGACTCGCCGCCCCCACCGAGTTGGAAGACCCGCGCCCGCCGCGGTTCGCGCAGGGCATCGGCCTCGCCGTCGTCACGATCGGCTTACTTCTCCACCTGATCGGCGTGCCGTGGGCGCTGCCGATCGCCGCGGGCGCCGCCTTCATCGCTGCGTTCCTCAACGCAGCCTTCGCATTCTGCCTGGGCTGCCAGATCTATCTACTGCTGCAGCGTGCTGGAGTCATCGGTAGGGCGGCTCCGGCCGCCTGAAGCAGCGGTTCCCCGTATGGCTCGGGATGGATAGGCTGGCTCAACAACCCGCCACAACCCTGGAGGAATCATGCCTGTCACCAGTGAAGCCAACACGACCTGGACCGGATCCCTTGCCGAGGGTTCAGGAACCGTGCACTTCTCGTCTTCGAACCTCGGTACCTTCCCGATCAATTGGAAGGCCCGCAGCGAGGGTTCTGACACCACGACGACGCCAGAAGAGCTCATCGCGGCAGCCCACGCCTCATGCTTCAGCATGGCGCTCTCGCACGCACTGAGCGAAAACGGCACCCCGCCGGAGCACGTGAACACCAGCGCATCGGTCACTTTCACGCCCGGCGTGGGCATCAGCGGCAGCCACCTGAACGTCAATGCCACCGTTCCCGGCCTGACGCAGGAGCAGTTCCAGGAGATCGCCGAGGGCGCGAAGACCGGTTGCCCTGTCTCGCAGGCGCTCTCCGGCATCACCATCACCCTAGAGGCGACGCTGGCCTAACGCGCCTTATCACCGCCCGCGAGACTTCACCACTGTCACGAAATCTCTCGATTTCGGTGACAGTGGTGAAGTCTCGCGTTTAGTTTTTGGAGAGGGTGATCGCGGCTCGGATGCTGGCGCGCGCGTCCTTGCGGCGGCCGGCAGCATCCTGAACCACACCCAGTCGATACCGCGCACGCCAGTCATCCGATGCCGCATCAGCTTCAGCGATGTACCGCTGAATGAGCGGTTCCGCGTCTGCCTTGGCGATACGACCACTGGGTGTGAGCTCCGTCTCGGCTTCAGGCATACCGCCCTCGGCGTTGAGCGTGGTGCCGAGTCGCTCTGCCTGCACGCCGAACTGGATCTCGCGCACGAGCGCCCAGACTCCGATCAGAGGAAGCACGATCAGCGCAACACCCATTGCAATGCCGACCGGGTCGCCGCTCGCGATGAACAGCACCGCCTTCTGGCCCATGAGAATGAAATAGAGAACCAGGGCAGCACCGATCAGCCCGACCCAGATGCGCGTCATCATGAACGAGCCTGAATTCCGATGTCGATCATGTTCTCCAGGCCCACAATGACCCCGCGGGCCTCTGCCGCGAACGGAACCGCGAGACGGATGCCCGGGGCATAAGCCTGCGCGGACTCCACCGTGTCGTGGGTGATCGTGAGTGATTCGCCCGGTCCGGAGAGGATGACATCCTGACGAGCGATCACGCCGGGGCGGCGCAAAGAATGGATCGGAACACTCGCCACCTGCTGCCCACGCGCACGCTGATCGGCGTGAGGTGCGTTGACCGGCCCTTGATCCACGCGAGCCGCAGCAATGAGCTCGGCCGTTCGCACAGCCGTGCCACTGGGCGAATCGATCTTGGTGTCACGGTGGGCTTCGATGATCTCCGCAGAGGAGAAGAACGGAGCCGCCGCCGCGGCCAACGCGGAGCCGAGCACCGACCCCAGCGAGAAGTTCGGAATGAAGACCACGCCGGTTCCCGCAGCCTGCACCAACGGACGCACCAGCGCGATGCGCTCGGCTGACCATCCGGAGGTGCCGACCAGCACGTTGATGCCGAGGTCCGCAGCCGTGCGAACGACATCGATGCTCACCTGCGGTGTCGACGCATCCACGACGAGATCTACGCCCGCGAGTTCGGCAAGATCACTCGAGGAGGAGAGCACGCGCGTCACCTCGAAGCCCTCAAGTTCATCAATCACCTGTTTGATGATCGTCCCGAGCTTCCCTGTACTGCCGACAAGTGCCACCTGCTTGGTCATGGACCCAGTCTATTTACGCCCGCGCTGCTCGCGTACCAGGCGCACGGCAGCACCCAGACACACGAGTAGCGTTGATCCATGCTTGAGTTCCGCCCCGCGTCGCCCACCGCTGCACAATCGCACGCAATCCTCGTCGAGTACTTCGCTCTTCGTGCCGCGGAGTTCCCCGGCGGCAGCTACACGCCGACGTTTCCTACGGCGTCGGCGTTTGATCCTCCGACCGGAGTGTTCCTCCTGGCAGGACCGATCAGTGCACCGGTGGGATGCGGTGGCATCCGACGTCTCGAAGACTCCCCCGCCGGTATCCGCTATGAGGTCAAACACCTGTTCCTGCGCCCAGACACCCGCGGCCAAGGATGGGGCCGCGCGATTCTGGAAGAGCTTGAGCGCCGCGCACGCGAGTGGGGAGCTAGTGAGCTCGTGCTCGACACACACCACACGCTGGAGGCCGCTGGCGCCCTGTACGCGCGCAGCGGTTTCGAATCGATCGAACGCTACAACGAGAACCCCAACGCGACCCGTTGGTACCGTAAGTCGCTGGTCCCGTAAGCAGCTGGTCCCGTAAGCAGCTACGAGCGTCAGCTCAGACCGGAATCGGATCCGGCAGGCCGGTGCGCAGCTCGACCGGCAGATGCCCAAGATCGTTGTGGTTGATCAGCGTCCAGGGCCGGCCCTGCTTCTGAGCGATCACCGTCACCCCGCAGTGTGCCTGGTTCAGCGTCATCCAACGCCATTCCGGTGCGCCGAGCACTTCGCGCACGAACCATGAGATCACGAAGTTGTGAGTGATCAACACCTCGTGCACATCGCCCTGCTTGCGGACGAGGAACTCGTTCACAGCATCCGCCATCTGAGCGCTGCCGGCCTCGATCTCCGCATCCGTGATCGAGCCGAAGAAGGGCTCGTAGACTGACGGCGTCTCTGCCGTCATACCGGTGGGCACGCAGTCGAACAGCAGGGCAGAAGGCTCAGGATCAACAGACGGGAGCCGTTCGGCGATAGCGCGTGCAGTCTCGGTCGCACGCAGCAGCGGGGAATGCCAGACGCGGTCAAGTGGAAGACCGGAGAGACGGTCGGCGATCAACTCCGCCTGTCGCTGCCCCCTCGACGAGAGGGGTCCGTCGTCGATGCCATACTCGGCATCCTGATGCTCGCCATGTCTGACCAGATAAATGTAATGCGTCACAAACTACTCAATTCGTCGTCGGCTTTCGCCCAGGCGTCATTCCACCCTATGCCACGCCTGTGAGCAGCGGGCTATGAACCGAGACGAATCAGTTTCCGGCGCGCGTGAGTTCCGCGATCTGCGTACGAGAAAGGCTGATGCCAGCGCCCTGCATCAACTCCTCCACGTGCTGCGTCGCAAACGTGTTGACGATGGGAGCGGCAATGGTGCGCTGCGCAAGCAGCCACGCGATCGACACGGCTGCGACGGGAGCTGCGAGTTCAGAGGCAACCTGGTCCAGCGCACGAAGAATCCGGATGCCGCGGCGGTTCAGGTGCCCACGCAACTGATCGCCTCGCACACCCTGTGAAACCAACGCCTTGCTACGGTGACGGCCGGAGAGGAATCCGTGCTCCAGCGCGTGCGAAGGCGTGACCGCCAGGCTCTGAGCCCCGGCGACGAGTCTCAGATCTCCCTCGAACGCCTCGCGTCTGATGAGGTTGTACGGCTCATCCAGAACCTCGATGCGCGGGTAACCGGCCGATGCGAGGATACGGGCTTCCACAAGCCGTTCCGGAGCGAAGCGGAAGGCCCCCAGCGCACCGATCTTGCCGGCGTCTCTGAGCCACTCGACGGTCGAAAGAGTGTCTTCGAGGTTCGTTGTCGCATCGAGCGTGGCGTCGAGGTAGAGCACGTCGATGCGCTCGACCCCCAGCCTGGTGAGTGAGCCTTCGACCGCTCGCACCAGGTTGGTGGAGCCAAGGCCGGGGTTGTCAGCGTGAGCGCCGATGCGAACACTCAGCACCGCCCGATCGCGAAGACCGCGGGAGCGAAGCCACTGGCCGATGATGTGCTCGCTGCGTCCGCCGGAGAATCCGTCAGCGGTGTGAACCGCATTGCCACCGAACTCGATGTAACGGTCAAGGATCGCATGGCTGGTCTCGAGATCGACGTTCCAGCCGAACTCTGCGGCTCCGAGCATGAGCGGGAATGTCTCGATGCCGGTCTCACCGATCGGCACGCGAATATTCTCGCCAATGCCTGGGCCCACGACCGGAATCGGCGCAGAAGGATGCTCCAATGGATACTCCTGCGCGCTCTCGGGCTGAGCAGCGGCACCTGCGCTGAACAATCGCATCCTTCATCCACCTCCGCGCCTGTCTACCGGTGGAGACCTGCGAGCTATGCATGCACCCCCCGGTGCGTACTTCGAGGGTAAACGAGAACGGTGACGTCGCCTGCAATTACAGGTAACGTCAGGCAAAGTTCTCATAACGTTTTGATCACTTCAGATACGAAGAAGGCCCGGTTTCCGCTCTCGAGAAGCAGAAACCGGGCCGACGTCTATGACTTACGCGTCAGCGGACTCCGCCTCGGGCGCAGCATCTGTTGCAGCAGCACCGTCGATGACGGGCTCCAGCGACAGCTTGCCGCGGTCATCGATCTTCGTGATCTTGACGAGGACCTTCTGGCCGACGGAGAGTACGTCATCGACGTTCTCCACGCGCTTGCCACCGGCGAGCTTGCGCACCTCTGTGACGTGCAGCAGGCCGTCCTTGCCAGGCAGCAGCGAGATGAACGCACCGAACGATGCGATCTTCACGACGGTTCCGAGGAACTGCTCGCCAATCTCGGGGTTGGTCGGGTTAGCGATCGCGTTGACCTGGGCACGAGCGGCCTCAGCCGACGGGCCGTCGACAGCACCGATGTACACGGTGCCGTCTTCCTCGATCGAGATCTGAGCGCCGGTCTCATCCTGGATCGCGTTGATCGTCTTGCCCTTCGGGCCGATCAGCTCACCGATCTTGTCGACGGGGATCTGCACGCTGATGACGCGAGGCGCGGTCGGCGCCATCTCGTCGGGCGTGTCGATCGCAGCGTTCAAGACACCGAGAATCGTCAGACGCGCGTCGCGGGCCTGCGTCAGTGCGCCGGTGAGGACGTCAGACGGGAGGCCGTCGAGCTTCGTGTCGAGCTGGATCGCGGTGATGAACTCGCTGGTACCTGCAACCTTGAAGTCCATGTCGCCGAGAGCATCTTCTGCACCCAGGATGTCGGTGAGAGCGGCGTAGCGCGTCTGACCGTCAACCTCGTCAGAGACAAGGCCCATGGCGATACCGGCGACGGCTGCGCGCAGCGGCACACCCGCGTTCAGCAGCGACAGGGTCGATGCGCAGACGGAACCCATCGACGTCGAACCGTTGGAGCTGAGAGCCTCAGACACCTGGCGGATCGCGTACGGGAACTCCTCGCGGCTCGGCAGAACCGGCATGAGAGCGCGCTCGGCAAGGAAGCCGTGCCCGATCTCGCGACGCTTCGGCGAACCAACGCGGCCGGTCTCACCGGTCGAGTAGGGCGGGAAGTTGTAGTGGTGCATGTAGCGCTTGCTCGTGGTCGGAGACAGCGAGTCGATCTGCTGCTCCATCTTGAGCATGTTCAGCGTGGTGACACCCATGATCTGAGTCTCGCCGCGCTGGAAGATCGCCGATCCGTGAACGCGCGGGATGACCTGCACCTCAGCGTCCAGAGGGCGGATGTCAGCAAGGCCACGGCCGTCCATACGGACGCCCTCAGCCAGGACACGGCCGCGGACGATCGTCTTCGTCAGCGACTTGTATGCACCAGAGACCTCACCAGCGGCGGATGCCGGCAGCGTGCCAGCCTCGACAGCAGCAGCAACCTCAGCCTTGACGCGGTCCTTGACCTGGTCATCGGCAGTCTGGCGCTCGATCTTGTCGGCGATCAGGTAGACCTTCTCGAGGTCAGCCTTCGCGGACGCCGCAATGAAGTCGTACGTGCCCTGCTCGTACGCCGGGAAGACCGGGTAGACGCCAGGAGCCTTCGAGGAGTGTGAAGCCATCTCGGCCTGCGCCTCGACGAGCTGCTTGAGGAACGGCTTGGCGGCCTCGAGGCCACCGGCGACAACCTCTTCGTTCGGCTTGACTGCGCCGCCCTTGATGAGGTTCCAGCTGTTCTCAGTTGCCTCTGCCTCGACCATCATGATCGCGACGTCTTCGGTGCCGTCAGACTTCTTGACGACGCGACCGGCGACCATCAGGTCGAACACTGCTTCAGCGACCTGAGCCTCGTTCGGGAACGCGACCCACTGGTCGGCGTTCTCGCCCTGGCCGGGGATGAGCGCGAGGCGCACACCGGCAATGGGACCGGAGAACGGCAGTCCCGAGATCTGCGTCGACGCGGAAGCCGCGTTGATCGCAAGTGCGTCGTAGTACTCGCCAGGAGCGATCGACAGCACAGTGATGACAACCTGGACCTCGTTGCGAAGACCGTCAACGAACGACGGACGCAGCGGACGGTCGATCAGGCGGCAAACCAGAATCGCCTCAGTCGAGGGGCGACCCTCACGACGGAAGAACGAACCGGGGATCTTGCCTGCTGCGTAGGAACGCTCTTCAACGTCAACGGTCAGCGGGAAGAAGTCAAAGCCCTCACGCGGGTGCTTGCCAGCGCTGGTAGCGGAGAGAATCATCGTCTCGCCGTCGAGGTATGCCGCAACCGAACCCTGTGCCTGCTGAGCAAGGCGACCGGTTTCGAAGCGGATGGTGCGGGTGCCAAAACGGCCGTTGTCAAGAACGGCCTCGGCGGCAGTGATTTCAGGACCTTCCAAGAGGTCTCTCCTTCTTTGTTTAGACTCGTCCATCCGTGTGAGGGGCGAGGTCGTACGTACGCGTGCGCATTGAGCACGCAAAACTGCACACAGCAGTCCGCCGTTCATCCTATCAGCGAGCGCCTGAATTCCTGCGATGATCTGGGATCGCGGCGTATCTTCACCGCCCGGCAATACGCCGTTCCATGACCGAGGCACGGCCGATGTAGACGTAGTCGTCGTGCTTGGCGAGCAGACCATCACCGGCCACACGTCCGCGCATGCGTCGCCATACCCACGGCAGCGCGTGTCTGCGCCACCAGGCCGCTCGCGTGGTCGCATCCACATCGTGCAGCACCTGGTCGAGTGCTCCGAGCGTCTCAGCGTGCGGCACGCCGAGCATCTCCCCCACGCGGTATGCGAGGAAGCGGTGACCTCGACTGCTCAAGTGCACGAGGTCCTCTCCCCAGTTGGGTCGCGCAGGCAGCTCCGGATGCAGATCGGTGTCAACCAGGATCGCCCCATGCCGTTCGGCGATGCGGGCGAGCCGGCTCGCAAAATCGGCGAAACGTTCACTGAACAGGCGCGCGGCGCGGCGGTCAGGCAGGAAGGGCGTGACGAGCAGCACGTCCGCACCATCTTCGCGAAGTGTGCGAACCGTATCTTCCAACTGCGTGGCAAGCCCTTCGACATCGACATGCGACTTCACCAGATCGTTGGCACCGATCAGGATCGACACCAGGTCGGGTCGCAGTTCTCTCGCTCTGGTGAGCTGCTCGCCGCACACATCGCGAACTCGACGCGAGCGCACGGCGAGGTTGGCGAAATGCAGACCACCGCGCGCCGAGAGCAGCAGAGCGAGCCGGTCGGCCCATCCGCGCAGTGCACCATCGGGAGCCGGATCGCACAGGCCCTCTGTCAGCGAGTCGCCGAGTGCGACATAACGCTGCCAGCGGCGCCCGGTGGCGGGCACCGCCAGTTCCGGCCTTCTGAGGCGTGGCGAGCGCAACGAGCGGTCCACACCGTGCAGTTCACGCGCCTCCTCGAAATGCCCCAGCAGCTGATCACAGATCGTCTCCCAACTTCGTCCCTCGACGGCGGTACGACCCGCTCTGCCGAAGGCACGCCGTTTGCGCGCATCACCGGCGAGGTCGGCGACCCGCATCCGGAAGTCATCCAGGTCACCGGGGCGGTACAGCCATCCATCGATTCCCATCCGCACCAGATCCAGCGGTCCTCCCCGTCCGGTGGCGATCACAGGGACTCCACTGGCGTGCGCCTCCTGCAAGGTCTGCCCGAACGTTTCGCTCTCGCCTGGGTGCACGAAGATGTCGATAGATGCCATCGCCCGCGCAAGGGCATCACCGTCGAGGTGGCCGAGGAAAACAGCTCCCGGCAGCATCGCCTGCAGCCGTGATCGCGACGGTCCGTCTCCAATGATCACGACACGAACGCCCGGTAGCTGCTGCACAGCTCGCAGATCCTCGACCTGCTTCTCCGCGGCAAGCCGTCCCACATAGCCGACGATCACCTTGCCTGAATCATCACGCTGCCACTGCTCATCACGACGCGAGGGGTGAAAGCGCTCAGCATCCACTCCGCGCCCCCACCGTCGGAGGCGATCGACCCCCAGCGCGGCGAGCTGCTGTTCAGACTCGCCGGACGGTGCAAGCGTGAGCGTTGCTCTGCGGTGCAGCCGGACGATGTGGTTCTGCGCGAACGCCGTTGTCGCCGCGAGACGGTAACGCTCGGTGTAGGCAGCAATGTCAGTCTGGTACGCCGCGACCGCCGGTATACCGCGGTGCGATGCCGCAGACACGCCCCTCCACCCCAGCGCGAACGGTGAGGCGAGGTGCACGACATCCGGGCGGAAACGCTCCAGCGAAGCAGAAATACTGCGGGCGGTCGCCGTGCCCACCCGAACGTCTCGATACCCGGGCAGCGCGATGCTCGTCACCGGCTCAATGGAGGCGCCGTGCACCGTCCGAGGAATGTCCACGGCATCCGGGGCGATCACGAGCGCCTCGTGTCCGGTGCGCTCGAGGTGACGCAGGATCTGCAGCACAGACCCCGTCACACCGTTCATGTGTGGCAGGAAGGATTCGGTCACGATAGCGACTCTCACGATGTCAGGATGCCGCGTCGATCACGCCCTCCCGCACACATTCGCATCATTGCACCGAGAGTTCATCGGTTGCACCGAATTCCTTCACCGCTCGGCTTCCATCTCTTTCCAGCGGCGCCAACGTCAGAGTAGGCTGACGCTATGAGCACCGAAGAAGGCGCAGCCTCCTCCTCTGAGGACATGAAGCGCAAGTTTAAGGAAGCGCTCGAGAAGAAGAACGCACATCACCGCAATGGTGAGACGCATCTGGATGGCGACTCCGCCGTCCATGCGGCAAACGCCCCGCAGACGCGGCGCGAGTTCCGACGCAAGAGCGGTTGACCGCCTGAGGGCCACCCCGATCGGGGTGGCCCTCATCTTTTTGCTTTTCGTGGCGGCTTTTTCTGCCCATGGCCGCGCTAGGCATCGAGCCTGCCGCTACTCGCCCGCGAGCCCTCCGAGCAGGTGCCCGAATGAGCGCCCATCACCGAGGTAGTTCGCCGGGTCGAAGGGGTCGGTCGAGGTGACCGGTTCCTTGCGCGCGACGGCCTCGGCGAGTTCACGGGCGCCCTTCTCGACGCGCTTCGCCAGCGGGGCGACCTGGTCTCCAGAATCACCCCAGTCGCTCGAGGCGGCAAACACTCCCGTGGAGACCGCTTCGGCGTGCAGGTAGGCGAACAGCGGACGGATCGCGTAGTCGATTGCGAGCGAGTGCCGCGGCGTCCCCGCATTCGCACCGATCAAGACCGGTTTTCCGGTGAGCGCATCCGGGTCCAGAACATCGATGAATGACTTGAACAGCCCGGAGTAGCTCGTGGAGAAGATCGGCGTCACGGCGATCAGCGCATCCGCGGAATACACCGAGTTGAGGGCGGACTCCAGCGCGGCCGGAGCGAAACCGGTGAGCAGGTTGTTGGTGATGTCGTGCGCCAGATCACGCAGTTCAATCACGTCGATGGATGCTTCGATACCCCGCTCAGCGAGCTGCTTCACTGTTTCCGCAGCCATGCGATCGGCCAGCATCCGCGTGGATGAAGGATTGGAGAGTCCCGAAGAGATGACGGCGATGCGACGTGTGCTCATGCTCATGCATCCTTCCGGCCGAGACCGAATGAGGCACCCGCGGGCGCAGGCGTGTCCTGGTAAGGAGAACCAGCGGTGAGGTTGTCGCCGCGGTTCACGCCAGGACGCGCCTGCCGGCTCGGACCGTCTCCGTACACCGCTTTGACGCGCGCTGCGTGCGTCGGAGCATCAGGGACGTTCGCCGGACGGTTCTTCGCGAGCTCCTTGCGCAGTGCTGGCACCACTTCGCCACCCAAGATGTCGAGCTGCTCAAGCACAACCTTCAGCGGGAGTCCTGCGTGATCGATCAGGAACAGCTGGCGCTGGTAGTCACCGAACGTGTCGCGCATCGCCGCGTAGCGGTCGATGACCTGCTGCGGTGAGCCGACCGTCAGCGGCGTCATTTCAGTGAAGTCCTCCATACTCGGGCCATGACCGTACACCGGCGCGTTGTCGAAGTACGGACGGAACTCGTTCACGGCATCCTGCGACTTGGCGCGCATGAACACCTGGCCGCCGATGCCGACGATCGCCTGCTCCGGCGCGCCGTGGCCGTAATGTGCGTAGCGCTGGCGGTACAGCTCGATCAGGCGCTGGTAGTGCTCCTTCGGCCAGAAGATGTTGTTCGCGAAGAATCCGTCGCCATAGTAAGCGGCCTGCTCGGCGATTTCCGGTGTGCGGATGGAGCCGTGCCAGACGAACGGCGCCACACCGTCGAGCGGACGAGGGGTTGAGGTGAAGCCCTGGAGCGGCGTGCGGAACTTGCCTTCCCAGTCAACGACGTCTTCGTCCCAGAGCTTGCGCAACAGTGCGTAGTTCTCGATCGCGAGGGGCAAGCCTTGACGGATGTCTTTGCCGAACCACGGGTAGACGGGGCCAGTATTACCTCGTCCGAGCATGATGTCGGTGCGGCCGTCGGAGATGTGCTGCAGCATCGCGAAGTCCTCGGCGATCTTCACCGGGTCGTTCGTCGTGATCAGTGTCGTCGAGGTCGACAGGATGATGCGTTCGGTTTGCGCCGCGATCGCGGCCAGCGTGGTGGACGGAGACGAGGACCAGAACGGCGGGTTGTGGTGCTCACCGATGGCGAAGACGTCCAAACCGACCTCTTCGGCGTGCTTCGCGATGGTGATCGCGTCCTTGATCTTTTGACCTTCGGTAGGCGTCTCACCCGTGACCGGGTTCTGCGTGACGTCACTGACGGTGAAGAGTCCGAACTGGATGCCCGAGGTGTCGGCTGGTTCGCTCATTATGTTCTCCGTGATTCGAGGGATGCTGGTGACATCCACTTCCATGCAAATGAATGTATATGAGATAACGCCATCCACGCAACTTTATTCCCGACCGGTAGCCTTATTGAATGAGCAGTACCGCACGAACACCGACCGGACCGGTCACCGGGAGCATCGCGCGGCCTCGCCGGCGCGTGCCTTTCTGGGATAACGCGCGCTACGCCTGCATCGTTCTCGTCGTTCTCGGGCACGCGATCCAGCGCCTCACGTACGACTCCGACATCGCGATGGCGATGTATCTCGCGATCTATGCCTTCCACATGCCGGCTTTCGCGATCATCGCCGGCTATTTCTCCAAATCCACGCCTCCGACGAAGAAGCAGATGGCCAGGGTCATCACTGACATCCTGGTGCCCTATGTGATCTTCGAACTGCTGTGGACGCTGACGAAATGGCTTGTCGAGGGACAAGCCAACCCGAACATCACCGAACCGTCCTGGACACTGTGGTTCCTGCTCGCACTCGGCATCTTCCGCCTGGTGCTCCCGTATCTCGCCCTGCTGCGCTGGCCCCTGGTATGGAGTCTGCTGATCTCCATTGGTGCGGGCTACCTCAACAACGTCGACAGCACGTTCTCCCTTTCGCGCACACTCGGTTTCCTGCCGTTCTTCGTGCTCGGCTGGTGGCTGCGTGAGCACGATGTAGTTGACCGATTCCGCCTGATCGATTTCCGACCGTGGTGGCTGCGTCTGATCGCGGTGCTGATCTTCGCTGTGGATGCGTTCATCGCCTGGAATTGGGTAGAGCTCTGGGCCAGCATCGACCTCGACAAATGGTTCTTCTACAACGACACCTACGCAGATCTCGGCGGCGATGAGTGGTGGTCTGGCGGGATCCGTCTGCTCCTCATCGCTATCGGACTGCTGCTCAGCGCCGCCTTCTTCGTGCTGATTCCCCGTCGCACCACCTGGTGGAGCAAATTCGGGCAGTACACCATGTACGTGTATCTGCTTCATTCGTTCGTGCTCTACCCGTTCCGCGAGTCCGGCATACTGCGCGATGCAGAGCCGACCTGGATCTGGTTGCCCACTGTGATCGTGCTGTCCGTCGTGATCGCACTGGTACTGGCGACCAAACCGGTCAGGTGGCTGTTTCGACCGCTCGTCGAGCCGCGGGCGCGCTGGTTGTTCTCGGATGAACGGCTCGGCAGCGACACGTCACGACGCGACGATCCGACAGGCTCGCGACGCCCGCGCGACAGCTGATCAGGCGATTTTGATGCGACGCGCGCCGAGCACGAGATACCAGACGAGCGCAGCGAGCAGCAGAAGTTCAGCGGCGATGTAGCCGTAGTGCAGCCAGGACTCCCCCGGGTCCCCTCCAGCGATGATGACGTCGCTACGTGCAGCGAGTGCGGGCCTGATGACGAATGACTCGACCGCCATGATCACCCACATCACACCGATCAGCAGCCAACCTCGCCTGGTCTCGCGAGGCCGGGCTTGGGCGATCAGCGTGAGCACGACAAGAATGATCCAACCCGCAACCGAGAGCGCGACGAACACAAGTCGACCAATACCGAGACCCAGCGCTGTCGTGATGCCGGGCGCGTGGAACTTCAGCGGAGTTTCCATGAAACTCAGCCCGATGATCAGTCCGATCCAGACGGCGGGCAACACAAGACGCAGGGAAATCCACAGACGAGCCATACATCCAGGATATCGACGGTAATGCGGCGCAATACTCGACGCAGTCGATGCAAAATCGTCCTAGCCTCGGGTAATGGCTGATCTGAACCTCCCCGTCCTCGACCTCTCCCGGCTCGACGAGGGGCCGGAAGCCGCCGCACTATTTCGCGACGACTTGCGCGCCGCCACGCATAACGTCGGTTTCTTCTATCTGACCGGCACCGGGGTGACACCCGAACTCTCGGCGCGCCTGCATCAGGCAGCGCTCGATTTCTTTGCGCTCAGCGAGGAGGAGAAGCTTTCGATCGAGAACGTGAAGAGCCCACATTTCCGCGGCTACACGCGGGTCGGCGGAGAGCGCACCCAGGGCAAGGTCGATTGGCGCGAGCAGATCGACATCGGCCCGGAGCGAGAAGCCATCGAGGGCGGGCCCGCCTTCAACCGCTTGATCGGACCGAACCTGTGGCCGGCCGCGCAGCCTGAGCTGCGCGAGGTGGTCGCACAATGGCATGCACACCTCAGTGGGGTCGCGCGTAAGCTGCTTCGCGCCTGGGCGCTCTCACTCGGCGCCGACGAGTCGTACTTTGAGTCGAATTTCGGAGAACCGTCGACACTGATCAAGATCGTGCGCTACCCCGGCACGGATGAGCCGGAGCCGCAGCAGGGCGTCGGCGCACACCGAGATTCAGGTGTACTCACACTGCTCTGGGTCGAGCCAGGCAAGGGCGGACTCCAGGTGGAGCGCGACGGCGAATGGGTCGACGCGCCCCCGGTCGACGGCGCTTTCGTGGTGAACATCGGCGAACTTCTCGAGTACGCCACCGGCGGCTATCTCAAGGCCACCAACCACCGGGTCATCTCGCCGACGGCTCCAGACGAGCGCATCTCGGTGCCGTTCTTCTTCAACCCGGCACTGGACGCCAAGCTGCCGCTCATCGAGCTGCCTGCAGAGCTTGCCGCCGAGGCCCGTGGCGTGACGGATGACCCGACAAACCCGATCCACAGCTTGTACGGGGAGAACGCCCTCAAATCGCGCCTGCGCGCACACCCCGATGTCGCCGCGATTCACCATTCGGATCTGGTGGGCGCGGATCAGCCGCGCTGACCGCCAAACTCCACGATCTCCTGAAGAGCCTGCAGGTGCGCAGCGAAGGCGCGCTCTCCCTTGGCAGTCGAGCGCACCCATGTGCGAGGACGGCTTCCGACATCACCCCTGCGCGTCGCGACGTACCCGGCGGCATGCAGATGGGAGATGGACTTACTGAGCGCTGAGTCGCCCACCTGGAGGATATCGGCGAGGGTTGCGAAGTCGAGCTCGTTCCCGTCGAGCAGTGCAGCCATGAGCGAGAAGCGGATGGGGCTGGCAAAGTTGTCATCCAGGCGCAGACGCGGATGCTTGTCAGCCATCCCGACCGTCCAGGAACGCGCTACCGATGAACAGCAGCAGAATGATCACGGCGCCCGCTGGCGCAACACCTGAAGCTGTCAGACCGATAATTTGCGCGACGATGACCGCGACGACCGCGACGCCACCGAGGGCGAACGCCAACCACTGCGGCCAGGCCCATACTGCGCCGACCACGGGAAGACGCTCAGTGATGCGACCGGCGACCCACCAGGCGAGGTAGCCACACATCAGAAGCATCGCGAAGCCGAGCACCGCAAAGGGATTCCCGATCGCGAGCACCCAGACACTTGCCGCGACGATCGCACCGATGACGATGGTCTCCCACCGCTCCGAGCGCGTCAGCCCTCTACGCGCTGCAGCTTCGCGGCGCACCGAGCGGCGGATATCACGAACGGCGGGGATACCCATAAGGCAGAGCGTGACGATCCCGGGGATCAGCCGCGCGACTACAGGGAGCTCTACGCCCACCACTGCGACCACGAGCCCGCCAACTACGACGATGATCAACACCGCCACGATCGACAGGGTCACCGCCCTGGACGATGAGAGCGACGAGCTCGATGCGCCGTGCCCTTCGCGATACTCGGTGCCGAGCTGGACCCAAAGTAGAAAAAGTGCCAAGAAGACGAGGAACGACGAGTTCGCCTGCGTCACCCCGATCGTGAAGATCGCTATCGTGACGTAGACCGACAGGACGACCGCGTTGATGAGAGCGAACACGGCCAACGCGCGGCGATCGATTCGCTCTTCGCGACGAGCGCGCACGCGGTTGAGCTCGTCGAGATATGCGTGTGCGGTTTCCGAATCGGGCGGGTTCAGGGGCGCCGCCCCGTCTATCGGACGCTGTTCCATTGCATCTCCCCTGGTCTACTTTCCTGATGGAAAGCTCGTCATCCCAATCGAAGCTACCGACTTTCCATGAGGAAAGCAACAGATCAGACCGCGACAGGAAACGACGAAGGCCGCCCCACACCTGGGACGGCCTTCGGAAGAAGTGCGATATTACGCTGGTGCGCTGCCTTAGCGGCGAAGTCCAAGCTTCTCGATCAACGTGCGGTAGCGCGCGATCTCGGTGTCCTGGAGGTAGCCGAGCAGACGACGGCGCTGACCCACCATAAGGAACAGGCCACGACGCGAGTGGTGGTCGTGCTTGTGGTCCTTGAGGTGTTCGGTGAGGTCCTTGATGCGCTGCGTCAGCATTGCAACCTGCACCTCGGGGGATCCGGTGTCACCGGGGTGCGTCGCGTACTCTTCCATGATCGCCTTCTTAGCGTCAGATTCGAGTGCCATAGATGGGATCCCCTTTCAGTTCACTGCGCGGCGCCCAACACCTGATGTGTGAGCTCTCTTTATCCGCGGCCGATCAAACGGCAACCTCAATAGCTTACCAGCCCGCAGGCGAGCTCAGAGACCGGGCAACGGAAACGATTGACACCTGACCAAGCGGATAGCCTCGTGTAGTGTTCAACGCCCTCATCGACCTGCGCCCGTTCCGCGCGAGCAAGGCGTTCACGAAGATGTGGATCGGCTCCACTCTCTCGGGGCTCGGCGGGCAGCTCACTCTTGTCACGGTGATGCTGCATGTGTTCGAACTCACTGCCAGCACATTTGCAGTGGCGATGGTCGCGGTGTCCGGTCTCATCCCGATGATCCTGGCCGGCTTATACGGCGGGATGCTGGCCGACGCGTTCGATCGGCGCAAGGTGGCCCTCATCGCCGCCGTCATCACCTTCGCCTCCACTGTCCTCCTCGCCTCGCTCACCTGGGCCGAACTCGAGACCATCTGGTGGCTGTACGGGCTTAGCGCAGTCAACGCCGCGGGAAACTCCGTCGGGATGGCGACTCGCAGCGCGATCATCCCGCGCCTCATCCCGCGGGAATTGCTGGCCTCGGCATCCGCTCTGAACGGCATCACAATCGGCGTGATGGTGATGGTCGGACCAGCTCTCGCTGGTGTTCTCGTGGCCACTACTGGCTACGGCTGGACGTATTCGATCGACGTCGTGTTGATGCTCGCGATGTTCATGGGGCTGTGGGCTCTGCCGCCGCTGCGCCCAGAGGGCACGATCGTGCGCCCTGGATTGGAATCGCTGGTCGACGGCTGGCGCTTCCTCCAGCGCGCCCGCAACATCCGGATGCAGTACATCCTCGACATCATCGCGATGACGTTCGGCCAGCCACTCGCGCTCTACCCCGCGCTCGGCACGCTACTGCTCGGCGGCGGCGCTGTCACGACGGGAGCACTAACGGCAGCGGTTGCCGCGGGCACATTCCTGTCGAGTCTGTTCTCCGGTCGCATCGTGCGTTATCGCTGGCACGGTCGAGGGATCCAGCGTGCCATTCAGGCATACGGGGCATCCATCCTCGTATTCGGCGCGGTCTTGTTGATCGGCGCGTGGCTGCCACCGGTCAGCGAAACCACGGCCAATCTCGGCCTCATCATTGCCGCCTGCATCGCACTCGCGGCATCCGGAGCGTCCGACAATGTCAGCTCCATCTATCGGAGCACGATGATGCAGTCGTCTGTGCCCGATAGCATCCGCGGCAGACTCCAGGGAATCTTCATCATCGTCGTCGCAGGCGGTCCGCGCATCGGCGCACTTTACGCCGGCACACTCGCAACTCTCACGTCGCTCTGGTTCCCGCCGCTGCTCGGCGGCTTCGTCGTGATCGTACTGGTGGCGATGCTCGTCCGACTCACGCCTCGATTCCGCGACTACGACGCAGAGAACCCCGAGCCCTGACGGACCCGGGGTTGCCTGAGAAGTGTGATCAGTCCTGCTGCAGAGCGCCCTGCAGGTCAAGGTTGATCGTGATGTCCTTGCCGACGAGCACGCCGCCGGTTTCGAGCGCAGCATTCCAGGTGAGGCCGAACTCCTCACGGTTGATCGTGGTCGTTGCGGACGCACCGGCCTTGTAGTTGCCGTAGGGGTCGGTGCCAAAGCCGCCAAAGTCGAACTCGAAGCTGACCGGCTTGGTGGTGTCGCGGATCGTGAGGTCGCCATCGATGAAGAAGTCGCCGTTCTCGACGCGCGCACCAGTGGAGACGAACTCCATGGTCGGGTAAGTTTCGGTGTCGAAGAAGTCTGCGGAGCGCAGGTGGCCGTCGCGCCCTTCATCGTTGGTGTCGATGGAAGTGACGTCGATGGATGCCTCGACCTTCGCCTCAAGCGGGTTCTCCGGAGCGATAAGCGTCGCGCTCTTCATACCGAAGGTGCCGCGCACCTTCGAGATCATCATGTGGCGGACGCTGAAGGTGACCTCGCTGTGTGCGGGGTCAAGAATCCAGGTGCCTGCGCGGTAGCCGGGGATGTCAATTGCGGTCATGGAGTTGCTCCTCAAAGATTAGGGCCGCGTGGCGGCATTCACACAGACACAACTTCTATGCGCGCGTATCTATTCCGAGATTCAGAAGAAAAGTTGAAGGCCCCTGTCCCGACAGGGAACAGAGGCCTTCCTACGGTGCGGTCAGATCAACCGACGGCAACCAGGTCGATGATGAAGATGAGGCTCTTCCCGGAGAGGAAGTGACCGGAACCGGCAGGACCGTATGCCAGGTGCGGCGGGATAACCAGCTCGCGACGTCCGCCGGTCTTCATACCGGGAATGCCGTCCTGCCAGCCCTGGATCAGACCGCGCAGCGGGAACTGGATCGTCTCGCCACGACCCCAGGATGAGTCGAACTCTTCACCAGAGTCGAACTCGACTCCGGCGTAGTGCACGGTCACGGTGTCGCCGGGCTTTGCCTCAGCGCCGTCGCCCTCGATGATGTCTCGGATGACGAGCTCTGCGGGCGCGGGGCCGGTCGGGGCGTCGAACTCGGGCTTTGTGCGATCAGTCATGACTCCATCCAACCGGAGCAGTGCGGCTCGGTCAATGTGAGCGCACCAGCCCAGAGCGAACACTTCGACGCGCTCAGTGCAAGCCGTCTCGCGAAGTGGCTATTGACATCATCCGCGGTCGGGTGCAACCTTGTGTCAGATCAACTCAGCGCCCGGGAGCCTCGCAGGCATTGCCGCAGCACCGGGCGCTGAGTCTCGCCTGGAGCGGTCCGGATCAGAACGCCAGCAGTGCCGTCTCAGAACGCCAGCAGTGCCGCGCGCGTCGCGCGCGTGCGCGTCAGGAGTGCACGCTCGTCGTCAGCCGCGAGTGGGTCACGACCGGTGAGAGCACGCTGGCGGACGGCCGCGAGAGCCGTCGCATCCTTGATGAATTGCTTCATCAGCGGCCTACGGTCACCGCGCAGCGACGCAGCCCAGTTGAGTCCGACCTTACGTCCGGCCGGAGTCGCAAGCATGGTCACTTCCTCTGGGGTGAACCAGCCCGCCCCGGCATATTCTCCGAGGCGTTCTCGCGTAATCCGGGCCTCTTCCTTGCGCAGTGCGACGATCGCAAAGATGAAGCTGATGAACAGCGGCACCTGCAGGGTGATGTACAGCGGGAAGAAGTCGGCGAATATCGCTGAGCCGTTCCAGAAGCCGTGCAAAAGCACCGCTCCGAGCAATCCGAGCGCACCTGTGCGAAGCACTGCACCGGTAGAGGCGTGACGGCGTACTGCCAGCCCTATCGCGAACCCGGTCAGCGCTGTGAACATTGCATGTGCGAAGGGCGAGAGCAGTCCGCGCATCACGAACGTCGCGGTCAGGTTCGCCCCGCCCCCCTCGATCAGACTGATCGCGAAGTACTGAATGTTCTCGGTGAAAGCGAAGCCACCGCCGATCAATGCTCCGTAGACGATTCCGTCGACTGGTCCATCGAAAGCCCGCTTACCGATCACGAAGATGAGGAAGATCCCCAAGCCTTTGGCGAGCTCTTCGACGATCGGCGCCTGAACGACCGCAGTGAGCGAATCAGAACGGAAGCCGATGAGCAAAGTGATTGCGAGATCGACGAGCAGCGTGATGCCAACGGCTGCGATGGCGCCCCAGGCGATCGCGAAGGCGATGAACAGCTTCGGTTCCGGTTCCCATCGATCGATGATGTACACACCGAGGAAAACGATGGTGAGCGGGATCAGTGCGAGGACGAGGCCGATTCCGGATGCCACAACCCCCAGCGCCGACACGAAGTAGGCGATCAGAAGGACGAGTGCGAATCCCAGCACGCCGAACAGCCATATCGATACCGTTCGTCCCCGCTTCGCGGGAACCGGCAGCGTCGGCAGCGCAGGGGCCGAAACAGGCGCGACCGGAGCCGGCGGAGAATAGCTCACGGGCTGCGCGAGAGTCGATGCATATGTGGGCTGCTGAGCCGGCGGGGCGTAGTGCGGCTGTGCCGGTCCTCCGAATGTCATAGCCAAAGCCTAGGGGTACTGTTCAGGCCAGTCGCAACGCACGACCGATAACGTAGACAGTATGCGTTTCGCCCATCTTCGCCGGCCAGACAGTTCCGACATCCAGCTCGCGGTCATCGAGGACTCCGCTGCCATCATGGTCGCCGAACTCCTCTCATCCGCACCCCTCACTCTCCAGGATCTCATCGAGGGGGGTGAGGAGACACTGACTGCGCTGCGGGCAGCACTCGCTACAGGCGCGGCAGCGCGGCATCCGCTCGCCAGTTTCAGCTTCGGCTCTGCAGTAGTGAATCCACCGGTGATACTTGCCGTCGGGCTGAACTATGCCGCGCATTCCAGTGAGCTCGGACTGAAGACCGACACCGCGCCGACTGTTTTCACGCTCTGGCCGAACTCACTCACCGGACACGAGGCCACAACCGAATGGCCCCGCAGCCTCAGCGAGTCCATCGACTACGAGGCCGAACTCGGCGTACTGATCGGACGTCATACAAAGGATGTCTCCGTCGAGGACGCCCTCGATCATGTCTGGGGCTACACGGTCGTCAACGACATCACAGCTCGAGATATTCAGTTTGCTGAGGCCCAGTGGTCGCGATGCAAGTCTTTTGACGGGTTCACACCGACTGGACCATTCGTGGTGACCGCAGACGAAATTCCGGACCCGCAGGATCTGCACATCTGGACCGTCGTCGACGGTCACACCGTGCAGGATGCCTCGACCGAGCAGATGGTCAGACCTGTCGCCAAGCTCATCGCGCACCTGTCACAGTCGATCACCCTGCAGCCGGGAACGCTCATCTCCACGGGAAGTCCAGGCGGCGCCGGCTATTCACGTAACCCGCAGATCTTCCTCCGGGACCGCTCCACCGTGACCGTCGGAATCGACGGTATCGGGGAGCTGACCACCCACTGCCGAATCCTCGACTGAGGGCCTCGGCTGCGGGCCGCGACGCAGGGTCGCGACGCAGGCGTCAGATCTGAATCAGGTCATCCGGCGAGATCACCGTGATGGCCGAGGTGATTGCCTCCAGCCCGGACAGACGTGCCGGCGAAAGCTGTTTGGTGACCTCTTCGCGAGACATCAGCTCTGCCTCGACGACGAGATCTGCGACACTGCGGTTCGTCAGCAGCGCGGCCTTCGCCAGAGCCGCAGCCGCTGCGTAGCCGATGAACGGCGTCAGCGCGGTGATGACACCGACCGAGGCGCCGACCATGGCGCCGAGGCGGTCTTCGTTCGCGGTGATGCCATCCACACAGTTGACGCGCAGAGTCCACATCGCCTGTCGCATCCATGTGATCGATTGGAAGATCGAGTGCGCGATCACGGGCTCGAAGGCGTTGAGCTGTAGCTGACCAGCCTCGACCGCCATAGTGACAGTCATGTCCGCGCCGACCACTGCGAAGGCCACCTGGTTCACTGCCTCGGGGATCACGGGGTTGACCTTGCCCGGCATGATGCTCGATCCGGCCTGCATCGCGGGAAGATTGATCTCACCGAAGCCCGCCTGCGGACCGGAAGACAGCAGACGCAGATCGTTGCAGATCTTCGAAAGCTTGATGGCATTGCGCTTGAGTGATGACGAGAACGACATGAAGGCACCGGTATCGCTCGTCGACTCGACGAGGTCTGTCGCGGTCTCCAGATCAAGCCCAGAAATCTGACGCAGGTGCTTCAGCACATACGGGGCGTAGCCAGCGTGGGTCGTGATGCCTGTGCCGATCGCAGTAGCGCCCATGTTGATCTCGAACATGAGCGTCGCATTCTCGGTGAGGCGAGCGTGATCCTCCCCCAACGTCGTCGCGAACCCGTGGAACTCTTGGCCGAGCGTCATCGGCACGGCATCCTGCAGCTGGGTACGCCCAACTTTCAGCACATTGTGAAACTCGCCAGCCTTGCCGAGGAACGAGCGACGCAGGAGGTCGAGCTCGTCCAGCAGCGAACGCAGGGTCAGTGACAGCCCGATCTTGATCGCCGTCGGATAGACGTCGTTCGTGGACTGGCTACGGTTGGTGTGGTCGATGGGACCGAGGAAGGCATAGTCACCCTTCTCTCGTCCGGCCATCTCGAGGGCGATATTGGTGATGACCTCGTTGGCGTTCATGTTCGTCGAGGTACCAGCACCGCCCTGGATGACACCGACCGTGAACTGATCGTGGAACTCGCCGTCGATCACTCGCTGCGAGGCAGCATCAATGAGATCTGCTCGCTCGGCATCCAGAACGCCGATCTCTTTGTTCGCCCGCGCACTGGCCTGCTTGACCATGGCGAGACCGCGAATCAGATCGGGGTAGACCGAAATCGGCCGCTTCGCGATCGGGAAGTTTTCGACAGCGCGGGCCGTGTGAACGCCCCAATATGCTTCGGCGGGAATTTCCATGCTCCCGAGAGAATCGGTCTCGGTGCGAGTAGCAGTGGGCGCGGCAGAAGCCATGTCACATCCTTGTGGGTCGTGGCGAAATTACGGTGATGATCTCAGTCTATGCCTCGTGTGTCCGCACGCGAATGAGTCGTATCACGCGAATGAGTCGTATCAGTGACCCACCACGATGATGAGGATGCCAGCGAGCACAGCCGCAGCACACACCCCGAAACAGGCGTAGGCGCCGACAAGCGCAACACGCTTCTGCCCTGGGGTCAGCGGGTTCTTCCGTGCTGCCTTGGCAGCCTGCTTGGCCGCACGACTGGCCTCTTTGTCAGTGATGACAGTGATCGCATCTGTGAACTCCGCAGGAGACACCACCGGTGCATGACCGGAGCGTACGAGCATGCGCAGTCCGAGAGCGTAGAACGTGACGATGACAGTGGCGCCGATGAGTGCGGCGGCGAACACCAGCAGGAAAGCGGACCAATCGATGACGACACTCATTCTGCGCCCTCCTGCGTCGTTGTCACAGGCAGGTTCTCCGTACCGGCGTCGGGCTCTGCCTTCTTTTTGCCCTTGCGCTTACCGTTCTTGTCCTTCACCTTGTCCTTGGACTTGCCCTTGGGCTTGAACCTGGACTTGCCCTCGGACTTCGCCTTGGCCTTCGCTTCGGCCTTGGCCTTGGCTCGGGCCTTGAGCTCAGCTCTCGCTTCCTCGATGCGCTGCTGGCGACGCGTGGGCGGCGGCGTGTCTGGAAGCTCAATCGCGTGGCCAGACTCCGCGACATCACTCATCGCGTTCTCCGAGGTGACCGCGTCACGACGGGAGCGCATGAAGAGTCCGACGATCACAGCGAGCGCAAGAACCGCATCGATCGCGATACCCCAGTTGCCCAGCCACACCACCAGCAGTGCGGCAAGTGCACCGACGCCGCCTGCAGCCGGAAGCGTCAGCACCCAACCGATCGCGATGCGGCCTGCAGTGCCCCAGCGCACCGTGGAACCACGGCGTCCGAGCCCGGAGCCGATGACAGAGCCGGAGGCGACCTGTGTCGTCGAGAGCGCAAAGCCGAGTGCGCTGGAGGCGAGGATCGTCGCGGCTGTGGAACTCTCAGCGGCAAAGCCCTGCGCCGGCTTGACGTCGGTGAGTCCCTTACCGAGGGTACGGATGATGCGCCAGCCGCCGAGGTACGTACCGAGCGCGATGGTGAAGGCGCAGGCCACGATCACCCAGAACTCTGGTTCGTGGTGCTCGCCGGATTGCCAGCCGACGGTGATGAGAGCGAGCGTGATCACGCCCATGGTCTTCTGCGCGTCATTAGTTCCGTGCGCGAGGGCGACGAGCGACGAGGTGAAGATCTGCCCCCAACGGAAGCCGTCGCGCCCGTCCGGCTTGTTGTCGTAGCGACGAGTGATCGAGTAGGCGATCTTGGTTACCAGCAGCGCGATGAGGCCCGCAGTGACCGGCGCGATAAGCGCAGGCAGAATGATCTTGGACAGGACCATTCCGAAGTCGATGCCACTGGTACCGACGCCGATGAGGGTTGCTCCGATGAGACCGCCGAACAGCGCGTGCGATGAACTCGACGGCAGGCCGAGGAGCCACGTGAGCATGTTCCACGTGATCGCACCGATGAGTCCAGCGAAGATCAGCGGCAGGAAGACATCCGCACCCATCTTGATGATGGCATCCTCACGGACGATGCCCCCGGACACTGTCTTGGCGACCTCGGTCGAGAGGAAGGCGCCGACAAGATTCAACACGGCGGCGAGAAGCACGGCGGTCTTGGGCTTCAACGCACCGGTTGCGATGGGCGTTGCCATCGCATTCGCGGTGTCGTGAAAGCCGTTGGTGAAGTCAAAGAAGAGCGCTAGCACGATGACCAGCACGACGATGAGGGCTGCGGTTTCCACGTTCGCTTTCGGTTGTCTCAAGCAGGGATGTGCCGACGTGATCGGCGTGCTGAACGAAGAGTTCACCGTGGGTTTTACTTCCGTTAACCGGCCCAGATAAATCCTCGCACCCTCCTCGGCATCGGTCAACTCGACACCGACTAGCGTGGAACCGTGACCAACGTTCCTATCGCCGCTCGCCGCACCCATATCCGCACGCATCACGCAGACACTTTCAACGATCCTTATGAGTGGCTGCGTGAGAAGGAATCGCCAGAAGTCATCGCGCATCTCGAGGCGGAGAACGCGCACACCGATGATCAGAGCGCGCACCTCGAGAGCCTCCGCGAGACGCTGTTCGAAGAGATCAAGGGCCGCGTGCAGGAGACAGATCTGTCTGTGCCGACCCGCCGGGGCGACTGGTGGTACTACGGACGCACCGAGGAAGGCTCGCAGTACGGCATCCAGTGTCGTGCGGCCGCAGTCAGTGGCGATTGGACTCCCCCGGTACTCGAGCCAGGCGTTCCTGTGCCTGGCGAGGAGATTCTGTTGGACAGCAATGTCGAAGCAGAGGGCCACGAATTCTTCTCTCTCGGCTCTTTCGACATCTCGGATGACGCGACGAAGCTGCTGTGGGCGCCCGACCTTGAGGGCGATGAGTTGTACACCATCCGCGTGCGCGATCTGGTGACAGGCGAAACACTCCCCGATGAGATCCCGAAGACCGGTGGCGGCTTCTTGACGCCAGACGGCACAGGGATCATCTACACGACCCGCGATGAGGCCTGGCGTCCAGACACGCTGTGGTTGCACCGTCTCGGCACCCCGGTCCAGGATGATGTGACGCTGTTTCACGAGCCGGATGAGCGATTCTGGCTGGGTGCGGGGCTCACCCGCAGCCGCCGCTTCCTGGTCATCGGCGTCGGATCCAGCGTCACCGGCGAGGAGTACCTCGTCGATCTGGAAGGCGACATCACGGCTGAACCGCGGCTGGTCTGGCCCCGCACCGAGGGCGTTGAGTACTCACTCGAACACGCGATTGTTGACGGCGAGGACCGCCTCTACATCATGCACAACCAGGATGCTCTCGATTTCGAGCTCGTCTCAGTGGCGGCATCCGATCCCCAGGGCGAGCGCCACGTCGTGATCGCGCACGAGAGCGGACGTCGACTGCTGGGCATGGATGCATTCCGCGATTTTGCGACAGTGGAGTACCGCCGCGACGGCCTGGAGCAGGTCGGTCTGCTCGATTACGCGACGGATGCTGTCGACGAGTTGTCCTTCGACGAACCGTTGTACTCAGCGGGCGTGGGAGGAAACCCCGAGTGGCACTCGCCGTTCCTGCGGCTCGGTTATACCTCGTTCGTGACTCCGGGCACTGTGTACGACCTTGACCTTGCAACACGCGAACTGGTGCTGCGCAAGCAGCAGCCGGTACTCGGCGGTTACGACTCGGCCGACTACGCCCAGGCGCGCGCCTGGGCGACGGCACCAGATGGCACTCAGGTGCCGATCTCAATGGTCTGGAAGCGCTCGTTCGGAGAACCGGGCGCTGACGTGCGTCCCGTACACCTGTACGGCTACGGGTCATACGAGCACTCCATCGACCCCGGCTTCTCGGTGGCGCGACTTTCGGAACTCGACCGCGGCGTCATCTTCGCTGTCGCACACGTGCGCGGCGGTGGTGAGATGGGCCGCAAGTGGTACGAAGACGGCAAGATGCTGAACAAGCGCAATACGTTCACCGACTTCGTCGCGTGCGCGGAGCATCTCATCAGCACCGGAGTGACAAGCCCGGAGCAGATGGTTGCCGAGGGAGGCAGCGCCGGTGGTCTGCTGATGGGAGCAGTCGCCAACCTCGCGCCTTCCCGCTTCGCCGGCATCCTGGCATCCGTGCCGTTCGTCGACCCGCTGACCTCGATTCTTGACCCTTCGCTCCCCCTCACCGTGATCGAGTGGGACGAGTGGGGCGACCCGCTGCACAACGCCGATGTGTATGAGTACATGAAGTCGTACGCACCGTATGAGAACGTGCAGGATGGCGTCGCCTACCCGCGCATCCTCGCCATGACATCTCTGAATGACACCCGCGTCCTGTACGTCGAGCCCGCGAAGTGGGTAGCGCGGCTGCGCGAAGCCGGGGCATCCGATGTTCTGCTGAAGTGCGAGATGGCTGCAGGACACGGCGGCGTGAGCGGTCGCTACAACTCCTGGAAGGAACGAGCCTTCGAGCTGGCCTGGATGTTCGACACGCTGGGGCTCGCCTAGCCGCGCGCCCGCGTCGCGGGTCACGGGTCACGGGTCGCGCCCGCCCGAAATCAGGACGAAGTCCCCAGATCAGGAGGAATCTGCAGATTCCTCCTGACCTGGGGCGGATGTCCTGATTTGGGCCGCGGCGTCCTCTACTGCACAGTTGCCGAAACTCGGCACTTCTCCCCCATTCATGGGTTTAGCCCTCCGCGTGGCATGGCCGAGGCTCCATTGTGGACGCATGTTCCTCGAAGAATGGATGCGATCGCGTGACGGCGTCGCACACAGCTCCCAGATCTACGCCGCCGGATTCAGTAAGCATGCGGTCGCAGCCTCCGTGAAAAGCGGGCGGATGCTGCGCGTACGGCGGTCTTGGCTCCTTCTACGCGATTGCGATCCAGCACGCGCCACTGCCGCTCGTGTCGGAGGGCGTCTGACCTGTGTCAGTGCAGCCCAGACGCTCGAGCTGTGGGCCCCAGTCCATGATGAAATCCATGTAGCGGTGTCCCCCGCTGCAGCACGCTTGAACAGCGACGGCATCCATGTGCACTGGTCCGATGGGCCGATGCCATATGAGCACCGAGCCGCGATCGATCCGCTGATCAATGTGCTGTTCCATGTCGCACGCTGTCAGCCACGCGCCGATGCGCTGGCGATCTGGGAGTCGGCCCTCAACAAGAAGCTGATCAACATTGACATCCTGAAGGCAGTTGCCTGGCACAGTGATGCCGCGAACAGCCTGGCTGCGCTGGCATCCGCTCTGTCCGATTCCGGGCTGGAAACACATTTCGTTGAGCTCATGCGCGCAGTCGGCGTCAACGTACGCCAGCAGGTCTGGATCGACGGACATCCGGTCGACGCCTTGATCGGCGACCGTTTGATCG
The DNA here is from genome assembly GCF_051842835.1 of Microbacterium sp. A93. NCBI lineage: Bacteria > Bacillati > Actinomycetota > Actinomycetes > Micrococcales > Microbacteriaceae > Microbacterium > Microbacterium sp. A93. Next base: position 689,611 of record NZ_JBPXMT010000001.1, read on the forward strand.
TCCAGCTCGACGGATTCGCGTTCCACAGCAACGCTGGCGACCGTCGACGCGACATCGCCGCGGACGTCAGACTGCGGCTACTCGGCTTCACGGTGCTTCGGTTCGACTACCAGCAGGTGCTGTTCCAACCAAAGTGGGTGCAGGAATCCATCCGGATCGCGATGGCTCAGGGCCTGCATCTCGCAGCCTGACAGCATCCGAGATCAGGACGAAGTCCCCAGATCAGGAGGAATCTGCAGATTCCTCCTGATCTGGGGCGGATGTCCTGATTTCGGCGACGCAGCAGCCAGCAGCCAGCAGCCAGCAGCCAACAACTCAGCCGAACAGTGCGGCAGCCTCGTCGTAGCGGTAGCGCGGCACCGTGTTGAGCTCGCCCAGAGCCTCTTCGAACGGCACGCGCACAATGTCGGTGCCCTTCATGGCCACCATCTGGCCCCACGCGCCTGCGACGATGGCGTCAGCCGCGTGCAGACCGAGGCGTGTCGCGAGAACGCGGTCGAAGCCTGACGGCGAGCCGCCACGCTGGATGTGGCCGAGAATCGTCGCGCGGGTCTCGATGCCGGTGATGCGCTCGATCTCGGGTGCGAGTAGGTCGCCGATGCCACCGAGACGGGGCCGGTTGAAGGCATCCAGCCCCTTGTCGCTGAACGCCTCGTCCATACCGAGAAGCTTGAACCCCTCCGAGACTACGACGAGAGGTGCGCGACCGCGATCGTGGGCGCTGGCGACGAGCTCTGTGATGTCATCGATCGACATCGGTACCTCAGGGATGCAGATGACATGCGCACCGGCGGCCATCCCTGCGTGCAGGGCGATCCAGCCGACGTGGCGACCCATGACCTCGGCGACCATGCAGCGCTGGTGCGAGTCACCGGTGGTACGCAGTCGGTCCATCGCGTCGGTGGCGATGTTGACCGCAGTGTCGAACCCGAAGGAGTAATCCGTCGCTCGCAGATCATTGTCGATCGTCTTCGGCACGCCGAGCACATTCAGCCCGTCTTTGGCGAGCCGGTCGGCCGCGGCCAACGTGCCTTCGCCGCCGATCGCGATGATTCCATCGATCTTGTGGCCGTAAAGCGTCTTGGCGATGTTCTCTGCGCCACCACGATCACCCTCATAAGGGTTCGTGCGGCTGGTGCCGAGAATTGTGCCGCCAACCTTCGACAGGCCCTTGACCTCGTGGCGGGTGAGCGGCATGAAGTCGCCCTCGACGACTCCTCGCCATCCGTCACGGATGCCGACGAATTCAAGATCGTAGCTGGTGGTGCCCTTGAGCACGATGCCGCGGATGACCGCATTGAGTCCGGGGCAGTCGCCGCCGCTGGTAAGAATACCGATCTTCATGCTGATGCCTTCAGAGGTCTCGGGAGTAGGACGGGCGACGTTGCCTGATCTCGACCCTAGTGGGCATCAGAGTCCCGCGCCATTCGATGGGCGCGAGAACCTTCAATCTTGCGCACTGATTCGTGGCCATTCGAGGATCTTCTGCAGATCGTGCAGAAAATCCCCGAATCGACCCGAAAGAAGTGCAGTTCTTGCGCCTTGCTGCGCCTCCGACGTCAGGACCCGAGGGCTTGACGCAGCAGGTGCATGAGTGCTGCCACCTGCACAGACTCGCTCGGGGTCTCGTCGAACGCTTCGCCGTCCAGTGCACGAGCCGCAAGGCCCTGCTTCTGGTCGATGAGCTCAGCGATCTTCGTATCGATCGTGTGCGCAGCGATGATGCGCCAGGCGGTGACCGGCTCATCCTGTCCGATGCGGTGTACGCGGTCGATCGCCTGAGTCTGCTCGGCTGCGGTCCAGCTCAGCTCGGCGAGCACCACGTTCGACGCCGCCTGCAGGTTGAGACCGACACCGGCTGCGGTGAGCGAACACACCGCGATGCCGACGTTCTCGTCGCCGTTGAAATCATCGATCGCCTGCTGCCGCGCTGGCGTGGTCTGATCTCCACGAATCGAGACGTAGCGGATGCCCGCGGACGCGAAGTGCGCCTCTGCCTGATTCATGACGTCGATGTGCTTGGCGAAGAAGACGACCTTGCCCACCGAGCGCTGCAACTGTGCCGCGTAATCGGCTGCCAGCCCAGCCTTGGCCTGGCCGATCTTGCGCACCATCGTGAAGACGTTGTCTCCGCCGGTTCCGGCCGCTTTCGACTCTTCCAGCTCGTTGTGTGCGACAAGGCGGACGATGTCCTCGTCAATCTCACCAGGGGCAAGACCGCGGTCACCGCGCGCCTCGAGGATGCGACGGTACTTGGCGGCCAGTCGCTCGCCCAGCTCGCGCTCGGCCTGACGAATGCCGCGCCCGAACTCGTCATCCAACTGCACAGGCAGGTCGGCAACGAGTTTGTCTGGCAGGTCGGCTGCGACGTCTTTCTTCTTACGCCGGACGATTCCCATCGAGATCACCGCATCGCGCGCCTCGGGGTAGAACGCCTTGTCGGCGGGCGTGTGTCCGGTTGCATCCAGCTTGCCCATCAACTCGGCCCCAGGCTTGTCACCAGTGGTCCAGCCCAGGAAACGCCAGATCGCATCGAAGTCTTCGACATCGTTGATCAGCGGCGTACCGGTGAGCGCCAGCATGAGCGGGTTACGCATGTGTTCCCGCACCCGGGTCGCGAGTGCGAGCACATTCTGCGAACGCTGCGAAGAAAGGTTCTTGATGAAGTGCGCCTCATCGACGACCATGCCCTTCAGCCCGATCGAGCTGAGCCAGGACAGGTGACGGTCAAGGATCTCGTAGTTCACAATGAACACGTCGGCGAATGCGTCGATGTCAGTGCCATCACCCTGGATGACAGTGGCGCGCCGCTGCGGCGTCCAGCGCTCAACTTCGCGTGCCCAGTTCATCTTGACGACGTTGGGAACCACGACGAGCAGCGGATAGGCGTCGACGATGGATGCCGCGAGTACCGACTGTGCTGTTTTGCCGAGGCCCGGCTCATCCGCGAGCAGGAAGCTGCGGTGTCCCCCGCGCACGGATTCAAGGAAGCGCGACTGATGCACCATGACCTCAAGGCCTTTGGGCGAGATGTGGTCGTACTCCGGCACCGGGGGCAGCTCCATGGAAGCTGCTGAGCCACCGGCTCCGGTCTCGAACGCCTTGTACAGCGGACCCATGAGTTCCCAGCCGTCCAAACGGCGACGAGGTGTCGTCGTCGTGCGCGGCGTGAGATCTGGAGCGAGGAACGGGTTGGCAAGTTGCCGTGATTCGACAGCCGGCGGCGTCACCTGGCGTTCTGCGAGGGCCGCGGGAACGACCGGCGCCTGCACCGGAGCAACATCAGTGATGATGAGTTCTTCCGGAGCTAGTTCCGCACCGGATTCCAGCAGCCAGTCACGTCGCATGCGTTTGGCGACGGGGCTCGCGGCCTGGTCTGCCTCGAGCAACTGGATGAGTGACGTGTCACGTGCGGCGGTCTTCGCGAGAATCGTTGCAACGCCGTCGAGCCGCTTGAGCAGCTCGGCGCGTGCGGAATCGCTGAACGCGGCATCCGTCTTCACTCTGGCGCGCTCCTCGCGCACCAGGAAGGCGATCACCTGGAACTTGACCCGATTGGTGGGACCGAGCTTGCCGCGCTGTGCCTTTGCCTCGATCTCGCGCACCTTGCGCGCGAGAATCGGGATCAGCGGGGCATCGTCGTCGCGACGGGATGTCTTCTTGCGCCGTGTTGCGGCGGTTGCCGTAGTCGGCATGCTCCTCCTGAGCGTGAAAATCGAATCGCCATGAGAGGCGGTTCGTGCCGTACGAATAGTCCGCGTGTGGCGTGAGCCAGGACCGTGCGGACACTGTCTGGTCTTCATCAGGGCACCGTTGAGGCGCACACCGGAAGAAGATCTGACAACAGTTTAGGTCATACCCACGACAAAACGCCGAATGGCGGGCATTCAGGCGCGTACTTCACCCGTCAACAGGGCACGTGCAGCGACGACATCGGCCGCCATCTGATCCTTCAGCGCCTCGATACCGGCGAAAGCGACCATGCCGCGCAGCCGTTCGGTGAACTCGACAGTGACGTCATGGCCGTACAGATCGAGGGCATCCTCATCCAACACATGGGCCTCGACCTGACGCACCAACACGTCATCGAAAGTCGGATTCGTGCCGACCGATACGGCCGCAGGATGCCGCACACCGGTGTCGTGGTCGACGAGCCAGCCTGCGTACACGCCGTCCGCGGGGACGAGCGCATCGACGAGCTCAGAAAGATTCGCCGTCGGGAACCCGAGTTCGCGACCGCGTTTGAGTCCATGAACGACTTCGCCGCGAACATCGACCGCACGTTCGAGCACTTCTGCTGCCGCTTTAACGTCACCCTCGGCGAGCAGTTCGCGGATCCAACTGGATGAGACGCGACGCTCAGAATCTTCGAGATACACGTCCTCGACCACATCTACGGTGAAGCCGTACTTCGGACCGAGGGTGCGAAGTAGCTCCGGTGTTCCCGCTCCGCGATGGCCGAATCGAAAATCACTACCGACGAGCACTGTGGACACATGCAGCGCGCCCACCAGGATCTCGGCCACGAACTCTTCCGCATCGCGTGATGCGAGCGCCCGGTCGAAGGTGAGCAGCAGGGTGGCATCGAGCCCGAGTTCACCAAGCAGTTCAAGCTTGCGCTCAGTCGACACCACGTTCTTCGGGCAGAGCTCAGGGCGCAGCAGAGCGAGCGGGTTGCGGTCGAAGGTGACGGCGACGGCGCGCGAGCCGGATGCTGCAGCATCCACCTTGAGTCGTTCGATAACTGCCCGATGACCCGCGTGCACGCCATCGAATTTTCCGATGGCGACGGCTGCAGGCCCGAAGTCGTCCGGCACCTCGCTGGGGTCGCGGAAGACGATCATGCGCCCGCCTCGACAGGCTTATGGGTGCGCAGCCACCAGATCCCGAACACCGGAAGAATCAGAGGAATGAACAGGTACCCCCGACCAAACATCGACCAGACGGAGTCGTGCTGAAACAGATCCGGCAGCGTGAGGCTCAAAATGCCTACCGCGATGACACCGATGAGTTCGAAGACGATCGCGATCCACGCGACGGTATACCAGCCTCGACGGCCGGCGAGGATGAGTCCGAGCGTCGCGACGATGTAGACGACGGCCGCGAGGCTCGAAAGCGAATACGCCAGGGGCGCTTCCTCGAACTTGCGCACGATCTGAACGAAGCTTCGGCCGGTGGCAGCAAGCGCCATCACGGCATAGACGATGACAAGGACACGGCCGATGCCGGTCATCCGAGTGCGGGTTTCGGTGATGCTCATAGCGTCCTCCATCCTAATCGCGCGAGGCACCGCTCAGCGCCGCAGGCTACGCGAGCTGGATCGTCCAGATGACTTGCATGCGCCACACCATAATCGCGACCGCAACTGCGGCCAGCCCTAGGATGACCGTGCTCCAGCGGGTGCGGTCCAACAGCGCCCAGATCACGCCACCGACGGGCACGAGAACGGCGGAGACGAGATACACCCAGAACTCCAACAGATCTCCGGTGGGAGGATTGCCGGCCAGCGGCGAGACGATCCCGACGACGATTTGAACGATCAGCAGCACTTCGACCAGTGCCAAGGCGCCGACGGTGAAGTCGCTCGGGCGACGGCCAGTGAGCCCCGCAATCACGCAGAACAGCCCGACGGCGACGGCGACGGCGATCTGAACAATCGTGAACCACAGGATCATCGCGCTTCCTCCGGCATGTTCATGGCGCTTTTCACGTCGCTCCCCCGCTTTTCGACGATTCCCACGAGAGCACCGTCCGGGTCGATCGCAGCGGCAAGGGCTCCGTCGATCCTGGATGCCTGATCCGCAAGGCGCTTGCCATGGCGCAGATCACGCGCCTCATCGGCAGACACTTCAAGCGGCTGCAGTATCTGTGATGCTGCCGCAGCCGGCGTCAGCGTCACAGCGCCCACGAGTTCATCCAGGCCGACTGCGCCGGTTACCTCGAACGGACCGATCCTGGTGCGACGCAGCGCCGTGAGATGCCCACCGACGCCGAGGGAATCCCCCAGGTCGCGTGCGAGCGCACGGATGTAGGTACCGGATGAGCAGTCGACGACGACATCGAGATCGATGAGGCCTTCACTGCCGCGCTGCGCGAGAAGTTCGAAACGTGACACGGTGACCGCGCGTGCCTTGAGCTCCACATGTTCTCCGGCTCGAACTCGGTCGTAGGCACGCCGCCCGTCGACCTTGATTGCCGAAACGGCGCTGGGAACCTGAGAGATGTCTCCGGAGAGCGCCGCAATGCCCTCGGTGATCTGCTCGCCCATGATCGCTGCCACGGCCGCGGCATCCGCTGTCACCGTAATCTCGCCCTCAGCATCATCGGTTGAGGTCGCCTGCCCGAGCCGAATCGTCGCGAAGTAGGTTTTGTCCGCACCGACGACGTAAGTGAGTAATCGGGTAGCGCCCTCGATGCCGATCACGAGGAGGCCAGTAGCCATCGGATCGAGCGTGCCGGCGTGTCCGACCTTGCGCGTTCCGAATGCACGGCGGGTACGAGCGACGACGTCGTGACTGGTCAGCCCACCGGGCTTGTCAACGAGAAGAATGCCTGGCGCGACCATCTCTCCAGCCTACCGAGACTTGCTCTGAGGTGCGTCCGTCGCACTGCACGTAGGCTATCGAGGTGCCTGTGCCATCGATCTCTTCGACACACCTGCCGCCGGTGCTCGCGGATTGGTATCTCCGCAGCGCACGCGATCTTCCGTGGCGGCGCGCTGAGTTCCATGACAGCTTCGGCGCATGGGGCACGCTGGTGAGCGAGTTCATGCTGCAGCAGACGCCGGTAGGCCGAGTGATTCCGCATCTGGAAGCATGGCTGGAGCGCTGGCCGACTCCGCGCGAGATGGCGCAGGCGACGCCAGCACAGGTCGTACAGCAGTGGGCGAATCTGGGATATCCGCGACGTGCGCTCTGGCTGCACCGCGCCGCAATCGAGATCACCGAACGCCACGGCGGACAGGTACCACGCGATGTCGATGCGCTCCTCGCTCTGTCCGGCATCGGCGACTACACCGCACGCGCCGTCGCGGTCTTCTCATATGGCGATCGTCACCCTGTCGTCGATACCAACACTCGGCGGGTGCTGGCTCGTGCCCTCGAAGGCAGGTCTCAGCCAGGACCGGCCGCGCGGCGCGATCTCATAGCGATGGATGCTGTGCTTCCCGTGAATGTATCCGAGTCTGCCGTCTTCAACGCCGCCATGATGGAGCTCGGCGCCATGGTGTGCACCGCCCGTGCGCCGAAGTGCGAGCAGTGCCCCATAGCCGCGCAGTGCGCATGGGTAGCATCCGGACGCCCTGACACCGGTGACGACCGGCGTCGTCAGGCCCGATACGAGGGTTCAGACCGACAGGCGCGCGGTGCCGTCCTGAAGGCATTGCGCGCTGCCGATGACAGCGTGCTTCCGCTCGATTCCGTGATTCACGATTGGACGGATGCCGCGCAGCGCGACCGTGCAATCGACTCGCTCATCGAAGACGGTCTCGCCGAGGCAGTCGACGGGATGCTGCGGCTGCCCCGCTGACCACGCCGCCGCAGGCTCAGGTGTGCCGCCCTGTGCGATGCGCGAGCACCGCGAGTTCAACTCGTTTGCGCACACCGAGCTTCTTGAAGATCCGGCCTGTGTGCACCTCTACCGTGCGCACTGAGACTTCGAGCTCCACAGCAATCTCATGGTTCGACGAGCCTTCGACTACGCGCATGGCTACCTCGAGTTCCCGCTCTGTGAGCACCGCAGCCCAGACCATGCGGCTGGCTTCGAGAGGGTCGACATCGTGAATGATGGCAATGGGCATCGTGGCGATCTGGGCATTGGCCTCGATCTGCGTGTGCAGTCGCGCCAATCGCACATCGACAGCGTCACGCCATGCCGCGGCTCCGGCATCATCGAACAGGCTCCGCGCCGCGCGCAGGAAACGTCTGCCCGCGCGCGCGTCACCCCTGATGAGATGGGCTGAGCCGAGCATCGCTTCAACCCGTCCCCGAGCGAACGGCGATCGGAGCTTCCGTGCAGCGTCGGCGACGTCGGCGCATTCCCGCCGCCAACTCGTCTCCGGCAGCGATCGGATGCGCCTGCGCAATCCCCTGGCCTCGCTCAGAGCTCGCGGCTCCACACACACCCGTTCGATCACCGGTCCGACCTCGTCGAGGCCGGGAACAGCGAACGGATGCTGCGGTGCTCCACGGTCATGCCACAGGGTCATCTCCATGGCTGCACGCTCGGAGTTGCCAGCCAAGTACGCCTCGAGTCCGTTGTCAACGAGCCGATCGACTCGGCTCCCACCCGGCAACGTCTGCACGAGCGACTGGGCGAGAGGTCCCGTCGTGCCGAGCACCGCGATGTCGAGTCGTTGAGCGAGTGTCGCACCGAGCCCCGCGAAAGGAATTCCGATGGGAAGGTCCACCGCAGCAGCGATCAGCCGATCTCTGGCGGTCGCTACATCACCGCGCCAAAAATGCAGCAGTGCTTCCGTCACCGCGAGATATGCGTCGACGATGGGGCTGTATTCGAACCCCGCCACCATCGGATCGGTCTCGCGGATCCGCCCAGTCTGCGCCCTGGACAACAGCTGCAGCCCGCTCTCGATGTCGCCGTCCAGCGCGGCATGCAGCGCACCGATCATCCCACCGGAGAAGGGGCCTTCTGACGGTGAGAGGATTGTCTCGACATCTCGGGTGAGTGTCGAACACAGCGCGAGCGCCGAGTCTCGGATCACACCGTCCGCACCGGATCGCAGATCTGCATCGCGGAGCTCGATGAGCCACGCGCGCATTGACGAAGTGGCACCGCGCTCCGCGCACAGCACTGATGAGAGCCCCGCGGTGCGCGCCCAGGCCTGCCAGCGTGCGGCGTCCGCGATGCGCGGGCGGTGGTGGGTTGGATCAAGAATCGGAACGACGCCTTGAAGCGCTGTCTCGGCGATCAACAGGCTTGCTAATGCCTGCGCTCGGTGTTCCACGGCGCCGTTCGGGAACAGGCTGCCCAGCCAGTCGGCAGCATCCTCCACGCACCCCGCGCCGATCGCCGCGACGCCTGCGATCAACCGTGCTTCGTCGCGATCCGCACCGATGGCATGATCGGCTGCTTCCGCGGCGACGACGAATGCCCAGTCCGGATGTCCGCCTTCGGCGAGCTCTCGTGCCGCGCTGATCAGAGCCGGAACGATGTGGGGTAGGCGCTGCACGGCGCCGCGCGCTGTGTGCCACTGAACGGCAATCTGATCCCCGCGAGCATTCCGCACGACGGCCAGCAACGTGTGTGCTCGACTGCGCTCCGAGGCGGTCGCCGTATGACGCAGCCAGATCGGCATACGCACATCGACAAAAGCGAAGCGTCCGTGCACGATGTTCAGGTGGGCGACGAGCCCACCTGCAATGAGGTCGTCGACGCGGTGCTCCGATGCCCCGAGCAACGTGTCAAGGTGGTCATCGGTGCACAGCGCCGCGAGCAAAAGAACGAAGAACTCTTCCGCGGACAGCCGAATCGGATCGAACTGTGCGGAGATCGACGGTACGAGTGGGAGTGACAGCGGAAGCATCCGGTAGCCACTGCGCTGTGCAGAAGTCAGTGCCGCCGCGACTTCGCACACCGTCTGCGCGTCACCGTTCAGCCGTCGGCTGAGCTTCGCAACGACATGCGGCGCGGTGGCGAGTCCACGTTCGAGTAGATCGCGGGTGATCTCAGAGATGAGATCACGTTCATCGACAGCGGTCGGGCGCAGACGTAAGTCGCCGTGCCACACCGTCGACACAAGCCCGCTCCCCTCTGCGTTCCAGTCCCATTCACTGCCGGCCGGGGCGACAATGGGGATCAGAGTATCAGAAGGGGAAAAATCGACTAGCGGGCGCCGTCCTCAGCGTCATCCTCGTCATCGTCGTCATCAGCGTGCGCGTACGGATCAGCTTCACCCGCGTGCTGTGCACCAACGGCGAGCTTGGCCACCTCGGCGTCGCGCTGTTGCGCCTGATGCAGCAGCGCCGTGATGTTGCTCGCGTTGTCCGGGAGAGCATCCAGGATGAACTCAAGCGTAGGCACCAGGCGAGTGTTCAGGTGTCGCCCGACCTCACTGCGCAGCAGCCCGGTCGCAGAAGCGAGGGCAGCACCACTGGAGATGCGCTCCTCCTCGGTACCGAGCACTGTATAAAACACCGAAGCGTTCTGCAGATCACCCGTGACGCGGACGTCGGTGATCGTGACGAAACCAAGTCGCGGATCGCGCAGCCCCTTGTCGAGGCGTTCCGCGAGGATGACGCGAATGCGGTCTGCCAGACGAGCCTGTCGTTCTCCAGCCATTTCCTTCTCCTCTGTGACGAATGAGGGGCGCCCGCAGGCGCCCCTCATAGATCGATCAGATCAGCCGCGAGGCTTCTCGATCAACTCTGTGGTCTCGATCTCGTCGCCGATCTGGATGTCGTTGAACTTACCGAGTCCGATGCCGGCCTCGAAGTCCGTGCGGACCTCGGTGACGTCATCCTTGAAGCGGCGCAGCGACTCGATGGCCAGGCCATCGGCGAGGACAACGCCTTCGCGGATGACACGAGCCTTGGCGTTGCGCGTGATCGTTCCCGAGCGGACGATGACACCCGCGATGTTACCGATCTTCGAGGAGCGGAACACCTCACGAATCTCAGCGACACCCGACTTGACCTCTTCGTACTCTGGCTTGAGCATGCCCTTGAGGGAGCTCTCGATCTCGTCGATCGCCGAGTAGATGACCGAGTAGAACCGGACATCCACGCCTTCGCGTGCCGCAGCCTCACGGGCCTTGGGGTCAGGACGGACGTTGAAGCCAACGATGATCGCGTTATCGATCGTCGCCAGGTTCACATCCGACTCGGTCACAGCGCCAACACCACGGTGGATGATGCGCAGCTGGACCGTGTCGTCGACCTCGATCTTGAGCAGCGACTCCTCCAACGCCTCGACGGCACCGGAGACGTCACCCTTGATGATGAGGTTGAGCGTCTCGACCTTGCCCTCTTCAAGAGCACGGGTGAAGTCTTCAAGCGAGATGCGCTTGCGGGCCTTGGCCAGCAGAGCATTGCGCTGTACGGCTTCACGCTTCTCAGCGATCTGGCGAGCCATGCGGTCTTCTTCGGTAACGATGAAGACGTCGCCGGCACGCGGCACAGAGTTCAGCCCCTGCACCTGCACCGGACGAGACGGGTAAGCCTCTTCGACTGCATCGCCGTTCTCGTCGAGCATGGCGCGGACGCGGCCGTAAGCCGTGCCTGCCACGATCGAGTCACCGATGTGCAGCGTTCCGGACTGGATGAGCACTGTCGCGATCGAACCGCGGCCCTTGTCGAGCTTCGCCTCAATGGCGACACCACGGGCAGCCTTGTTCGGGTTGGCGGTCAGGTCAAGACCCGCATCCGCGACGAGCAGCACAGCGTCCAAGAGTTCCTGGATGCCGGTGTTCGCACGAGCCGAGACATCGATGAACATGACGTCTCCGCCATACTCCTCTGCGACGAGGCCGTATTCGGTGAGCTGCTGACGGACCTTCGCCGGGTTGGCCTCGGGCTTGTCAACCTTGTTCACTGCGACGACGATCGGAACACCGGCCGCCTGCGCGTGGTTCAACGCCTCAACCGTCTGCGGCATGATGCCGTCATCGGCTGCGACCACCAGGATCGCAAGGTCGGTGACCTGTGCACCACGAGCACGCATGGCGGTGAACGCCTCGTGACCCGGTGTGTCAATGAACGTGATCGCACGCTCATGGCCCTCGTGCTCGGTCCAGACCTGGTAGGCACCGATGTGCTGGGTGATGCCTCCGGCCTCACCCTCGATGACGTTGGTCTTGCGGATCGCGTCAAGAAGGCGTGTCTTACCGTGGTCGACGTGACCCATGACGGTGACAACCGGCGGACGAATCTCGAGGTCGTCTTCGCTCTCAGCTTCCAGCTCGCTGTCAAGATCGAGACCGAAGCCCTCAAGGAGCTCCTTGTCCTCGTCCTCAGGCGAAACCATCTGGATCTTGTAGCCCAGCTCGACTCCGAGAACCTCGAAGGTAGCCTCATCCAGCGACTCGGTGGCCGTGGCCATCTCGCCGAGGTTGAAGAGAATCGTGACCAGGGTGCCCGGCTGCACTGTGTAGCCGGTCAGCGTCTCGATCTTGTCTGCGAAGTCGGCGATCGATGCGCCGCGGCGCATCCGAATGATCTCTCCGTTACCGCGGGTGACATTGACGCCACCGACGATCGGAGCCGACCGCATTTCAAATTCCTGCCGCTTCGCCCTACGCGACTTGCGCTGCTTGGACTTGCCGCCACCCTTACCGAAGGCACCTGCTGTACCGCCGCCGGGTCCACGACCACGACCGCCGCCGCCACCGGGACGACCAGCGAAACCGCCGCCACCCCCGGGACGTGCACCGGGTCCGCCGGTACCTGCGCCAGCACCACCGGGACGACCGGGGCCGCCTGGACGCTGCTGGAACGGTGCGCCACCCGGACGTCCACCCGGACCGCTGCGCGGAGCGCCGGGACGGGGTGCGCCGGGACGCGGAGCGCCCGGACGAGGTGCACCGGGACGCGGTGCCTGCGGGCGAGGAATGTTTCCGGGCGTCGGGCGCTGGCCCATGCCCTGAGCGGAAGCGAACGGGTTGTTACCCGGACGCGGACCCGCTGGTCGCTGGCCCATCCCCTGCGAAGTGGAGAAGGGGTTGTTGCCGGGGCGCGGTGCGCCAGGCGCCGGAGCGCCCTTGCCGGCAGACGATTCAGTCGGCTCATCCGACTTCTTTGCCGTGGGCTCCGCCGCAGCGGGTGCTGGAGCCGCGGGAGCTGCCTCGGGGGCAGGTTCCACGGGAGCCGGCTCGGGGGCAGGCTTCGGACCCGGCTTGGGTCCGGGAGTCGGTGGCTTCGGGCCGGGCTTGGCAGCCGCGGCCTTCGAAGCAGTCGCAGGCTTTGACTCTGCAGCAGGCTTGTCGCCAGCCGGCTTCGCGTCAGCCTTGGGCTTGGCAGCATTGTCGGCCTCGATGGCCGCACGGAGCTTGCGAGCCACTGGAGGCTCAATCGTCGATGAAGGACTCTTGACGAATTCGCCGATTTCCTTCAGCTTCGCGAGTGCGAACTTGCTGTCGACGCCGAGTTCAGCGGCAATCTCGTGTACACGTGGTTTGGCAGCCACAATTCTCCTGTCTGGGTTGGTCTACCCAAACAGGGCAGACCACTAGTTGCGGACGGGTCTCATTTCGAGCCGTTCACTTTGATTCCATAGCCATTTAGCCGTTTCTCGATGGTCTGCGTATCCAGAGATGTGGACACACGGAGTGCTCGTGCGAAAGCGCGACGCCGCAGTGCGGCCGCCATGCATTCCTGTGTCGGATGCAGCCACGCGCCCCTCCCCGGCAGCACGGCACTCTCATCAATGATGAGAACGTCGCCCTGAGCCACCACTCTGAGCAGAGCAGTTCGGGAAGCACGCACGCGACAACCGACGCATGTTCGTACTGGATCCATCTTACACCGTGCCGCTGGGTGACAACTCCGCGACCTTCCGGTCAGTCGAGGATGCTGTCGGGCTGGATGTCGATCTTCGCACCGGTCAGCTTGGCCGCAAGTCGGGCGTTCTGCCCTTCCTTGCCGATCGCGAGCGACAACTGGTAGTCCGGCACCAGCGCACGCACGGCCTTGGTGTTCGCATCCAGCACGAAGGCGCTCGTGACCTTCGCTGGCGAAAGGGCATGAGCGACGAAGGTCGAAAGATCTTCGTCGTAATCGACGATGTCGATCTTCTCCCCTGCGAGTTCCTCGGTTACGGCGCGCACGCGACGACCGAGCTCTCCGATGCAGGCGCCCTTGGCGTTGATCGACGGGTCGTTGGCCTTCACCGCGATCTTCGTGCGGTGACCCGCTTCACGGGCGAGTGCGACGATCTCGACGAGACCGGCCGCGATCTCGGGCACCTCCAGCGCGAAGAGCCTGCGCACGAGTCCAGGGTGGGTGCGCGAGACGGTGATCTGCGGTCCCTTGAGCCCCTTGGCGACGGCGGTCACGTAGACGCGCAGACGGGAACCGTGGGTGTAGTCCTCGCCCGGCACCTGCTCCTCGGGGGGAAGAATGGCCTCGATGCTGCCGAGGTCGACGTGGATCATGCGGGGGTTCGGTCCTTGCTGGATCACACCCGCGACGATGTCGCCTTCCTTGTCCTTGAAATCACCGAGCACAACGTCATCGGCGATGTCACGGAGGCGCTGACTGATGACCTGCTTGGCAGCAAAGGCAGCGATGCGGCCGAAATCATCCGGCGTGGCATCCTCTTCGCCGATGATGGCGCCCTCTTCGTCGGTGACCGGCTGAAGAATGGAAACGTGCCCCGACTTGCGATCAAGTTCGACGCGAACGCCGGCGGGAATGGTGCCGTCTTCAGAGACGTGTTTTCCGTACGCCGTCAGAACGGCCTGCTCGATGATCGCGACGAGTTCGTTGAAGGGAATCGCCTTCTCCTTCTCGATACCGCGCAGCAGCCCCAGTTCGATGTCCATAACGGCCTCCATATTCAGCTCTCGCCGCAGCATCCTGCACGCGCGGCACCGTACTACGATACCCGCTCTCGGAGAAGGTGTCAGCCGACGGCGTGCGCCGAGCCCAGTGCATTGATCGCGTCGATGAGCCGGTAGAGGCCGCCGACCTCGCGCTGTCGCAGACGCAGGGACAGCCGTGGCAGATCGACGCGGTCGTTGTCCGCAATCTCAACGGGAAGTGCGCCTGCGTACTCGATGCGCCCCTCTGCCAAGAACGGCGCGAACTCGTCGTTGAGGCTCTCTACCTCGGCACCGGTAGGTGTGTGCTTCAGTCGCAGCACCAGCACATCGTCAACCCAGCGCAACGAGTCGTAGTTGCGCCAGAATCCGGTGATCTCGGCCACCGCTGCTTCTGCGGAATCGGTGACGAGCACTCGGTCGAAGTCATCGACAGAGATAACCCCAGCGGGGATCAGGCTCTCGGCGATGAAGTGTTCCAGCCCCTTCCAGAAGGTGCCGCCAGGCTCATCCAGCAGCACGATCGGCACGGGCTCCGCCTTGCCGGTCTGCTGCAGAGTCAACAGCTCGAACATCTCGTCCATCGTGCCGAAGCCGCCAGGCAGGCAGATAAAGCCGGTGGATTCCTTCACGAGCATGAGCTTGCGGGTGAAGAAGTACTTCATCTCCACCGAGTGCGTGTCCTTCGCGACCACGGCATTCGGCTTCTCTTCGAACGGTAGCTTGATCGAGACGCCCAGCGCCATCTGCTCACCCGCGCCTTCGGCTGCGGCCTGCATGATGCCAGGGCCGGCTCCGGTGACGACCATCCAGCCGCGCTCGGCGAGCACCGAGGCCACCGAGCGTGCCTGCACGTAAAGCGGGTCGTCCTGTCTGGTGCGCGCCGATCCGAAAACGGTGACCTTGGGCATGTCTGCGTACGGGCGGAACAATCGGAACGCATCGCGCATCTCGACGAGTGCCGCCGACGCGATCTTGAGATCGAGCCGGTCGGTGTCTTCCTGGCCGAGCAGGATGCCGGTGCTGAGTATCCGTCGGATCAGCGTGCGGTTGGCGGTGATCCCCGCTTCGGTCATGATCTCGTCGACCGCGGCGGTGAACTCGTCGGGCTGCGCGTCGGTCATGTCAGCGGATCAGTCGCTCGATGGCGTCGTCCAGTGAGAGCGCATCGCGTTCCCCTGTACGACGGTCCCAAAGCTCGACCTGGCCTTCTGCGGCGCCACGTCCGATGACGAGAACACGCGGGACGCCAACGAGCTCTGCGTCGCCGAACTTCACGCCGGGCGATACCTTCGGACGGTCGTCATAGAGCACATCGATGCCTGCAGCCTCGAGCTGTGCGGATGCTTGCTCTGCGACCTCGTAGGCGACCTGATCACGACCGGCTGCGACAACGTGCACATCGAACGGCGCCACGGACGCGGGCCAGATGAGCCCCTTGTCGTCGTTGTTCAGCTCCGCGATGATCGCGAGGATGCGGGTGACGCCGATGCCGTAGGACCCCATCGTGACGGTGACGAGCTTGCCGTTCTCATTGAGCACCTTCAGCCCGAGAGCTTCGGCGTACTTGCGGCCGAGCTGGAAAACGTGGCCGATCTCCATGCCGCGAGCAAGAGTCACAGGTCCTGACCCGTCGGGTGCGGGGTCGCCTGCGCGGACATTAGCGATCTCGACGATGCCATCGGCCTCGAAGTCGCGACCGGCGATGACGGTGTGCGCGTGCTTCTGGTCGACGTTGGCGCCGGTGATCCAGCGGGTGCCCTCTGAGACGCGAGGGTCTACGAGATAGCGGATGCCGGTGGCGGATTCCTCGCCGAGCACGGCACCTGTGGGTGACCAGGGTCCGATGTAGCCCTTCACGAGCAGCGGATACTTCGCAAAGTCCTCGTCGATTGCCGTGGTGACCTCGGCGGGAGCGAAAGCGACCTCTGCACGCTTCTGATCGACCTCACGGTCGCCGGGGATGCCAACAATCACAAGCTCGCGCGTGCCATCGAGATGCGTAAGTGCGAGGACCACGTTCTTCAGCGTGTCAGCGGCCGTGTACTCGCCGTCGAGCACCGCGTTCGAGTGTGCGACAAGCGTCTCGATCGTCGGAGTGTTCGGGGAGTCGAAGATCGTCGCTTCGGGTGCGTCGTCGAAAGGGATCGCGTCGGAGACGGCCGTCGTGAACGCCTCAACGTTCGCGGCATAGCCGCCGTCGCTGCGCACGAAGGTGTCTTCGCCCACGGGCGTCGGGTGCAGGAATTCCTCGCTACGCGAGCCGCCCATGGCCCCCGCATCCGCCTGCACAATGACGTACTCCAGGCCTAGTCGCTGGAAAATGCGCTCATAGGCATCCCGCTGCGCCTGGTAACTGGCGTCAAGTCCTGCGTCGGATGCATCGAAGGAGTAGGCATCCTTCATGGTGAACTCGCGGCCACGCAGCAGGCCGGCACGAGGGCGAGCCTCGTCGCGGTACTTGTCCTGGATCTGAAAGAGCGTCAGCGGCAGGTCTTTATACGAGGAGTACATGTCTTTCACGAGAAGCGTGAACGCCTCTTCGTGGGTGGGGGCGAGAAGGTAGTCGCCGCCCTTGCGGTCCTGCAGACGGAACAGCAGATCGCCGTACTCATCCCAGCGGCCCGTCGCCTGATAGGGATCGCGCGGCATGAGAGCCGGGAAGTGCACTTCCTGAGCACCCGCGTTCGCCATCTCCTCGCGGACGACGGTCTCGATCTTCGCCTTCACCTTCAAGCCCAGTGGGAGCCAGGCGAAGATGCCGGCGGCTTGACGCCGGATATACCCGGCGCGCAGCAGCAGCTTGTGACCGGTGACCTCCGCCTCGGCGGGGTCTTCACGGAGCGTACGGAGGAAGAATTTCGAGAGACGAGTGACCACGGGTCAAGTCTAGTGACCCGTGGTCACTCGTTCTCGGACGAATCAGTTCAGAGCGCGCGTTCCCGCTGGGATGACGCCGTCCGAGTACAGGCTCGTGGCGAGATCCTGCAGGGAGGTGAGCGCCACCCGCTGTGTCATGGGGCCGTAGGAGATTCGTGCCACACCGAGCGACTCGTACTCGGCTGCGGTCAGCGCGCCCGGAAGCCCGATGACGCTAATCTTGCGCTCTCCAATGCCGTCGACGAGCTGGCGAGTGACATCGGCGTTCAAGATGCCGGGAATGAACACGCACGTCGCGCCTGCGCTGAGGAACGCACGGCCGCGCTCGATGGCGTCCGCGATGCTCTCCTCGACAGGCCGATCGCCTGCGCGCACAAAAGCGTCTGTGCGGGCGTTCAGCACGAAGCGGACCCCTTCTGCCTCGCCTGCCTTCACGATCGCCTCGACGTTCGCGACCGACTCGGCAAGCGGCTTCAGGCGGTCTTCGATATTCGCACCGACTGCACCGGCTGCGATCGCGAGGCGGGTGGTCTCCCCCGCGTCGCCGTAGCCATCATCGAGGTCGGCACTCACTGGCAGGTCTGTGGATGCTGCGATGCGCGAAACCATGTCCAGCATGAGTTCACGCGGGATCGTGCCATCGGCATAGCCGAATGTAGCGGCGATCGAGTGGCCCGCGGTAGCGAGGGCCTTGGTTTCGGGGAGGGCTGCTATCGCCTTCGCCGAAACGGCATCCCAGACGTTCACAACGCGGAGGATCTCCGGGGCTTCGTGGAGTCCGATGAGAGTCTGAGCCTTCTGTGCAATGGTCATGAGTCCACGCTAATACCGACCGCGCACGGATGGGCGGCTTAGGGTGAATGCATGCCTCAGCGCCGATCACATGTCGCCCCGTCCGCTGCGCAGAGTGAGCTTGCTTCGGCGCTCACCGATCTTCGCGAGAAATTGGAAGTGGCGGCCGAGTTCGACCCAGCGGCCCTCGCCGAGGCCGAAGCTGCCACCGCGCCAGCGCCTGATCTCGATCTGCGCGATGTTGCGTTCATCACGCTTGACCCTGCGGGTTCCCGCGATCTGGACCAGGCAATGCATCTTGCCAAGAGCGGTTCGGGTTTTGAGGTCCGCTACGCGATTGCGGATGTTCCTGGGTTCGTCACGCCCGGCGGCGCGGTGGATGCGGCGGCTCGTCAGCGAGGCCAGACTCTGTATGCGGCAGATGGGTCCATCCCTCTGCATCCGCGCATCCTGAGCGAAGATCACGCTTCTCTGCTGGCAGATCAGGATCGGCCGGCGCTGGTATGGACCTTCGACCTGGATGACGCCGGCGTCGTGTCGGAGTTCCGGCTGGAGCGGGCGCTGATTCGCTCCCGCGCACAGCTGGACTATGTGGCAGCGCAGAAATCACTTGACCACGGCGAGGATTCGCCCTTGGCGCTGCTTCCCGTCATCGGCGGGTTGCGGCAGGAGCTCGAAGCGCAGCGCGGTGGAGCAAGCCTGAACCTGCCCGACGAAGAGGTTGTGCAGCACGAGGACGGCACCTACGGCATCGAACGCCGGCATCCACTCGCCATCGAGGACTGGAACGCGCAACTCTCACTGATGACCGGGATGGCCGCAGCATCCCTCATGGTCGATACGAAGATCGGCGTGCTGCGCACGATGCCGGAACCGGACGAGAAGGCATTCAACGCGTTCCGTCGACAGGCCGAGGCACTCGGCCGCCCGTGGAAGACCGGAAAGTACGGCGCGTATCTTCGTACGCTCGACCGTGCGGATCCGATGACGCTCCCCGTGCTCGAAGCAGCCGCTTCGCTGTTCCGCGGCGCGGGATATGTGACCTTCGATGGTTCGGTGCCGGCCGATATCGAACAGGCCGCGATTGCGGCGCCGTACGCACACGCCACCGCTCCCCTGCGTCGGCTCGTCGATCGGTGGTCTCTGACGATTTGTCTCGCCGCTTCTCGTGGCGAAGAAGTGCCCGCGTGGGCGCGCGATTCCCTCTCGGAACTGCCGGCGCTTATGCAGGAGTCGGGCCAGCGTGCCTCGAGACTGAACGCCGACACGATCAATCGGGTGGAGGCAGCGCTCATGGTGCCGCTGGTGGGCTCGACGATCGAGGCCACGGTGATCGAGCTTCGCAATGGGGGCGAACGCGCGGCGATTCAGATCGCCGATCCCGCGGTGACTGCTTCCGCTTCCGTGCCTGCTGGCACGAAGCCAGGAGCGACCGTTTCTGTGGAGCTGGTGCGCGCTGACATCGCGAGCGGTGAATTGGAGTTCGCGGAATGAACGACACGAACTGCAAGGCTCACGCGTCCAGCTAACGCCGTGTGTAGCGCAGAAGGAGCTCCTCGCCACCCTTGAGCAGCGCCGCCATACTCATCGCGGTCGGCGCCGCGTGCTTCGAGTGCGCGATTCTGCTCGCATCGCCAGCATCCAACTCGGCCGCGATCGTCACGCACACCTCGTCGACCGCCCCGGCGGAGATGAACGACCCGAACAGGCTCGGTCCCCCTTCGGAGTGGATGTGCAACAGCCCGCGCGCCTCGAGATCTTCGCGCACCTTCCGCGGGTCGAGCGTCTCGGAACCGGCATCGACGATGTCGGCGACTGCGCTCAGCGCCTCGCGTCGACTGTCCGACGCGGTGCCGACGGTGTACACGATCGGTCGGGTGGGTGCGCCGGTGAACACGTCCGATTCGGGGTCGAGGTCGAGGCGTCCGGAAACCAGCGCGAAGGTCGGATGCGCGGGGAGTCCGCGATCCATCCTCCATGTGACCGCATCGTCCTGAAGCCGCATCGCGCCGTATCCCTCGGTTCGCACCGTGCCGGCACCGACGAGCACAACATCGGCCTGGCGACGCAGCAGCTCGAAGACTCGACGATCTGCTGCCCCACCGAGACCGCCGGAGCGACCATCACGGGTGGCGGCACCGTCAACGCTCGAGACGAAGTTCATCCGCAGCCACGGGCCATCCGGTAGCTGGTAGGTGGCAAGGATGCCGTCGTCGTCGAGTTGTTCGGCGGGCTGAGGCCAGAGCCGATCGATGCGGGTGCTCATACGTTGCTCGTCGGGTGCATGTTGTGCTCCAACCGGACAGGGTGTCGTAGGCCAAGGATGTTCTCCACCATACGCACAGCATCAACGGTGGCCGCCACGTCGTGCATACGGACGATCCGCGCACCGCGCTCGATGCATGCGACCATGGCCGCGATCGACCCGGCCAGCCGATGCCCCTGCTCGCGACCGATCGATTCCCCGATGAAGTCCTTGTTCGACACTGCGGCGAGCACCGGCAGCCCGAGGCTGGTGAGCTCACCGAGGCGACGAGTGATCTCGAGCGAATGCAGGGTGTTCTTGTCGAGGTCATGCCCTGGATCAATGATGATCCGATCGCGTCGTATCCCGGCTGCCTCTGCACGTTCAACACGCTCTTCCAAGAACCTCCGCACTTCCTGGACGACATCGCCGAAGTGCGCAGCGGGTTTCTCCGCCCGCGGTGGCCCCACGCTGTGGGTGATCACAAGATGAGCGTCACTGGCACCGATGACCGAGGCCATGTCGGGATCACCAAGCCCACTGGTGTCGTTGATGACCGAGGCTCCTGCTTCGATCGCTGCGCGGGCGACGCGTGCGTTGTTTGTATCGACCGAGACGACCACATCGCTAGCCGCGATGATGGCCGCGACGACGGGAACCGTGCGATCGATCTCCTCCGCTGTAGAGACGTGCGGGCCGCGCCCGAACGGCACACCGCCGATATCGACCCAATCCGCGCCGAGTCTCTCGGCGTGCAGCGCTGCGTCGACCGCGCGATCGAGCGCGAACGTTGCGCCCCGATCGTAGAACGAATCCGGCGTGCGATTGACGACGGCCATGACCGCCACCTGACGCTCGAAGTCGAACGTGCGCAGTCCAATCCTTTGTTCACTCACAGATCTTCCCCCCGTTCAAAGCTCTGCATACGGTACGCCCGGATCAGCCAACTTGTCCGGGTCGACGGACGTGCCCGCGGCGATCAGCGGCTTGATCTGGTCGATCACATCCCAGACGTTCACGCTCATCGCCGCCTGGATACGACGTTCATGGTCGACCCAGAACGCCACGAACTCGCGGGCGGCCAAGTCACCGCGCACGATCACGCGTTCGTACGATCCTGGAATCGCGTTGCCGATGTATTCGCTGCCGAGGTCGTACTGGTCGCTGTAGAAGTACGGCAGCTCGGTGTAGATGCTCTCCTCGCCCAGGAGTGCGGCGACCGCAGCGGCTGGTTGATTCAACGCGGTCGCCCAGTGCTCGACACGCACCCTGCGGCCGAGAATCGGATGCTGATGATTGGCGATATCGCCGACCGCGAAGACGTCCGGGTCGCTGCTGCGCAGTGAAGCATCGACAAGCACCCCGTTGTCAACGGCGATTCCGGCATCCTCGGCAATATCAGTGACCGGCGCGACACCGATACCGATCACCACCGCGTCGGCAGGCACGACTTCGCCACCTGCGAGGCGCACACCCGTGGCGCGGCCCCCTTCGGTGACGATTTCAGCGACCTGGACTTCTGTGCGTAGGTCCACACCGTGTGAGGTGTGCAGGTCAGCGAAGACCTGAGCGATCTCATCACCCAGCACCCGCAGGAGCGGCAGCTTCGCGCCTTCCAAGACCGTCACGTTCGTTCCTGTCGCGCGTGCAGCGGCCGCGACTTCCAAACCGATCCACCCGCCCCCGATGAGGACGAGTCTCTTCCCCTCACCGAATGTGCCATGAATGGCATCCGCGTCTTCGACCGTGCGCAGGTAAAACACGCCAGCAGCATCCGCGCCCTCGATCGGAAGATGACGAGCGGTCGCACCTGTCGCAAGCACGAGTTTGTCGTATGAGAGCTGCGACCCGTCGTCAAGCGTGACCTGGTGCTCCGCGGTGTCGATCGCGGTCGCACGCGTGCGCTGACGCACCGTGATGTCGTGTTCCTGGTACCAGTCGGCAGGATGGACGAGCGCATCGTCGAAGGTCGCCTTACCTACGAGATAATCTTTCGACATCGGAGGACGCTCGTATGGCAGATGGTCCTCCGCAGCGATCAGTGTGACTGCGCCGTCATACCCTTTCTCCCGCAACGCTTCAGCCGTTTTGGCGCCGGCCAGGCCGCCGCCGATGATGACGATGTTCTGCAATGTACTCATCAGATTCTCCTGAGTTGTCTTGGCTTACGCCGATGCGAGTCCCGAAAGCGCGAGGAACTCCTGTCGCGACCGTGGATCATCGCGCAGCTGTCCCAGCAGCGTCGAAGTCAGCGTGCTTGTGCCGATCGCTTGCACGCCACGAAGTGTCATGCACGCGTGCTCAGCGGAGACAACGACCCCGACGCCGACAGGATCGAGGTTGTCTTGCAGCCATTGGGCGACCTGCTTCGTCAGGCGTTCCTGTGTCTGCGGACGGCAGGCGAAATGCTCCATGATTCGTGCCAGTTTCGACAGCCCGACGATTCGGTCGCCGGGAAGATAGGCGATGCTGGCCTGGCCGGTGAATGGCAGCAGGTGATGCTCGCAGATCGACCGCACGGGGATGCCTCGCACGATCACCAACTCGTCGTAGCCTTCCTCGTTCGGAAATGTCGTCAATTCAAATGGGCGTGGTGTGAGCATTTCCGCCCAGGCTCGAGCCATCCGGCCAGGCGTCTCCATCAAGTGTTCAGAGTCCAACGACATGCCGAGTGCGCGTAGGAAATCTCCTGCCGCCAGTTCTGCCTGAGCCAGATCAGGAGATGCTGACACACTCGCAGCCGGCAGTCGGGCAATATCCACAGTGGTCATGATCTGCATCCCCTTCTAAAAATAAGTTCTATATCTTTTAGAATCGCACCATGCCAGGGTTTCGTCAAGGTAGCCTGGTTTTAGAAAGGATGACGCTGATGGACACTCCCACCCCGCAAGGAAATCTGGATGACCTGGCACTGCTGTCAGACGACGTCCGGCGTCGCCTATATGAGTTCACGGCCGCGCGCTCGGGTGTGACACGCGAGGAAGTCGCGACCGCCACGGGCATCAGCCGTAGCCTGGCCGCATATCACCTCGACAAGCTCGCGGATGCCGGGATGCTGGATGTTGGCTATGCCCGA
The DNA here is from genome assembly GCF_051842835.1 of Microbacterium sp. A93. NCBI lineage: Bacteria > Bacillati > Actinomycetota > Actinomycetes > Micrococcales > Microbacteriaceae > Microbacterium > Microbacterium sp. A93. Next base: position 713,095 of record NZ_JBPXMT010000001.1, read on the forward strand.
ACGAATGGTCGATCCGGGCCTGGATCCGGGCGGCCAGCGAAGCGCTACTCACGCAGCGACCGGGAATTGTCGGTGAGCTTCCCGCCTCGGAACTACAGCCTGCTGGCCCAAGTGCTTGCCACCGCTGTCGAGGCGGCCCCGTCCGGTGAACTCCGCGCGGCTCTTGATGCTGCCGCCGAGCAGGAGGGCAGAGCACTGGGCGAAAGCCTCGATACGATCCAGACCGCGCTCAGCACAGCCGGATTCGAACCGGTCACCACGGATAATGGTGACATCGTTCTGCAGAACTGCCCATTCCACAGCATTGTCCAGCAGCACACCGAGCTGGCCTGCAACCTCAACCACGCCTTCATTCGAGGCACCCTGGCGGGCGCGAATGATGATCGCGAACGGGCAGAACTCTGCCCCGGGGAAGGCCGTTGCTGCGTGATCGTTCATCCAGCGCCGCCGCACGCATGAACGCGCGCGGCTTCGCGGTGATTCCCGCTGCATACGTCTATCTCCGGCGTGGCGATGAGGTTCTGCTCCAGCAACGGCAGAACACGGGGTACATGGATGGCACATGGGCCGCAGGCGCGGCAGGACACATCGAGCTCGGTGAGACGGCAGCGACGGCAGCCTGCCGCGAAACCAGGGAGGAACTGGACGTCGTGCTCAGCGAGCGCGATCTCGTCCCGTTGACCGTCATGCAGCGCACAGACGGCACGACGTCGCCGATCGAACAACGCGCCGACTGGTTCTTCACCGCTTCCACGTGGGAAGGCACACCGTTGGTTATGGAACCTCGCAAGTGTGCTGAAATTGCGTGGTTCGCGCTTCAGTCACTGCCAGACGCGATGCCGCCGCATGAACGCCTTGTCCTTGACGCTCTCGCCCACGGCCAGCTCACCGCGTTCATGAGCTTTGGATTCAGCACTGGCTTTGGATTCAGGCCGTGATCACCTGAGCAGCGCCCAGCGCAGCATCCGGGCCCATCTCCGCGGCGAGGCGGTTCGCCTCTTCGATCAGCGTCTTCACGATGTCCGCCTCAGGAACAGTCTTGATGACCTCACCCTTCACGAAGATCTGGCCCTTGCCGTTACCGGAGGCAACGCCAAGGTCCGCTTCACGTGCTTCACCAGGACCGTTCACGACACAGCCCATGACGGCAACGCGCAGCGGCACCGTCATGTGTTTCAGGCCCTCGGTGACATCGTCGGCCAGCGTGTAAACATCCACCTGGGCGCGTCCACATGACGGGCAGGAGACGATCTCGAGCTTGCGCTCGCGCAGGTTCAACGACTGCAGGATCTGGTGGCCGACCTTGACTTCTTCTGCGGGCGGTGCAGACAGCGAGACACGAATCGTGTCGCCGATGCCCTCCGACAGCAGGATGCCGAAAGCCGTGGCCGATTTGATCGTGCCCTGGAACGCAGGGCCAGCCTCGGTCACACCGAGATGCAGCGGCCAGTTGCCACGCTCGGAAAGCATCCGATAGGCCTTCACCATCACGATTGGGTCATTGTGCTTCACGGAGATCTTGAAGTCGTGGAAGTCGTGCTCTTCGAACAGTGATGCTTCCCAGACGGCGCTCTCCACGAGCGCTTCCGCCGTGGCCTTGCCGTGCTTCTCCAGAATCCGTTTGTCGAGAGATCCCGCATTCACGCCGATCCGGAGCGAGACGTTGGCAGCCTTCGCCGCTGCAGCGATCTTTCCGACATTTCCGTCAAACTCGCGGATGTTGCCCGGGTTCACACGCACCGCACCACAGCCGGCGTCGATCGCGGTGTAGATGTACCGCGGCTGGAAATGGATGTCGGCGATGACCGGAATCTGACTCTTCATCGCGATGATCTTCAGTGCATCTGCATCGTCCTGATGAGGAACGGCGACGCGCACGATCTCGCAGCCGGATGCTGTGAGCTCCGCAATCTGCTGGAGCGTGCCATTGATGTCGGTGGTCTTCGTCGTCGTCATCGACTGGACGCTGACGGGGGCGTTGCCGCCGACCAACACCTTTCCGACCCGAATCTGACGGGTCTTGCGACGGGGACTCAGGACTTCGGGGACGCGCGGCATCCCAAGATTCACTGCAGGCACATCTCCAGATTACGCTGACCTGATCAACGGAGGCTGGATGCGGCTCAGTCGACGCGTCGCATTGTGATAGTTTCAGCCCATGCCCGCGAACTTCACCTGGTGGCCCGCCTTCTAGGCGGTGTGTTCGCGATCCCACGAATCCAGACCGCCTCCGGGGCGGTCTTTTTAGTGGCCCGAGCCGGAGCCCTGCACAGGAGACCTCGATGACTGACACCGCCGCCCTGCTCGCCGCTTTGGCACAGGATGCCACCGCATCCTTCGTGCTGATCGCCCGCGACGGCGCCCAGAGCGTTGAACTGCTGACCGGCGAGATCGACGACGTCGATCTGCTCGCCGACATCCCGCTCACCGTCGATGGCATCCCGCGCGAGGTCTTCGCGATGGTGCCCTACCGCCAGGTGCGCGAACGTGGTTTCGATGCACAGGATGACGGCACGCCGCTGCGCTGTCTGCTCGTCGACGAGCACCTTCATCTGCCGCTCGCTGACGTACTCGCAGCGCTGCCCAGCGACCCGGTTCCGCTTAACAACGCCGGTTTTGACATCGCTGACGAGGACTATGCCGAGATCGTCAAGACGGTCATCGCCGACGAGATCGGCCGCGGCGAAGGCGCGAACTTTGTCATCCGCCGCGACTACACCGCAACTGTCGACGCCGATGAGCGCACGACTGCTCTGACCTGGTTCCGAGCACTGCTCACGCACGAACGTGGCGCGTACTGGACTTTTGCCGTGATCACTCCCGGGCACATCGCCGTCGGCGCGAGTCCCGAAGCACACGTCGTCGCTCGTGACGGAATTGTCACGATGAATCCGATTTCCGGCACTTTCCGCCACCCGGCCGGAGGCGCCACCAAGGAGACGCTGGTCGAATTCCTCTCCTCCACCAAGGAGACTGAGGAGCTCTTCATGGTCGTCGACGAGGAGCTCAAGATGATGAGCGCGGTGTGCTCTGATGGTGGCCGCATCACCGGCCCGCACCTCAAGCAGATGTCACGGCTCACGCACACCGAGTACATGCTGCGCGGGCGCAGCCGCCTCGACCCACGCGACATCCTCCGCGAGACGATGTTCGCCCCCACTGTCACCGGCTCCCCCATGCAGAATGCATGCGCCGTGATCCGTCGCCACGAGAGCAAACCCCGCGGGTATTACTCCGGTGTCGCCGCACTGTTCAGCCCGAACAGCGACGGCGGGCACGACATGGACGCACCGATCCTGATCCGCACCGTGTATCTGGAGAACGGACAGCTGCGCGTCCCGGTCGGTGCGACCCTCGTTCGCCACTCTGACCCCTACGGTGAGGTCAGTGAGACCCATGGCAAGGCGGCCGGCGTGCTGGGCGCGATCGGCGCCATCGCCCGTGACAGCGTCGCTGAGACGAAGGTCGATGGCGACGAACCTGCAACGAAGACCTCGCTCGCCGATGATCCCGAAGTCGCCGAGCTGCTCGCTTCTCGCAACACGCGTCTCGCCGAGTTCTGGCTGAACCCGCAGGAGGACGGCACGACCGGCCCGTTCGCCGGACGCAGCGCACTCGTCATCGATGCGGAGGATCGGTTCACGACGATGCTCGCCCACCAGCTACACCATCTCGGCCTCGACGCGAAGATCATCCCCTGGGACAAGGTCACCGACGCAGATCTGGATGCCACAGAACTGCTCGTCGCCGGCCCTGGGCCCGGTGATCCGCGTGATGCCGCGATACCTCGCATCGCGCGCATGCGGGACATCGTCGCCCGCCGTCTGGAGCAGGGCGCTCCGCTGCTTGCCGTGTGCCTCAGCCACCAGATCCTTGCTGACCGGTTCGGCATCGAACTCGCCCCACTAGACACGCCGCACCAGGGCCTGCAGAAGGTTGTGCCGATGTTCGGCGAGGACGCGTCGATCGGTTTCTACAACACCTTCACGGCACGGGTCTCCCCCGGCACAACCGCAGCTGGCGTAGCCGAGATCTCGGCGGACGCGAACAACGGCGATGTCTATGCACTGCGCGGCCCCGGCTTCGCCAGCGTGCAGGGGCATCTGGAGTCGATCCTGTCTCGCGACGGGATCCACACCCTCGAGCGTCTGATCACTTCCGCATTCGCCTGATCACAATGGCATTCGCCTGATCACTTCCGCATTCGCCTGAGAATCGCGCCGCTACCAGGTCGTCCAGGCTCGATCCTTCTCGGTGTCGAGTGCTTCGTCGATGGCGGTGTAGTTCAGGTGTGGTGCTCGCCATCGGGCGTAGGGGTCCCACCAGTTCGGTCCGCGGATTTCAGGTGTCCCGTCGCGCATTCGGATGAGCCAGATGTTCTCGTCAAGGGTGCGGTGGTGGTGCCAACACAGGGGTACCCCGTTACTGGTGTGGGTCGGTCCGCCACGGGCATGTTCGGTCACATGATGGATTTCGCACCATTCCGCACGGATGTTGCATCCGGGGATGAGGCATTTGCGGTCGCGGAGCACGATCGCGCGGCGTTGGCGGGCGTTGAAGATGCGCGCAGTGGTGCTGATGCCCACGATCGCACCATTCTCATCGAACAGCACGCGTTCCACACCGCCCGCGCACGCGGCGTGGTCGGCGGCGCCGAGGGGCACGTCGTATCCGGCACCCTCGACCGTTGCCCGTCCGGTGCGGCCGAGGTAGTCTTCGGCGCTGACGGAGATGACGAGGGTGGGTGCGGCGCCGCCGAGTGTGGGCATGCCGTCGGATGCGGCTGCGACCATGATGATGCTCGCGAACGCGTCGTGCCGTTTCTGCGCGTGCGTGCGCAGGTCCGCGGCATCCGGTGGGGGCGACGCGGCCTTGTGGGCCGGGAGCCCGTCCGCACGGCCGGTGAGCGTGTCACCCTCAGCGGCGGACGCGGCATCAGCCGCCGTGCTGTACTTAGCCTCGAAACCATCACCGTCATTGTCGGCCACGTCGTCGGAGGGCCGGAATCGCACTCCGCTCCCGGTACTGGCCTCGTCATCGACTTTCGGGTTCATCAGACTGTCGATCAGCTTCTCCAACTGGGCGGCGACTTCCGGAAGGAGCTCACCGCGTACGGGAACGGATCCATCGCGGAGGCGCCCGATCGTGAAGTACCGGCGGCGCTTGCCCGCCCGGTCTTTCGGCTCCGCACCGTCCGGATCGAGGCGGTCGATGATGTGCGCGGTCAACCCCGCCAGCTCATCCGTCGTCGGCAGCGGAGCCGTCTCACGGGCCCCGGACGCGTCATCGTCAGCATCAGCGTCAGCGTCGTCATCAAGCGAGAGATCATCGCCGTCCAGCGGCCGTCCGGTCGCGAAGCGGGCGAGCACGGCATCCGCAGCCAACCGGTCCGCGGTCCCTAGCCGTCTGGCCTTCAGCAGCGGTGTCGTGCACGCCAGGAATCCACTCAACGACATCGCCCCCGCAGCCAACGCCGCCGACAGTTCCGGGAATGGCGCTGGTAGCAGCCCACCTGAGGTGATGTCCAGATCGCGGTGCACAGCCGCCACCGCCGCCACGTACCGCCTCGCCGCATACCCATCAATAAGCAGTGTCCGTCGCAGCAACTCCGCGGCGTCCCGGCATCCGAGCTGTGTCGTCAGCCGGGCGTCGCGTTCACACTGATCCCGCTCGACCACCCGGTCCGTGGATTCAACGATCGCACCATCCAACCGGCGCTGAATACGCCCCAAAGCCTGCACGATGTCAACAAGCTCACCATCACCCACCAACCGCACGCCCCCACGCGCTGCGGAACCGGTCATCGCGTCGGCCAGCTGCCGATCGACGCTCTCCAGTTCCTGTGCAAGGGATGTCATACCTCTATTACACAGGAGGCCACAGACATTCGCCCGCCAGATAAAACCCAGATCAGAAGCCATTCACGAATGGTGGATAACTCCCGAGAACGTCTATCTGTGGAGAATCAGTGGCCCGCCACAGTCGCGAGGTTCAGACCAGCCAGACGGCTTAGCCAGCGGCCTTGCGAATGTGCTCTGCGATCGCCTTCTCCGTCGCCGGAGTCAACGCAATCACGGCGAACGACGTCACCCAGAGGTCGCCGTCATCCAGCTGTGCCGACTCTTCGAACCCGAGGGTCGCATAGCGAGTGGTGAACTTCGAGGCGGCCTTGAAGAACACGACGACCTTCCCGTCCTCGTCAGCGTAGGACGGAAACCCATACCAAGTCTTCGGGACGAGTTGCGGGGCGACCTCGGAGACGATCCGGTCGATCCCCTCGGCGAGGACTCGATCATCATCCGGCATCGCCGCGATTGCCTCGCGTACCGCCTTCTCCCCGGCGGCACGAGACTTCCCGGCCTTTTCCTGCGCACGAAGTTCTGCGGCACGCTGCTTAACGGCGTCGCGCTCATCCTTGGACAGTCCAGCGATCTTCTCAGTCATGTCGTGCTCCTTATCGATGTGCGGCGGCCATTTCCGCGCGTACGACCACGATACGACTCACTGTCCTGGCGCACTTCTCGATTCCTGATCGATCCCGTCACGCATACCGCCACCGCATCCCGCCACGACCTACACCACTACTGGAACAGGTTCACCGGGTTCACGACGTCGGCGATCATCAGCAAGGCCCCCATGGCTATCAGCACGACGGCGACGACCACGGTCAGCGGAACGAGACGCGTCGCATCGACGGGCGCCGGCGGCGGGCGGCGGAAGAGCTTCGCCCAGGCCCGGCGGATGCCATCCCACAGCGCCACCGCGATATGACCGCCGTCCAACGGAAGCAACGGAATGAGGTTGAAGACGAACAGCGCGATGTTCAGCGAACCCAGCAGACTCAACAGCACAACGAACCGGTTCAGCACCGGAGCATCCGTCGCCGCGACCTCACCGGCGAGCCGGCCCACGCCAACCACGCTGAGCGGGCCGTTCGGATCGCGCTCCGTCCCGGTCACCAGCGATACACCGACATCCCAGAGCTTCACCGGCAACTGCACGATGAGATTCGCCACCCGTGCGGTGTTCTCACCCGCCATCTCGACGCCGGTGCCGATCGGCTGCGGGACGAAGCCCATCTGGGCGCCCATACCGACGTAACCGACCTCGGCGACGACCTGCTCCCCATCCCCGTCAAGTACCGGTTGACCCGACGCATCCGTAAGTGAACGCTCGGCGGCAATCGGAGTGATGGTTAGTGCGACATCATCACCCTCGCGTGACACGACCATGTCGAGAGTTTCGCCCGGAGCGGCCTGCACAATCGCGGTTGCCTCTGCGAAGTTCGATACCGGCATCCCATCGATCGACACCAGCACATCGCCAGGAAGGATGCCCGCCTCAGCGGCCGGGGATGCTGGATCCGACGGCTCGCACTCGCTCTGCGTCGTACCGGCCGGGAGCACACATTCGGTGACGGACGCGATCGTCGTTGTGCCCTGCTGAAGGCCGATTCCTGACGCCAACACGGTGAAGATGATGATGGCGAGGATCAGGTTCATCAGCGGACCGCCGAGCATGACGATGATGCGCTTCCACACCGGCAGCCGGTAGAAGACACGGCTCTCCGCACCCTCAGCGATGGTCTCGTCGTTCGCGGAGCGAGCATCCTGTACAAGCGTCCGGAACAGCCCGCGCACCTGCTTACCCTCGGATGCCGGATACATCCCCGACATCGAGATGAAACCACCGACGGGTAGCACCTTGAATCCGTACTCGGTCTCCCCGATCCGCTTTGACCACAGCCGCGGCCCGAAGCCAATCATGTATTGCCCTACACGCACGCCGAACAGCTTCGCCGGCACGAGATGACCGATCTCGTGCAGCCCGATCGACAGACCGAGGCCCACCAGCATGAACAGGATGCCGGCGACATACAACAGGATCTCCACGTGCCCACGCTACTGCCCACGAACTAGGAATCCGCCGCATAAGCTAGAGCCGTGACTTCTCGGCAGCTGCGACTCCTGCGTGGAGCCACCGCCTCGTCGGTCGCCACGATCATTGCCGCCGTCTCGCACACGACCGGCGGCGGCGCACCCCCGCATCCTCTGCTGGTGCTCGCCTTGAGCGTCTTTCTCACGCCTGTCGCTGCCCTGCTGGTGGGCCGCACCCTGAGCGTTGGCAAGTTGAGCGTCACCGTGCTGCTCGCGCAGACCATCTTCCACGTGCTGTTCGTCGCGCTGGGTGCCACGCTCACCACCCCAGGCATCGCCACCGGACACCAGCACGTCATGGCGTTGGGCCCGCTGACGTCGACGGTGGCACCGGATGCCGGAATGCTCGGCGCCCACCTCCTCGCTGCCGCCGTGACGATCGCCCTGCTGTGGCGCGGCGAACGGATACTCCGCGGCATCGCACACTGGGTCCGCGCTGCGCTGCGCGTGCGTCTACCGCGCCTGCACAGCGACTGGCCGGTTCCCGCATCCTGCCCAGAAACGGCACCCGCCTTCGTCGCTGCGACTCGTACAAGCGACGTCTCCCGACGCGGTCCTCCAGTGTTCTCCTGCGGCTGAGCGCCGCACACGTCAACACACCCTCTCGCGGTTTCGCGTGCCATCGGTGCGCCCGCACACACACTGGAGAACACCCATGTCCTCAAAGACACCCACTTCCCGAACATCAAAATTCCGATACACCCGCCGCGGCGCCACCATCGCTGCTCTTGCAGCGGGCCTCGTCCTGATTGCACCCGCGGTAGCACAGGCACACGTCGGAGTCAGCCCCGATACCGTTCGGGCCGACGGCTCCGCCGTGATCACCTTCTCGTTCACGCACGGTTGTGAGAACTCCCCCACCACTGCACTGCGCATCACGATGCCGGAGGGACTGGCATCCGTCTCACCCACCGTCGACGCGAACTGGGACATCGCCGTCGAACGCGCCGACAACGGCCTCGTCTCGGCGGTCACCTACACCGCTCTCACTCCGATCCCCAGCGATCTACGAGGCGCCGCGAGCATGGCCATCCGCCTCGGAGAGGCCGCGCCAGCCGCTCTCGCCTTTCCCGTGGAGCAGCAGTGCGAGGTGGGAGTTGCCGAATGGGTGGAGATCGCCGAGGATGGCGCTGATCCGCACGAGCTCGATGCGCCGGCGCCCGTCGTGACCGTCACGACCGCCGATCAGACCGCATCGGATGCTACGCACGGTGAGCACGGCAACGCTCAGAATAACGAAGCCGCAGAGGTGGGAGATTCCGCCGCTGCCCCACTCGGGACGATCCTTGGTGCTGGAGGGCTGCTCGCCGGCATTGCCGCGCTGATCGTCGCGGTGCTCGCGTACCGCCGCTCGGCCTAACCCCTCAGGGGTCTACTGAGCAATCTGGCAGGGGCGCGCCCGACACGTGCGCGAGCACGTCCCTGTCAGCGGCTCGTGAGAACATTGAAGTGCTATGTCGACCACTCAGCCCAGCCTTCCTCCCGTGCTCCGTCCCGACGCTCCGCCACAGCGGTCGCTGACGGATCTCGCCGAGCGCTTTGCCACTGCCACCCGCGGTGACCTCGCCGGCGTCTTCCTGACCGGAATCACACTCGCCACCGCCGACCTGCGTGCCGGCGAAGCGTTCGTCGCCATCCAAGGAATCAACAAGCACGGTGCCGAATTCGCCGTCGCCGCAGTGGCGAAGGGCGCAGTCGCGATCATCACCGATCATGCCGGCGCTGAGATCGCCGCCGACACCGGGGTGCCGATCGTCATCGTCGATGACCCCCGGGGAATCCTCGGCTCGCTCAGCGCCTGGGTCTACGGCACCGGCGCCGATGACAGCTTGCCACTGCTGTTCGCCACCACCGGCACGAACGGCAAGACGAGCGTCTCGCATCTGCTCGAAGGCATCCTCGGCCAGCTTGACGTCGTCACCGGCCTGTCGTCCACGGCAGAGCGCCATATCGCCGGCGAGGTCATCGTTTCCCGGCTCACCACGCCGGAGGCATCCGAGATGCATGCGCTTCTCGCGCTGATGCGTGAGCGTGACGTCGAGGCTGTGGCCGTTGAGGTCAGTGCGCAGGCGTTGTCTCGCAAGCGCGTGGACGGCATCGTTTTCGATGTCGCAGGGTTTACTAATCTCAGCCACGACCACCTCGACGACTACGTCGATATGCAGGAGTACTTCGAGGCAAAGCTGCCTTTATTCACACCCGACCGCGCACGTCGCGCGGTCATCTGCCTCGACTCAGCATCCGGCGTTGATGTGGTGGCTGCCTCAGAGATCCCCGTGGTCACCGTCGGCACGCCTGCGATCGCAGCCGACGCTGACAGCGCGGCACGAGCCGACTGGGTCGTCACGATTGATGAGGAGCGCCAGCGCGGAACCCGCTTCACGATGGCCGGACCCGCTGGCCGCACGCTCACCACTGTCGTTCCTGTCATCGGCCCGCACATGGCGGCCAACGCAGCCCTCGCGATCGTGATGCTGCTGGAGGGCGGCTACTCCTGGGAGCGCATCACCGCGGCTCTCGAGCGCGACGGCCACATCAACGCGTACTTGCCCGGACGCACCGAGCTCGTCTCAGGTGAAACAGGCCCGGCAGTGTTCGTCGACTTCGGACACTCCCCCGATGCCTTCGAGAAGACACTCGCCGCTATCCGCCGCGTGACCCCCGGTCGCACCGTGATGCTGTTCGGCGCCGATGGCGACCGTGACGCGACCAAGCGCCATGACATGGGCCGCACGGCGGTCGAAGGCAGCGACATCCTCGTCGTGACCGATCACCATCCTCGTTTCGAAAATCCCGAATCCATCCGTGCGACCCTGATCGAGGGCGCTCGTCTGGCGCAGCCGGATGCGGAGATCCACGAGTTCTCGCCGCCGGAGAAGGCGATCATTGCCGCAGTCGGTCTGGTCGGCGAAGGAGACGCAATTCTCTGGGCAGGCCCAGGACACCAGGATTACCGCGACATTCGCGGCGTCCGCACGCCATACTCAGCCCGCGAGCTTGCACGGCGCGCGCTCCGAGATGCCGGGTGGCCGGTACCAGAGCCGCACTGGCCGGTGCCCTACCCCGACTGAGCGGAGCTGTTTCGCAGCGATGCTCGTCGCGCGACGATCTGGTGTGACCTCAGGCCTTGGTGATCAGCTGATCTGCCGTTGCCCTGGCCCAGGCCTCAGCCTCGGCAAGGGACTCGACGGTCAGCTGGTCCGGTGAATCGTGCGCATCTACGACGCGCGCGATCGTGTCGACGATGCCCAGGAACGGCAGCCGGCCCTCGTGGAACGCGTCTACAGCTTGCTCGTTGGCTGCGTTGAACACTGCGGGGAACGTGCGACCAGCGCGGCCGACGCTCTTCGCCAACGCAACGGCGGGGAATGCCTCGTCGTCAAGCGGTTCGAAGTCCCAGCTGCTCGCCTGCGTCCAATCCAACGGCCGTCCGACACCGCCGATACGGTGCGGCCAGTCCATCGCGAGCGAGATCGGCAGCCGCATGTCGGGTGGCGATGCCTGCGCGATCGTCGAGCCATCGATGAACTCGACCATCGAGTGCACAATCGACTGCGGGTGCACCACGACCTGGATGTCGTCATAGTCGACGTCGAACAGCAGGTGCGCCTCGATGACCTCCAGCCCCTTGTTGACGAGCGTCGCAGAGTTCGTCGTGACGACACGACCCATGTTCCAGGTGGGATGCGCGAGCGCCTCGGCTGGCGTGACGGAGACCATCTGCTCGCGAGTGCGTCCGCGAAACGGTCCACCGGATGCGGTGACCACAAGTCGACGGATCTCATCGTGTGTTCCGGAGCGCAGCGCCTGCGCCAGCGCCGAGTGCTCGGAGTCGACGGGCACGATCTGTCCTTCGGCTGCGGCCGCCGTGACGAGCGCGCCGCCGACGATCAGCGACTCCTTGTTCGCGAGGGCGAGCGTGCGCCCTGCCTTCAACGCTGCCAGTGTCGAGCCGAGCCCGATCGATCCGGTGATCGCGTTGAGGACGACATCCGCTTCCACATCGCGAACGAGCTGCTCTGCCTGCTCAGCCCCGAGCGCCGTGTCATCGACCTGAAACTGCTCTGCCTGCTGATTCAGAAGCTCTGAGTTGCTGCCGGCAGCCAGTCCCACCAGCTCGAAGCGACGGGGATTGGATCGGATGACGTCAAGCGCCTGGGTGCCGATAGAGCCGGTGGAGCCGAGAACAATGATGCGACGCATGCCGCCAGCCTATGCCCCGACGCGCAACTTCACTCGGCGGCAGCCACCGGGTGCATGGTCGCGAGGATGTCGATCACGAAGACGAGAGTCTGGCCCTTCAGGTCAGCGTCGTTGACTTCGCCCTCGCCGTACGCGAGTGCCGGCGGGATGACGACGAGCACCTGCGAGCCGACCTTCTGTCCTGCGAGTGCCTGGACGAAGCCAGGAACGTAGCCGTTGCCCTCGCTTGAGATCGGCGCGCCATTCGCCCAAGAAGAGTCGAAGACCTCACCGCTGTCCCAGCCCACGCCGTGGTACTGGAGCAGAGTGGTGTCGCCGTCTTCAACAGCAACACCGTCGCCCTCCTTGAGCACGGAAATCTGCAGCTCTGTGGGGGCAGCAGCATCCGGGATCTCAACCGTGGGTGCGCCATCCTCATCGAGGGTGACGATCGGCATGCCTTCGACGGGAGCCTGCTCCTCGCCCCAGGCCGCGGAGACAATGTCGAGAACATCGAGGATGTAGAACTGTGCGGCAGCCTGCTCCGTCGTGGGGAACACGATCGACAGGCGCGAGCCGACGCTCGCGCAGCCGATGAGCTGACCCAACGGAGCATCCGCCGTCAAGGCAACGGGGAGGAGTTCGCCACCGACGTATCCGGCGTCGCCAATGCGATCACCGGTCTCGCCGTCAAAGGCACTGAGTGCGTAGCTGACGTAGTCGCCTTCGGAGATCTTGGCGCCGTCGCCGTCGCTGAGCACTGTGCGCTGCGCTTCGTCAACCTTTTGTCCGAGCTCGAAGGTCGCGGTCGACGCAGTGCCGAAATCGCCATCGATGCTGACTCCCTCGGCCGCTGCACCCGACTCGACCGTGGCCGAGCAGAGATCACTCGCCGTGGGCTCGACATCCTCACCCGTCTCGCCCTTGGTGCCAGCACACCCGGCCAGAAGCAGGGTTGCGGCGGCGATAGCAGAAAGAGCGATTAGCGAACGATTGCGCACAGTGAGACCTCAAGATCGTAGGGAGGGACGGCCCAATACTCTCCCATTCGCCTTTGCCTCGGCTGAGAAGCACCTCTGTTCGGCATGAATAACTGTGCCTCTGGCGCATGCCACTGAAGGCATGAATCGCGGAGTAGCCTGATCTGATGACCTCTGAGCAGTCCGGAAATCCCGAGTCGACCCCTGAGACGACCCCGGAACCGGAAGCAAAGGGGACTGACGTAGCGGAAACCGACGCAGAGAAGTCCGCGACACCGCGCCATGCGGGGGCGATCTATGCTTCCGGTCGCGCCGTCGCTCGCGTCATCTACCGGCCGCGTGTCGAGGGCCGCAGCAAAGTTCCCGCAACCGGGCCCGTGATCTTTGCAAGCAACCATCTGTCTTTCATCGACTCGATCGCGATTCCCGTCGCCGCACCCCGCCCGGTGCATTTCCTGGCAAAATCGACGTACTTCGAAGGAACCGGGTTCCGCGGCACGATGATGCGCAAGTTCTTCCAATCGATCGGCGCGATCCCCGTTCGCCGTGGTGCGGGTCAAGCGGCGCTCAACGCGCTGGACCAGCAGCGGCAGCTGCTTGATGAGGGGCTGGCCGTCGCGCTCTACCCGGAGGGCACCCGCTCCTCAGACGGACGGCTTTACAAGGGGCGCACCGGCGTCGCCTTCCTCGCTCTGCAGACAGGCGCACCGGTGGTTCCGGTCGGCCTCATCGACACCGACACGGTGATGCCGAGGGACGCCAAGATGCCGTCGATGACGAAGCGGATCACCGTCCGATTCGGTGATCCGATCGATGTGTCAGTGCACGGCCCCTCCACAAGCGGCAAAGCGCGCCGCCTCGCCACCGATCAGATCATGACGGCGATCCACGCGCTCAGCGGTCAGGAACTCGCCGGCGTCTACAACGAGCCGCCTGCGCAGGGCGCGCTCGAGAAGATCAAACAGGCTCTGCCCCACGAACGGCGCTGACCCTACGCCACCGCTGTGATGGTCGCTTCGTGGCGTACCGGGAAGTTCACCGAGTTCGCAATGAAGCACATACGGTGTGCGTCATCGTGCGCACGCTGAGCTGCGTCAATCATCGATGCGTCGGCCACGACAACCTGCGGCCGGAGCAGGACGTCGGTGAACGCGCCTCCGCTATTGCCGTCCTCGGTCATCACACCGCTCGCACTGTCGCGGTAGGCGACCACGACGACACCGGCAGTCACGCACGCGTGCAGGTAGGACAGCAGGTGACACTCCGACAGCGCGGCCAGCAGCAGGTCCTCAGGATTCCAGCGCTGCGGATCACCTCGAAATGGTCTGTCTGCCGATGCCAGCAGCTGCGGCTTGCCCTCGACCGCGATCGTGACGTCTCGGGAGTAGTCTCTGTACCCGCTGGTGCCACTGCCTCGATTGCCGTCCCACGTCGCCGTGAGTGCGTAATGATGTTCGCCGAGCTTCATGGCGTCAGTCTGGCACGGTGCGCCACCATCATGGCGAAAGCCGACGGGGCTAGGCTTGTGAGGTGCTGGAGACTCTCACTGTCGCGGATGCTGTCGAACTTGCCGTCGTCGAACGAAGCGGGCTCATTGAATCCCGCCACTCGGGGGCGGCGATCGTGCTCTCTCCTGACGGAGAGGTTCTCCGAAAGCTGGGGAACACCGACGCGCTGATCCTCCCCCGCTCCAGCCTGAAGCCGCTGCAGGCCGTTGCGTGCATCACGGCCGGTGCAGATCTGGCCGGTGAGCAGCTCGCCCTCGCGACGGCAAGCCACGTCGGCACCGATCGGCATGCCGATGTCGTGCGTGAGGTGCTCATGGCAGGTGGCCTCACCGAAGACGACCTGGCGTGCCCATCGGCATGGCCTAGTGACAGCGCCAGCCGTGACGAACTCGTCCGCGAGCACGGCCAGCAAACGCGTATTCGTATGAACTGCTCCGGTAAGCATGCAGCGATGCTGCGCGCCTGCGTAGCAACCGGCTGGCCGGTCGAAGGATATCTCGACCTCTCACACCCGCTACAGCTGCACATCCGCGAAGTTGTCGAGCGACTGACCGGCGAGAAGATCGCCCACACCTCTGTGGACGGTTGCGGTGCCCCCGTGCACGCCATGACGCTTTCAGGTCTCGCCCGTGGCATCCACCGCATCGGCACGGCCTCCGAGCGTTCGCCGTTCGCACTGCACCGCGTTGCCGGCACTCTCGTCCGCGCCGTCAAGGAGAACCCGTGGACCATCGAAGGCCCAGGCAAACCGGACACGGTCGCGATTGAGACTCTCGGAGTGTTCGCCAAGGGTGGCGCCGAGGGAATCATGGTCATGGTTGCCCCGAACGGCGCCACTGTCGCGTTGAAGATGCTCGATGGTTCGTCGCGGGCGTCAACGATCGTGGCGGCTACGCTACTCGCTCGTACCGGGGCGCTCAGCGAGGCGGATGTCGCCGTGCTCGCCACAGCTCTTCCCCTCACTGTCCTCGGCGGAGGGATCGACGTCGGGATGATCCGTCCCGGCGCCGGAATCTGAGGGGCTGACACCCTCACCGTCCGTTCAGCCCTGGAACGATCACACGTTGTGGTGACGCACCGTCGTGGAGAGCCCAGGCTCGTCCCATATGCGTCTCGGCATAGGGTGGCAGCTCGCGCCATCCAGCCAGGGACCGGAGCTCGCTCTGGCACTCGGCGAGGATCAGCATCTCTCCTTCGACCCGGATGCGTTGCCACTGAGCGAACTGCCGCTGCCAGCTCTCGGCATCGCCGACCAGGATCGTCGGCACCGGGCGTGATGACAACGAAACTGCCGACCCTTGCTGCGGCAACGCGGCTGGGTCCGGACTACGATCGCTCACCGGCACCACTACGTATTCTGGGAACGCCCCGCGCAGGCACTCGACGACACGACGCACCCCGGGCGCGATGACCCCGACGAGCGCGGCGGCCGGCGTCCACGTGCGAGTGGCGGTGTCACTCGCATCCGTTGAGAGAGCGGTCGCCGCATCCGGGCTCCACGCGATCTGCAGCTCAAGTTCGTCGATGCGCGCACGCCCCGCCGGTCGGTCGCGGCGGTAGCCGTCGTTGTCGCCGCCTGCTGCGAGGTGCTCCATCTTGGTGCCCATCCTCAGGAACATCCGCGTCGGCAGGGCGTCTACGACGCGAGCGTTCTGCCCGGACGCGCGCCCGGTGGTGACCACGACTGTGCATCCACGCACGGCAGCAGAGCGCACCAGCTTCTCGAAGCGATCGATGAACACCTGCGCGTGCTCGACAGGGAACGATGCCGTCAGCTGGTCGAGATCATCGCACAGAACAAGATCCGCGCTCCCCTGGCCTCCTTCGGCAAGCTCCGCGACAGCATCCCACGCACGCTCAGGATCAGCAGGAATCAGGACGTACCGGTCACTCTGCGCGGCCAGCGCCCGCAACACGCTTGACCTGCCTGATCCGCTGCCACCGATCACCGCGATGCCACGGTCAATACCAGGACGCAGCATTCTCGGCGTTTGGCGTTGTCGCTCTGGTTCGTCCACGAGCCCGAGGAACAGCGAGCCGTCAGGGACAGTCCCGTTACGCAGCTCGTCCAGGGTGAGCTGCGCAGGAAGCGACGGCAGCCACGGACTCGCGGGTTCCGCTGCGCTCTCCCACCGCGCTGCGGCTCCGCGTAGATCTGCGGCCCCCGCCAGCGCGATGCGGACGGCTACAGCCTCCGAGTCTTGCGGGCGACGCACGAACGCGAGTCCGCGTGAGCCGGATCCGCCCGGAAGCTCAGCCGCGTGATCTGATCCGATGACGAGGCGACTGTCAGCCGCCTCTGTCACGCGCAGGCTCACTCGCAGCGGACAGTTCGCAGCCAGAGCGTCACGGATTACACCTGCCGCACGCTGCGTGCCGAGGATCAAGTGCATGCCCAGCGCTCGCCCTCGAGCCGCGATGTCAGTGAACACCGCCCCCAGATCGGGATGCTCCTGCAAGAGTGCAGCGAACTCGTCGACCACGATCACCAGGCGTGGCAACTGCCCGTGTGCTTCAGCGATGTTGCGCGCACCCAGCTCTGCAAGAACCGCCTCTCGGCGTCGCAGCTCGGCCGTGAGACTCTGCACACCGCGCCTGGCGCCTTCTTCATCGAGATCGGTCATCACCGCGGCCACATGCGGCAGCGCCCGCAATGGATCGAAAGCCGTCCCGCCTTTGAAGTCAGCGAGCACGAATGCCACTTCTTCTGGACCGTGCGATCTGGCCATCGCCGCGATCCACGTGACAAGAAGTTCGCTCTTGCCTGACCCCGTCATCCCGGTCACGATGGCGTGTGGGCCGTCCTCGACGAGATCGAGGATGACGTCCGCGCTCTCCGTGCGTCCAATCGCGGCGCGAAGCCCCTGCGCGTCATCAACTGACGTCATCATCAGATCTGCCAGGGCGACGCTGTCTGGCAACTGCGCGACATCACCTTCTCGTTCGACGCTGCTGGACGCGATGGCCACGGCCTGCGCCCGAGAGAGACACTCCATCGCGATCTCCTCGACGCCGGCGCCGGTTCGAAGGCGCGCATGCGCGGGGCCGGTGCAATCCACAACCGTTGTCACCCCCTCTGGCACATCGCCTCCAACGCCGCATACCCGCACCTGAGCCGAGGCATCCGCGTCATCACCCTCTCCCAGAACCACGGCGAGTCGCCACGCACCACGACGAGGCCGCCCGGCATGGGGAAATCCATTGAGCCCCAGTGGCTCCAGGCCGTTGCCCACCAACGCGAGCTGCGCCGGAGCATGCCGCAGGCAAAGCTGAACGATGAGAGCTCGCGCGGCGGCCGACGCTATCGGTGTCGGGCCTCGGAAGCAGACACCGCGCCGCATCGCCACGACGATAGGAACGTCGGTGACGTTGGCCGCGCGTTCTCGGAAAGTTCGAGCCCGTTCGCTCTCATCTCCCGTGACCCGCAACGCACTGCGCTGCGACCCTGCACCGATGACCAATGGTGTGGTGTCGTCGACCGACTGGAGGTCGCGAAGCGGCGGATCTTGTATGCTCGCCGCCGCATCCGGATGCACGCGTCGCAGCTCTCGGCGCTCCCGCTGGTGCCGCCGCCGCAGCTCCTGCTCGGCACGTCGCCACCCGGCAGTCTCATCCTCTGCGGCTGTTCGCCGATCGCGACGTTTAGTTCGCAGGCCGTCCAGCAGAGAGGCGCCGATCATCAACGGACCGAGAGCGGCGAAGCACAACGAGAAGATCGATCCTGTGACCAGCCACAGCACAACACCCGCAGCGATCGGCACGACGGCTGCGAGCACGGGCACCGGCTGTTTGCGGGGTGCTGCGGCTCCAGCAGGAAGCGTCAGCGGTTCGAGGTCCATACCCCCTATTGCACGGCATCCGATATCGACGGATGCCGTTGTGCACAGCCCTGCCGGACTATTCGGCGGACTGCTCCGCTGTGGAGGAAGAGTCATCGACGGTCGGGATCACCGATGTGACAACCTCGTCGGTGACAATTCCTGTCCCGGTACGAGTCACTTTTACGATGATCAGCGTCACGTTGTCACGCCCGCCGTTCTCCAGTGCCGCCGCCAGCATCGCATCCACTGCGGCTGCCGGATCCGACTGCTCTCGCAAGAAGTGCTGGATGCCGTAATCGGTGAGCTCTTTGGTCAACCCGTCCGAGCAGATGACGAAACGGTCGCCGTCGAGAACCTCGATGCCGAGGTAGTCAGGGGCGTTGAGTTCGCTGGCGCCGACGGCACGGGTGATGACGTTGCTGTAGGGGTGACTCTCCGCCTCTTCTGGGCTGAGTTTGCCAGAACTGATCAGCTCCTGAACCACGGAATGATCCGTCGTGACCTGCACCAGGCGCTCTTCGCGCAGCAGGTATACCCGCGAGTCACCGATATTCAGCGACACCCACCGTGGTTCGTCTGCGGATGATTCGAGGAAAATGCCGGTCAGCGTCGTTCCGGTACCCTCGTCCGTGGTCTCCGGATGCGACGCGATGTCTGCGACGGCCCGTTCGAGTGCACGCTCGATCGCACTGGTCGTCACCGAACCTGAGTCGACGACTTCCTGCAACTGAGCGATCGTGCTCTGACTGGCTACCTCGCCGCCCGCATGGCCGCCCATACCGTCAGCGACGACGAACAGCGGATACTGGGCAAGAAACGCGTCCTGGTTGTTGTCACGGCGACGGCCAGTGTCGGTGATCCCCGCCCACGTCAGAACGACCTCATCACCGTCGGCGACGACAACGCGTTGAGTGTGCGTAGTCGTCTCAGACAAAGGAAGCCTCCGGGGTGAAAGCGGCGATTCGGGTAGCCGCAGGATAATCAGACATCGTAGTGGAACTGTGCACTGTGTGCGCTGAGTCGCTGCGACATGACCATGCATCAACGTTATCGGAGTATGGACGGCAAAACGACGAAGGACCCTCGATCAAATCGAGAGTCCTTCGTTCAGGCTTGCAGCCGACCTTGAGCTCTGCTGGCAGAGCTCAACCCATCACGCAGACGGCTGAGTCGGGTCGGCCGGCGGTGCGGGCGGAACCGGCGGCGCGGCAGGCGGCGCGGTGGGCGGTGCCGGGGGCGTCCCCGGCGCGGCCGGCGGCGGTGTCACGGGAGGCACTGCCGGAGCCGCCGGGGCTGCGGGAGGCGTGGCCGGTGCGGCCGGAGGCTGGTATCCGGGGGTTGCCGGCTGCTGGTAGCCAGGAGCTGCTGGCGGCTGGTAACCCTGCGGCGGCGCGTAGCCCTGCGGTGCGCCACCGTAGCCCTGAGGCACTGCTCCGTAGCCGGGAGCGGCCTGTGCTGAGGACTGAACCGGAACGCCATCCCAGACCGTGCGGTCGCCGAAGAACGCGTTACCGGCCCACGGGGCAGGAGGAATCTGCGTGTTCCATCGAGACTTGTCGAAGGCGTTGATGCCGAGCCAGATGACAGACAGGAAGATGTAGAGAACGACCCATGCGCCCTCCTTCTGCAGCTTCTGACCCACGCGGTATGCGGCGAGGACCATGAGCACACCGGCGGCGATGCCGACGATCTGGCCGATGACCGGAACCCAGCCGAGCAGAATCGTTGCACCGACACCGTACAGAATCAGCCAGGGGCTCATGTCACCGAGCTTGAGGAAGACCATCGCGTTGTACACCGGGACCCACGCGCGCCATTTGCCCTGAACACCGGCCTTTTCGAAGATCTTCATCAGGAACAGCGAAGTCAGCACATATCCGGCGATGGCGAAAATAAAGCCGAACAGCATCATCACGACCAGCACGGCCGCCGCAGCGCCGCTGTCGTTGTAGTAAGAGTCCATTAGCCCCTCCATGGAGTGAGCGACGCATTCCGCGTCGCGTGACACACATTAGCGTGCCTGTTGGGCCAGCGCACCCGTCTGCCTCGCCGTGTCGGATCAGGACGCGACGACGAGCTCGATAACTCCGAGCTGCTCCCCCGAACGAATGATGATTCCTCTCGTGGCCGCCCACTCCTGCAAAGAGCTGAACCCCCGCACACGTGGGCGATCTTCAGACAACGCACGAACCAACTCCCCCTTCGCCTTCTTGTTGAAGTGATTGAGGGCGCGTCCGTGCTCTGTGACTACCCGCACGTACGCGGAGGGAAGGGATGCCGGCAACGGACCGAGTGCGACATACGCCTCGCTGCGCAAATCGAGGATGAAGGACGTTTCCTCTTGTGCCATCGCCGCGGATGTCGCATCCGCCCAGTGCCGGCGCAATGGCGGCACACCGGGCAGGGAGGTTCCTGCGGCGAGCCGGTATGCGGGGATGCGGTCGAGCGCGCCGATCGGGCCGAACGGCGCCGAGTGAATCCACACGTGCTGCCCGAGCCAGCGCCGTGCCTTGGCGTCGAGTGCCGTAGCATCCAGCGCGTCGTACAACACACCGGTATAACGATCGATCGCCGGCATCGTGGGCGCGGAGCGCAACGCCGCGTTGTGTTCGATATCGCCGAGTTGTCGATCGCTCAGCTTGAGCACGCGGCGCGCCTCGACGGGATCCTGTGCCAACGCGATGAGCGCGTCGGCGACGGCAACGCGCTGTGCGGACAACACTGGCAACGCGAGAGCCTCGAAGGCGAGCGGCTTTGCACTGCCACCGGCGCGCTTGGTCTCAGAGGGAGGAAGCAGGATCTTCATGAGCTCCACAGGCGAGAACGCGCCCGCCCAACATCTCAAGGATGATGGGCGGACGCGTCCGCGATGAGTTGTTTCAGGCGATGAGCGCCGCGTTACCCGCGACAACCGTCAGCTGGTTTCCCTCCATGGAGAGGAAACCATCCTGAGCGTTGGCGAGCACCTTGGTACCGTCCAGCTGGGTGATGCGTACCTGGCCCTCAGCGAGGATGGCCAGGATCGGCTCGTGGCCGGTCATGATGCCGATCTCACCCTCGACGGTCTTGGCGACGACGAGTGTCGCTTGTCCCGTCCAGATCTCCGCGTCTGCAGAGACGAGGCTGACATTGAGCGCCATGATCAGCCGTTGTCCTTCTGGATCTGAGCCCACTTCTCTTCCACGTCGCCGATGCCGCCGACGTTGAAGAATGCCTGCTCAGCCACGTGGTCGAACTCGCCCTTGGCAATCGCGTCGAACGACGCGATGGTCTCCTTGAGCGGAACCGTCGAGCCCTCAACACCGGTGAACTTCTTCGCCATGTAGGTGTTCTGCGAGAGGAACTGCTCGATGCGACGTGCACGCGACACGACGATCTTGTCTTCCTCAGAGAGCTCATCGACACCGAGGATGGCGATGATCTCCTGCAGCTCCTTGTTCTTCTGGAGGATCTGCTTGACCGTGGTCGCAACGCGGTAGTGGTCCTCGCCTAGGTAGCGGGGGTCCATGATGCGCGAGGTCGACGTCAGCGGGTCGATGGCCGGGTACAGGCCCTTCGACGCGATCGCACGGCTGAGCTCAGTCGTTGCGTCAAGGTGCGCGAACGTCGTGGCCGGAGCCGGGTCGGTGTAGTCGTCGGCGGGGACGTAGATCGCCTGCAGCGAGGTGATCGAGTGGCCACGGGTCGAGGTGATGCGCTCCTGAAGGAGGCCCATCTCGTCGGCGAGGTTCGGCTGGTAACCCACAGCGGAGGGCATACGACCCAGCAGCGTGGATACCTCGGAACCGGCCTGCGTGAAGCGGAAGATGTTGTCAATGAACAACAGCACGTCCTGCTTCTGCACGTCACGGAAGTACTCCGCCATCGTCAGAGCCGAAAGGGCGACGCGCAGACGCGTTCCCGGCGGCTCATCCATCTGGCCGAAGACGAGGGCGGTCTTGTCGAAGACACCGGCCTCTTCCATCTCGTGGATCAGGTCGTTGCCCTCACGGGTACGCTCGCCGACACCCGCGAACACGGAGACACCACCGTGGTTCTGAGCGACACGCTGGATCATCTCCTGGATGAGGACGGTCTTACCGACACCTGCACCACCGAAGAGTCCAATCTTTCCACCCAGCACGTACGGGGTGAGAAGGTCGATCGACTTGATGCCGGTCTCGAACATCTGCGTCTTCGACTCAAGCTGGTCGAAGGGCGGAGCCTGACGGTGGATCGGCCACCGCTCGGTGATCTCGATCTGCTCGCCAGGCTCGGCGTTGAGCACCTCGCCGATCACGTTGAAGACCCGGCCCTTTGTGACGTCACCGACGGGAACCGAGATCGGCTCACCGGTGTCGCGCACTTCCTGGCCGCGGACGATGCCGTCGGTGGGCTTCAATGCGATAGCGCGGATCAGATCGTCGCCGAGGTGCTGTGCAACCTCGAGGGTGATCTCGGTCGACTCCTCGCCGATGACGATGGTGGTCTTCAGCGCGTTGTAGATGTCAGGAATCGAGTCGTGCGGGAACTCGATGTCGACGACCGGGCCCGTGACGCGTGCGACGCGCCCGACGACCGCGGTCCCAGCCTCAGCTGTGGCGGTGGGGGTCATATCTTCGTCTCTTTCTTGATGGTCTATTTGCTCGAGGAGAGGGCGTCGGCACCGCCGACGATCTCAGCGATCTGCTGCGTGATCTCCGCCTGACGCGCGTTGTTGCGCAGACGGGTGTAGTCGGTGATGAGCTTGTCAGCGTTGTCGCTGGCCGACTTCATCGCCTTCTGCGTCGCGGCCTGCTTGGCGGCCGACGACTGCAACAGGGCGTTGAAGACCCTGCTCTGGATGTACACCGGCAGGATCGCGTCAAGCACGGTCTCGGCATCCGGTTCGAACTCGTAGAGCGGGTACACCGCTCCACTCGGTTCGACCGCAGCTTCGTTCTCCACGATCTCCAACGGAAGCAGGCGCACAGTCTCGGGCGTCTGCGTCATCATGCTGACGAAGCGGTTGTAGACGAGGTGGAGTTCATCCACACCGCCATCGTCGCCGCCACGGTTGAACGCCTCGAGCAGTGACGCCGAGATCTCCTCCGCAGTCTTGAACTGCGGAGTATCGGTGTCGCCCGTCCATTCGGCCGCAGCCTTGATGCCACGGAACTGGAAGTACCCGACGGCCTTGCGTCCGACGAGGAAGTACACCGGCTCGCTGCCCTGTGAGCGGATGAGCTCACCCAGTTCCATCGCCTCGCGAAGAATCTGCGAGTTGAAGGCACCGGCAAGGCCGCGGTCCGAGGAGAAGACCACGACGGCGGAGCGCGTGATCGTCTCTGGCTCACGGGTGAGCGGGTGGTCGACATTGGAATATGTCGCGACGGCAGAGACGGCCTGAGTCACGGCGCGCGCGAAGGGCGACGACGCGCGAACACGCGCCATCGCCTTCTGAATACGCGAAGCCGCGATGAGTTCCATCGCCTTCGTGATCTTCTTGGTCGTCTGAGCAGAAGAAATCTTCTGCTTATAGACCTTGAGTTGAGCGCCCATGTTTTCCGTTCCTCACGCGATTACGCGCGACGACCCTTGACGATCTTCTCCTGGTTGACGTCTTCCGCCTCAGCCGCAGCGTGCGCCTCGTTGCCAACGGCACCGATGGACTTGCCGTTGCCGCCCTGGAACTCAAGGATGAACGCGTCCACCTGCTTGTTGAGCTCGGCAACGGTGTCGTCAGAGAGAACGTTCGTCTCACGCAGGGTGTCGAGCACCTTGGTGTTGCGACGCAGGTGGTCGAGAAGCTCGCGCTCAAAGCGCAGCACATCGGAGACCTCGATCTTGTCGAGCTTTCCGTTGGTACCGGCCCAGATCGACACGACCTGGTCTTCAACCGGGTACGGCGAGTACTGCGGCTGCTTGAGCAGCTCGGTCAAACGCGCGCCACGGTCGAGCTGACGACGCGAAGTCGCGTCAAGGTCGCTCGCGAACATCGCGAAGGCCTCAAGCGAGCGGTACTGCGCAAGCTCGATCTTCAGCGTTCCGGAGACCTTCTTGATGCTCTTGACCTGAGCGTCACCACCGACTCGCGAGACCGAGATGCCCACATCGACCGCTGGACGCTGGTTGGCGTTGAAGAGGTCGGACTGCAGGAAGATCTGGCCATCGGTGATCGAGATCACGTTGGTCGGGATGTACGCAGAGACGTCGTTGGCCTTGGTCTCGATGATGGGCAGACCCGTCATCGAACCGGCACCGAGCTCGTCGGACAGCTTCGCGCAACGCTCGAGCAGACGAGAGTGCAGGTAGAAGACGTCACCCGGGTATGCCTCGCGGCCCGGCGGACGACGAAGAAGCAGCGAAACGGCGCGGTAAGCCTCGGCCTGCTTCGACAGGTCATCGAAGATGATGAGGACATGCTTGCCCGCGTACATCCAGTGCTGACCGATCGCAGAACCCGTGTAGGGAGCGATGTACTTGAAGCCGGCAGCGTCGGATGCGGGAGCAGCGACGATCGTCGTGTACTCAAGCGCACCGGCGTCCTCGAGCGCACCCTTGACGGAAGCGATCGTGGAGCCCTTCTGGCCGATGGCGACGTAGATGCAGCGAACCTGCTTGTTCGTGTCGCCGGAGGCCCAGTTGTCCTTCTGGTTGATGATCGTGTCGATCGCGATGGCCGTCTTGCCGGTCTGGCGGTCACCGATGATCAGCTGGCGCTGGCCACGGCCGACGGGGATCATCGCGTCGATCGCCTTGATGCCGGTCTGCATCGGCTCGTGCACGCTCTTACGCTGCATGACACCAGGTGCCTGGAGCTCGAGCTCGCGACGACCTTCCGAAGCGATCGCACCGAGACCGTCGATCGGGTTTCCGAGCGCGTCGACGACGCGGCCCAGGTAACCGTCACCGACGGGAACGGAGAGCACTTCGCCGGTACGGCGAACTTCCTGGCCCGCCTGGATGCCGGAGAAGTCACCGAGCACCACGGTACCGATCTGGTGCTCGTCAAGGTTCAGTGCGAGGCCCTGCGTGCCGTTGGCGAACGTCAGGAGCTCGTTCGCCATGACGCCGGGCAGGCCCTCGATGTGGGCGATGCCATCAGCGGCATCCACGACTGTGCCGACCTCGGTCGCTGCGGCGCCTGTGGGCTCGTACGCAGCGGCGAAGTCCTTCAGCGCGTCGCGGATGACGTCGGGGCTGATCGATAGTTCTGCCATTGTCTTCCCTTTGTATTGAGAGAGTCTGCGCGGTTCCCCGCGCGAAATCGTATTAGCCCGCGAGCTTCTGTCGAAGTTCGGCGAGCCGCGCGGAGATGCTGCCGTCGATGACGTCGTCGGCGACCTGCACTCGCAGTCCGCCCACGACAGTGGGGTCGATGACCTCGTTGATCGAGATCTGGCCGTCGTAGCGCTTCGCCAGCGACTCGCCGAGGCGAGTGCGCTGAGCAGCTGACAGCGGTGATGCGGTGTGCACAGTGGCAACGATGCGCCCACCCTGTGCCGAGACGATCTTCATCGCTCGGTTCAGGAGCTGACGCACCCGGCGGCCACGCGGCTGGCGCACCAGCGACGAGACGATCAGCGTGGTCGGAGCACTTACCTTGCCACCGAGCAGCGTCTCGACGAGGCCGCCCTTCGCGGTGTTATCGCCCAGGCGTCCGCCGAGCGCAAGCTCGAGTTCTGCATTGGCGGCGATGATGCGAAGGAAGGAGAAAAGCTCCCCCTCGATATCTGCCTTGGGCTCAGCGATAGCC
The DNA here is from genome assembly GCF_051842835.1 of Microbacterium sp. A93. Taxonomy (NCBI): domain Bacteria; kingdom Bacillati; phylum Actinomycetota; class Actinomycetes; order Micrococcales; family Microbacteriaceae; genus Microbacterium; species Microbacterium sp. A93. The sequence goes on from NZ_JBPXMT010000001.1 coordinate 739,240, forward strand.
GCAGCGCGGATCGCGAGTTCCTCGATGCCGGCGATAAGGCCGTCGGCATCGGACCACCGCTGACTGACGGCAGCAGTGACCAGTTGGCGCGTGACATCCGACGTGCCACTGAATACCGAGGTCACGACCTGCTCCCGCAGACCTGCGGGAGCAGCCGGGTCGGCAAGCGCGCCGCTCAGCTGTCCGGATTCGCCCACCAGACGCGCCACGGTGAAGAGCTCACCGGCCGTGTCGAGGGTGACGCCCTTCGCCTGAGCGAGGGCCGCCGTCGAAGCCGCGAGTGCTTGAGTGGTCGCGCTGCCCATTACTTGGCCGCCTTTTCTGCTGCCTCAAGGTCGGCGAGGAAGCGGTCGACAACAGCGGTCGCACGGGCGTCGTCCGAGAGCGTCTCGCCAACCACGCCACCGGCGAGGTCGATGGCGAGCGTGCCCACCTCAGAGCGAAGCGCGACGAGCGTCGTCTGGCGCTCTGCTTCGATCTGAGCCTGAGCTGCGACGGTGACACGTGCGGCCTCAGTGGTCGCAGCATCCTTCGCCTCGGCGACGATCTTCTTGCCGTCCTCACGGGCAGCCTCACGGATCTCACCGGCCTCGGTGCGCGCCTCAGCGAGCTGACGGGTGTACTCCTCGAGAGCCACTTCCGCCTGCTTCTGAGCTTCATCAGCCTTGGCGATGTTGCCCTCGATCGCGGCGGACCGCTCGTCGAGCATCTTCGCCACGTTCGGAAGCGCGACCTTCCAGGCCACGACCAGGATGATGACGAAGCAAACCGCGGACCAGACGATGTCGTACATCGCCGGAAGAAGCGGGTTGTGCTCCGCTTCTTCGGCTGCGAGCGTGACAAGAGCGTTCAGCATCCTGTCTCCTTACGTGTGGTGGGAACGGATCAGTAGCCGAAGAGGAACGCCACGCCGATACCGACGAACGCAAGCGCCTCGGTGAAGGCGATACCGATCCACATGGTGCCCTGGAGCTTGCCGGACAGCTCAGGCTGGCGTGCGACGCCCTCGATCGTCTTACCGACGACGATACCCACACCGATGGCCGGACCGATGGCCGCGAGACCGTAGCCGATGTTGGCGATCGAGCCGGTGATGTCAATGTTGATCTGGGCGAGAACAGAAACAGAATCCACGGATTCTTCCTTTCATTGAGGGGGCCGAAGCGCCCCGATTAGTGTTCGTCCGCGACTGCGAGCTGAATGTAGACCGCGGTGAGGATAGTGAAGACGTATGCCTGGAGGAAAGCCACCAGGATCTCGAAGGCCGTGAACGCGAAGCCGAATGCGAGCGTGCCCGCACCCAGTACCGTCCAGAAGCCGCCCATCGAGAAGATGAAGAACTGGGTCGCCGCGAAGAACAGCACCAGCATCAGGTGGCCGACCATCATGTTCATCAGCAGTCGCAGCGTGAGCGTGACCGGTCGAACGATGAAGGTCGAGATGAACTCCAGCGGCGCGACGATGATGTACAGAGCCGGCGGAACCCCAGGGGGGAAGAGCGAGTTGCGGATGAAGCCCAACGGGCTCTTGCGCACACCTGCGTAAATGAAGGTGAAGTATGAGATGACGGCCAACAACAACGGCACCGCAATGATGCTCGTTCCCGCGATGTTCAAGAACGGGATGACACCTGTGATGTTGAAGAACAGGACCATGAAGAAGATCGTGGTCAGCAACGGCAGGAAACGGTCGCCGTCTTTCTTGCCAATCATGTCGTGAGCGATGTTGACGCGCACGAGGTCGAAGAGCATCTCGATGACGCCCTGGCCGCGGCCGGGGACCAACTTGAGCTTGCGCGTGCCGAGCCAGAGGATCAGGACGACGGCAAGGGTGGCGAGGAACTGCACCAGGTGAATGCGATGCACCGAGAGCGGGCCGATACTGAAGAGGATCTCCGGGAAGAACTCTGAGATCGACGGTGGGTGGAATTCATCCGTTGCGAATCGGACGAGGAGGCTCGTGGCGTGAGTCAACGTTGCTCCAGCTTCGGGGCGCCGATCAAGATCGAGGCGACGTTTGGGTGAGGAGTTCTAGCTGAATCAGAGCATTTCACACGACGCGAAAGCTTGCCCAGCGAACTCAGATTTAGACTATCAAGATTTTCCCAGGCTCACGAATCGTTGTGGTCCTCGGGGCGAATTTCCAGCTTCTCAGCGCCAGTTTCGGGCTTATCAGAGCTAATTTCCGGCTCTTCGGGATTGGTTTCCGGAAGAGAAACGTCTGATGCGTAGGACATCCGCATCGTCGTGAAGGCGAACACATCGATCGCAAGGCTGACCAGGACGCCCGCCATGAGCGAGAGGAAGATGATCAGCGGGACAACCCACGTCTGGTCGCGCAGAATGACGATCGCGACGATGAACAGCACGAGCTTGAGCAGCCAGCCGCCCATCACGATGCCGAAGAACACCGTGGCGAACATCTCCTTGCCGTACCAGCGGTTGGCGATCAGCACGCTCAGCGGGGTGAGTGCGAGGAAGAAGATGGCAAGACCGACACCGGTCAGTCCGCTCCACAGGCCGTCTGTGCCGACGGTGAGGAATCCGATGCCACCGCCGAGGATGATCAGCACGATGGCTGCTATCCCCGTCCAGATCAGCACCTTCCGCAGCATTGGGGTGATCGCGGGGGTCTTATGTTCGGGTGTGTCGCTCATCGGGTCTCCAAGGAGGGTGTCGGCTCGGTGGGCGCGCTGGGCGCTCTGTGGGTGGGAAGAAGGGTGACAACGAGGCAGGCGGCGATTCCGATCACTCCGAAGGCAACGCCGGGCAGATACTGCCCCGGCCAGTCCTCGCTCGTGCCCACGTACATCAGCAGAACCGCGAGTGAGATCACTGCTGTCCAGGCATAGAAGATCAGGACGGCATCCCGGTCGCGATGCCCGAGGTCGAGCATCCGATGATGCAGATGCTTGCGGTCCGGGGAGAACGGTGATTTCCCCGCCCGCATGCGACGGAACACCGCAAGCCCGAAGTCGAGCAGCGGCAGCATGACGACCACGAGTGGGAGCAGGATCGGAATGAACGCCCCCAGCAACTGCGAACGACCGAACTCCTCAGGGTTCATCGCGCTGGAAGACATCTGGCCCGTCAGCACGATCGCGGAGGTGGCCATCAGCAGCCCCAGGACGAGTGCACCCGAGTCGCCCATGAACAGTTTCGCCGGGCTCCAGTTCAACGGCAGGAATCCGATGCAGGCACCGATCACCACCGCAGCGAGGAATGTCGCCAGGTTGAAGTAGCTGCTGGCGCCGGTGTCGCGCGTGAGGATGTACGAGTAGGCGAAGAACACGCCGTTCGCGATCAGGCAGACGCCCGCGACGAGGCCGTCGAGACCGTCGATGAAGTTGACGGCGTTCATGACGATCACGATCGCGAACATCGTGACTGCGATGCTCAGCCAGCTCGAGAAGATGATCATGTCGCCCAACGGCAGCGCGAGGATCTGCAGGCCTCCGACCACAGTGATGATGCCGGCAGCAAGGAACTGTGCTCCCAGCTTGATCATCCAGTCGAGATCCCACAGATCGTCGATCACACCGACGACGGCGATGAGCACCGCTGCTCCCAGCACCGCCCACATCGTCTGCGGCGGCACCCACATGATGCTGAAGAACGGATTCGCCGATGAAACTCCGATGGCGGCTGCGATTCCGAGCAGCATCGCCACACCGCCGAGTCTCGGCGTCGGGGTCGTGTGCACATCGCGTTCGCGGATGCCGGGATAGAGCTTGAAGCGAAGACTGAGTTGCCAGACCACCCACGACATCACGAGCGTGACGGTCGCGGTGAGGATGATCGTGAAGAGGTACTGCTTCACGCCGTGCCATCCGACGACGGATCCGGCTCAGCCAAAGATTCGCCCCCGCGATCGGGCTCAGGTGCCAGCTCAGGAGCGGGCTCCAGCAGATCACCGATGATGCTTTCCAACTGTTGCCGGGAGATCGCTCCCTCACGCAGTATGCGCACACGCGGTTCGGTGGGGTCATCCGGGCCACGACGAACAAGAGAGGTCGCATCGATGATCGTCGAGGCGATACCGGTCTCGCTGAATCCTGCGTCGAGGTACACCGAGACACCGTCCTTCAGCATCCGCTGGGCATCCGCAGCGGACACCGCTGCTGCTTTGCCCGTGAGATTCGCGCTGGAAACGGCCAGTGGGCCGGTCTCTTCAAGCAATTCCAGCGCAAGACGCAGATCCGGCATGCGCACGGCGACCGTGCCGAGCGTGTCACCGAGGTCCCACGACAGCGAGGGCTGCGCAGGAAGAACAATGGTCAGCCCGCCGGGCCAGAACTCGTCTACCAGACGCTGCACCGGCTCGGGAATCGACTCCACGAGAGCCGCCAACGCTGACTGGTTCGCGACCAGCACGGGCGGCGGCTGACTGCGTCCACGCCCCTTAACCTCAAGCAGTCGCCTGACGGCCGCCGGCGCGAACGCATCGGCGGCGACACCGTAGACGGTATCTGTGGGCAGGACGATGAGCTCACCGCGGGCAATCGCCTGACGAGCGTGGCGCATTCCGGCAAGCAACTGTGCCTCATCGCGGCAATCGAAGACAGAGGACATGACCTCCACAGTCTACGTGCACCGGCGAACGCGGCATGGCTACGCCATCATGGGCGCAGCGCCGTCGTCGCGCGATCTCGACGGGTGAGATCGAGATGAGTGGTCGGCGCACGCCAGCCGTCCGTGGCGAGCAGAGTACGAATCTCCTCCCCCTGCAACTCACCATGCTCGATGACCAGAAGCCCGCCAGGACGCAGCAGCCGCAAGGCTCTGGTGCTAAGCACACGCACGATATCCAGGCCGTCCGGCCCGCCGTACAGTGCCATGGCCGGGTCAAACAGCCGCACCTCGGGATCACGCGGGATCGCTTCATCCGGAACATAGGGAGGGTTCGAAATCACGACGGCTACCGTCCCGTCGATCTCGTCGAGCGTGTCGGCGAGATCACCGTGCACGAGAGTGAGATTCTCGGCATCGGCGGTGTTGCGCGCGGCCCATGCATGCGCATCAGGCGAGAGTTCGACGGCGAAGACGCGCGAATGCGGAACCTCGCTCGCCATCGCCAACGCAATCGCTCCACTTCCGGTGCACAGGTCAACTCCGATCGGCTCCGGATCGGGAGCGTTCAACAGCGCATCGATCGCGAACTGCGCGACGATCTCCGTCTCCGGCCGCGGTACGAAGACGCCGGGGCCGACAGCCAGTTCAAGGTAGCGGAATGGCGCCACACCGGTGAGATGCTGCAATGGCTCGCGCGCAGCGCGCCTGACGACCAGTGCCTCGAATGTCTCAGCCTCCTGCTCGTCAAGAGTGTCGCCGCGCACGATGGCAGCCTGCACTTCTCCGCGGCGCAGACCCCGCAGGTGGCCCACAAGCAGTTCCGCATCGACAAGTGGATCGGTCACACCGGCGGCCGCCAGCCGCTCTGCGGCAGAGCGCACAACGGCGGCGAGGGTCTGTTCAGGCATCCCTCCAGCGTACGGTGTGAGCGTGACTCTCCTGCGTCACAATGCCCCATGCCCGTATGTACTCGCATAGGCTTTGTCACGCACCGTTCCCCGAGCGAAGGACCTGGCCCATGACCGGCATCCATTCCGACATCACCACCGCTTTCGGCAACACGCCGTTGGTTCGCCTGAACCATGTGACGGAGGGCCTTGATGTGACGATTCTGGCCAAGCTGGAGTCATACAACCCGGCTGGCAGCGTCAAGGATCGCATCGGCATCGCCATGATCAACGCAGCCGAAGCCTCTGGCGAGCTGAAGCCGGGTGGGACGATCGTCGAGTCCACCAGTGGAAACACGGGCATCGCACTAGCGATGGTCGGCGCCGCCCGCGGTTACAAGGTCATTCTGACGATGCCGGCATCCATGTCGAAGGAGCGGCGCGTGCTGCTCAAGGCATACGGTGCGGAGGTCGTGCTCACCGACCCGACTACGGGGATGAGTGGCGCCATCGAAGAGACCAAGAAGATCGTTGCCGAGACGCCCGGCGCTGTCTGGATCAAGCAGTTCGAGAACGCGGCAAATCCGCAGATCCACCGTGACACCACGGCGCAGGAGATCTTGCGGGATACGGGAGGCAACATCGACATCTTCATCGCCGGCGTTGGCACCGGCGGCACAGTGACCGGCACCGGTCAGGCGCTCAAAGCAGCGAAGCCCGATGTCCAGGTCATCGCCGTTGAGCCCAAGGACTCCCCCGTCCTCACCGAAGGACACCCCGGCCCGCACAAGATTCAGGGCATCGGCCCGAACTTCGTGCCCGCAGTGCTCGACCGTGAGGTTCTCGATGAGGTGATCGCGGTCGAGTTCGACGAATCACTGCGCCTGGCTCGTGAACTCGCGTCGAAGGAAGGTCTGCTGGTCGGAATGTCTTCCGGCGCTGCACTCTCCGCTGCGCTGCAGGTCGCCGCACGCCCCGAGAACGCAGGCAAGACGATTGTCGTGATCATGCCTGACACGGGTGAGCGCTACATCTCCACCGCCCTGTTCGAGGACCTGCGCGAGGGTTGAGCGCATGATCGGCCGAATGCGCGAGGATATCGCCTCCGCCCGCCTTCGTGACCCCGCAGCGCGCACCGGGCTCGAGATCGGGCTGCTATATCCCGGGTTACATGCCATCTGGGCGCATCGCGTTTCGCACGGCCTGTGGCGTCGTAAGCTGCGTTTCCTTGCGCGCGCCAATTCGCAGTTCGCTCGCTGGCTCACCGGCGTCGAGATACACCCGGGCGCCAAGATCGGCAGACGGTTCTTCATCGACCACGGTATGGGCATCGTCATCGGCGAGACCGCAGAGATCGGCGACGACGTCATGCTGTACCACGGCGTCACGCTCGGCGGCCGAACGCAGGATGCGACTGGGAAACGGCATCCGACCCTGGCGAACGGCGTCGTGGTGGGCTCTGGTGCAAAGCTGCTGGGGCCCATCCTGGTCGGTCGGAACACCGTGGTCGGAGCGAACGCCGTCGTCACGAAGGATGCACCGGAAGACAGCATCCTGGTCGGCGTACCGGCCCGCGCACATCGACGCAGCGGCCACGACGATTTCAGTGCACTGCGCATCGCCGCCGACTACTCGATCTGACCCCTAGCGCCGCGTGGCTCAGCGCGTGGCGCGTCCTGAGCCGGTCAGCGCTTGCTGCGACGCTCGGACACCTTGCGCTTGAGGAAGATCAGCGGCAGCAGAATCGATCCCAGCGCTGTGATCATCCAGACGATGACCGCGCCGAGGATCCATGCGGCGATGCCGCTGATACGCAGTCCGCCGATGGGCAGCAGCACGACGACAATCAGGGCGACCAGCGTGGAGAAGATGCCGATTCCGCCCATCAACACGGGCGCGTAACGGTCAGCGAGCTTTGCGATCCACGGGCTGAGGACGCTCTGCAGGACCGCGAAGATAGCGATGCAGATGACGAATCCCCACCACTTGTCCCACTCGATCTGGAAGCCTTCCAGCACGAGATCGGCGACGATGAGCCCGATCGCCGCAGAGACGAGATAGGTGAGGGAGCGGAACAGGAGTGTGATCACGTCCTGAGCCTAGCGCTGCACGCCTACGTCGTCAGGAAACGGAGCCGATTGCGGCGAGACGTGCTTCTTCGTCCGCCTGGATCGCACTCTCGATGATCGGGTCGAGTGCGCCGTCCATCACCTGGTCGAGGTTGTATGCCTTGAACCCGGTGCGGTGATCCGCAATCCGGTTCTCCGGAAAGTTGTACGTGCGAATGCGTTCGGAGCGGTCCATGCCTCGAATCTGCGATTTACGGGCGTCGGATGCCGCGGCATCCAGCTCTTCCTGCCGTTTCGCGAGGATGCGTGCACGAAGCACGCGCATTCCGGCCTCGCGGTTTTGCAGTTGCGATTTCTCATTCTGCATAGACACGACGATGCCGGTCGGCAGATGCGTGATGCGCACCGCGGAGTCAGTCGTGTTGACCGACTGGCCACCAGGGCCAGACGAGCGGAACACGTCAATCTTCAAATCGTTCTGACTGATCAAGACCTCTTCAGGCTCATCAACCTCAGGAAAGACCAGCACACCGGTCGTCGAGGTGTGGATGCGCCCCTGCGACTCTGTCGCTGGCACGCGCTGCACTCTGTGCACGCCGCCCTCGTACTTCAAATGTGCCCAAACGCCCTGCGCGGGATCCGAAGATGACCCCTTGATCGCGATCTGAACATCTTTGTAGCCACCGAGGTCAGACTCGTTTTGCTCCAGCAGTTCCGTCTTCCAGCCCTTGTGAGCCGCGTACTGGCTGTACATCCGCAGCAGATCGCCGGCGAAGAGTGCGCTCTCCGCACCACCCTCACCACCCTTGATCTCCAAGATGACATCACGAGCGTCATCAGGGTCACGCGGAATCAAGAGGCGACGCAGCTTCTCCTGGGAGCGCGCCAGGCCCTGTTCGAGGTCGGGCACCTCCGCAGCGAAGGCGTCATCTTCTTTGGCGAATTCACGCGCAGCAGCCAGATCGGCGGATGCTGCCGCCCAGGAATCGTAGGCGGCAACGATCCGGCTCAGTTCGGCATAGCGACGGTTGACACGCTTGGCGCGTGCAGCATCGGCGTGCACCGCCGGGTCGGAGAGTTCCTCCTGAACCTGGCGGTGTTCGTCGATCAGCGCTTGAACAGACTCGAACACGCCTATGCTCCGATCAGTGTCAGCTCAGCGGATGTTGTTCTCATGGCTGTGGCTGGAGCCACCGGCCACGGGAGCAGGCATCGACTTCTGCATCTGCACGAGGAACTCGACGTTCGACTGCGTCTCCTTGAGCTTGCCCAGCACGACCTCGAGGGCCTGCTGCTGGTCAAGGCCCGCAAGTGCGCGACGAAGCTTCCAGGTGATCTTGACCTCATCGGCCGAGAGCAGCATCTCTTCACGGCGAGTAGACGACGCGTTGATGTCGACGGCCGGGAAGATGCGCTTGTCGGCGAGCTGACGAGAAAGACGCAGTTCGCTGTTTCCGGTGCCCTTGAACTCCTCGAAGATGACGTCGTCCATCTTGGAGCCGGTCTCCACGAGTGCCGTGGCAAGAATCGTGAGCGATCCACCGTTCTCGATGTTGCGTGCGGCACCGAAGAAACGCTTCGGCGGGTAGAGCGCTGCGGCATCCACGCCACCGGAGAGCACGCGGCCTGAGGTGGGCGTTGCGATGTTGTAGGCGCGGCCGAGGCGGGTGATCGAGTCGAGCAGCACGACGACGTCGCGGCCAAGCTCCACGAGACGCTTTGCGCGCTCGATGGCGAGCTCGGCGACCGTGACGTGATCTTCGGCCGGACGGTCGAAGGTGGAGGCGATGACCTCACCCTTCACCGTGCGCTCCATGTCGGTGACCTCTTCAGGACGCTCATCTACAAGCACGACCATGAGGTGAACCTCAGGGTTGTTCTGCGCGATCGCGTTGGCGATCTGCTGCAGCACGATCGTCTTGCCGGCCTTGGGCGGCGCGACGATCAGGCCACGCTGGCCCTTGCCGATCGGAGCAACCAGGTCGATGATCCGCTGCGTCAGCTTCTCGGGTGCCGTCTCCAGCCGCAGGCGTTCCTGCGGGTACAGCGGAGTGAGCTCGCCGAACTCGACACGAGTGGCCGCGTCTTCGACAGACAGGCCGTTGATCGAATCAACCTTGACCAGAGCGTTGTACTTCTGGCGGCCTTGCTGCTCGTTCTCGCGCGGCTGCTTGATGGCGCCGACGATCGCGTCGCCCTTTCGCAGGTTGTACTTCTTCACCTGACCGAGCGAGACGTAGACGTCGCTGGCACCGGCGAGGTAACCCGTGGTGCGCACGAATGCGTAGTTGTCGAGCACGTCGAGGATGCCGGCGATCGGAATGAGGACGTCGTCCTCGCCGAACTCGGTGTCGAACTCGTCGGATGCTCCACCGCTGCGGCGCTTGTTGCGCTGGCGACCGCGGGCGTTGCCGTTGTCGTCGTCAGCGGGAGCGTTCTGCGGGGTGTCCTGGCCACCGTTCTGGCCGCGTCCACGGTTGCGGTTGCGGTTGCGGCTACGGCTACGGCTGGAACCCTCATCGCCGTCGTTCGAGTCGGAGCCGTTGTCACCGGCATCAGACTTGTCAGAGGTCGTGTCGTCAGACTGCTTCGTGTCGGACGAATCCGCCTGCTCAGTCTTGGCGCCCTGGGCACCCCTGCGGCCGCGGCCCGACCTTGCGGTCGGAGCGTTATCGGCGGGCTTGTCGTCCGTGGCACCGTCAGTGGATGCAGTGGATGCAGTGTCTGCAGTCGTTGCAGCGGCCGCAGTGTCGCTCGACGCGTTGTCGGCAGACTTTTCCTCAGCCGGTGCGGCTTCGGCGACGGGGTCAGCCTTCTTGCGGCGACCACGAGCGGGCGTCTTCGGCGCGGCTTCGACCGGTGCCTCGGCAACGCTGTCGGATGCTGCACTGTGCGATGCCGGCGCATCCGATGCGGTCTTCTTGGCAGCTGACGACTTGGCAGCTGACGACTTGGAAGCTGAGGATGTGTCAGCGGCGGCGCCGTCGGTCGCGGTGGAGGAAGCGTCAGCATCCACCGCGGGTGCGACATCAGCCTTCTTCGCCCGACTGCGGCGAGGTGCCTTCGCCTTCGGTGCTGCGTCAGCCGCAGGTGCGTCAGCCGCAGGTGCGTCGGCAGTGGCCGGCGCAGCAGCAGGTGCCTCGGCGGCAGGTGCTGCAGTTGCCGCCTGCTCAGCCTTGGCCGCCGCAGTGGCGGTTGTGGCACGGCGCGGAGCGCGCTTGCGTGGCGGAGCAGCAACGGCCGCTGTAGTGGGTGCCTCGGCCGCGTTTGCTGCCGAGTCGTTCTGGGTCTCGGAGAAATTCTCCACGAGTACTCCCTTATATGTCGCGGGAAATGAGCATGTATCGCGCACAACGGGTGCTGCGCGCAATCGCACAGGCAGGAACTTGGTGACTGCCAGCCAGAACGTTGAAAGCGGTTCTGGGGTTCTGTGCGGATCTCGCAGAATTGCGATGGGGGCCAGATTCACGAAATTACGTGTAGCCCTCCGCTCGATCCCTTACTGTACCACCACGTACGTCAACGGCCAGCATGAGGGCGTCCCACGGGGTGTCAGTAACGGAATCGGCGAGCTCCACTGCGTGCTGGCGATTGCCAGGGCCATCCGCGAGGACGAGCACGCTGGGGCCCGCACCCGAGACGACCGCAGCGAATCCGGCCGCGCGCAGCGCCGTGACCAGTCGGTGTGTCTCCGGCATGGCTTCGGCGCGGTAGTCCTGATGCAAACGATCTGCGGTCGCATCGAGCAGGAGCTCTGGGCTCTGTGTGAGGGCGGCTATCAACAGCGCGGAACGCGACACGTTGAAGACAGCATCCTCTCTTGAGACCTGCGGAGGCTGCAGTGAACGAGCCAGTGTCGTCGACATCGTGCGCTCTGGAACGAACACGAGCGGTGCGACACCGCGGTGCACCAGCAGTTTCTTGTGCTGCGGGCCGCGTTCCCCGGTCCACGCGATCGTGAGGCCGCCGAACAGCGCGGGCGCCACGTTGTCTGGGTGGCCCTCCAGCTCAGTTGCCAGACGCAGCAGGTCGGCGTCAGTGAAATCGACGTCACCCTCAAGAAGGCCCTTGGCCGCCAGTACACCCGCAGTTACGGCCGCGCCGGAAGATCCGAGGCCGCGCCCGTGCGGCACACCGTTGCGGGCATCGATGCGCAGACCAGGCATCTCACGACCGACGTCCTTGTAGACGTGCTCGATCGAACGGAACACCAAGTTCGACTCATCACGGGCAATCTCGGATGCACCCGAGCCGGTGACCTCAATCTCGAGTCGATCACTCGACAGCGCTGATACGGTCAGCTCGTCGTAGACGCTCAGCGCCAGGCCGAGCGTATCGAAGCCAGGGCCGAGATTCGCGCTCGTGGCCGGCACCTGCACCTGCACGACGCGCAGAGCGTCAGCGGCCATCACTCACCCTCCACACGCAGCACGGAAACGACGCGCTCGACGACAGCGCTCGACGACAGACGCTCGACGGCGGCACTCAACGCCTGCTCGGTCGCGCGGTGCGTGCCGATGATAAGACGTGCGAACGGGTCATCTTCCGACTCGATCGTCTGCACAAGAGTCGCGACCGAGACGCCGCCATCGCTGAGGATGCCCGCGATCGACGCGAGAACACCAGGCTGGTCAGAGACTTCGAGTGTGATCTGGTAGCGAGTGATGACGTGCCCGATCGGCACGGTCGGCAGATTAGCCCTGGTGGACTCCCCCACCCCGACGCCACCGGCGATGTGCCGGCGCGCTGCCGAGACGACGTCACCCAGAACTGCCGATGCGGTTTGCACCCCACCGGCGCCAGCGCCGTAGAACATCAGCGAGCCAGCCGCTTCCGCCTCGACGAACACCGCGTTGTTCGCCCCGTGCACTGAGGCCAACGGGTGCGTGCGAGAGACCAGTGCGGGGTACACGCGTACTGAGATCGACTCCGTACCGTTCACGTCGACCCGTTCGCACACCGCGAGCAGCTTGATGACGAAGCCCGCCGCACGAGCCTCTTCGATCATGGATGGCGTGATCTCAGTGATGCCCTCACGGTGCACCGCGTCGAGCGGAACGGCGGTGTGGAAAGCGAGGGATGCCAAGATCGCGGCCTTCTGCGCGGCGTCATACCCCTCGACATCGGCAGTCGGGTCAGACTCGGCATAGCCCAGGCGCTGCGCGTCGGCGAGCACCTCGGCGAAGTCAGCACCCTCGGTGTCCATACGGTCAAGGATGTAGTTCGTGGTGCCATTGACGATGCCCATCAGACGCACGACTCGGTCGCCCGCGAGCGAGTCGCGCAGCGGACGGATGATCGGGATGGCTCCCGCTGCAGCGGCCTCGTAGTGCACCGAAGCACCCACCTGATCGGCTGCTTCGAACAGCTCGGTGCCGTGCGTGGCGAGCAGTGCCTTGTTGGCAGTGACGACGTCGGCGCCGGAGCTCAATGCCAGCAGAAGATTCGCGCGGGCCGGCTCGATGCCGCCCATCAGTTCGATCACGATGTCGCTGCCGACGATCAGGCTCTCCGCGTCTGTCGTGAACAGCTCCTTCGGGAGGTCCACATCGCGCGGCGCATCGACATCGCGCACGGCGATGCCTGCGAGCTCGAGAATTGCGCCGGCACGGTCTGCCAGTTCGTCACCGTGGCGCAGCAACAGATCAGCGACCTGTGAGCCCACAGCTCCAGCGCCGAGCAGCGCCACCCGAAGTCGTCGGTACTGTGTCACATTGCTCCCTTGGAGGTAGGTCATCGTGTTCCTTCGTTCGTGCGGATCCCGGTATCGCGTGCCAGCAGGTCATCAAGGCTCTCGCCGCGCACGATGACGCGAGAAGTACCGCCTGAGACCGCGACGATCGCGGGACGAGGGACATGGTTGTAGTTGCTGGCCAGCGAGGCGCAGTAGGCACCGGTCGCCGGAACTGCCAGCAGATCACCCGGAGTGATATCACCCGGGAGATATTCATGATCGACGACGATGTCGCCGGACTCACAGTGCTTACCGACAACACGTGTCAGCACCGGAGCATGGACGCCGAGACGTGAGGCGATGCGAGCCGAGTACTGGGCGCCGTAAAGCGCAGTGCGGGCGTTGTCGCTCATTCCACCGTCGACGCTCACGTACAGACGGTTTGCGCCCGAGTCGAGACGCACATCCTTGGTCGTGCCCACGTCGTACAGAGTGACACCGGCGGTTCCGACGATTGCCCGCCCTGGTTCGAATGCGAGGATCGGCACGGGGATGCCGCGTGCTGCGCACCCCTCCGCGACCGCGGCGACGATTTCTGCAGCGAGCTGCTCGATGGGCGTCGGGTCATCGACTCTCGTGTACGCGATACCGAAGCCGCCGCCGAGGTTCAACAGCGGAACCTCACCGCCGGCGAGCAGCCGCTCGTGCAGCTCGAGCACGCGCGATGCGGACTCACGGAAGCCGGCGACACCGAAGATCTGCGAACCGATATGGCAGTGCAGGCCGAGGAACTCCAGGCTGGGCAGTTCCCGCACGCGCGCGACAACAGCCTCGGCATCCGCGAAGACCATCCCAAACTTCTGGTCCTCGTGAGCCGTCGCGAGGAAGTCATGGGTTTCGGCGTGCACGCCGCTGTTGACACGAACGAGCACGCGCTGCACGACACCGAGGCGGCTGGCAGCAGCAGCGATCCGTTCGACCTCGATCGCACTGTCGATGATGATCGTGCCGATTCCGACCGACACTGCACGTTCAATTTCGCTCACGGACTTGTTGTTGCCGTGAAAGCCGATCCGGGCGGGTTCGACGTCTGCGGCGAGAGCCACTTCGAGCTCACCGCGCGTGCAGACATCGACGTTGAGACCTTCTTCGGTCACCCAACGGGCGATGGCGGTCGAAAGGAATGCTTTGCCCGCGTAGTACACGCGGGCCGTTGTACCATGCGCGGCAGCGGCCGCGGTGAAGGACTCGTGGAAGGCACGAGCCCGAGCTCGTATCTCGTCTTCGTCGAGCACGAGCAGCGGCGTGCCGTGGTCGCGGACAAGCTCCACGGCCGTCGCTCCACCGAGCATGAGGACCCCGTCAGCATCGCGACTCGCGGATGCCGGCCATACGCCGGCTGCGAGGTCGTTGGCATCGTCAGGTTCGATGAGCCAGTCCGGGGCGAGCGAGTCTGCATCAGAAAGCACAGAGCACCAATCGTGGGAGGGAGCCTCGGGCCAGATCACGCCATTCGAGGTTGCCCCGATTCTATGGCAACTCGAAGAAGCCACTCGCATCCGAACGCCCCTCGCCCATCCGCGCGTCGAATCATTACGGTGAGGTTATGCACTCCACGCAGAACAGTGAATCCGAGCAGCAGAACAAGCCCGGTGGAATCGCGATGTTGATCAAGTCCGTGATCGCCTGGGCGCTCGCGCGCAGGATCGTGCGCGCTTACCTGTTGCACTCCGAAAGACGCGGCGCGATGCTCGCCGACAGCATCACCTATCGCGCGCTGTTCAGCGTGTTCGCCGCCGTTCTGCTCGGGTTCTCTATCGCGGCGATCTGGCTGGCGGGGAACGAGTCGGCGTGGGATGCAATCATCTCCGCCGTCGACTCTGCCGTTCCTGGACTGCTGGGACCGGGTGGCGTCGTCGAGGATCCGACATCCATCCCGGCTCCGAGTGGGCTCTCCATCGCGGGCATCATCTCGCTGGTCGCTCTGGTCGGCGCGGCGCTCGGTGCGATCGGGTCTCTACGTACGGCGGTGCGCACGATCGGCGGAGTCATACTCGATGACACCTTCTGGCTCTGGGTAATCCTGCGAAATCTTGCCTTGGCAGTCGGGATCGGGCTGTCATTCATCGTGGCGGCCGCGATGACTTTCGCGGTCGGGATCGGGATCAGCTTCGTGACAGATCTGCTCGGCCTTCCCGCGGATGCCGCGGGTGCTGTCTGGGGCGTTCGGCTCGTGTCGCTGTTCATCGTCTTCGCATTGGATGCCGTGCTGATCTTCGGTGTGTTCCGGCTGCTGTCCGGTCAGCGGGTCTCTGCGCGTGCGGTGTGGTCAGGGGCGTTGCTCGGCGCCGTCGGTCTGCTCGTGCTGCAGCAGTTGTCGAGCCTGTTCGTGGGAGGTGCCACCTCCAACCCGCTGCTGGCGTCATTCGCCTCGCTCCTGGCGTTGCTGATCTGGCTCAACCTCAGTGCGCAGGTGATCCTCATCGCCTGTGCCTACATCACCACGTTCGCTGAGGAGGAGCGCGATCGTGTGTCCGCCCGTGAGGGAGCACGCAGCTTCACCCAGCGACGCGTACAGCGTGCCAGGCAAGACGTGATGATTGCGACCAAGGCGCTACGCGCCGCCGAAGCAGCGGAAGCCGAGGAGCGGGGTGCCTAGCCGCACACGCCGTTCTGTTGCAGCGACTCGTCGGTCACGATCGCCCCGTCGACGTCGATGTCGATGACGGCCTCGGAACCATCGATTGACAGCCCCGTCACGGTGACTCCTGCCGGCAGCTGATCGGCGATGCAGATTCGTTGCGGCTGGGTGAGCTGCCCGGCGATATCGCCGAAGCGATCGGCAATCTGGGCCGCGTTCAGTGTCAGACCGGCGACCTGAAGTTCGATCGGCGTCAACAGCAGCTCACCGGCATCCACCCCCGGCTTCACGGTCAGCGCCACCGGGATCGGAAGGCCAAGAACGCTGAAGCTCCCGGATGCCGTGACATCGGGGGCGGCGAACGTGATCTCGTCGATCGGCAGATCAGCTGCCGCGACGAGCGCGGTGAACTGCTCCTGATCGATGCGCACTGTGCCGCTCGCGGCGGCGAGGTCGCCACCATCAAATTGGATTCCAGATGCCGTGACGTCTACCGCGCCGGTGATCCCGCCGATGGTGACTTGCTCGGTCGACAGGTGGAGCTCGTCGAGACCTCCCCCGATGAGCTGCGGCAGCAGGATGCCGGATGCATCGACGTCGAGCTGCTGATCGGCGGGAAGTTCGAGCTGTTCGATGACGATGCCGCGCACGATTCCTGGCAGGACGGCGCGAGCAACGAGTTCGGCCACGACGACGAGGACGGCGATCACCACGACAATGATCAGCACCACCCACGGCCAGCGCCGACGGCGCCTCTTCGACGCCTTGGGCAAATCACTGTCGGGGATGACGAGCGTTGGATGCTCCACCGAGGTGTCCGGATACGGCATGGTGGGGTTCTCATCGCTCATGAGACCATCCTGGCCGCTCGAGCGCACTCCTGGTTACAATCGCCGGGTTACAGGCGCTGAGCTACATCCGCTCGGGTGCGGAGACGCCGAGCAGGTCGAGGCCATTGCGCAGCACTTGACCTGTGGCGTCATTCAGCCACAGGCGGGTGCGGTGCACGCTCTCGATCGGGTCGTCGCTGAGCGGCGTAACCCGGCAGCTGTCGTACCAGCGGTGGTAGAGGCCCGCGAGCTCTTCCAGGTAGCGCGCGACGCGGTGCGGCTCACGCACCTCGGCTGCGAAGGCGACGATGCGCGGGAACTCCTGCAGGGCACCCAGCAGTGCGGACTCGGACTCGTGCGTCAGCGTTTCCGGAGCGAACTCGGAGCGGTCGACTCCCGAGTCAGCGGCGTTGCGGCCGACGTTGTGCGTGCGCGCGTGGGCGTACTGCACGTAGAAGACCGGGTTATCGTTCGTGCGCTTCTGCAAGAGCTCCGGGTCGAGGTCAAGCGGCGAGTCGGCGGGTGAACGCTCCAGCGAGTAGCGCAGTGCGTCGGTACCGAGCCAGTCGAGCAGGTCGTCCATCTCGATGATGTTGCCGGCGCGCTTAGAGAGGCGAGCACCGTTGATCGACACCATCTGGCCGATCAGCACCTCGACGTTCTTCGCCGGGTCCTGACCCGCGGCACCGGCGATGGCCTTGAGGCGGTGTACGTAACCGTGGTGGTCCGCGCCCAGCAGATAGATCTTGTTCTCGAAGCCGCGGTCACCCTTGTTCAAGTAGTAGGCGGCATCCGCGGCGAAGTACGTGTACTCGCCGTTCGAACGGCGGATGACACGATCCTTGTCGTCTCCGAAGTCGGTGGTGCGCACCCAGACGGCGCCGTCCAGATCGAAGACATGACCCTGCTCGCGCAATCGGTCGACCGCCTGGTCGATCAGGCTGGTGCCCGAAGCATCCTTCGCGTGCAGCGTGCGCTCGGAGAACCAGGCGTCGAACGGCACGTTAAAGCGGTCGAGAGAGTTCTTGATCTCGGCGAGCTGGAACTCGTAAGCCAGGTCCTCAGCCGCAGTCATCTGCTCAGCATCCGGCAGGTCGAGCAGATCGGGGCGCGCCTCGAGAACGCGACCGGCGAGGGTGGCGATGTACTCCCCCGGGTAACCACCCTCGGGCGTCGGCTCGCCCTTCGCGGCCGCCACGATGGACGAGGCGAAGCGCTGCATCTGAGCGCCAGCATCATTGATGTAGTACTCGCGGACAGCGTTCGCGCCGCTGGCGAGCAGCAGACGCACAATCGAGTCGCCCAGGGCCGCCCAGCGGGTGTGGGCGATGTGCAGCGGTCCGGTGGGGTTCGCCGAGACGAACTCGACGTTCACGCTGAGCCCCTGCTGCGAACTGTTGGTGCCGTATGCGGCGCCGGCTTCGACGATCGTCTTGGCAAGCACCCCTGCTGCCGCGGCGTCGAGTCGGAAGTTGATAAACCCAGGACCGGCCACCTCAGCGCTCGCGACGCCCTCGATCGATGCGACCTCGTCAGCGATGCGCTGAGCGAGTTCGCGCGGGTTCGTGCCGAGCTTCTTGGCGAGACGCATCGCGATGTTCGATGCCCAGTCGCCGTGGTCGCGGTTACGCGGACGTTCCAGCACCACATCGGCGGCATCGAGGTCAAGGGCTTCGTCGGGTCGCAGCGATGCCGCGATCGGCGTGACGACGGCGAAGATGGCTGCAGCGAGAGTATCGGGGTTCATAGCCCATCAAGTCTACGGCGCGTCGAGGCCCCATTTTTCCTCGCCGAGTTGGTGATACTCGGCCGATCGCTTACCCTCATGCCATGGCTCTGGGGACGACGCGGCGCAGGGCGCGCGCAGCAGCGCTGGTCGTCGTGCTTGTCACGGCTGTATCTGCCGTCGCACTGGGCGTCTGGCGGCCGTGGATTCCCGGCCCGATCGATGTGCCGGTCCTCGCGTCTGAAGAGGTTGTCGCCATCGCCCCGGTGCCGCTCACGCTGCCGGAGCATCCGGATGTTCTGGTCTTCGGCGACTCGTGGACATACGGCTCCGCCGCGAGTGCGCCGACTCTCGGCTACGCCTACCTCCTCGCAAACTTGCTGGACGGCACCACGACCGTAGATGGCGTGCGCGGCAGCGGGTATCTGAAGCCGGGGTGGGATGGTCCGGACTTCGGCCAGCGCATCGCGGCACTCGACCTGACGCTCGACGCAGACCTCGTGATCATTCAGGGTTCGATCAACGACCGCGAGCAAGGCGCGGAGGGATATCGCGAGGCGGTGACCGCCGCGTGGGATGCTCTGGCGGCCACGTATCCGGATGCCGCAATCGTGGTTCTCGGTCCTGCACCGCACGAACTGCCGGTCGGCGTCGGTACTGCTCGGATCGATCGGGATCTCTCCGCCCTCGCCGCCGCGCGCGGCTGGTGGTACATCTCCCCCGTGCAGGAGGAATGGATCACCGATAAGAACTACCTCGACGTGATTGACGTGGGGCTGGGCAACAAGCATCCATCCACGGATGGCCACCACTATCTCGCGGAGAAGGTGGCGGCTGCGCTGGCCGAGATGGCCGCAGCTCCCGTGACCGAGGCCGGCGGTGCGGAGCCCGACGTAGACCAGTGATATTGTCGATCAGTACGCCTCCGTAGCTCAGTGGATAGAGCGCCGGTTTCCGGTACCGTAGGTCGCTGGTTCGATTCCAGTCGGGGGCACACTGTTTGGCCCGGTCTCTTCGGAGGCCGGGCCTTTGTTGTTTTCGGGCGGGTCATCCTCGTCGGTCCATCCGATGCGGGATGAAAAACACGGCCAGAATTCGGATCGCAGCCGTGTTTTCCTTCCCGCGTGAGCGCGGCGACGATCAGCTGACAGTGCCCAGCGCCACGCGATAGCGGGCGCTGTCTTCACGCGTCGCATCCGTCACGAGAAGAGCGTTCGCAGTGATCCTGCGCGTGAACTCGCCCTCGCACGGGATCGTGACGATCTTGGTCACTCCTGTGCGCCACGCCGCAATGAGATCGGTCAGATCTCGCCGTTCAGGGCTGTTCTCTAGCTTCTTCCGCACGCTGGCCATGTGTGCGTCGATCCCCCGTTGCACCCAGGTGTCGTAGGAAGAAGTGTCGAAAGCCTCGCCGCCGAATTCTTCTTGCCAGGTCGGGCCGATGATCCTGCGAAGCAGTTCGGTGCGCTGCGCAGATCCGTCCGCGGTGCGCTGCAAGTCTTCGAAGAGTCCGTGATCGACCTCGGCACCAGTGTGCGCCGCGACGGCGTTCCACACACGGGGCCACGCCTCTTCCCATTCGGCGCGCACTTCAGCACTAATAACGGCGTCCACAACCGCCGGGGTGTCCACCAACAGTGGCGGCAGGTCATCCCCGTGAGGCTGCAGTTCATACGCTTCCCGCAGCCAGAGCAAATCCAGGAGATCAGTCGGTCGATCATCAATCGTGAATGTCATGTCATGCGGCCACGGATTGCCCGGTATCGGTTCAGTTGATCGCATACTGCTTCCGCCCTCATCCATGCTCGCTGACGCGCAGTCAGGAGCCATCCAGCGTACGCGTAGGCTGAGCCGCATGGCCTATCGCCGGACAGATTCGACGGAATTCGATCTGCGTCGTCGCCTCCCCCTGTGGGCGTCACGGATGCTGGGATTCGCCGGATCTACATCGTTACGTCGCGCACCGGCGGACGAAGAACTGCTCTCGAAGATCAGTGACGCAGTCGCCCGCGGCCTCGGCTACGCGCCATTCGAGGAACAGCTCACCGCGGCATCCGCATTGCACAGCGGCCTTGCCGTCGAGATGGACACCGGCGAAGGCAAGACTCTCGCCGGCGCAATGGCCGCCGCGATGTTCGCGCTCGAGGGTCGGCATGTTCACGTGCTCTCGGTCAATGACTACCTGGCGCGGCGGGATGCCGAGTGGATGCGGCCGATGTTCCACCTGCTCGGTCTGGAAGTCTCATCGGTCGGACAGTCCGCAAACGCTGAAGAGCGACGCGCGGCGTATCGTGCGGACGTCGTCTACGCGTCATTCTCCGAACTCGGATACGACGTACTACGTGACCGTCAGGTGGAGGACCCCAACGATCGCGTGGATCCGCAGTTCGACGTTGGCATCGTTGACGAAGCGGATGCCGTGATGATCGACGAGGGCATGACACCACTGGTACTGGCCGGGTCCGACGAAGCGGCGGGTGAGACGCTGATCGAGGCCACCGAGCTCGTGTCGCACCTGCAGCGAGGCATCCATTTCGAGACCGACGCGGATCGTTCAACCGTCTCGCTCACTGATGCAGGTATCGACCTCGTCGAGCAGCATGCCGGCGGTGTGAACCTCTTCGACGAAGAGCACAGCGACCTGCTCACCCGGGTGAATCTCGCCCTGCACGCGCAGGAACTCGTCCAGCGCGACGTCGATTACCTCGTTTCAGCCGACGGCATCCGTCTGATCAACACGGCGCGGGGTCGCATCGCGCAGTTGCAGCGTTGGCCGGACGGCCTGCACGCCGCTGTTGAAGCGAAAGAGAAACTGCCGATCACACCGCCGGGGATCCTCCTCGACCAGATCACCGTGCAGGATCTGTTGCTGCGGTATCAATCACTCGCCGGAATGAGCGGCACTATCCTGCCCGTCGCCGAGGAGCTGAAGGAGTTCTATCAGCTCGATTCCGGTCGCATCGAACGGCACCGGCCGAGCATCCGGCAGGATCTGTCCGCGCGCGTGTTCGTGACCGAAGAAGAAAAGACTGCGGCCGTCGTGGTTGAGATTCTGCGCCGGCACGGCGAGGGGCAACCCGTGCTCGTCGGAACCCAGAGCGTTTCAGAGTCCGAGGCACCCGCCGCACGGTTGCCGCAATCGCTCGGGGTACGCGTGCTGAATGCGCGCAACGATACTCAGGAGGCGTCGATCATCGCTCGGGCGGGCGAATACGGAGCGGTGACGATCTCGACGCAGATGTCCGGTCGCGGAACAGACATCCGACTCGGCGGGGCAGACGAGCGTGATCGCGAGCGAGTCGTGGAAACCGGTGGCCTGGCAGTGATCTCAACCGCACTGTATCCGTCGGCTCGGCTCGATCTGCAGTTGCGCGGGCGCGCCGGCCGGCAAGGGGATCCAGGGACGACCGTGCTCTTTTCGGCTCTGGAGGACGAGCTTGTGCAGGCGAACGCCACCGAGGGCGCGCTACGTCGCATCGAACGAGGCTCGACTGACGCTCCCACACGAGAACGAATCGCAAAGCAGGCACAGACGATCGCAGAGTCGGTGCGATTGGATCGGCATCGCAGCACATGGCAGTACACCCGCGCGATCAGCAAGCAGCGCGAGAAGGTGCTGCGTGTGCGTGAGGAGGCGTTGGCCGAATCTGATCACACACGCCGACTTGTGACTCTTTTCTCGCTTGATGAGCAGTGGCAACAGCATCTGTCGCTGCTCAGTGAGATTCGCGACGGCATTCACCTGCGCAAGCTCGCGGGACAGAATCCGGTCGACGAATTCCACCGCATCGTGCTTCGCGAATTCGACGGATTCTTCGCGGCAGTGGACGAGGCTGTGCGCGATCGGATGCAGCAGGTCGGTGACGGAGCGGATCCTCTCACCGAACTCGGGCTCCGTAGACCGTCCGCAACGTGGACGTACATGCTGCGAGACGACCCGATCGATGACGCGATGGGCCGTGCCGCCAGTGCGATTCGTCGTCGGGTGCGTGGGGTGATTGACGGTGGTGCGCGTTGAGGCATTCGGCGCACGAGCCCGGAAGCTCAGGGATTCCCTCACCACCGCAGATCGATGGCGGCGGCACAACCTCTTGACCTTCATCCGGGGTGAACGTCGATCATGGGTCTATGACGCAGTTTCGCGAGTCTGACGGCCTCCAACGGCGAGTGAGCGCAGAGCCACCACTTCAGACGATCAGCACATTCGCACGAGCGGTCGGGCTGAGCGCGAGTGCTCTGCGCCAGTACGCAGACAGCGGGCTGCTCTCACCTGCCGACGTCGAAGAGCGCACCGGGTATCGGTACTACGCGCTCGATCAGCAGCAGCGTGCGATCTGGATTCGCCGTCTGCGGGACGCCGGGCTTCGCTTGGAACGCATCAGGGCCGTGTTCGAGAACGATGCGGCGAGCGCCGACTCGATACTGGATGAGTGGCTTGCCGAGGCACATGAGCGAGCCGAATCAGCCGGAGCTCTGGTCGATGATCTGAAGCTCAGCCTGCGAGCGCAGGCGGACACGAACCCCACGCGTCGCACGACAGTCCGATTCGATGGGATGGTGCTCGCATCCGCGATCAGGCAGGTGATGCCTGCCAGCCTGGATGCCGGAGATGAAAGCGGCCTCGACGGTGTACTCCTTGAGGTCGAACCGGCCGCTGTAGCGATCGTGGCAACTGATCGGTACATCCTGCTGACGCGAACAAATCTCCCCGCTGTCATCGACGGCCCGTCCGTCCGGGTGCGTATCTCGCCGTCGACGGTAGTGGAATGGGTCCGAACCCGGCAAGAGGTCGACCTCATCATCGACGTGCCGGCCGGGCGAGACCCTCACACAATCAGCGAGCTCGGCCGATTCCGCGACCTACAGGGCGAGGAGCTCGTCCTGAGCGCGAAGCCCGACCGCTTCCCCAGCGTGCACCGGGTTCTCGCCACAGACCCCTTGTCTGCGACCCGGGCAATTTTCCAACGGGATGATGTTCTGCGCCTTGCCGAGCAGTCTGAGGATCAAAGTGTGCTCCTCGCCGCCGAGAGCGGATGCGCGAGACTCTCCTCCGGCGCTTTGACGGTGTCGGGATATGCGGTCGACTCACTCCCCTCCCTTGAGATCTCTACGCACGCGTTGAGACGCATCGTTGAAGCGGTCCTCGGCCACGAACTCACGTGTGATGTACGCGGACAAGATCGGGCTCTGGTGTGGCGCTCCCCCGCCCAGCCGGACTTCGCTGCTCTGGTGATGCCGCGTCGCGCATGAGGCCACACAGGATGCCGAGAGGGTTCAACGCCTGGGTTGCGGCAACAGTCGGCTCGGAACTCGGTGCCAGTGTCCTCGCATTCGCGTTGACATGGACAGCATCCGGATACGGCCCACACGTCGCATCCGCGGTTCTCACGCTGACAGTGGCTCCCTCGGTGCTTCTGGGACTTCTCGGCGGCGCGGTCGCTGACAGGTTCGGAGCACGCCTCGTCATGATCTTCGGCACGATCGGAATGCTGGTCATCAGCGCATGCCTCGCCATTGCAGTCACGTTCTGGGGTGCTCCGCCCGCTCTGTTGGTGATCACGGCCGCACTGATCGGCACGGTCGCCGCTTTCCATCGCCCGGCAGCGGGTGTCTTCCCGCGGCTCTTCGTCACAGACGATGCTCTCGGGGCAGCCATGGCGCGCGTGGGCATGGCGAGCCAACTCGCGCGGACGCTCGCACCACCCCTTGGCGGGCTGCTCATCGGCATCATCGCGTTGAGCGGTATCGCTCTACTCGACGTCCTGGCAGGTGTTGTGATGCTGGCGACGCTCCTGCTGATCCGCCCACCTCGGGAACAGAAGCCGGAGTCAGCAACCGTCACGCTTCGCGGGATCATCGCGGGCATCACAACTGCCAGAGCCACCCATGGCGCGCCGGCGCTGCTGATATGCGTGGCGATCGTCGCTGGCGCAGTGATCCCGTCGGTTCTGCTCGGAATTCCCCTTGCCGCCCGCGAGCGAGGATGGTCGGCGTCCGAGGCAGGACTGATTGAAGCAGGCTGGATCGCCGGCGGTCTCATCTGCGGCGCATGGTTCTCATGGCGAGGCACAGCATCCAAGGCGTGGCGGCCTATGGCGGCAGGCCCGCTGGTCGTCGCCGCCGGTCTCGGACTCGTCGCGATCGCATCGAGTTGGATCGTTGCGGCGGCCGGCACAACACTGGTCGGGGTAGGAGTCGTGGTCTTCACCGCTCATGTCTTCCCGACATACATCCTGCTCGCACCGCCGTCGATGCTCTCACGGTTCCAAAGCTTGCTGATATTCGCGCAACTGGCCCCGCAACTCATCGTGAATCCCTTGATCGGTGTCTTCGTCGCGGCCACCGGCACAGCGCCGATGATCGCGGCGTCAGGATTGATCGCCATGGGCGCCTCGCTCGTGGTCGTCACGGACAAGACGCTGCGAGCGTTCCGCGTGGACGCAACACTGATGAAGTGATGCGACCCTCTGTGCCGGGTGCTTGCGGGGTGTCAAGAGGATGAAGCGAAGGGTGATCTATGGGAGATCTTCCCCACTTGCTCTGGCCTTCCTTTTAGCCTGAGCGCATCGGGGGTGAACTGTCCCTCGTGGGCGCCAGCCCGCTGGTACAACGAATGGGATGTGAATCACCATGCATTACAGCAGTGGAAACTACGAAGCATTTGCGCGGCCCCGCAAGCCTGAAGGCGTCGATGACAAGACGGCCTGGTTGGTCGGTGCGGGACTCGGAAGCATGGCAGCCGCGATCTTTATGATCCGTGACGGCCATATGCAGGGCGACAAGATCACGCTCCTCGAAGAGCTCCGCCTTCCCGGAGGAGCTCTCGATGGCATCAAGTACCCCGAGAAGGGCTTTGTGATCCGAGGTGGCCGTGAGCTGGAAGACCATATGGAATGCCTCTGGGATCTCCTGCGGTCTGTGCCGTCTCTCGAGATCGACGGCGCCAGCGTGCTCGACGAGTTCTACTGGCTGAACAAAGATGACCCGAACTTCACCAAGCGGCGGGTGACTGAGAAACAGGGCCAGGATGCTGGAACCAACTTCAAGTTCGGATTGAGCTCGAAGGCGCAGAAGGAAGTCGTGAACGTGTTCCTCGCCACCCGCGCTGACATGGAAGACAAGCGCATCGACGAGGTCTTCAGCGAAGAGTTTCTTGGCAGCAATTTCTGGTTGTACTGGCGCACGATGTTCGCTTTCGAGGAATGGCACTCCGCGCTGGAGATAAAGCTGTATCTGCACCGTTTCGTGCACCAGCTCGGTGGATTCCCCGATATGTCCGCCTTGAAGTTCACGAAGTACAACCAGTACGAGTCTTTCGTGCTCCCCATGTACAAGTGGCTCCTAGAGCGAGGCGTTACTTTCCAATTCGCCACCACGGTAACCGATGTCCAGTTCGAGTTCCGCGACGGCATCAAGCAGGCGACTCGAATCGATTGGGTACGGGAGGGAACCCCTGGTGGCGTCGATCTCAGCGCCAACGATCTGGCTCTGATCACGATCGGATCGCTCACCGAGAACTCTGACAACGGCGACCACAAAACTGCTGCCGCGCTTAAGACCGGCCCTGCCCCCGCGTGGGATCTCTGGAAGAAGATCGCCGCGAAGGCGCCGGACTTCGGCCGGCCGGAGGTCTTCACTAGCGACATCGACAAGACGAAATGGGAGTCTGCGACCGTCACGACTCTGGATGCACGCATCCCGGCATACATCGAGAAAATCACGGAACGCGACCCGTTCTCCGGAAAGGTCGTCACCGGTGGCATCGTCACGGCGCGCGACTCGCCCTGGCTCATGAGCTGGACGGTCAACCGACAGCCGCACTTCAAGGCGCAGAAACCCAATGAGATCGTGGTGTGGGTCTATGGTCTCTTCGTCGAGGTACCGGGGGCGTACGTCAAGAAGGCTCTGCAGGACTGCACGGGAGAGGAGATCACACAGGAATGGCTGTACCAGATGGGCGTTCCCGTCGAGGACATTCCTGAGCTGGCCGCGACTGGCGCCAAGACCGTACCGGTGATGATGCCGTACGTGACCTCGTTCTTCATGCCTCGCAAGGCGGGAGACCGTCCGGCCGTCGTGCCCGAAGGAAGCGTCAACTTCGCGTTCATCGGTCAGTTCGCCGAGACCACGCGGGATTGCATCTTCACCACTGAGTACTCGGTGCGCACAGCCATGGAGGCGACGTACGAGCTGCTGGGCGTTGAGCGCGGGGTCCCTGAGGTGTACAACTCGACCTACGATCTTCGGTTCTTGCTGCACGCCACGAAGATCCTTGCCGACGGCGCAGAGCTGCAGATCCCTGGAGGTCAGTTTGTTGAGCGTCATCTCGTGAACAAGTTCGACAAGACGGAGATTGGCCAACTGCTGACCGACTTCGGCCTCGTTCCTGAAGTCGGGAGCACCCACGCACACGCCCGCCAGGACGATGCGATCGCATAGCCGCTGACGACAGCGTTCGAGAACGCGCGCAAGGCGCCGTCGGTACTGACGGAGCCTTGCGCGTGTGGGTGTGCCGCAGCGCTGCGCAGCAGTCGCTCAGCGCTCCGCTGCGATGAGTTCCCGCGCCGCCGGCGCAACCTCAGCGGCAAAGTATTCAATGACGTTCGCATCATCGGTCGCGAGGATGAATCCGGTGATCCCGTAGTCGTGAGTGAGGCCAGCGGCCTGCTCCGCCCAGTCCCTCGGCGGCCCAACGAACAGGCCACGACCGGATGCCGAGAACTGGCCCGAAATGTTCAGCAGCCGACGCACCGCGCGCGGATCACGACCGGCACGCTCGGCGCCCTCGTCGATGTACTTGTTCATCTCGGTCAGGTCCGAGGGCCCACCCTGCATGTACGACAGTGAGGGGAGCCACCCGTCCCCCGCGCGGCCGGTGAGGCGCAGCATCCGCGGTTTGTATGCACCGATCCACACGCCGATGTCGTGAGCGGGAGCCGGCCCGCGCTTGGCTCCGGCGACCTGATAGAACTCGCCGTCGACCCGGAGAGTTGCGCGCTCGTCCGCATCCCAGATGCCTCGGATGATCTGGATCGCCTCGTCCAGCGCCTGCACGCCCTGACCGGGAGTGAGCCGGCGTCCACCCATCGCCTCGATCGCATCCCAGAACGAGCCGGAGCCGATACCCAGCTCAAACCGTCCGCCGCTGAGCAGATCGAGGCTCGCGGCGCTACGAGCAAGGACCGCCGGCTGCCGCAGAGGCAGGTTGAGCACGTTTCCGCTCACCCGGATGCGCTCGGTGCGGGCTGCGACGTACGACAACAGCGTCCAGGTGTCATGGAACCTCGGCTGGTACGGGTGATCTTGGAACGTGACGAGATCGAGTCCCGCCCGCTCCGCGACAACCGCCAGATCCACGGCGTGCATGACCGGCTGGTTGGTCGGTGTGATGAAGACCCCAAACAGCGGGTCGTGGCCGTAATCCGTCATGATGCGCTCCATATCTCGGTATCGACGACGTTGAAGTTGTCATTGAACAGGTTGTTGGGGTCGTACTCGGCTTTCAGACGACGAAGCCGAGCGAGTGTTCGCGGCGGGAAGGCGTCTTCAATGCGCGCCGGATCCTGATCGGTTTCGAAGCTCAAATAAAGCCCGTCGAAGTGCGGATACAGCTCCGCCCAGTGCGCATTCAGCCGTTCCTGCCGCGAGGCGAAGGCCACGACGGAGAAGTTCGCCGACCTGTGGGCATACGCCGTGGCATCCGGATCAACGTCAGAAACCGCACCACCGACGGAACGCACCTGGAAGAAGTGAGTCGCCCCGCTGTGGATGAGCCGCGAGGCCGATCGGGCGAACTCCGGCGTAATGTGCTCGAGAAAGCCCGAGCGGGAAACGGGCTCGCCCTGACCTTGATTGCTCTGCCCGGCCGCGTTGGAGATGACCGCCCGGTAGGTCGTCAGCTGCACCGACTGCTGGTGCAGGAGCGAGATATCAGCGAATGGCTGCAGCCGCTGCACGATCACTTCCGGATCAGCGGAGTCGACCATCGTCATCACCGTTGCGATCGCCGGCTCATCGGGGCGCGGGGCGCCGAGAATGAGGAAGCTCGTCGTGTCTCGAGGTGCGGCCTCGACCGTGGCTCCCCATTTCTGCAGGAAATCCGCGGTGTCGCCGGCATCCATCACGAACTGGGCCCACCCGACTTCGGCAACCTCGTCGACCTCGAACTCGAATGCCGTGACGATGCCGAAGTTCGCGCCGGCGCCGCGGACGGCCCAGAACAGGTCCTCGTTCTCGGTGTCACTTGCTCTCGCTACCGTGCCGTCCGCCAATACGATCTCCACCGCGCGCAGATGGTCGATGGTGAGTCCGTGCTCGCGCCCGAGGAACCCGATGCCGCCTGTCGTGGCGAGCCCGCCGACGCCCACTCCCCCGTAATCTCCGGAGCTCAGCGCCCAGCCATGCTCGGACAGTGCGGCAGCGACATCCATCCATCGTGCGCCGGGTTCGATCCGCACGATTCGCGCCTCAACGTCGAGCACCTCGATTGTGTTCAGCCGAGACAGGTCGATGACGATGCCGTCACGGTTCGTCGAGCGCCCGCTGATCCCGTGTCCGCCGCTGCGGATTCCGAGCGGCAGATCAGGATGCTTCCGCGCAAAGCCGATGGCGTCGACAACCCCTGCGGTGTGGCGCGGCTGGATCACAAGTCCGGGTGCGCCTCCTCGCAAGTAGGTCGAACGCACCGTCCCATAGCCCACGTCGCCGGGCTCGATCACGTGATCGGCAATGCTCGCTGGAACCGCCTCGTACGCGATGCCGGGGGCACGGCGAGCACGCACGGATGCGCGCCGCATTTTGCCGCCGGTGAGGTCGCCTGGTAGCGCGAGATCGGCCGCGGCGCGAAGACCGGGGATCACCTCCTCGGCGAACTGCCGCATCGTCGCCGCGTCATCCGTTTCGAGGATGAACGTGCCCACGCCCTCGTCGACAACGAACGGCAGCAGCTCTTCGATCCACTGGTTGCTGGGGCCGACGAGGAACCCCGTTCGCGAGGATCGGAAGTCGCCGGAGATGTTCACCAGCCGACGGATCTCGCGGGGGTTCCGCCCCGCCTGCCTCGCCGCTTCGTCGATTGCCTGGTTCGCTGCCGCGAACTGGCCGGGGATCATGTCGGCAGCTGAAGACAGCCAGCCATCGGACTCGCGGCCGATCAGCCGCAGCATCGACTGATCCAGACCGGCGAGCCAGATCGGCACCTCATGTGCCGGCTCCGGGCCGCGAGGCGTGCCCTCGACCCGGTAGTAGTCACCGGAATATCGCAGGTTTCCCTGTTCGGAAGACCACATGTTGCGGATGATCTCGATCACTTCTTCGACGGCGGCGGTCTCGGTCCCCAGGAAAGCGGGATCGTGTGTTCCGCGCGCATCCCACGCCGTGCCCGAGCCCAGCGCCAAGGTAAATCGACCTCCCGAAAGCAGATCGAGGCTTGCAGCGGCGCGGGCAGCCACCGCAGGGGTCTGAGCCAGCATGCTCATAACGCTCGAGCCGACGCGGATGCGTTCGGTGCGGCCTGCGATCCACGACATGAGCGTCCACGGGTCAAGGAGCTCAGACTGGTCGTGGTCCTCACGCACCGTGACGATGTCGTAGCCGTACCGCTCGCTCAAAACGGCAAGTTCAACCGCCTCACCTGAGAATGCAGAAACCGGGGTGATCAGCGTGCCGAACTCCAGCGGATGACCATAGTTCATGAGAAACGCACCTCGTACGAGACGATGTGCATCAGATCGATAGGCATGTATTCAGTTTCTTCAGAGGGTGGCAACTTCGCGGGCTTACACGACGTCCGGCTATTGACTTCAACAGTTCCGGCCCTCGCGTATTCCATGTCCGCGCATGCTCTACCGTGAACCGGATCTCCGAATACCTCGGGCCACGCAGTCAGCGGTCAGAACGCAACCGTGGGGTGATACGCCCACACAGATGAAGGCGATGCACTCGGTTCGATGTGCATCGCCTTCATCATGCGATCAGTTGGTCGCGCGGCGGCGGGCCAGCAGCACAGCGGCAGCACCAGCACCGAGCAGGAGCACCGCAGCACCTCCGGCAATCGTGGCGAAGCCGGCATCCCCGCCTGTCGCAGCCAGGGACTGTGCAGGGGGAACAACGACTGGCGGCTCGACGACGGGTGGGACGACAACAGGCGGATCCACAACCGGAGGAACGACAATCGGCGGATCCACGACCGGCGGGACAACAACCGGCGGGACAACGACCGGCGGCACAACAACCGGCGGGACAACAACCGGCGGGACAACAACCGGAGGGACAACAACCGGAGGGACGACAACCGGCGGATCCACAACCGGTGGATCCACAACCGGAGGAACGACAACCGGCGGATCCACAACCGGCGGGACAACAACCGGCGGATCCACAACCGGCGGCACAACAACCGGCGGCACAACCGGAATCTCAACCTCGCTGGTGCAGGTGTCGGTCACGAGGAACGATGCTGTATCGACGACCCAGGTGGTCATATCCGGGTTCCCAAAGCCGATGTATCCACGGGCTTCTTCGGCACCAACCCGCTCGGAGTAGGAAAGGGTCACCACACCGGATTGAGGATTGCGCTCGCCCGTTGTCGGCAAGTCCACCCAGACACGGGCGCGATCGATTTCAAGTTCACTCTCTTCGTCGGAGACCACGCCGTCGCCACTGTGGTTCACGCCGCCTTCGGCCACAGAGACGAACTCAAACGGCTCCCCTGTACCGATGCCGCCGGCGAGCGAGATCCAGCGCTGCTCGACCAGCGGGTATTCGTCGAGCGTGTAACCGAATGAGAAGCTCTCTACGACTCGAACACAGCCCTCGGGTGCCTCTGCCGACATCGCAAAGGTGTTATGGGTGAAGGTGCCGTCGTATTTCGTGGCTTCCAGCGGGAAATCAACGATGCCGCCTTCTGTGAAGTAGTTGCTGTCCCCCCACACGTCATAGTCAAAGGGAATGGCAGCGGCGACGTCTGCTGGCACGCTGTGAGTTGTGATGGTGGTCACTGTCTCGGTTGCGGCGGATGCTGGAGCGACGCTGAAGAGCGTCAGGGCTGCAGCAGCGGCCACCCCGGGAAGTACAGTTTTGTGCACGGTGAATTCCTTCAGGTAGTAGGCGGCACCAAAACCTTAGGGTGACTGCATACTCCGGTGCAGGGGACCTAGGTCCCCAAAGCGCCCTCGCCCTGCCCCATTCCACCGGCGTCGCGCGATGCGTTCCGCGACACGACAGCGCGTCGGATACGTTCGACGGATGACCTCAGCGCAGATCGTGGGAATCACTCGCATCGCAGGTGCGACGACGGTCCTGGGCGTCCTGGGCTACGCGTATGCGCTGCGCATCGCCGACGGCGACAGCAACCCGTTCGACTACTTCGGGTACTTCACGAATCAGACCACGCTGCTCACCTGCGTCATCCTGATCGCAACCGGAGCATTGGCGCTCGCCCGGCAACGCGTCCCCGAATGGCTCATCCACGTCAGAGCGATCGCGGTGACCTGCCTCATCATCGTCGGTGTGATTTACAACGTGTTGGTGCCGGGCACGGGCTCGGCCCCGCCGTGGGTGAGCTTCGTCTTGCACATCCTCTTCCCGATCGCCGTCCTGCTTGATTGGATGCTCATCCGTGACCGCCCGTCGATGGCCTGGCGCCGCCTGTGGATCGTGCTCCCCTACCCGGTGATCTGGTTGATCGTCGTGATCGTGCGCGGCGTCACCGACGGGTGGGTTCCGTACGGCTTCCTGCTGCCAGAGCGGGGTGCTCTCTCACTCTGGCTCCACATCGCCGGCCTGCTGTTCGCACTGCTCGCCGCGGGCGGCGTCGTCTGGACCACGAGCCGAATGCGAGCCGTCGCCGTTCAGTGATCTGTCGTCGATCAGTGACGTGGTGAGTCGAACTGCCGTTCGGCAAGTAGCCGCGTTTCTTCCGCAATCTTGACGAATCGATCGATCACGATGCGCGTGCTCGCTCTCGCCTGCGCTTCCGGGCGGGTGAGGATGTCAATGTGCCGCCCCATGGCCAGCCCTTCGATCGGGCGAAGCACCACCTGCTCTCGAAAATGTGAGATGAGGCCGGTATAGCGAGGTAACAACCCGACGGCGCGCGTCTCGGCGATGATCGACGCAACCAGATTGAACTCGTTCACCCGATGAGTGATCCGGATTGGGGCGCCCGCACTCGCCGCCTGCGCCTGCACGATGAGCGGTTCGAGCGCATACCCCTCGTGTGCTGCCACCCAGGTTTCTTCCGCGAGATCCGACAGGCGCACAGTCTTGCGCTTTGCGAGCGGATGCTCACGATGAAGCGCCACGTCGATCGGCTCCTGCAACACAGGCGTGACGTGCACGCGCTTCGCGGGCCACGGCTCTGCCGTCCAAGGTCGGTGAGCGATCACGACATCGTGCTCGCTGACCAGGTCGACGAATTTCTCGACCGACACGTCTTCGTCCCGACATCGCACCATCGGCCCCTCTGGGTCAGCGAGGCTACTCACGATCAATGAGGGAAACCATGCCAAGCCCGCACTGTGGAAGGCGGTGACCGAAACGAGCTCCTGGCGCGCCGCGAGATAGTCGGCGACGGAATTCTCCGCGCGCGCCAATGACTCCAGCACCTCGCCGCCTGCATCCGCAAGTCGCTCACCCGCAGGAGTGAGCACCAGCACTCGTCCTCGCTGCTCTGTGAGCGCGATCGGGACTCCCCTCTGCAACGCGGCGAGCTGCTGCGACACCGCAGACGGAGACAGGTGCAGGGCCGCGGCCACTGCGGTGACCGATCCCCTGTCTCTGAGCTCGCGTAGCGTTCGGAGGTGATGCACTTCCATGAAGCTGACCTTACGGGATGCGGAAGATAGTGCCCGTTGTTCTGCATGAACCGCGCTCAGTACCGTGACACAGTGACCCTCGCATCCTCGCCTCTTCGCCGTCTGCTCCCCGACGCAGTACTCCTGTTCGTGGCGATTCTCTGGGGAGGCAGCTATCTCGCGACGCAAGACCTGGCGATGGCCTCATCGGCGGCCGCGGTGATGTGCGCGCGCTTTGTACCCTCGGCTGTGATCTTGCTCTCGCTGAGCCTCGCTCGCCCGCGCACGACGCTCCGGGAATCCGCTCTTCCCGGCATTCTGCTCGGATCTCTGCGTGCAGCAACCATCGCGCTGGAGACGATCGGCGTCACGCTCACGAGTGCGACGAACGCGGGCCTCATCATCGCGCTGTCCATCCTCCTGATCCCGATACTCGAATCCGCGCTCACGCGGAGGCGCCTTTCTCCGGCGCTGATCGGGAGCATCCTGCTCGCACTCGCGGGTATCGCGCTCCTCGTGAGCGGGAACGGATTCGTCGCCTTCAACCTCGGAGACGGACTCATCCTCATCGCTGCGGCAACGCGGGCACTGCTCGGCGTGGCCGAAGCACGGTTCACGATGGGTAGGGATGCCGACGTGCTGGGGTTGACGACGGTCGAGATCACCTTCGGCGCGATCATCTTCGCCATTTGGGGCGGAAGTTCTCTGATGGAGCACATGCCGGACTTCACCGCGACGAACTGGCTCGTAGTGGCCTACCTCGTCCTGGGCTGCACGATTGTTGCGTTCCTCGGACAGCTGTGGGCCACCAAGCAGACCTCTGCCTCGCGTGCTGGCATGCTTCTGGGCACGGAACCCGGATGGGCGCTCTTGGCGGGAGTGCTCATCGCCGGAGACCGGATCGGGCCACTCGGGTATGCGGGTGCAGCCATACTTCTCTTCGCGACGTGGTGGGGAGCTCGCGCCGAACGTCGCTGGCGCGCAGAGGGCATTGGATCCCCCAGAGAAGACTCGCCAGTACCGGAGAACGCGACGTAACCTCACCAGCCCACGCTCTACGATAGAAGCGACGTCCTGGTATCCATCCCCCAGCACAATCGAGGTTCGAGACTTGCAGTACATCTCTACACGCGGCGGCACTCTCGGGCAGTTCTGCGATGTCCTTCTTGAAGGGCTCGCCCCCAACGGCGGCCTGGCTGTTCCCGAGCGACTGCCCCAGCTCAGCACCGATGACCTTGAACGGCTGCGGCTGCTGACATACCCACAGCTCGCGACCGCGATCATCGGGCTATTCGCCACCGACATTCCTCGCGAGGACCTCGCTCGGCTCTGCGAGTCGGCGTACGGCGGCGGCAAGTTCGCAGCCGAAGAGATCGTCCCACTCAGCGACATCGGCGAGGGCATGACCCTCGTCGGTTTGTCAGAGGGTCCGACCCTCGCGTTCAAGGACATGGCAATGCAGTTCCTCGGCGAGGCGCTGGAGCACGTCCTCGAAAAGAGCGACCGCGTGCTGAACATTCTCGGCGCGACCTCGGGTGACACCGGCTCTGCCGCAGAGCATGCCCTGCGCGGACGCGAACGAGTCTCGGTCTTCATGCTCTCCCCGCAGGGGCGCATGAGCGCGTTCCAGCGCGCGCAGATGTACTCGCTGCAGGACGAGAACGTACACAACATCGCGGTCGAGGGCGTCTTCGACGACTGCCAGAACCTCGTCAAGCGCCTCTCGACCGACCTCGAATTCAAGCGCGCGCACAGCCTAGGCGCAGTCAACTCGATCAACTTTGGCCGCATCTCTGCCCAGATCGCCTACTACGTGTGGGCGTGGCTGCGCGTCACGGATACTCTGCCGGAGGCCGAGCGCGCCGGCTTCAAGGTGTCCTTTGCGGTGCCGTCGGGCAACTTCGGGAACATCCTCTCCGGCCACTACGCCAAGAGCATGGGCATCCCCATCCGCAAGCTCGTGCTCGCCTCGAACGAGAACAACGTGCTCGACGAGTTCTTCCGCACCGGCCACTACCGCCCGCGCAACGCAGAGAACACCCTTGCGACCTCGAGCCCTTCGATGGATGTCTCCCGCGCCTCGAACCTGGAGCGTTTCGTCTTCGATCTGCTCGGGCGCGACCCGGAGCGCACCGCAGCCGCCTGGCACGAGCTCGAAGAGCGCGACGAGATCAACCTCTCCGCCGAGCTGCACCGCTTCGAGTCCGAGTTCGGGATCGTCAGCGGCACCAGCACACACGATGACCGCCTCGCGACGATCCGTGAGTTCTCCGAGAACAATGGGGTCATCCTCGATCCGCACACCGCCGACGGCGCCAAGGTCGCCCGCGACCACGTCGAACCCGGCGTGCCGATGCTCGTGCTCGAGACGGCGAAGCCCGCCAAGTTCGCGGAACTCATCACAGAGGCGCTCGGCACCACGATCGAACCGGATGCGGAGACGCGCGCACTCCTCGATGCTCCGCAGCGCGTGGTGGAGATGGCCCACGACGAGCAGCAGTTGCGCGCTTTCATCTCCGAGCGCGCGCTCGGCTGAGCGTGCAGGTTTGCCGGGATCCTGGCTACCGAATCCGGATGAGCGGGGGCTCTGGCGGCGTGAATGACGCGGGGGCGTTCCGGATAATCTGCTCGATCAAGTCGAACGTGCGAGGCGTCAGTTCGTCGCCCGGGTAGAACTCGCCGTACAGTCGCTCCACCTGGTCGGCGTCCCGAAGACCAAGCGTCCGGATCAGCACCGCAAGATCGAAGGCTTCGCGCTGTCCGCGGCGCTGAGCCGCGAACACCTTCATCGCCAGTAAAGTCTCAGCGGAAGCCACCTCGATGCGAATTCCGTCGTCATCGAGAATCGTGATCCACTCGGATGCACGGCCCATTCCACTGGGTAGGAAGTGCATTGCGGCGTCGTTCAGCCAGTCGTCGCGCAACCCGCGCGCCTCAGCCACACGATTCGACGCGCGACGAATCGCCCCGCGAGGCTCGAGAACGCCATCCACATCCACCGTCGATTCTCGATCGCCCGTGAGCATCAATGCCATCGCCGCACCTCCGACGATCTGAAGATGAGCGGTCTCGTGGTCGCGATGCAGTTCCGACGCCAACTCGGAGAGCACATCGATAATGTCGACCCGCGAGAGTGTGACGCGATTCATACTCCAGCCAGTTCCGCAGCGCCCACATGCACTCCACGACGCCGCAGAGGTTCTGGGACGTCGTGAACTTCCAGTGCGATCGGGAACTTCACTCGTCGCGGTTGCCAGTCTTCGTCGGGCGTACCCAGGCAATCCTTCACCCACTGAGGCAACGGAGCAGACCCCTGCACGAGCTTCCATTCCACGACGCCAGCGATCGCGGCATCCCAATGCGGAGTGATCCGAAGCGGAGCTTCAATCGCGATCAGCACCCTTTCGAATGGGCCGAGACCGTCGAAAATGTTGGAGAGCTCTAGGAGCGCACGATAGGCGTGGGGTTCGTCGTCTCGCTCAAGCGCATCCGAGATTGCTTCTGCGACGTCCGCTACCGCAACGTGACCGGTCGGCCACGACAACGGCACCACGCGAAGCCCGAACGACGCAGCGAGTCGTTCCACTGTGGTGGCGGTCGGATCGCGCAATCCATTCTCGATCAACGACAAGCTACTCGGCGTCACGACGGCTCGGATCGATGCTTGGCGCAGACTCACGCCCTCGCGTTCGCGAGCCCGCCGCAACGACAATCCGATACGCATACTCAACCCATTCGTTCGGAACCAATATGTTACCTAATACGATAACACTGGTTCTGCAGCAGCAACAGCACCCATCAAATGGCACAATGCACAAATGGCATCCAAGGCCGACTTCAAAACGACGATCGACACATACCGTGCCCGTAAGGGCCGCTTCGACGTCGTCGATGTTCCTGAGCTCAGCTACCTCATGATCGACGGGCATGGCGATCCGAACACGTCACCGGAATTCACCACGGCCGTCGAGGCGCTCTACCCGGTCGCTTACGCGCTGAAGTTCGCCAGCAAGAACACGCTCGACCGTGACTACACCGTCATGCCCTTGGAAGGGCTGTGGTGGGCGGACGATCACGCCGCGTTCACGGCGTCCCGCGACAAGTCGAAGTGGGACTGGACGCTGATGATCATGCAGCCCGACTGGATCGATCATGAGATGTTCGCAGATGCCGTAGCCAAGGCCGCTGCCAAGAAGGCGGAAGCACGCTTTCATGAAGTGCGCTTTGGGTCATTCACCGAAGGAGCCTGCGTGCAGACTCTGCACGTCGGCGCCTTCGACGACGAAGGCCCGGTCCTCGCCGAAATGCACGACGGGTTCATCCCGCAACACGGGTTGCAGATGACCGGCAAGCATCACGAGATTTACTTCAGTGATCCACGCAAGGGCGATCCGGCGAAGCGCCGCACACTTCTGCGCCAGCCCGTCCAGCCCGTCACACCGCTCAGCTGATCGCGACCGCCACAGCGGTCACGATGATCGCGAGCAACGGGATCCCGCCCTGCATCGCTGCCGACTTCGCCTGCTTCGGGTTGGAGAGCACGAGCACGAGCGCGGCCGCAGCCATCATCCCGGTGCCGGCGAAGACCAGAGTCAAGCCCACCGTGGCCAGCCCGGACAGCAGCAGCGCGATACCGAGCAGCACCGTGAGCGCCAGGAAGAGATTGTAGAAGCCCTGGTTGAACGCCAGGGGCTTCGTGGTCTCGGCATCCGCTTCGCTGGCGACGCCGAAGATTTTGCGCGTTTCGGGCTCGGTCCATCTCAGCGACTCAAGGGCGAAGATGAAGACGTGGAATGCGGCAGCCGCCGCTGCGAGGACCAGACCGATGATGAGCATTTTCTGATTGTCCACCATGCCGGGCGCCTTTCAGACCAGGAAGATCGGCAGCATTCCTGGATTGTGCGCGTGCACCAGCACCGCGAAAACCACCGCGTCGAACAGCAGGTGCACCGTGACGACGTAGGCAAGCGAGTGCGTCCGCAGGAAGATGTAGCCCTGCAACAGTGCGAACGGGATCGTCAGCAGCGGCCCCCACTCGCGGTAGCCGAGTTCCCACAGGAACGATACGAACACGATCGTCTGCAGCACATTCGCGAGAGCAGCCGGAAAATGTCTGCGCAGCAGCGCGAATACCGTGCAAATGAAGAACAGCTCGTCCCAGATGCCCACCGCACCGACCCCGACGAACAGGCGCGCAATCAGCTCAGGAGAGTCGACGACCGGCCAATTCTGGTAGACGCCGCTGCTGATGAAATAGAACGGCAGGATCAACCAGCCGAGCACCAGCACCGCGATCAGCCATCCCCACTGCAGCTTTCCCCATCGTTTGTGGGTTCGCCACGGGAAGCTGATCGCACGCTCACGGAACACGAATCGCGAAATCAGGTACGGCACGACCACGGCGCCACCGAGCGCAAGCGTGAACCGCAGCATCGCCATATTGTCGAGTTCAGCCGCCAGTGGGATGACGCTGACGATCAGCATGCCGATCGCGATCAGCGAGAGGTCGCGCGTGAGTGAAGGGGATGCTGAAATATCCCGCGCGGTGTCCAGACTCGATCCGATCCGTACTGTCGGTCGCTGCGCCGGCCAGCGCCGTTCGACCACCCAGGCCGTGCCGATTCCGACCGCTAGCAGCACCCAGCCCAGCCAGGCCCACTGTGCAACGAAGAACGCGGGAGCGGCGAGGCACACCAGTGCCGCGGGGACGAGTCCCGGCCCCCACCCTGTCGAGGCGCGCGTCATGCCCGAGGCTTCCGGCGGTAGACGAGGTCGCGGATGTCGCGCCCCTTGTCGATTCCCTTGCGTTCGAAAGAAGTCATCACACGTCCGTCGAAACGCTCCGCCCAGTCGCCTTCGAACGCGCGCTCGAACTGCGGCTCGGCATCCAGTACCTGGCGCATCTGGCGCGCGTAGTCCTCCCAGTCGGTGGCGAGCCGGAGCAGCCCACCGTCTTTGAGCGCGCGGGCAGCGGTCGCACCGAAACCTTCGCGGATCAGCCGACGCTTGTTATGGCGTGACTTGTGCCATGGGTCGGAGAAGAAGATCCAGACCTCCTCGGCACTGCCCTCCGGGAGGTAGGTTGCCAGGACCTCTGGCGCATTCGCCTCGACGAGTCGGAGGTTTCGCGCCCCCGCCTTGTCTGCATCGAGCATGGTGCGCGCAATTCCCGCACGGAACACCTCAACAGCCAGGAAGTCATCGTCAGGACGAGAGGATGCCGCCGAGATGATCGCGTGTCCCTGACCCGAACCGATCTCGACGATCAGCCGGGCTTCGCGGCCGTACGTCGCGGCAGGATCCATCCGCGCATCCGGGTGAACGCTCGTCTCGGCGTCTCCACGCGGGACGTCGATAAAGTACTGCGGCGCAAGCTCGGTGAACGCACGCTCCTGAGCCTCAGACATCCGCCCACTCCGGCGAACGAAGGAGACCGGTTCATCACGGAAAGTGCGGGGATCATGCATACCTCAAGGGTATCTGTCAGTCAGCGGTCACGAAGTCGATGAGTTCTTCGACCCGACCCAGCAGCGTCGGCTCCAGATCGCGGTAAGAATTCACCTTGCTGAGGATGAACTGCCACGCACGACCAGTGTCACCTTGGGTCTCGTACGGCCAGCCGAATGCTTTGCAGATCCCGGTCTTCCAGTCTGTGCCCCGCGGAATCTCGGGCCAGCGGGTGATCCCGAGCGTCTTCGGTGTGACGCACTGCCAGACATCGATGAACGGATGCCCGACGATCTTCAGGTGCCGACCGTGCGGCCCACGCATGATGGCATCCGCGATCCGCGATTCCTTGGAACCTGGCACGAGATGGTCCACCAGAACCCCATAACGCCGCGTGGCATTCGGCGGCTCGCTCGCCAGCAGTTCCTCGAGCTTGTCCAGCCCCTGAAGAAACTCGACAGCGACGCCCTCGACCCGCAGGTCGGCGCCCCAGACTTTCTCGACGAGTTCAGCGTCATGTTTGCCTTCTACCAGGATGCGGCTAGGCAGTGCGATACGTGCACGCTGGTCAGCAACGGCCACCGAGCCGGAAGCCGTGCGTTTTGTCGCCTGCTTGGCCGGAGCCGGCGGGATCAGACGCACGGGTTTACCGTCGATCATGAACCCGCCTCCGAGCGGGAAAAGTCGCTTGCGGCCATGGAAGTCCTCAAGTTCGACGGTGCCGCCCTGCACGCGCGTGACAGCACCGCAGAATCCGTCTACAGCGACTTCCACCACCAGTTCACGCTCGGCCTCCACGGTCGCCACGTGCACGGCGCCGCGCTCCCGCCACCCCGCACCGAGCACATCCGAGCCATACATGTCGTCCATGCCTTCCAGCGTATGTGTCTGCGCTGATGGCGAACGAAGTTCACGCGTTGGATGCTGTCGCGTGTCGGCCGCTGTGCATAGACTCGTTGCATGGGCACGGCTGCCGGTCGGAGGGGAACAGTTATGAAGACGAGGTGGCTGACTGCGGCTGCGGTGACGCTTGTTGCTCTGCTCGGAGCCTTCTCTGCGCCAGCGGCATTCGCTACTGATCCGCTCCCGCTGGATCCTGGCTACGTGACAGATGCTGCGGGTGTATTGAGCGCCAGCGAGAACCAGTCTGCGCAAGACCGCCTGCAGGAGCTCACCGAAAATTCGACAGCAGATCTCTTCGTCGTGCTGGTGGATGACTTCACCTCGCCATCCGAGTACACCGCGTGGGCCGACAAAGTGGCCGAGATCAACAACCTCGGCCCGGAACAGTACCTGCTCGCGATCTCGAGCGAGGGGCGCAACTACTACATCTCCGCCGCCGAAGATGGGCCACTGAGTTACAGCAAGCTCGACGACATCGAGGAGAAGATCCAGCCCCTGCTCGCGCAGAGCGACTGGCACGGTGCGATCATCCTCGCCGCCGATGAGATTCAGGGCGACGGAGGCGCTGGCATGGTGCGCGTGTTCTTGATCCTCGCAGGCATCGTGGTGTTGGCGCTTGTGATCTGGCTGATCGTCGCGCTGATCAGACGAGCTCGTAAGAATGCCGTGATTCGCAAGCGCGGCGCCATGCCGGAAACGCCCGACCCCAATAACCCGTTCTCGACGATGACTGACGAGCAGGTCGAGACCGAGGCGGGTTCCGCGCTCGTGCAGGCTGACGATGCGATCACCTCAAGCCGTGAGGAACTCGGCTTCGCGGTGGCGCAATACGGCGAGGGCGCGACCGCTGCGTTCAGTGGAGCCATCGAGACTGCCAAGACCAAGATGTCGGAGGCGTTCGACCTCAAGCAGAAGCTCGACGACGAGATCGAAGACACGATCCATGATCGTCGGGCCTGGCATATCCGCATCATTCAACTCTGCGATGAGATCGATGACGTCCTCGATGACAACACCGAGGCCTTCGACGCACTCCGCAAACTCGAGCAGAACGCGCCGCAAGAGCTCGAGCGGGTCCGTAGCGAACGTGCACAGCTGCAGCCGCTTCTGGAGAGCGCAGCGCCGGCGTTTGCGACACTGGCAGCCACCTACGACGCAGAAGCGCTGAGCACGATCACGGATAACCCCGCCCAGGCGCAGGAGCGCGCGGCGCTCGCTGACCGGTCCATCGACACGGCGGCCCAGGCGATTGTTGAAGGACGCACTGGCGAAGCGGCGTTCGCGATCCGCACAGCTGAGCAGGCCGTCGCCCAAGCCGTGCAGCTGACACACGCCATCGATGCTCTCGGCGCAGAACTTGCTGAAAGCGAGAAGCAGGCACGGGCACTGATCACCGAGTTGCACGGCGATCTCGCTGCTGCTCAGCAGCTACCGGATACCGCGGGAGCGATCGCTGCCGCTACCGCCGCGACCGCCACCCAGTTGCAGCAGGCAGAGGCAAACCTCACCGGTTCTGCACGCAGCCCCCAGCGGGTGCTCGAAGCGCTCACTGCAGCGAACACGCAGATCGACGCCGCGATTGCCCAGGGCAGAGAGACGGTCGAGCGCGCACAGCGGACGCAGTTGATGCTCGAGCAGACTCTGACACAGGCCACCTCAGACGTCCGCAGCGTGCGCGACTACATCGAGACGCGGCGTGGCTCCGTCGGATCCACCGCCCGCACAAGGCTGTCCCAGGCGGAGGCGACCCTCGCGCAGGCGCAGAGTCTTCGCGCGAGCGATCCGCAGGCAGCTCTCAACGAGGCGCAACGGGCGCTCGATCTGGCGCGGCAGGCACGTTCTTCGGCGCAGGCGGATGTCAACGGCTACAACCGCAACCAGTACCAGGACAACAGCTGGAGCGGCGGCATCTTCGGCGGTTCGTCCGGCGGATCGAACAGCTCCGGCCTGGGCGGCGATATCCTCGGTGGCATCATCGGCGGCCTGCTTTCCGGCGGTGGAAGCAGTGGTTCCTCTCACCGCAGCAGCTGGCGTTCCAGTGGCAGCAGCGGCGGATTCCGCAGCTCCGGCTTCGGTGGCGGAAGTCGTTCTAGCGGCAGTCGCTCCAGCGGCCGCAGCGGACGCTCCGGAGGGGGTCGCTTCTAATCAGTCCCCTATTCTCACGACGTGCACGACCTCAAAAGACTCCGTTTCAACCGAAAGGAACCACAATGACCAAACAGTCCATCTTCGGTCGCATTTCCACGCTGATGAAGGCCAACATCAACTCGATGATCGACTCTGCGGAAGACCCGCAGAAGATGATCGATCAGCTCGTGCGCGACTACACCAATAACGTCGCCGACGCCGAGGCAGCGATCGCCGAGACCATCGGGAACCTGCGCCTGCTCGAGCGTGACCATGAAGAAGACGTCCAGTCTGCGAAGAACTGGGGCAACAAGGCACTCGCGGCAAGCCGCAAGGCCGACGAACTGCGCGGAGCAGGCGACGCCAGCGACGCCGACAAGTTCGACAGCCTCGCCAAGATCGCGCTGCAGCGTCAGATCAGCGCCGAGCGTGAGGCGGTCGGTGCAGAACCGACCATCAGCTCACAGACCGAGGTCGTCGACAAGCTCAAGAGCGGGCTGAACGGCATGAAGGACAAGCTCGGCGAGCTGAAGAACAAGCGCAGCGAACTTCTGGCTCGTGCCAAGGTCGCCGAAGCACAGACCAAGGTGCAGGATGCCGTCTCGTCGATCAACGTGCTCGACCCGACCAGTGAGCTCGGCCGCTTCGAGGACAAGGTCCGCCGCCAGGAGGCCCTCGCTGCCGGCAAGGTGGAGCTTGCCGCTTCCAGCCTCGACGCACAGTTCGAGAGCCTCGAAGATCTCGGTGAGCTCACCGAGGTCGAAGCACGTCTTGCTGAGCTGAAGGCCGGCAAGCCGCAGTCGCAGCTCGAGTCCTGAGACTCCGGATGCCCCGGGCCGGTGTGCCCGGGGCATCCTCCTTTTACTTCTGGAGGTCCTCGTGGCCAAATTCCTGGTGGTTCCGCAATGGCAGGGTTCGCCTGCCGCACGTGCGATGCTGCTCGTCGACGGCGCATCCGCCATTGCCGGTGATCTTCCCCGCAGCGCCACGACGGTTCTCGACGTGCCGATCGAAGCGGGCGACTCGCTCGGCACCGGCGTGCACCGACTGAGCTCGATTCAGCGGGTTCGCGCTCTCGTCGCCGATGCGATGGCGCCGGACACC
This sequence comes from Microbacterium sp. A93, assembly GCF_051842835.1. NCBI lineage: Bacteria > Bacillati > Actinomycetota > Actinomycetes > Micrococcales > Microbacteriaceae > Microbacterium > Microbacterium sp. A93. Next base: position 783,014 of record NZ_JBPXMT010000001.1, read on the forward strand.
GTCATCATCGGTGGTGACTGCAGTGTCACGGTCGCCGCGTTGAGTGCGATTGAACACGATGACCTCGCCATCGTGTGGTGCGATGCGCATCCCGACCTCCAGGCGCCCGAGACCTCATCATCCGGCGCGTACTCGGGTATGGCGCTGCGCAGCATCCTCGGCGAAGGCGAACCGCAGCTCGCGCTCTCCCCCGCGATCTCGAACGATCGTGTGGTCCTCGTCGGCGCGCGCGTCATCGACGATGCGGAGGAAGCTCCGCTCGCGACACTCACTCGATTGAGCGTCGACGATCTCACCGACATCGATGCTCTGGCCAATGCCGTCGCCGCCACCGGCGCAAAGCGGGTCTGGGTGCATATCGATGTCGACGTGCTCGACCCCGCCGAGATCGCTGGGGTCTCCGCCGCCGCACCGTTCGGCACCAGCGCAGCTGTGCTCTCCGCGGCTGTCCGCGCGCTGCGTGCACGTATTCCTCTGGCCGGTGCAACCATCGCCGGTTTCGCGCCGCGGTCACCAACGGACGCGATGGAAGACCTCGGCACGATCCTGCGACTCGTCGGCGCCGTCGCGTGAGCGCAGACTGGCGCCCGGCCGCGGAGGCAGCACTCGCGCGCGGACAGCGCTTCGATCGCCGCATCCCCTCGTTCCTGCTGCGCTCGCCGATCAGTCGGCTCGGTTACGCATGGGGAACCACGGTCGGCTGGGTGTGGGGCTCTCTGTGGAGCACCGGCCCCGTTGAGCGCCGGCAGGGCCTGTGGGTATTTCGCGGTATGCCCCAGTGGTCGTTCAATCGCGGCGGGGTGTGCGTCGGCGGATGCTTCTTGACTGGCGATAAGAACCCGAGCGACGCCGTTCTGCGACACGAAGCCGTGCACAAAGCGCAGTGGTTGCGCTACGGATTCCTGATGCCGCTGCTCTATCTGTTCGCGGGCCGCAATCCGCTGCGCAACCGCTTTGAGATCGAAGCGGGGCTCGAAGACGGAAACTACGTGCGCCGCTGACGTTGATCAGCGGTCGGCACTGAACGTTGCTCAGCGATCGGCACCGAACGTGAGATCAGCGGTCAGTCGAAAGCAGACCGAAACGCTCCGGCGTGTGGATCATAGAGATCGGAACGTCGAGCGAATCAGTGAGGTGCTCGACAATGTCGGCGGTGCCCAGGTAGCCGCCGAGCAGCGTCACCCGTGTGGGCTTCTCGTCGTCGCACAGCATCTCATCCGCCCACGCGCAGGTGGCCCGCGCCAGAGCCGCACCCGGTGCGCAGGAGCGGCCGGTTCCCGGTGCACCGGAGCGCGATGAGCGCGCGAGCCACGTGACCGTCATTCGGGCGGGGACATCGACCACGCTGATGTCGCTCACCTCAGGAACCTCGATGAACACTCGACCAGATGCGCACAGCGGAAGCGTTGCCAGAAAGACCTCGAGTTCCACCAGGGAGTTCTCGTCCGCCGTCACCAGGTGGTGGGCACTCAGACGTGCGGCTCGGCGCTGGGCGCGTCCGCTGCGAACGAAGGTGGAGGTCGTCATGATTCCCCCAGCATACCACCGATGAAGGGTTGCCTAACCTTGGTCGCGGTCAGTCCTCCACCAGCGCGGTTCGCAGATCTGCGAGTTCGGCATCCGTAAGCCCGTTCATGGTGAGGTATTCAGCCGCCGAACCCCAGCGCTCATCAACTTCGTCCAGCATGCTCCGCATGACCTCGGCCGGCGACAGCGTCGCCAGCGCTACCGCGTGTTTCGCTTCGGGATGCTGTGTCTCCAGGAACATCACGATCTTTCGGTTTCGCTCCTCTGGCAGCTGTGACGCGGTCAGTGCGTAGTCGGCGATCACCGCATCTCGATCTGCGCCGACGGCCGCGAGCGCAAGCGCGACGGTGACGCCTGTGCGGTCTTTGCCAACGGTGCAGTGCACAAGCGTCGATTCGCCGCGTGCGATCACGCGGATCGCATCGACGAGTCGTTCACCACTCTCCTCGAGCAGCTGACGGTACATCTGCTCGAGGCTGAGGTCGTTGTCAAAGAACGACGCAACAGATCCGAGGAAAAGCGGCAGATGGGTGGTCGCGATGGTCTTCGTCGCCGAGGGCGCGGCAGCGACTTCCTTTCCGTCGCGCAGATCGACGACGTGAGCGACGCGTTTATGCAACTCAGCGATACCCGTGTCTGTCGCTGCAACGAGACTTCCCGATCTCAGGAGCTTGCCCTCGCGAATTCGCCCACTCTCGGTCGGCATCCCGCCGACATCGCGGACGTTGAAGACACCATCGACCTGGATGACCGTCACTCGGTCACCTGCGCAGAGCGTGCCGGAACCGGGTAACGACCGGCGATGACAACACGGTTGAAGGCGTTGATAGAAATGCACGCCCAACTCAGTGCCGCGTACTCCTTCTCGGTGAACACACTGCCAACCTTGTCGTACACCTCGTCCGGGATGCCGTCCTCGTGAATGAAGGTGAACGCCTCGGCAAGTTCCAGTGCCGCGCACTCACGGTCAGAGAAGACTCCGCTCTCTCGCCAGGTGGGGATCTGGGTGAGGGTATCGGCGTCGATGCCCGCCGCGGCCGCACGATCGACATGCACGCGCGTGCAATAGGCGCAGCCGTTGAGCTGTGAACTGTGAATCATCACGAGCTCTTTCAGCCGGTCATCGATCCCGTTCGCCGCACAAATCTCGCCTACAGTGCGGGAGAATGCGTCTAACGCCTGATAGGCCGTCGGCTCAGTCTTGGACAGATGTACTCGCGTCTCACTCATGGCTCCATGATAGGACGAGTCGCTGACAGAGCTCGATTCGCAGAAAATGCAATATGACAAGTTTTTACTAGATTTTAAGAAATTTCTGCACCGTATGTGCCGCTTATTACGTGTCATTTTGATCTGGCATTTCCTGCAAGCCGGGTGTGAGGGTGAGAATATGGACGTGGCGACAGAAACCGATGAGTTCAGCTATCTTCCGCACCAGGCACAGGCGCTCGGCGTGGAGGTGGTTCCTGTCACGCGCCTCACGCTGACACTTCCTGACGGCCGCGAGCTGAGTGCGCTCCGTTACGGCGAGGATGCTCCGACCGTCACGCTGCTGCACGGCGCTGGCCTCAATGCCCACACCTGGGACACGACTGCCCTCCTGCTGCGGCAGCCGACTCTCGCGATCGATCTCGCCGGCCACGGCGACTCCAGTTGGCGCGACGACGTTGACTACTCGGCGCGCACCCTCGCCGCCGATGTCGTGATCGCGCTCGAGCAGTGGACATCTCAGCCGCAGGTGCTGGTCGGCCAGTCGCTCGGTGGGCTCGCGGCTGCAGCCGTGGCGTTCACTCGCCCTGATCTGGTGCGTGAGTTGGTCACCGTCGACATCACCCCCGGCATCGACACCTCCGGCGGGCCAGCCGTGCTCCGTAAGTTCTACGAGGGCCCCACCGATTTCGCGAGTCGCGATGAACTGGTCGATCGTGCGATCTCGCTCGGTTTCGGTGGCTCGCGATCCGACACCGAACGCGGGGTCTTTCTCAACACGCGCGTACGGGCGGACGGGCGTATCGAGTGGAAGCACCATTTCGCTCACCTCGCAGCCCGTGCGCTGGCAGCGGACACCACCGACAACGCCGCGCCGGCGATCCTCGCCACCACCGGTTGGGATGACCTCGCCGGAGCGACGGCGCCCATCACGCTCGTGCGTGCCACCTCGGGTTTCGTCAGCGAAGAAGATGGTGCCGAACTGCAGCGCCGTGTACCGACCGCCCGGGTGATCACCCTCATCGCCACCCACAACGTGCAGGAGACCGCACCTGGTGAGCTTGCCGACCTCATCCGCGAAACTGTGAACGCTCCCGTCTGAGGAATGCGACGCCGTATTCCACTGTTCTGATCACACTGACTGCCCTTCCCTAGGCTCTACCGAATCGGCAACACAGCAATTGCCGCACCGAGAGGATCCCGCACTTCATGTTCCGACGCCCCAGACGCCTTGCCGTCATCTCCGCACTCGCCGCGACCGCCGTCATCCTGACAGCCTGCGCCGGTTCGGGCCCTGAGCCAGTGGAGACCTCCACTGGCGAGCCAGATCTAAACGCCACGCTCACCGTCGGCCTCGTTCTCGAACCGACGAACCTCGACATCCGGCACACCAGCGGTGCAGCGATCGAGCAGATTCTGATCGACAACGTGTACGAGGGCCTCGTCACCCGCACGCAGGACAACACCATCGAGCCCGCCCTGGCCTCCGACTACGAGGTCTCCGAAGACGGTCTCACCTACACATTCACACTCAACGAGGGGGTCACGTTCCACAACGGCACCGCACTCACGTCTGCGGATGTCGTGGCATCCTATGAAGCTGTTCGCACCGACGAAACGCTGCAGGGATTCGCTGAGTTCGCTCACATCGCGTCGATCGCGGCACCGGATGCCACCTCAGTGGTCATCACGTTGACCGAACCGAACCAGAACTTCCTCTTCACCCTGACCGGACCTGCGGGACTCGTGTTCCAGTCCGGCGATACCACCGATCTGCAGAGCGCAGAGAACGGGACGGGCCCGTTCACGCTGGAGAAGTGGAGCAAGGGCAGCGCGATCACGTTCGCTCGCTATGCCGATTACTGGGGCGAACCTGCCAGCGTCGCCGAGGTGGTCTTCGAGTACATCCCTGACTTCACCGCGGGTGTCAATGCCGCGCTCGACGGCAGCCTCGACGTACTCACCGCCGTCGACCCCAACCTCGCTCCCGAGCTCGAAGATTCCGGCGAGTTCCTGCTGACCAAGGGCCGCACCACCGACAAGGGAACCCTCGCGTTCAATAACACGAAGGCACCGCTTGACGACGTCCGTGTGCGAGAGGCGCTGCGTCTGGCGATCGATCACGAGGCGCTCATCGAGGCAGTCGGCGCCGGTCAGACACAGTACGGTCCGATCCCCGAACTTGACCCCGGCTACGAAGACCTGTCAGATCTCGCCCCCTACGACCCGCAGCGCGCCAAGGAGCTGCTTGCGGAAGCTGGGCAGGAAGACTTGGAACTGACCCTCACGCTTCCGTCCTTCTACGGCACCACTGTGCCGCAGGTGCTGATCTCCGACTTCGCAAAGGTCGGCGTCACCCTCGAGGTTGAGCCGGTCGAGTTCGCGACCTGGCTGGAAGACGTCTACACCAACAAGGACTACGAGCTCAGCTTCGTGCTGCACGTCGAGCCGCGCGACTTCGGCAACTTCGCAAACCCGGACTACTACTTCAACTACGACAACCCGGAGGTGCAGCGGCTGTACGCCGAAGCCCTCGCCGAGATCGATGAAGATTCCTCCGCCGAGCTTCTCGCCGAGGCTGCGCGTCTCGTCTCCGAGGATCACGCCGCTGATTGGCTCTACACCGGTGAGACCATCACCGCCGTGCGCCCAATCGTGACCGGTTTCCCCGAAGACTCGATCAACTCGCGAATCAACCTCGCGGGTATCACCGTCGCCGCAGAATAAACACGAGTGATCCGCTACACGCTCACACGAGGGGTCCTGCTGATCGCAGGGCTCCTCGTGTCGAGCGTGCTCATCTTTCTGACGTTGCGCGTCTTCCCCGGAGACGTCGCTCAGCTGATCGCGGGGACGCAGGCGACGCCGGCGACGGTGGAAGCGCTGCGTGAATCGCTCGGGCTGAATCGTCCGCTGATGGCGCAGTACGGCGAGTGGATCGGCGGAGTGCTCACCGGAGATCTCGGCACCTCTCAGCTCAGCGGTGCCTCCGTCGGTGAAGAGCTGGCGGAGAAGGCACAGGTGACTGTGCCGCTGGGAATCATGGCTCTGGTGATCGCGCTGCTGATAGCGGTCCCGTTCGGCGTGCTCTCGGCGCTGTTTCGCGGTCGCGCAGGTGGCACGGCCCTCAGCGTCACTGCGCAGGCTCTGGCCGCAGTCCCGGTGATCTGGGCGGGCATGATGCTCATCGTAGTGTTCGCCATCTGGCTCGGCTGGCTGCCGGCGCAGGGCTTCCCCCGCGGCGGCTGGTCTCAGCCGTGGCAGGCGTTTCGCTCGCTCCTGCTCCCCGCATTGACCATCGGCATCGTCGAGGGCGCAATGCTGCTGCGTTTCGTGCGCAGCGCGACCCTGCAGGCGCGCGGTCAGGACTTCGTCCGCACCGCCGCCGCAAAAGGACTCAGCCGCAACCGAGCACTCATCCAACACGGCATCCCCGCCGTGGGCCTGTCGATCGTGACGGTGCTGGGTCTCCAGGTGGCAGGCATCATCGTCGGCTCCGTGGTGATTGAACAGCTCTTCACGCTTCCTGGCATCGGGCGGATGTTGGTCGCTGACGTCGGCACACGCGACCTGATCAAGGTGCAGAGCGAACTGCTTGTGCTCACCGGACTCGTGCTCATCATCGGCTTCATCGTCGATCTCACTCACCACTTCGTCGACCCGCGACAGAGAGAGGCCGCCTGATGCCCCGTTGGCTGCGCACGCTCTTCCGCAGCGCGACCGGCCGCTTCGGCCTGATCACGGTCGCCGTGATCGCGGTCGTCGCCCTTGTCTCGGTGTTCTGGACGCCGTTCAACCCGCTCGAGACCAATATCCGAGGCCGCTGGGCGGCGCCAGGCTGGCCGCATCTACTGGGTACGGATAACACCGGCCGAGACATCCTCAGCCTCGTCATGGCAGGATCGCGCACCACAGTCTTCGTCAGCGTGGGCGCCGGAATCGTCGCAACCGTCGTCGGCATCACCCTCGCCGCGCTCGGCGCTCTCACGTTCCGGTGGATGCGCGAGACCATCGCGGTCCTCGTCGACATTCTCATCGCGTTTCCCGTGCTGATCATCGCGATGATGATCTCGTCGGTGTGGGGCGGATCGCTGTGGGTCGTGATCTGGTCGGTCGGCATCGGATTCGGCGTGAACATCGCCAGAGTCACTCGCCCTGAACTGCGCCGCGTGCAGCAGAGCGACTTCGTGCTCGCCGGGCGTGCCTGCGGCCTCACGACATCGCAGAACCTCGTGCGTCATCTCCTGCCGAACGTCGCGCCGGTCTTCATCGTGCAGCTGTCGTGGTCGATGGCGGTCGCGGTGCTCGCCGAGGCCGGTCTTTCCTACCTGGGCTTCGGTGCGTCGATCGTAGAGCCTTCATGGGGCATCCTGCTGGCCGACCTGCAGCGGTACATCAGCATCCATCCGCTCTCGGTCATCTGGCCGGGACTCGCGATCACGATCACAGTGCTGGCGTTGAACCTGCTCGGTGATGCGCTGCGCGAAGCGACCGACCCGACGCTGCAGCACCGCGCGGCAGAGACACACACCCCGGCGGTGGTCGCATGAGCCTCGTCGTGCAGGATCTCGTCGTCAACATCGACGGACGCCGCATCATCGACGGCATCTCCTTCGAGGTGCCAGACGGTGCACGCCTTGGCCTGATCGGCGAATCCGGATCCGGCAAGTCTGTCACTGCCCTCGCCATACTCGGTCTCCTCCCCGACGGCGCCACCTCCAGCGGCAGCGTCCGTTGGAACGACACCGAGCTGATCGGAATGCCGGACAAGCAGCTGGCACGTTTCCGGGGCGACGACATCGGCATCGTGTTCCAGGAGCCGCGCACCGCGCTCAATCCGATCCGCACCGTGGGCAGGCAGATCGCCGAGTCCGTGCGCATCCACACCGGCGCGAGCAAACGCGAGGCGCGCGAGCGGGCGATCGAAGAGGCTGCACGCGTGCACCTGCCCGATCCGGAATCCATCGTGCAGAAGTTCCCGCATCAGCTCTCCGGTGGACAGCGTCAGCGCGTGGCTATCGCCATGGCTCTCGCCTGCCGTCCGCGGCTACTCATCGCTGATGAACCCACCACCGCGCTGGACGTCACGATCCAGGCCGATATCCTGCGGCTTCTGCTGTCGCTCGTCGAAGAACAGGGCATGTCGCTGATGTTCATCACCCACGACCTTGCCGTGCTCGCTCAGGTTGCCACGCATGGTGTGGTGCTCGAACACGGTCGGGTGATCGAAGCGGCCCCGGTGACGACGCTGCTCACCGCCCCGGTCTCGCCGATCACACAGGGGCTGCTGCGCGATGCCACGGCGACCCTGTGGCGCCCTGATGGCGGTGACGCATGAGCCTCATCGAAACGCGCGGACTGCGCCGAGACTTCCCCGTACCCAAGCGCACGATGTTCGACCGCGCTCGTTTTCAGACCGCACTGCATCCGACCGATCTGAGTATCGAGGCCGGTGAATCCATCGGCCTGATCGGCGAGTCCGGTTCCGGAAAATCCACATTGGTCCGGCTGTTGCTCGGCCTGGATCGTCCGACAGCCGGCTCGATTTCAATCGATGGCAAGGCGGTGGATGCCACGGGCTCTGCCCGTGCGCTGCACTGGCTGCGCCGCCAGACCGGGCTCGTCTTCCAAGATCCCTACGCCTCGCTCGACCCGCGGATGAGCGCCGGCCAGATCATCGCCGAGCCACTGTGGGCGCTGGGTATCGAGGGCGATCGTCGCGCGCGGGTGCGCGAGGTTCTCACGCAGGTCGGGCTGGATTCAGAAATGGCCGACCGCTACCCGCACGAGTTCTCCGGTGGGCAGCGGCAGCGTGTCGCGATCGCTCGCGCAATCGTGCATCGGCCACGCATCCTTGTCGGCGACGAGCCGATGTCGGCGTTGGACGTCACGGTACGTGCCCAGGTGCTGGAGCTCTTCGAAAAGTTGCTGACGACGCAGGATCTGACGCTGATCATCGTCTCCCACGACATCGGGATGGTGCAGAACCTGTGCGACACGGTCGCTGTGATGAAAGACGGCCACATCGTGGAGCGCGGCACAACCAAGGACGTCTTGCGGCACCCGCAGCAGGACTACACCAAACAGCTGCTGGCGGCGATCCCGGTCATTCCTGGTGCTGTCCGCGGCGGCGAGGCTTCGACCTGACAGGCTTCGGCTTGAGCGACTTCTGCAGGTAGATCGTCCCCAGAGATCGTCCGAATTTGAAGCCGACCCTGCCCATGCGCCCCACTTCTACGAACCCGAGTTTCGTGTGCACGTGAATCGATGCGTCGGCGCCGCTGTCGCTGATCACTGCCACGATCTCACGCAGGCGAATCTGTTCACAGGCCTCGATCAGCGCCTGCAGCAACGCAGAGCCGAGACCTTTTCCGCCAGCGCCTGGTCCGAGGTAGATCGAATCTTCGACGGTATAGCGGTATGCCGTCTTGCTCGCCCATGGCTGCACCAGGGCATAACCGATGACCTGATTCGACGGGCCTACGGCGACGAGGAACGGGAGGGTGAGTCTGGTCAGCAAGGCGAACTTCTCGCGCCAGTATCGATGCGTGCTGCGCTTCTCGTCAAAGGTCACCACTGAGTTCGCGACGTAGTGGTTGTATATTTCACGAATGTCAGGCAGGTCGCCGATGCGCGCAGGCCTGATCACGAATGTGAAGGTGTCGGCCTCAGGCTCAGGGGCCCTCAGATGACGCGGCAGCCGTCGACGCCGGTCGCCGGGTTCAAATTGCATGAAGTCAGAATAGTGCCGGAGCAGGCTCGGGTCGTGCATCGTCTCCGTCGACATGCCAGTCGATCGGGTCAGCCCCCTGCTGTGCGAGGAGTTCATTCGCCCGGGAGAATGGTCGAGAGCCGAAGAATCCGCGTCGCGCGGACAGCGGCGAAGGATGGGCAGACTCGATGATTCCCGTCTCGCCCAGCATCGGCCGCAGGCCCCCCGCATCCTTCCCCCAGAGAATCGCGACAAGGGGCTGCTCACGTGCCACGAGCGCGCGAATCGCAAGCTCGGTCACCTGTTCCCAACCCCATCCGCGGTGCGATGCCGCCTCCCCTGGGCGCACAGTGAGCACCCGGTTCAGCAGCAGTACGCCCTGATCGCTCCATGGAGTCAGATCACCGTGCGGTGCCGGTGGAATGCCGACATCGCTCTCACGCTCGGCATAGATGTTCACCAGACTCCTCGGCAGCGGCCGCACATGGCGATCCACCGCGAAGGACAACCCGATCGGATGCCCTGAGGTCGGATAGGGGTCCTGTCCGGTGATCAACACGCGCACGTCGGCGAAAGGCTGCTGGAATGCGCGCAGCACTCGATCGCCGGATGGCAGATACTCCCGGCCTGCGTCCTGCTCCACGCGAAGACGTTCACCGAGCTCGCGGATCATGTCGGCGGCCGGTGCGAGAGCTTCAGCCCACCCTCGATCGATCTGACCTTCCGCCGCCAGATCCTCCAGTGACCAGGCCAGCACGAAGAATCAGCCCTCGGACTCGTTACGCACCCGCAGCTCGCCACGCGCGAGAAGGTGCTGTGCAGACTGCGCGACCGGGCGCATCGTGATCAGGTCGAGGTTCACGTGTCCTGGCGCGTCAAGGGCGTAGCCGATGACATCGGCGACGTCGTGCGCGGTGAGAGGGTCTTCGACACCCGAGTACACCGATTCTGCACCGAGTCGGTCGCCTCGCAGTCGGTTGAGCGTGAACTCCTCGGTGTGCACCATGCCGGGTGCGACCTCGACGACGCGCAGCGGCTCGCCGTTGAGTTCCTGGCGCAGTACCTTGACGATCATCGACTGTGCTGCCTTCGCTGCGTTGTAGCCGCTGCCGCCCGGGTAGGCGATGTATGCGGCCGTCGACGTCACGAAGACCAGGTCACCGTGACCATCGGATGCCGCGGCACGACGCAGCAACGGGAGCACACCCGCCACGAGCCGTTGCGTGGCAAGCACGTTCACATCGAACATCCACTGCCAGTCATCGACACTGCTGTCCTCGACCCGGTCGGTGCCGCGCGCGCCGCCCGCGATCTGAACGAGTGCGTGCACGGGGCCCGATTCCTCAAGGCTCACGATGAGGGATGCGACAGCATCCGCGTCGGTGAGATCGCACGCGATGGCCGATGCGCCGGTCTCATCGACGAGTTTCTGAAGCCGGTCTTCGCGTCTGGCGACGCCGACGACATCCCACCCGCGGGAGCGAAGGTCACGAACCGTGGCCTCCCCGATCCCTGAACTTGCACCGGTCACGACTGCACGCCTGATCACCATGCCTCCACCGTACGACGTTTCCGGGTCCGCGGATGTTACGTAACATTTCCGGCGCGTTGTTGACAGCGAGGCCATTACGTACTCTCTCATAAGCGGCATCTGCCGCACTGACCTCAATCCGATCCAGGGAGATCAACATGTCCGCAGCTGAGACCTGGCGTTTCGAGACCAAGCAGATTCACTCGGGTGCCGCACCCGACCCGGTCACCAAGGCGCGCGCCACGCCGATCTACCAGACCACTTCGTATGTCTTCGATAACGCCGATCACGCCGCGAACCTGTTCGCGCTTGCCGAGTTCGGCAACATCTACACGCGCATCCAGAACCCCACGCAGGATGTCCTCGAGCAGCGCCTGGCCGCGCTCGAAGGTGGCACTGGAGCATTGGTGCTCGCAAGCGGGCAGGCAGCATCGACGTTCTCCGTGCTGAACATCGCGCAGGCCGGCGATCACATCGTCTCGTCCAGCTCGATCTACGGCGGCACGTACAACCTCTTCAAGTACACGCTCGCCAAGCTCGGCATCGAGGTCACGTTCGTCGAGAACCAGGACGACATCGAGGAGTGGCGTGGCGCAGTACGCCCGAACACCAAGCTCTTCTTCGCCGAGACCATCGGCAACCCGAAGATCAACGTGCTCGACATCCGCGGCATCGCTGATGTCGCGCATGCCGCCGGCCTCCCGCTGATCGTCGACAACACGATCGCCACACCGTACCTGATTCGTCCGTTCGAGCATGGCGCCGACATCATCGTGCACTCGGTCACGAAGTTCCTTGGCGGCCACGGCACCACCATCGGCGGTGCGATCATCGACGGCGGCACGTTCGAGTGGAGCAAGAACGCTGCCAAGTTCCCCGGCCTCAGCGAGCCTGACCCTTCGTACCACGGGGCGGTCTACACCACGGCGGTCGGCGACGCTCTCGCATACATCATCAAGGCCCGCGTGCAGCTGCTGCGCGACCTCGGCTCGGCCATCTCGCCGCAGAGTGCCTGGAACCTCATCCAGGGCATCGAGACACTGTCGCTGCGCATCGAGCGTCACGTGCAGAACGCGCAGGAGATCGCTGAGTGGCTCGAGAGCCACACGGACGTCGCCACCGTGAACTACTCGGGGCTCCCCTCGTCGCCCTGGTACGCCAAGGCCAACGAGTACGCACCGAAGGGTGTCGGCGCTGTGCTGTCGTTCGAGCTCAAGGGCGGCGTCGAAGCCGGTCGCGAGTTCGTCAACAGCCTGTCGCTGTTCAGCCACCTGGCAAACATCGGTGATGTACGCTCGCTCGTCATCCACCCGGCATCCACGACGCACTCGCAGCTCTCGCCTGAGCAGCAGCTCACCGCTGGCGTCACGCCGGGCCTGGTACGGCTGTCGGTGGGACTCGAGAACATCGAGGACCTCAAGGCCGACCTGGAGCAGGCTCTGGCTGCCGCACGTCGCGTCTCGGAGGCCGCTCGCGCGTAAGCATCCTCATCGGATTAGACAATCCCCCTCCGGCAACACTGGAGGGGGATTGTCTGTTTCAGCTGTCGATCAGACGTGGACGCCGTGGGTCGCAAGCGCTGCCCGCAGGACGTCATGACCATCGCGGATGCACCAATGGATGCTGGCGAGACCGGCCGCACGGGCGCCCTCCACGTTGGCCTCGCTGTCGTCGATGAAGAGGATCTCTGCGGGGTCAGCGCCCACCTGCTGTGCGACATGATCGAAGAATCCTCGATCAGGCTTCGCGACGCCGACGTCGCAGGAATAGAAGCACGTGTCGAACCGCTCCTGGTAGCCGAGGTTTTCACGCATGTACTCGGCACGGAGCACATCCTGATTCGTGCCGAGGTGCACGCCGAGACCCAGCGCGCGAACTCGATGCACAAGATCGAGGGACGTGTCGTCGACTTCGATCCGGAACCAGACCTCCGCGAGGATCTCGTCGACGGATGCTTCGATCGCGAAGGTACGCAGGTCCTCAGCCAGCAGCGCTCGATAGTCGCCGTTACCGGACAGCGAGGGCTTCTCGTGCTTCCACGTGTAGTGCAAGAACTCGCGGGCGCGCTCCCCTGCAAACGGCTCCATCAACGCGTACCAGCCACCAGGCGGGTCCTGGAGCACGCCGTCTGCGTCGAACAGCACGTGCCTGATCACGTTCTCACTCATGCGTCCAACCTAACGGCGTACTGCTCACCCGCGCAGCGCCGGTGCGAGCACCACTCCGTGCTCGTGCAGCGCCTCCCGGAGAATGTCGTGGCCGTCCTCGCGGAACCAGTGGATGCCTCGTAGCCCGACCGAACAAGCGCTATCGACGTTCTCCTGGCGGTCGTCAATAAACAGGATCGACTGCGGCTCCGCCATCAGTTGTTCGGCGATACGCACGAAGAACTGCGGATCGGGCTTCGCGAAGCCGACCTCGCACGAGTAGAAGCTCTCGTCGAAATGATCGTCATATTTGAGCACACTGCGCATGTAGGCGGCTCGATCGCTGCCCTGGTTCGTACCGAGATGCGCGCCAAGACCGGAGCGACGAACGCTCTGCACCACGGCGAGGGATGCCTCATCTACCGCGATCCGGCACCAGGCATCCGCATGCAACGTCGCCGCGGTCGATGCTGAGCCGAATTCGACCAGACGCTCACCTAGGGCGGGCAAGAACTCCCCCGCGCCGATCATTGACGGAGCTTCGATCGGCCCGAGACCTGAGATGAACTCATCGACGCGTGCACCGACATGCGGCTCGATCGCGGCGACCCACCCGCCGGGCGTGAATTGGATGACGTCATCCGCGTCGAAGAGCACATGTTGTGGCATCCTCTGAACCTAGCAAGTAGCGCCCACTCGTAACGTTTACCCGCTTGGCCGCCGAGCAGACGAGAATGGATGCATGGACTGGCAGAGCACCTCCGAAGACACCGTGCCCTCGGCGCGCGTGACGGCGGCCGATGCGCGCCTCCTCCGAGCACGCCCGCCCGTCACAGGTGCATGGCGTGACGGTGACCCCGTCGGTGACCGGAAGTTCGCAGCATTCGGATCGTTCCGCACCGAGAGCGAGCAGGAGCTGCCCAGCATCCGCATCGCCTATGAGTCCTGGGGCGAGCTCAACGCAGCCCGAGACAACGCGATCCTCGTGCTGCACGCGCTGACAGGCGACAGCCATCTGCGTGGCAAGGCGGGTGCGGGTCACCCCACCGCCGGATGGTGGGAAGACATCGTCGGCCCTGGCGCACCGCTGGACACCGATCGCTGGTGCGTGATCGCGCCGAACATGCTGGGTGGATGCCAGGGCTCCACCGGCCCAGCCAGCGTTGCACCAAACGGTTACGAGTGGGCATCCCGCTTCCCGTACCTCACGATCCGCGACCAGGTCGCCGCCCAAGCGCTGCTCGCAGATGAGCTCGGTATCGATCGCTGGGCCGCCGTCATCGGCGGCTCGATGGGCGGCATGCACGCGCTCGAATGGGCGGTGACGCACCCAGAACGCGTCGAGCGCCTGGCGATCCTCTCCTCTCCCCCGACATCCACCGCCGATCAGGTCGCTCTGAACTCAGTACAGATCGAAGCCATCCGCATCGACCCGCGGTTCCAGGGCGGAGAGTATTACGACCTGACTGAAGGTGAGGGCCCGCACCGCGGACTCGCGCTCGCACGCAGAATGGCGCTGTTGAACTACCGCAGCCCGATCGAGCTCAATCAGCGCTTCCAAAGGTCGTGGCAGTCCGGCGTGTCTCCTCTGGGACGAGGCGGTCGTTTCGCAGTCGAGAGCTACCTCGACTTCCATGGCAACAAGTTCACCCGCCGATTCGATGCGAACAGCTACATCACCGTGGTCGAAGCCATGAGTTCGCACGACGTCGGCCGCGACCGCGGCGGCGTGGAAGAAGCGCTGCATGGCGTCACCGCGACAACGCTCGTGCTCGGCATCGACACTGACCGGCTGTTCCCCGTCGACGGGCAGCACCGTATTGCACGAAGCATCCCGAATACCCTCGATGGCAACGAGGCTGTCGTTCTGACAAGCGATTTCGGCCACGACGGATTCCTCATCGAAACCGAAGAGGTCGGCGCGCATCTGCGCCGCCTGCTCGAGAGCTGATTCAGTCGCGCAGATACTGCCACGGGCGGGAGGCGGTCTCCAGCCGGTGCCGTCCATCTCCGCCCTCCGGATGCTCCGCGTCCCCACCCCACACGAACACCCCATCGCCGACGATGTGCGTGGCGTAGAGCTCAGGGGCGGATGCTGCTGCGAACGCCGCGTCGATGCTGGCCAGTTGTGCCAGTGTGTGCAGCGTCACCCAGGTCGGCGGAAACAGACGCAACTCACCGGACGCATGGAGCCTGAGCGCCTCGGCGGGCGTCGGCCAGCGCGATTCCTCCACTTCATCAGGTGACAGCGTCAGCTCACCCTCGGGCGCAGTCGCAAGGAAGAACCAGGTACGCACGCGTTTGGGGGCCTCCACTGGAGGCACCCAACACGACAGGGTGACCAGTTCGGCCGGTCGGATCCCGACCTCTTCATCGCATTCGCGGATGGCTGCGCGCGCCGCGGTCTGCTGCTCGCTCGCACCGGCGACGGCATCCTCGGGTTCAACCATGCCTCCGGGAAACACCCATGCCGCGGCGAACGATCCTCGGTCGGGACGCCGCGTCAGCAGAACCTCGGGTCCGTCGGCTCGATCACGCAGTAACACTGCCGTTCCGGCCACGGGCATCGTCGCATCCATGCCCTCACTGTAAGGGTGGTGCACCCGTCAGACAGCGAGTGCGACCCGCTCGGTGCGGAACGCGACCACAGTTATCGCAAGACCGACGAGAGCCAATGCGGCTCCGACCCAGGCCGGCGCGGTGAATCCCCAGCCGATGGCGATCACCATCCCTCCGAGGAAGGCGCCGAGGCTGTTGCCGATGTTCAGCGCGGAATGATTCATCGCCGCCGCGATGGATTGGTTGTCGCCCGCGACGTCCATGAGCCTGGTCTGTATCGCCGGGCTCAGCACGGAGGACACCAGCCCCACCGCGAATGCGAAGAAGGCCAGCAGGATCATCTGGAACGACAGCAGTGCCAGCAGGACAAGCACCAGTGCCAGAGCGCCCATGCCGATCAACAGCGTGCGCCGCAGGTCGCGGTCGGCCATGTAGCCACCGAGGATGTTGCCGACAGTCATGCCGAGTCCGACGAGCACGAGCACGATCGGCACCGCCCATTGGGGCGACCCGGCAACATCTGTCACGAGGGGCGCGATGTAGCTGTAAACGGCGAAGAAGCCGCCGAAGCCGATGGCTCCGATACCGAGCGTGAGCCAGACCTGGCCGACCCGGAACACGCCGAGCTCGGACCGCATGGTGCGGCCCGGTTCTCCCGGATGCTTCGGGACGAATCTGACAATGCAGATCGTCGCCACCGCGAAGACGATGGTGACGATCATGAAGGCCGTGCGCCAGCCCCACTGTTGCCCGAGGTACGTGCCGAGCGGCACGCCGATGACGTTCGCGATGGTGAGCCCGGTAAGGATGAACGCGACGCCCTTGGCACGCTTGCCGGGACCCAGCACGTCTGCGGCGACCAGTGCCCCGATCCCGAAGTAGGCGCCGTGCGGGAGCCCGGCTAGAAAGCGCGACATACCGACCAACTCGAATGTCGGCAGCACGATCGTCAGCGCGTTGAACAGCGTCAATGCCAGTGCGAGCCCGAACATCACATGGTGTCGTGGGAAGCGTGCCACGAAGCCGGCGATCGTCGGCGCACCGATCACGACGCCGAGCGCGTAGAGGGAGATCAGGATGCCCGTCTGCGCGATCGCCTCTTCGTGCGACGCCGCCCATACGTCCGGGAGCAAATCCTGGGCGATGTCGGGCAGCAGCCCCATGACGACGAATTCGGTCATACCGATCCCGAAGGAGCCGATGGCGAGAGAGAGGAGCGCCGTCATCGCCGCACCCCTCGAGAGTGTCGAGGAGTGGTTCACCCGTCAATGCTACTGGTCAGAGGCATCCTCAATCGCCGCTTCGAGACGCTCGACCTTCGCATCGAGCTCGCCCGAGTACCCCGGGCGAATGTCTGCCTTCAGCACGAGCGACACGCGGGATCCGAACGGCATCACGGCTTCGGTGGCGCGCTTGACGACCTCCATCACCGTGTCCCAATCGGGGCCCTCGATCTCGGTGAACATGCTGGTCGTGCGGTGCGGCAGGCCGGAGTCGCGGACGACCTTGACTGCGGCCGCGACAGCGTCATGGACGGATCCGTCCTCGCCGCCGGTGCCGGATGGTGCGACGGAGAATGCGATGAGCATGGTGTTCCTTCGGTTCGATGACTGGGACTTTCAGCGTCTGGCAGATATGTGGCTGGTGGGCACACGCACCAAGGCGCGCGTGGAGATGACCAGCAGTACGACGAGCAGCAGGTTGCGCGCGGTCAGGAGCAGCACCGGCAGCAGTTCCGTTCGTAGCAGCGCGTCGTAGGTCAGCGGGTAGATCAGACATGTCAGACCGCACAGCGCGAGCACGAGACCGGCGGGCACGCCCGATCGGGTGCGGTCGAAGATGATCCAGAGGACGACCGGAGCGATCAGCCAGGTCTGGAACTGCGGTGAGCCCACCTTGTTGGTCACGATCAGCGTCACCACGATCGCGAGAGTGAGCGGTGGGAACAGGCGAGGAAAGGATGCTCCCCTCATCGCTTTGACGGCGCCGAGCACGACGACAGCGAGCGTCACCAGCACCATCAGCGGGGTCAGGAATGCGGCGAGCACCTCGGCACCCGGTGCGCTGATCTGGAAGGTCAGGATGTCGAAGCTGTAGTCGACGGATGCTGCGCCGAAATGCGCCATCCACATGAACGGCGTCGCCGCGACAGCCTCAATCTGCAGACCGCGTCCGGTCTGCTCGGTGAGAAAACCGAACAGATGCCGATCGGCGCCGCGCAGGAACAGCACCACCACGGTCGCTGCGCTGACGGCGGCTGCCGTAAGCAACACGCGCATCCGACTCTTGGCCGCGACAACGGCAGCGAGCACAAGGGCGCCGGGCCAGATCTTGATCCAGGCCGCGATCGTGAGCAGCACCGTCGCCACGCCAGGGCGCTTGACGAGCCAGAACCCGCCGATGACCGCCAGCGGCACAGTGACGGCATCGATGCGGTACATCGCGATCGGGCCGAGCAGCAGAAGTGCTGCGGTCCAGAACCATCCGGCCGCACGGCGAGGCGCTGAACCTGTGCGTCCGACGAGCACGCCGAAGGCGACAGCATCCAGAGCAGTGATCAGCACTGCCCACCCGATCAGGTACGCGCCGGGCATACCGACCAAGGCTGTCAGCGGCCAGGCGAGCAGCTGAGTGAGCAGCATCGGCAGCAGCGCCAGTTGGGGATATACCCACGGCTCTGTGATGCCGACGATCGAACCGCCGCTGAGGGCAGCCGCCGACCACGGTTCGTAGACGAGGACGACATCGCCCATCGGTTGACTCGGGTACGCCCACCCCTGCCAGGCGATGAGTATATGCACTGCGAGGAATGCGCCCCACAGACCGATTGTCCGGAACTTCACGAAAGCAGATCTCCGATCGCTGTGGGCAGCGCCTCAGCGACGTCGAGTGCCACGATCGGATGCCCGACCCGACCCTCGATTGCGCCGGATGCCAGTCGTGCC
Source organism: Microbacterium sp. A93 (assembly GCF_051842835.1). Lineage (NCBI taxonomy): Bacteria > Bacillati > Actinomycetota > Actinomycetes > Micrococcales > Microbacteriaceae > Microbacterium > Microbacterium sp. A93. The sequence continues at coordinate 801,644 of NZ_JBPXMT010000001.1, forward strand.
GCGTACCCGTGCAGCCAGGCGCCCGCCGCCGCGACCTCAGCAATCGGAGTCTTCGGGTTCACGGCAATCAATGCACCGAGGATGCCGGCAAGCACGTCACCTGCACCAGCCGTCGCGAGCCAGCTGGGCGCAGATGAGACGGAGATGACGGTGCCGTCGGATGCCGCGACCAGCGTCGTCGAACCCTTCACCAGCACCGCGGCGCCAAGGGCCTCGGCTGTCTGCGCGGCATCGGCAGCGCGATCCGCAGCATCAGCACGATCCGCAGCATCAGCACGATCTCGCAGCCGGAGCTGGGCGCGCAGTCGCGCAAACTCCCCGGCGTGTGGTGTGACGAGTACGGGTGCCGTCGCACCAAGTGCGAGATCGAGCGCTCCGGCGTCGACCACGACAGGAGCGGATCCGGAGAGAATGGTGCGCAGCGCGGCCTCTTCGTCCGGTGTGCGCTCCGCGGCATTGGTGCCAGAGCCGATGACCCAGGCATCGATCTGGGTTCGTCCCGTGTCGGAGGCGGCCACGGTCTCCGGCCTGCGGGCGATCACCGCATCCGCTGCACGTCCGCCGCCGACGAATCGCACGAAGCCGGCGCCCGTGCGCCAGGCTGCTTCGACGCCCAGCACGGCAGCTCCGGGATACTCGTTCGATCCTGTGCGCAGCGCAACGACACCGCGGGAGTACTTGTCATCCGCTGCAGCCGGCACCTGCAACAGGCGTCCGGTATCTGCACGGGACCATTCGCGGACGTCGACCATGGTTCCACGCTAGCGCGCCGCCCCTGTCTGAGCGCGATACGGTCAACGAGTGAGTCTTCTCTTCTCCCCGCTCAGCATCCGCTCTGTCACGTTCCCTAACCGCCTCTGGGTCTCGCCGATGTGCATGTATAGCGCCGTAGACGGAGTGGTGCAGGAATGGCATCACACACATCTCACCCAGTTCGCCGACGGTGGCGCCGGACTCATCATCACCGAAGCCACCGCAGTCGTCGCCGAAGGACGCATCTCTCCGCGCGACGCCGGGCTGTGGAACGACCGGCAGCGCGATGCGTGGGCACCGATCGTGCGGGCCATTCACGAACGCGGTGCGCTCGCTGGCATCCAACTCGCACACGCCGGGCGCAAAGCGTCGACCTGGTGGCCGTGGGCTGACGAGCGCGGATCCGTGTCGATCGCTGACGGTGGCTGGCAAACTGGCGCACCATCCGCTGTGGCCTTCGACGGCTTCGAAGCGCCGGTCGCGCTGGATTCAGCGGGGATAGAGCACGTGGTCGATGCTTTCCGCGATGCCGCCCGTCGTGCGCTCGACGCGGGGTTCGATGTGCTGGAGATCCACGCGGCCCACGGGTATCTGCTGCATCAGTTTCTCTCGCCGCTGTCGAATCTGCGCGATGATTCGTACGGTGGCTCGCTGGAGAACCGGGCGCGCCTGCTGCTGCGTATCGTCGACGCTGTGCGCGGTGTTGCCGGTGACGGCGTGCCGGTGTTCGTGCGAATCTCGGCGACCGATCATGCGGAGGGCGGGTTCATGACCGAAGAGGCTGCGATCGTGAGCGAGTGGGCTGTGGAGCGCGGCGCCGACCTCATCGACGTCTCCAGCGGCGGGCTCGTCGCGCACCAGCAGATCGACGTACACCCCGGGTACCAGGTTCCGCTCGCCGAGACGGTGCGGCGAAGCGGACGGATCCCGGTGACAGCGGTGGGGCTCATCACCGCTGCCGAACAGGCAGAGCAGGTGCTCGCCGATGGCGCGGCAGATGCCGTCTTCGCCGGACGCGAATGGTTGCGCGACCCGCACTTCGGCCTGCGGGCCGCGCATGAACTCGGTGCCAGCATCCCCTGGCCCGCGCAATACACCCGCGCCCGCTGGCGCTGACGTACCGTCATCCCGCCCGTCAACCGGGCGGGATGGGCGCGTCAGCGGCCGTGGACCTTCCGCGTTGCGTCCTGCACCTCGCCGACGAGCTCCTCCAGGATGTCTTCCAGGAACAACACGGCCGTTGTCTCGCCCTGCGCATTGCGCACCTTCGCCAGGTGGCGACCGGCTCGGCGCATGACCGCGAGCGCATCCTCCAGGTCGGTGTCCTCCTGCACGGGCGCCATGTGGTGGATGCGCTTCTGCGGGATCGGCTCCACAGTCATGGTCGCGGCATCCTCCCCCTCTGAGGCGCGCAGAATGTCTTTCAGGTGCACGTAGCCGAGCGGCACACTGTCGTCGTCGACGATCACGTATCGGGAGAAGCCGTACCGGGCGACAGCGCGCTCGATGTCATCCGGCGTGGTGGTCTGCGGCAATGTCACCAGATCGCTCAGCGGGACGGCGATATCGCGTGCCTTCTTATCGGTGAACTCCACAGCCTTCGTCACGGCGCCCGAGGTGTCCGAAAGTACCCCTTCACGACGCGACTGATTGACGATCGTCGCCACCTCTTCGATCGTGAAGGTGGATGCCGCTTCGTTCTTCGGCTCGACGCGGAACAACCGCAGCACGCCGTTGGCCGCCGCATTGAGCACCCAGATCACCGGCATGAACACCTTCGATACCCACACCAGCGGCGGGGCGAGGATGAGCACTGCGCGATCCGGCACCGAGAACGCGAGGTTCTTCGGCACCATCTCGCCGAACACCACGTGCAGGTAGGAAACCAGCAACAGCGCGATCACAAACCCGACGATATCGACGACAGCATCCGACCATCCGAAGGCGTGCATCGGGATGCCGAGGAGATGGTGAATTGCCGGTTCTGAGACATTCAGAATCAGCAGCGAGCAGATCGTGATGCCAAGCTGCGAGGTCGCAAGCATAAGCGTCGCGTGCTCCATTGCGTACAGCGCGGTCTTGGCAGCACGCGAGCCCTGCTCGGCGCGTGGCTCGATCTGCGAACGTCGTGCCGAGATCACTGCGAACTCGGCTCCGACGAAGAAAGCATTCGCGACGAGAAGCACGACGAGCCAGACGATTCCTTCCCAATCGTTCATCGGGTCACCTCTTCGCTTGCAGCATCGACCGCGGTCGCCGTGTACCGAACGCGATCCACGCGGCGCCCGTCCATGCGGATCACCTGCAGTACACCCGAGTCGAGCGTCACCGCGTCACCGATGACCGGAACGCGCTCAAGCACACTCATCATGTAGCCGCCCACGGTGTCGTACACATCTCCTTCAGGAACCTGGACTCCGGTGCGACTGCGCAATTCGTCCGGACGGAACTCGCCCGGGAAGGTGATCGAGTCGAGCCCGACAACCACGCCGGCACGGCTGCGGTCGTGCTCATCGGAGACCTCGCCGACAATCTCCTCGACCAAGTCTTCGAGCGTCACGATCCCGGCGGTTCCGCCGTACTCGTCGACCACGATGGCTAGCTGGTATCCCTTTGCACGCAGTTCGGAGATCAACACATCCAGATGGAGCGTCTCCGGAACGCGCAGTGGTTCGGTGGCCAGTGCCCCGGCCGGCACATCGGCACGACGCTCGCGGGGCACAGAGACTGCCGCCTTGAGGTGCACAACACCGGTGATGTCGTCAAGATCGTCGCCGTAGACCGGGAAGCGACTGAGCCCTGTGCGTCGGGCAAGCTGAATGACGTCCTCCGCAGAATCACCGGCGAAGATCGCGTGCATGCTCGGACGCGGGGTCATCACGTCGTCTGCGGAGAGGCGGGCAAACGTGAGGCTGCGGTCGAGCAGGCTGGCAGTGTCCGCCTCCAGAAAGCCAGCGCTGGCAGAGCGGCGCACGAGCGAAGAGAGCTCCTCGGCCGTTCGAGCGCCGGAAAGCTCTTCCTTGGGCTCGATGCCCATCGAGCGTAGAACGCCGTTGGCACTGCCGTTGAGCACCACGATAATCGGTCGGAAGACGGCCGTGAATCCGGTCTGGAACGGGATCACAAGTTTGGCGGTCTGGCGCGGCAACGCAAGGGCGAAGTTCTTCGGCACCAGTTCGCCGAGAATCATCGACAGAACGGTAGCGATGGTCATGGCCACCACGGTCGCAATGGGACGGACGGTGGCTTCGGCGATGCCCCATGACATCAGCACCGGTCCGAGCAGGTTAGAAAGTGCCGGTTCCATCGTGTAACCGGTGAGCAGCGTGGTCAGCGTGATGCCGAGCTGCGCGGACGAAAGATGGGTCGACGTGTGCTTCAGTGCGCTGATCGTGAGCGCCAGTCGCGATTCTCCGCGGGCCTGGCGTGCCTCGAGTTCAGCCCGGTCGAGGTTGACGAGCGCGAACTCACTCGCGACGAACAATCCCGTTCCTACCGTGAGAAGGAGCCCCACGCCCAGCATGACGTAATCCATCAGTCGCTCCCCTCCTCAGAGAAGAACGGCAGGCTGTGGGGCTGTGTACTACTACTGGGAGGGTCATCCATGGTGCTTCGATTCTACAGAACCAGTCCTGTCAGCTCGCCCTTGGCCGTGCGAAGGTCCGCAGGCCGCTACCAGCTGACCGGCAGCGCTTTTCCTTCTTCGTACCCGGCAGCCGACTGGCGGCCGACCAGGGCTCGGTCGTGGAACTGCGAAACCGATGCCGCACCGGCGTATGTGAACGAGGAGCGCACGCCGGAAGTGATCATATCCAGCAGGTCCTCAAGGCCAGGGCGCAGCGGGTCGAGGTAGATCTTCGACGACGAGATCCCCTCGGCGAAGAGCTCCTTGCGCGCACGATCGTAGGCGTCGAGCCGTCCGAATCGCGCCTGCACGGCCTTGGTCGATGCCATGCCCCACGACTCCTTGTAGATGCGTCCTTCGGCATCAGTCTGCAGCTGCCCTGGTGCCTCGATCGTGCCAGCGAACCAGGAGCCGATCATGACGGATGCCGCGCCAGCCGCGAGTGCGAGCGCAACATCGCGCGGGTACCGCACTCCCCCGTCGGCCCACACGTGTGCGCCCAGCGATCGCGCTGCCTCGGCAGTTTCCAGCACCGCGGAGAACTGCGGCCGACCAACCGCGGTCATCATGCGCGTGGTGCACATCGCGCCGGGACCGACGCCGACCTTGAGAATCGATGCCCCTGCATTGACGAGATCGTGCACGCCGTCCGCAGTGACGATGTTGCCTGCCACAAGTGGGATGCCGAGGTTCAGTGCGGCCACCGCAGACAGAGCACGCAGCATCCCCTCCTGGTGTCCGTGCGCAGTATCAATGACGAGCACGTCGACGCCAGCGGCGGCCAGAGCTCGAGCCTTCGCAGCGACGTCACCATTGATCCCTACGGCTGCCCCCACTGCGAGGCGCCCGTCGGCATCGAGCGATGGAGAGTACAGAGTCGAGCGCAGGGCGCTGCGTGCGCTGAGCGTTCCGACCAGATGTCCGTGATCGACGACCGTGACCAAATCCGCACCGGTCTCAGTGATGACGTCGAACGCCGCGCGTGCGTCCGTGATGTCTTCGGCGGCCAATGCAGGTGTGCCAGAGTGCACCAGGTCACCCAGCTGCGCGTCCGGAAGCGCCACTCCGAGTCGCGTGGCAGGCACGATGCCACGCACCCCGGCCGCGTCGATGCGCATTCCACCATCGACGAAGGAGCCCTCGGCAACGACGATGCCATGTCCGGCAGTCGGCGGCAGCAGGCGCAGCGCATCTGCAACCGAGGCAGCAGGAGACAGCACGAGTGGGGTGTCCCAGGCGACCGGTTGTGCCTTGACCTCACGAATAGCGGCATCCAGATCCTGCAATGGCATGTCTTGCGGAAGGATGCCGAGACCACCTCGCCGCGCCAGCACGGCGGCGAGCCGGGGCCCTGTGACCGAGTTCATGTTTGATGCCACGAGCGGAATGGTCGCGGGGGTACCGTCGTGGGGCGCGAGGTCCACCTCAAGCCTGCTCGTGATGTCCGAACGTCGTGGCACCAAAAAGACGTCCGAATAGGTGAGATCTACGGCGGGTTGCTCGTTGACGAACTTCATGTCTCCACGGTAGCTTTCCGCGGCGCAAAACGCGCGGGTCTGCACGCGTATTCATGTGCAAGAACACGTTAGGCTAGAACGTACGGTGCGCGAATCCGGGGACTCCGGGGCGCGCACGAACTAAAGCTTCAGCGATGAAAGAGGGCGATAGCGCGTGGCGAACCAGGCAGCCGGCGTCGGGGGTTCAGACGACGGGGATTTCGGAGCCAATTCGTGGCTCGTCGACGAACTCTACGAACAGTTCAAGATTGACCGCAACTCCGTTGACAAGGAGTGGTGGCCGATCCTGGAGAACTACAAGCCGGAGACAGCTCCCGCGTCTCCCGCGGTGACCAGTCCGGCAGCTTCTGCCGCCGCCGCTGAGCACCCGGTCACGGCACCGATCCCCGTGATCGGCTCGCAGCCGGTGGCTCGCACCACTGCCAAGCCTGCCGCGCCAGCGCCGATCCCGGCTCAGGCGCCCAAGCCCGTGGCGAAGACCGCCGAAGAGTCCGCTGACGAAGACAAAGTCACCCCGCTGCGCGGAATGACGAAGACCCTCGCCGCGAACATGGACCAGTCACTGACGGTTCCCACCGCAACCAGCGTGCGCACGATCCCCGCGAAGTTGATGATCGACAACCGCATCGTCATCAACAACCACATGTCACGCACACGCGGCGGCAAGATCAGCTTCACGCACCTCATCGGCTGGGCACTCATCCAGACGCTGAAGGAGTTCCCGAGCCAGAACGTCTTCTACGCAGAGATCGAGGGCAAGCCGTCCGTCGTCGCCCCGGCGCACGTCAACCTCGGCATTGCCATCGACCTGCCCAAGCCTGATGGCACCCGTGCCCTCATGGTGCCGAGCATCAAGCGCGCCGACACGCTGACGTTCACCGAGTTCCTCGCCGCCTACGAAGACCTCGTCACCCGCGCCCGCGCCAACAAGCTCACTGCCACTGACTTCGCCGGTACGACGGTCTCGCTCACGAACCCGGGCGGTATCGGAACAGTGCACTCCGTTCCGCGCCTGATGAAGGGCCAGGGCTGCATCATCGGCGCCGGCGCCCTTGATTACCCGGCCGAGTTCCAGGGCTCGAGCAGCAGGACGCTGGCTGAGCTCGGCATCGGCAAAACGATCACCCTGACCAGCACCTACGACCACCGTGTCATCCAGGGTGCCGGCTCCGGCGAGTTCCTGAAGAAGGTGCACGAGGCCCTCATCGGTCAGCGCGGCTTCTACGACGGCATCTTCGCGGCAATGCGCATCCCGTACGCGCCGATCCGCTGGAACTCCGACATCGCTGTCGACCTTGCCGAGCGCGTCGACAAGCAGTCCCGCGTGCAGGAGCTCATCAACTCGTATCGTGTGCGCGGCCACCTCATGGCCGATATCGACCCGCTCGAGTACGTGCAGCGCTCGCACCCTGACCTGGAGATCGAGAGCCACGGCCTCACTTTCTGGGACCTTGACCGTGAGTTCGTCACCGGCGGCTTCGGCGGCAAGCGCGTGATGAAGCTTCGCGAAATCCTCGGCGTGCTCCGCGACTCTTACTGCCGCACCCTCGGCATCGAGTACATGCACATCCAGGACCCGGAGCAGCGTCGTTGGTTCCAGGAGCAGCTCGAGATCAAGTATCAGAAGCCCGGCCACGATGAGCAACTGCGGGTCCTCCGCAAGCTCAACGAAGCAGAGGCATTCGAGACCTTCCTGCAGACGAAGTTCGTCGGTCAGAAGCGGTTCTCTCTCGAAGGTGGCGAGTCGCTGATCCCGCTGCTCGACGAGATCCTTCAGGGCGCGGCCTCCTCCGGTCTTGAAGGTGCTGCGATCGGCATGGCCCACCGTGGCCGTCTGAATGTGCTGACCAACATCGCCGGCAAGACCTACGGTCATGTGTTCCGCGAGTTCGAAGGCCTTCAGGCGACAGGCAACCAGCGCGGTTCCGGTGACGTGAAGTACCACCTCGGCACCGAGGGAACCTTCGTGGCCGACGACAAGTCCGAGCTGCCGATCTATCTCGCTGCGAACCCCTCGCACCTCGAGACTGTCGACGGCGTGCTTGAGGGCATCGTCCGCGCCAAGCAGGACCGCAAGCCCATCGGCACGTTCTCGTGGCTACCGATCCTCGTCCACGGCGACGCTGCCTTCGCGGGCCAGGGCGTCGTCGTCGAATCCCTGCAGATGTCTCAGCTGCGCGGTTACCGTATCGGCGGCACGATTCACGTGGTCGTCAACAACCAGGTCGGCTTTACGACGACACCGACGGATGCTCGCACCTCGGTCTACGCGACCGACGTCGCCAAGACCATCCAGTCACCGATCTTCCATGTGAACGGCGATGACCCAGAGTCCGTCATCCGCGTCGCCCAGCTTGCGTTCGAGTACCGCGAGCGCTTCCACAGCGACGTCGTGATCGACCTCATCTGCTACCGCCGTCGCGGCCACAACGAGGGCGACGATCCCTCGATGACGCAGCCACTCATGACGGATCTCATCCAGGCGAAGCGTTCGGTGCGCAAGCTCTACACCGAGGCGCTCGTCGGCCGCGGTGACATCACCGAAGAAGAGTATGAGCAGGCGAAGGACGACTTCCAGGGTCGTCTGGAGATCGCCTTTGCCGAGACGCACGCCGCAGAGACCGGTGCGACTCCGATTGCCCCTGAACTGCCCCCTGTGGACGAGGTCGTCGGAGCACCAGAGGTCACCGGCATCTCGACCGAGGTCGTCGGCCTCATCGCTGAAGCGTTCGCGAACAAGCCCGAAGGCTTCACCGTGCACCCGAAGATCCAGCAGCTTCTCGACAAGCGTGTCGAGATGACGCGCAGTGGCAAGATCGACTGGGGCTTCGGCGAGCTTCTTGCCTTCGGTTCGGTGCTTGCTGAGGGCACGTCGGTGCGCCTTGTCGGGCAGGATTCGCGCCGCGGCACGTTCGTGCAGCGTCACGCTGTCATGCACGATCGCGCGAACGGCCAGGAATGGCTGCCGCTGTCGAACCTGTCCGAGAGCCAGGGCCGTTTCTTCGTCTATGACTCGTTGCTGAGCGAGTACGCCGCCATGGCGTACGAGTATGGCTACTCGGTGGAGGCTCCGGAAGCACTCGTGCTCTGGGAGGCGCAGTTCGGCGACTTTGCCAACACCGCGCAGGCCGTTATCGACGAGTACATCTCGTCCGCTGAGCAGAAGTGGGGCCAGCAGTCCGGCCTCACGTTGCTGCTGCCGCACGGCTACGAGGGCCAGGGGCCGGACCACTCCTCGGCACGCATCGAACGTTTCCTGCAGCTGTGCGCCCAGGAGAACATGATCGTGGCACGACCGTCGACACCGGCATCGCACTTCCACCTGCTGCGTCGTCAGGCATATGCACGCCCCCGCAAGCCGCTCATCGTCTTCACACCGAAGGCCATGCTGCGCCTGCGCGGCGCGACCAGCGCGGTCGAGGACTTCACGAGCGGTCGCTTCGAGCCGGTGCTGGACGACGACCGCGGCCTGGACCGCGATGCCGTCAAGCGCGTGCTGGTGCACTCCGGCAAGATCCATTGGGATCTGCGCAGCGAACTCGACAAGAACCCGAACCCAGAGATCGCACTGGTGCGGCTCGAGCAGCTGTACCCGACGCCGCTCGACACGCTGAGGACTCTCACCAACTCGTACCCCAACGCGGAACTGGTGTGGGTGCAGGACGAGCCCGAGAACCAGGGCGCATGGCCGTTCCTGGCTCTGGAGTTCGCTGCAGTGCGTGAGCGCGGCTTCCGCGTGATCGCTCGTGCGGCGTCCGCTTCGCCCGCGACCGGTTCGTCGAAGGTGCACGCGGCTGAGCAGGCTGATCTGCTCAAGCGCGCCCTCACTCTGGACTGACCATCGCCGCGCTGCGCGTGATGGTCGTCATCAACCCGACGGCACGCGGCGGCACAGCGGGACGCGCAGCCGTTCGAGCAATCGAGCGGCTGCGCGAACGCGGTGCATCGGTGACCGTCGACGACGGCCGCTCGTTCGAGGACACGCGTCGCGCACTCGATGAGGCACGCACCGGCCGCCCAGACGCTGTCGTGGTCGTGGGCGGCGATGGAACGATGCGTCTGGCTGTCGAGGCGCTGCACGGCACACAGATACCGCTCACTCTGATTCCGGTGGGTACTGGCAACGACTTCGCGACCGCGCTGGGCATCCCCCGCGATCCGCTCGTCGCCGCCGATCTCGCCTTCGACGGCCGGCTCACGAGCCTTGATATCGCACGAGCGACGCGCGCCGACGGCTCATCCCAGCTGTTCGCCACGATCCTCGCCAGTGGCTTCGATTCCAAGGTCAACGAGCGCGCCAACCGGATGCGCTGGCCACAGGGCCGCGCGCGCTACAACATCGCCATCGCAATCGAATTCGCTCTGCTCCGGCCGATCGAGTATCGACTCTCGTGGATCGATGACCAGGGCAATCCCGGCGAGTACGACGGACCGCTGCTGCTCACCGCCGTCGCGAACACCACGACCTACGGCGGCGGAGTACCGATCTCGCCGAACGCCGATCCATCCGACGGGCTGCTCGATCTCACCTTCGTCCGCCCTGCGTCACGCCTGCGACTGGTCGGCGTGCTCGCCAAGGCGTTCCGTGGCAGACACGTGCACGAGCCAGAGGTCATCACGCACCGCGTGCGCAGCATCCGCCTCGAATCGGCAGGGCTCACCGGCTACGCCGACGGCGACCCGATGGGCGCTCTACCGATCACCGTCGACCTGCTGCCGCAGGCACTGACGATGCGCGTTCCTGCCTAGTACCAGATACCCAGAACCGGTGCCTCGGCGGCACGGAATGCATCGTCGATGGATGCCGCGCGCTCTGCTGTGGCATCCAGCCGGCCCGCGGCGCGCAACTCGACCGCACTCACTCCCCCGGCGTACAGCGCGGAAAGCGCGCCGACGTCGAGTGTCACGTCTGCTGTATCGCCGTCAGCCGCGGTGACCGTGGCATGGCCATCGACCACACTGACTCGCCACGACCCCACGGCGAAGCCGAGCGCATCTTCCACCAGCAGCACGACATCGAGTGGCGCCCGGTAGGTGCGTGCGGTGAGGGCGGCAGCAACGTCAAGAATGCGTAGCCAGCCGTGGTCGTGCACTGTGACCTCAACGCCACGGCGATCATTCACCAGCCACGGAAGCGGGTCATCGATCGGACGCAGATCGACGTTCACCTTGTCGACCAGATCATGCTGCAGAGCGAAGCCCCAGAGCGCCCGAAGCGCATCCGGAGTCACCGTCGACATCTGGAAGATGGTCATCTCTGAGTGGAAGGTACCCGGGATCTCGGCAAGCTTGTACGCCATAACACCGCGAACCGCGCCCTGTTCGTCGAGGTAGCGCACCCCGCGCACCGCCGCGGGCGCAGAGTGCCCAGGCGCAAGTCCGGCAACTCGATCCCACCGACGATCCCACCCGGCGATCTGTCCGGATCGCTGAGTGCGCTCGACCTCATGCAGCGTGGCGATGTTGGTCTTCAACGCGTTTTTGTCGAGGTACTCCAAGCGACCTGCGGGTGTTCCGCCGGCCCACCCAGCGCGGCGGGTGTCGACCGTGATCCGTGCGACCGGAACCGCGGATGCGAAACCGTAGCGGCCGTAGATTGTTGCCTCGGAGACGGTGAGGCCGGCAATCGCCACGCCGGCGGATGCCGCGGCACGAAGCTCGCCCTCAAGGAGCGCCCGAGCAATGCCGCGACGACGGTGAGTACCGGACACTGTGACAGAGCTGATCGCCCACATACCGATCTCGCCACCGGGGATGGTCAGCGGCGTCACCCAGGAATTCACCGTCGCGACGGGCCAGGTGCCGACCGGAGAGTCAGCCTCGAAGACCCCGATGTTGCGACGATCTGCAATCGCGCCACTATCGGCGGCAACGAGGTCAGCTGCCGGATCGACGTCCAGGAACCCGCGCGCATCCGCCCGGACGAACGCTTCAGTATCGGCATCCGCTGACGTATCAATCAGCCGGTAGGTCAGCTGCTGAGCATCGAGGCGCTCAAAGGACGTGGGGTCGACGGGGACAGTGCGTGCGTCGGTCATCACACCAGCCTAAAGGCAGGCGCCTTCATGAACACTGACGGGAAGCCCCAGCGGTGTCAGTGCCAGGCGTCAGTGCGCTGCGGCCTGGGCAGCTCGAAGCTTAGCGAGCACCTGATCGCGCAGCTCCTCCGGAGCGGTCTCCTTGCAGGCGCGAGCCACGACCTCGGTCAGCGTGCTGGCGACCAATGCCTCTCCCTGGCAGGAGGGGCAGTTCTCGATGTGCTCACGAATCTCGGTGTGCTCGGTGCTGCACACCTCGTTGCGGAGGTATTCCTCCAGGTCCTTACGGGCCTTGTCGCAGCCGCAATCGCTCATTTCTTGCTCCTTGTAGCGGCCGTGGCAATTCCTCGCTCAGCGGCATAGTCAGCCAGCATCTCCCGCAGCATCCGTCTGCCACGATGCAGACGACTCATTACGGTGCCGATGGGGGTCTTCATGATGTCCGCGATCTCCTGGTATGCGAATCCTTCGACATCGGCCAGGTACACCGCCAGACGGAAGTCCTCAGGGACCTCCTGGAGCGCGTCTTTCACCACGGAAGCAGGCATGCGGTCGATCGCTTCGGCCTCGGCAGAACGGCTGTGGGATGCGGTGGTCGACTCTGCGCCACCCATCTGCCAGTCTTCCAGCTCATCGATGGTGCCTTGGAACGGCTCACGCTGCTTTTTGCGGTAGATGTTGATGTAAGTGTTCGTGAGGATGCGGTAGAGCCACGCCTTCAGATTCGTGCCCTGCGTGAACGACGCCCAGGACGCGAAAGCCTTGACGAAGGTCTCCTGCACAAGGTCTGCCGCGTCGGCGGGGTTGCGCGTCATGCGCATCGCCGCCGCATACAGCTGATCCATGAAAGGAATCGCCTGTTCCTCGAACTCGCGCTGCGCGTCGCGGAGTGTGTCTGCGGGTGCCGTGTCATCCATCACTGGCCAGTCTAGGCCTGAGATGTCTTCCACTTCTCTTTCCAGCGTCGCGATCATCCCCACTCCTTCTCGGCGCTTTCGGCACCATTCACTAAGGTGGAACCGATGAGCGACACAAGGTATTCCCCATCCCCCGCCCGGGGCGCCTATGCCGCGCCCGAAACAACGAGCGCTGTGAACTCGACGCTGACCATTCCGGGGTCGAAGTCACTCACCAACCGCGAGCTGATTATCGCGGCGATCGCGGACGGCCCCGGCCGTCTGCTTGCCCCGTTGCACTCGGACGATTCGCTGCGGATGGTCGAAGCGCTGCGCGCCCTCGGCATCGGCATAGAAGAGATCGAAGGCGCGGGCGAGTTCGGTCCCGACCTGCTCGTAACTCCTGCTCCCCTGCGCGGCGGCGCCACCGTCGACTGCGGCCAGGCCGGCACCGTCATGCGGTTCATCGCCCCGCTTGCGGGACTCGCCGCACACGACGTGCATGTCACGGCGCACGAGAATGCTCTGCACCGTCCGATGGGTGCCATGATCACCGCCCTGCGCGACCTCGGAGTCGACATCGATGACGAAGGCACCTGGTCACTGCCCTTCACGATCCGTGGTCAGGGTCGCATCCGCGGTGGCCGCCTCGAGATCGATGCTTCCGCATCAAGCCAGTTCGTCTCCGGTCTCCTCCTCGCGGCTCCTCGCTTCGACGTCGGGCTGCACCTGGTGCACACCGGTGATCACCTGCCGAGCCTGCCGCACATCGATATGACCATCGAGTCACTCAGCCGTCGCGGCATCCGCATCGAGCGGCCCGCAACAGGCGAATGGCTCGTCGAGGCCGGTGTCCCGCGTGCCAAAGAGATCTCGATCGAACCGGATCTCTCCAATGCGGCGCCGTTCCTCGCGGCCGCGATGGTGACTGGCGGCGAGGTCTCGATCACCAACTGGCCGCTGCACTCCACGCAGCCCGGCGCACTACTGCCCGACATCCTGCAGGCGATGGGCGCTCACGTCGGCCGCCATAGCGGCACGATGACCGTGCGTGCGGGTGACAGCATCCGCGGTCTGGATCTCGATCTCTCTGCCGCTAGCGAGTTGTCTCCGACCATCGTCGGCCTCGCTGCTTTCGCGAATGCTCCGACAACGATCCGCGGTATCGGTCATATCCGCATGCATGAAACCGACCGGATTGCCGCACTGATCGGCAACCTCACTGCGCTGGGCGGCGAAGTGGAGGAGCTCTCCGACGGCCTGCGCGTCATTCCCCGTCCCCTGCACGGCGGGCACTGGGCCGCGCACAACGATCACCGCATGGCCACAACCGGTGCGCTGGTCGGTCTCCGCGTGCCCGGCGTCGTCATCGACGACATCGGCACGACCGCGAAGACACTGCCGGAGTTCACCCAGCTCTGGGAGCGGATGCTGGGAGGCACCACCGCGTGAGCTGGCTCCCTCCAGATGACGACCTCGAAGACGGCTTCGAGGGTTTCGACGAGAACAGCTTCCGCACGCGCCCGAATCCCAAGGCGAATCGTCCGCGCACAAAGCGGCGCCCCGCACACGATGACGCACAGATCGGTCGCGTTCTCGGAGTCGATCGCGGCCGTTACAGCGTGATGATGGATGAGCACACCGCTGACGAACGCGCCATCACGACCACACGTGCGCGGGAACTGCGCCGCACCCCGATCGTGACGGGCGATCAGGCCCGCGTTGTCGGCGACGTCTCCGGCGCGGAGGGAACGCTGGCGCGCATCGTCGGGATCGTCGAACGCACGTCCTTGCTACGGCGCAGCGCCGATGACACTGATCTGGTCGAGCGCGTCATCGTGGCCAACGCCGACCAGATGCTTATCGTCGTCGCGGCCGCCGACCCCGAACCGAGAGCCCGCCTGGTCGATCGCTATCTCGTGGCGGCCCTGGATGCTGGCATCCGCCCTCTCCTCGTCGTCACGAAGACCGATCTCGCCGACCCGACAGCGTTCCTGTCGCACTTTGACGGGCTCGATCTGCGGGTGTTCACGAGCGCGAACGATCAGATGCCGCTCGACGAGATCGGTGCCGCGCTGATCGGGCACTCGACGGTCTTCGTCGGCCACTCGGGAGTGGGTAAGTCCACCCTGGTGAATGCCCTCGTACCGTCCGCACAGCGTGCGACGGGGCATGTGAACCAGGTCACCGGGCGTGGACGCCACACGTCGTCCTCAACGGTCTCGCTCCGCTACGAGGGTGTGGGCGGCACCGGCTGGGTGATCGACACGCCTGGAGTGCGCTCGTTTGGGCTCGGACATGTGGACCCAGCGAACATCCTCGCGTCGTTCACCGAGCTCGCCGGCATCGCTGAGAACTGCCCGCGGGGGTGTACACACCTGACGGATGCCCCGGACTGCGCTCTGATCGAAGCGGCCGCGGAAGGCAGATTGAACGACGCCGAGCGGTCTCGCCTGGATTCGCTACAACGCATGCTGCAGACGTTCGCGGACAAAGCGGATGCGAGCACAGGATCTTCTTCCGGTCGATAGGCTGGAGAACGTGACGAATCTGCGCCTGGAACCCGGTACCGCCGCCCCCGACTTCACCCTGCAGGATCAGGATGGCTCCGCTGTAAGCCTTTCCGACCTGCGCGGGCAGAAGGTGATCCTCTACTTCTACCCCGCTGCGATGACGCCCGGCTGCACAACTCAGGCGTGCGACTTCCGCGACAGCATCGCCTCGTTGCAGGGTGCCGGCTACCGCGTCATCGGCATCTCACGCGACGAGCCAAGCAAGCTCGCGCAGTTCCGCGACCGCGACGCTCTCCCGTTCACGCTGCTGAGCGACCCAGACCACGCTGTGCACACGGCGTACGGCGTCTGGGGCGAGAAGATGAACTACGGAAAGGTCATCGAGGGAGTCATCCGCTCGACATTCGTGCTGGACGAGAACAGCACGCTCACACATGCCCAGTACAACGTGAAGGCCACGGGTCACGTCGCCCGACTGCGCAAGACGCTCGGCCTCGACGCCTGACGTCTTGACGCCTTGACGCCTTAGTCCGAGACCGGCCCCTTGCCTGGATCATCCTGGGTGGGCTCATCCTGGGTGGGCTCGTCCGTGCGGATTGACTCTTTACGAGTGCTGGCGACCAGCAGGATGAGTCCAAGGAGTCCGGGGATTCCGACGCCGAGCACGAAGGCCCACGCCACCGGCGGCACGGTGAGCGACGCGAGCGCCAGTGCAATCGCCAGAATCTGCAGCACCACACCGCCAGAGCGCGCCCACATGTAACCTCGGCGCGTACCCACAGCGAAGGCAAACAGCGCCACAGCCCCGATCAGGGTCAGCACGATGAGCGCGATCGCAGTGGGAAGCGAGGCTGCATCTCCGGATCCCAAGCCGATGAATTCCATCACCATAAGCACGGTCAGAACGGCACCTTCGAGGGCCAACACCGCCGCTGCAGCAGCCGCCAGGACGGGTGAATGCACAATGTCTCCTGAGAAATCAGATTTGTAGGCACAAAATCCTTGATTTCGAGCCCGAGCTGTAACACAATGTTAACAGTCATGTGCTCCCACAGCGGCGTGGGGCGAGCATCCGCTCGCACTCAACTGAGCGACGATACCCGATTTCGTCGCCCGAACTGAGCATTCGTACCGCGAACGCTCACCGAGATCCACCCAAGGAGCCCCAATGGACTGGCGCGATAAATCCGCCTGCCTCACCGTCGACCCCGAGCTGTTCTTCCCCGTCGGGAACACCGGGCCGGCTGTCGACCAGATTGAAAAGGCCAAGGCTGTCTGCGCTACGTGCACAGTCACCGAGGTCTGCCTGCAGTACGCCCTGGAGACCAGCCAGGACTCGGGTGTATGGGGCGGTCTCTCTGAGGACGAGCGTCGCGCTCTCAAGCGCCGTGCTGCGCGCGCCCGCCGCGCATCCTGAGCTTTCCACACTGAGAAACGGCCGGTCCCGCTGATGCGGGACCGGCCGTTTTCACGTAAGTGGCGCTACTTCTTGAGCCAGCGCATTGGCAGGTTGATGACCACCTCGGTGCCCTCACCCTCGCTGCCGCGCCACTCGATCGTGCCGCTCAGCTCTCCCTGGATCAGCGTGCGGATGATCTGCGTGCCAAGGCCCTGACCGATCCGCCCTTCCGGAAGCCCGTGTCCGGTGTCGTGTACAGAGACATGCAGGTTCTCGTCGGTGCGCACGGCATCGATCGTGATCGTGCCTTCCTTGCCCGCAAGACCGTGCTCGACGGCGTTGGTGACCACCTCGGTCAGCGCGAGCGCCAGTGGGGTGGCGTACTCGCTCGGCAGAACTCCGAAATGTCCCGTGAACTTGGTGCTCGCTCTGGTGTTGGGGGCAGCGGCCACCTCGGCGACCAGCTTGAGCACGCGGTGGAAGACCTCATCGAAGTCGACCGTCTGTGTGAGTCCCTGCGCCAGGGTGTCGTGCACGACGGCAATGGCGTCGACCCGACGCATCGCCTGGGTGAGCGCGTCGCGAGCCTCATCCGAGTGCGTGCGTCGTGCCTGGATGCGCAACAGAGATGCCACCGTCTGCAGGTTGTTCTTGACGCGGTGGTGGATCTCACGAATCGTGGCATCCTTCGTGATCAACTCCTGCTCCTGGTGACGCAGTTCACTCACGTCACGGCACAGGATGATCGCGCCGATACGGTTGCCGTGATCCTTCAGCGGAATCGCCCGCAGAGACACTGTGACTCCGCGTGCTTCGATATCCGTGCGCCACGGCGCGCGCCCGGTCACCACGACAGGAAGCGATTCGTCTACCTGACGAGTCACTGGCAGGATTCCGGTCGTGACTTCGGCCAGAGACTCCCCCTCCAGTTCGTCCTCGAAGCCCATCCTGTTGAACGCGGACAGCGCGTTGGGACTGGCGAACGTGCTGATGCCGTCCACATCAATGCGGATCAGACCGTCTGAGGCACGGGGCGCACCACGACGGGGCGATGTCGGGGCCGCGAGATCAGGAAACTCACCCGAGCGGATCATCCGGAACAGGTCATTCGCGCACTCGTCGAAGGTGATCTGCTGCCGGGACGGAACCCGCGCCTCACCGAGGTTGGTGTGCCTGGTCACCACGCCGATCACCGGCGGACGCTCACCCGCCTTGCCCCGCTCGCGCACGATCGGCACGGCGCGCACCCTGGTAGGTGTCTCTTCGAACCAGTCCGGCGATGATGAGTCGACGATGTCGCCCGAATCGAACGCACCCTGCACCTGAGTGCGCCACTGCGGCCGCACTTGATCTCCCACGATGTCGCGGTAGAAAAGCGTCGCGGCGCCGCTCGGGCGCGTGTGCGCCACGGCCACAAAGGAGCCGTCATTCGTAGCAACCCAGATGACGATGTCGGCGGATGCGAGATCAGCGAGCAGCTGACCGTCCCCGGAGAGGCGATGAAGCCACTCGACGTCGTTATCGGTCAGGCAGCCCTGGGCATGGACGAGATCACTGAGGGTTGACACGACTCCAGCCTAGAACCCCAAGGCCACAGCTCGTGCCACGCCGCGACAGCTCGGGTGTCGAGACGCAACAGGCCCCGATCAGAGCACGGCGAAGGACGTCGCCCGCCATCGGTGGTCCAACCCCTCGAGCCGGATCGCCACGGCCCTCGTCCGGCCTGGCCCTGCGACGATGACCACGGCTTCGACAACCCCGTCGGCAGGTGTCGTCTGACGGATCGACAGGATCTCGAAGACGGGTCGGGTCGGGTGCGTGTCCCGCGCGCTTCGCGCTCGAGCGGAGAGATTCGACCGCGCTCCCAGCTTTCGATACGCGTCCTCGCTGAACCAACGCGCCAGCTGATCCAGCTCTCGTACCCCGGCGAACACCTCCAGAACACCCTGGGTCAGGCTGCGCAGCAGCTGCGTGGGGTTGGGAAGCTCGGTGGCAGCGGTCGGCTGCGGGGCAAAGTACTCATGAAGCGTCATCGTTGTCACTTTCAGTCTTTGATGCGAGCCAGTAGATCACGCGACACCTCCCGCTCGCAGGCCTGCGAGCGCAAGATGTGGATAACTCGTACGCGCTCGGCGGTTGTCCTCTACGCTCGGTCGCGTGCACTGGGATCGCTTGTTCGAAGACCTCGAAGGTCAGCTCGCCGCCGAATGGGAGGCGGAGCGGGCCGTGTTGGATGCCGAATCCGAACGCCTGCGCATCGCGAGGCTCAGCCTTCGCACGAGATTGCGCGTGCTCGAGCTGCGAGGGGCTCCGCTCATGCTGCGGCTGGTCGACGGTGAGCGTCGATCCGTGCTGCTCCAGGCCGTCGGCGCCGATTGGATAGCCGTGCAGCTACAGGATGCACCGACCGCCATGATCGTTCCACTGGCGGCGCTGACAAGCGTAGAGACACACCATGGCGCACTGTTGGAGACCTTGGAGGACTCTCCCCTGCCCTCAGACGGGCTACGCGATCGGATGACGCTGGGATTCCTCCTGCGAGACCTCGCTCGCCGTCGCATCCCGCTGCACATCGCACTCCGCGACGGTGAGACGCTTCACGGAACGATCGACCGCGCCGGCAGCGACCATCTCGATCTGGCCGTGCATGACGCCGGTGAGGCACGACGAGCTGCTGCGGTGCGCACATTTCGCATCGTGCCGTTCGATGCGCTCGTGTGGGCGCGTACCGACAGCACGGCGATCTAGCTACCGGCGCCCTCACAACCGACTCTCCAGTAACTAACGAGCTACCGCGTTTGGGGTCCCCACACCTCGGGGAAGCTCGCCTCGTCTGCCTGATGCCACAGCGCCATGCGCCGCGCCTGTTCGGTCTGCTCAGCCAGATAGTCGGAGATGCTCTGCTCTTCCACTCGCCAGCGCGCAGGGGAGCCGAGCTGCGCTCCACGGAGCCGGCCGGCCATGACAAGCGCAATGATCTCGTCGACCTCAACACCGAGCAGCTCGGCAACCTGCGCAGGAGCGAGGAAACGAGGAGGAGATGCGGGCGTATCGACCATGCCACCATTCTGTCGTGCCCAAGGCCTGTCCCCTAACGGCTTTCAAGCCCTGTGGATAACTTCTTACTCGAATCTGCGGATTCTGTGACGATGTGTGCATGACGACCCAACCGCGCGTCCGTCGCGCCTTCTGGGGCGACGTCCGATTCCTTGTCGGGCTCGCCCTGGTGATTCTTTCGATTCTCGGGGTCTGGCTCATCGTGTCTTCGGCGCGACAAACCACCCCTGTGCTGCAGGCGAACCGCACGATCACTCAGGGCGAGGCGCTGGTCTCTGATGACTTCCGCGTGGTGGAAGTCAGTCTTGGCAGCGTCGTGGACGGCTATCTGTCCCCACAAGACTTGATCGCCGGGTTGATCGCCTCGCGCACACTGGCAGACGGTGAACTCCTCCCGGCAGCAGCTGCTGTCGACGCGCAGAGCAGCCGCACCACCAACATCGTGGTCGAGAGCAGTGTCGGCCTGCCTGAGACCGTTGGGGCAGGGACGCCGGTCGAGCTCTGGTATTCGCCGCTCGTCGCGGATGGCGATAGCTTCGATGCCCCGAGGATTCTCGCGGCTGACGTCGTGGTCGCGTCCGTCCCAGAGGCGAACGGCATGCTCACGCAACGCAGCGCGGCAGTTGAGCTCGTGATCGATCGTGCGGATGTCGCCGCGGTGCTGGCTGCGATCACCGGAGGCGCTGCGTTGTCTGTGGTGCCCCTCGGGTCAAGCTCATGACGGCGGTACTGATCGCACTGGATGAGCCGCGCGCCTCATCGCTCGGCGCCGCGCTCGAACGGGATGGCATTCGGGTCATCGATATTGTGTCGCCTGCGCGCGTCACCACGGCGCTGCTGTCTGCCGCAGACGCGATCATCCTTCCTGCCACACGCGCGGCCCTCACGGGCGAGCTGGTGGCTTCCTGCGACCGCGCGGGCGTTCGAATCGTGACCCTCGGCGTCGGCGAGTCTCGTCTGCTGAGCCGGTACGGTCTCCCCGAGGCACTCCCCGAGGATGCCGAATCCTGGCAGATCGCCGATGCACTCGCTGAAGAGGATCCGGAAATCGCGCCGCCTGTGCTGCCGTCACGGCGACGCATCATCGCCGTGTGGGGAGCGCACGGCGCACCGGGGCGCTCCACCGTCGCCATCCAGCTGGCCGTCGAGCTGACCCGATCAGGACGCAATTGCGCTCTGATCGATGCCGACACCGTCGCGCCCGCGCTGGCGCTCCTGCTCGGACTCGGCGACGATGCTCCTGGAATCGCCGCCGCCTGCCGACGTGCTGAACTGGGCGGGTTGGATGCCACCGAGCTCAGCAGACTCGCCACCAGGGTGGAGACGAGCGCCGGCAGCCTCGAGGTTCTGGGCGGTCTTAATCGCCCCTCTCGCTGGCCCGAGCTCTCTGCCACTCGACTGAGCACAGCGCTCCGGCTCTGCAGGGACTGGGTGGATGAGACGATCGTCGATGTTTCCGCGTCCTTCGACGCGGACGAGGAGATCTCGGATGATCTCACCGGACCCAGAAGGCATGCCGCGACCACAGCGGTGCTGCAAGAAGCAGACGTGGTCGTGGCAGTCACTGCTGCCGATCCGCTGTCGATGTCGCGATTCCTCCGCGACCATGCCGAGCTTCGCGGTCTCATCGGTTCAACCACGCGGATCGCGGTCGTCGCCAATCAGGTGCGGCCTGGGCCGCTCGGCATCGATGCGCGCGGTCAGATTCGGCGCGCCCTCGAACGGTTCGCGAGCATCACCGATGTGACCTTCCTACCGTTCGATCAGCGCGCAGCCGACGCCGCGCTGCTGCACGCTCGCCCGATGGCGGATATCACCCCTCGATCAGCGCTGGTCTCTGCCATCCGTCGACTCGCGGAGGGTCTGGAACCGCCACGGGCGCACCACGCCGAAGTCACTGCCGGTAGCTTGCGAGGAAGTTCCCGAGTCGCTCAATGGCTTCGCCCAGGACGCGCGGCTCTGGCAGCGTCACCACGCGGAAGTGATCCGGAGTGGGCCAATTGAACCCGGTGCCCTGCACGAGAAGGATGTGCTCAGAGACAAGCAGGTCGTAGATGAACTTCTCATCATCGTGGATCGCGTGGACGTTCGGATCCAAGCGCGGGAAGGCGTATAGCGCTCCCTGCGGCTTCACGCATGAGACGCCGGGAATCGACTCCAGAGCCTGCCATGCGACGTCACGCTGCTCGTGCAGGCGACCGCTCGGGGCGATGAGGCTGTCGATCGACTGCACGCCACCGAGAGCTGCCTGCACAGCGTGCTGACCGGGCACGTTCGGGCAGAGGCGGGTCGAGGCGAGGAGCGTGATTCCCTCCAGGAAGCCCTTCGCATACTGCTGCGGACCTGTGACGACGACCCACCCGGAACGGTACCCGGCAACCCGATACGTCTTGGACAGACCGTTGAACGTCAGGCACAGCAGGTCGGGCGCGAGCGTGGCTGTAGGAATGTGCACCGCGTCGTCGAACAGGATCCGATCGTAGATCTCATCTGACAGGAGCAGCAGCTCGTGTTCACGGGCTATCTGCACGATGCCTTCGAGCACCTCACGGGAGTAGACCGCACCGGTCGGATTGTTCGGGTTGATGATGACGATCGCTTTCGTCTGCGGCGTCACCTTGGACCGGATATCCTCCAGGTCAGGCTCCCAGCCGCTCTGCTCATCACAGACGTAGTGCACCGGGGTGCCACCAGCCAGGCTGGTCATGGCCGTCCACAGCGGATAGTCCGGGGCCGGGATGAGCACCTCATCCCCCTCGTCGAGGAGCGCCTGCATGGTCATCGTGATCAGCTCGGAGACACCGTTGCCGAGATAGACGTCATCGGGGCCAAACTGTGGGAAGCCTTCGATCTGCTCATAGCGGCTCACTACCGCCCGTCGCGCGGAGATGATGCCGCGGCTGTCGCTGTAACCGTGCGCGGTGGGCAGCGCCGCAAGCATGTCGTGCACGATCTGATGCGGTGCATCGAAGCCGAAGATTGCGGGGTTGCCGGTGTGGAGCTTGAGGATGTTATGCCCCTCGGCCTCCAGGTGCGCCGCCTCGACGAGCGCTTTACCGCGAATCTCGTACAGGACGTTCTTGAGCTTCGACGATTGATCGAAGTGGCGCGTAGGGGTCATTGAGAAAGCCTACCGGCTTATGCCGGCAGGCTTTCTCAACTCAACTCAGCTCGCGCCTACTTCTTCTTCTTCTTACCCGTAGCGCGACGCTGTTCACGATTCTGAGCTTGGTTCGGTGCGGGCGCCGCGGCGTCTGTGGGCTGTCCGAAGGCGCCCCGCTGCTGAGGCGCCGCAGGAGCTTCTCCTTCGGATGCCGCGGCCACGGCTGCGGCTTGCTGAAGACGATCGGTTGCTGACTGCTGCACCTGACCGCGATCGTTACGCACCTCGACGTCTCCGGCGTCGTTAGGGGCAGAGTACTCGAGTCGCTGCTCGCCGCCGTCGGAGGCCAGCCCCTTCGCCTCGACCTCGGTGGCCTGCGAGTCGCCGACACGGCGCACCTCGACCTCGAGGTTGTAGAGGTAGCCGACCGACTCTTCCTTGATCTGGCCCATCATCGACTGGAACATGGCGAAGCCCTCACGCTGATACTCGATCAGCGGATCGCGCTGCGCCATGGCGCGAAGCCCGATGCCGTCCTTGAGGTAGTCCATCTCGTAGAGGTGGTCACGCCAGCGGCGGTCGAGAACCTGAAGCACCACACGCCGTTCGAGCTCGCGCGTGGCAGCCTCGCCGAGCGTCTCTTCGCGCTTCTCGTAAGCGATGTTCGCATCCGACAGCAGCTCTCGGGTGAGCTCACCCGCAGTGATCCCGCCCTTGCGCCCGCCGCCCTCGGCCACAACCTCATCGATCGTTACACCAACCGGATAGAGCGTCTTCAGCTCAGTCCACAGGGCATCAAAGTCCCAACTCTCGTTATGCCCCTCGCCGGTGTGATCCGTGACGACGCCGCTGATGGCATCCTCGATGAAGTGCTGCACACGATCGGCGATGTCATCGCCGTGCAGAATCTGACGGCGATCGGTGTAGATCGCTTCACGCTGACGGTTGAGAACGTCGTCGTACTTGAGGACGTTCTTACGCATCTCAGCGTTGCGAGCTTCAACCTGCGACTGTGCGCTGCGAATGGCGCGCGAGACCAGACCTGATTCGATCGGTACGTCATCGGGGAAGTTGGTGCGCGCGAGGATCGCTTCGGCTGCACCCGACTGGAACAGACGCATCAAGTCGTCGGTGAGGCTCAGGTAGAAGCGACTCTCTCCTGGGTCGCCCTGGCGACCGGAGCGACCGCGCAGCTGGTTGTCGATACGACGCGACTCGTGACGCTCGGTGCCGAGCACGTAGAGACCGCCGGCCTCGGTGACCTTGGTGCTTTCTTCGGCGACGATCGCCTTCATCGACTCATAGGCCTCGTCCCAGGCCGCCTCGTACTCTTCCGGCGTCTCCGCCGGGTCAAGTCCCTTAGCCTTCAGCTCCTGCACGGCGAGGAACTCGGCGTTTCCGCCGAGCATGATGTCGGTGCCTCGACCGGCCATGTTGGTGGCCACGGTCACACCACCGAGGCGACCGGCACGGGCGACGATCTCCGCTTCGCGTGCGTGGTTCTTCGCGTTCAGAACCTCGTGCTTGATGCCCTTCTTGGCAAGCAGCCGCGAAAGATACTCGCTCTTTTCGACACTCACCGTTCCGACCAGCACAGGCTGACCAGCTGCATGGCGTTCGACGATGTCTTCCACGACCTGCGTGAACTTCGCCGCCTCGTTCTTGTACACGAGGTCGGCATTGTCCTTGCGGATCATCGGCCGATTCGTCGGGATCTGCACGACGCCGAGTTTGTAGGTCGACATGAACTCTGCGGCCTCGGTCTCGGCTGTACCGGTCATGCCGGCGAGCTTGTCGTAGAGGCGGAAGTAGTTCTGCAGTGTCACCGTGGCGAGGGTCTGGTTCTCTGCCTTGACCGGCACGGCTTCCTTGGCCTCGATGGCCTGGTGGATGCCTTCGTTGTAACGGCGCCCGACCAGGATGCGGCCGGTGTGCTCATCGACGATCATGACCTCGTCGTTCATCACGACATAGTCGGTGTTCTTCTTGAACAGCGCGAGAGCCTTGATCGAGTTGTTCAGGAACGAGATGAGCGGAGTGTTCGCCGACTCGTAGAGGTTCTCGATGCCGAGGTAGTCCTCGACCTTCTCGATGCCGGGCTCAAGCACGCCCACGGTGCGCTTCTTCTCGTCGACTTCGTAGTCGACGCCAGCCTCAAGGGTGCGTGCGATCTTCGCGAACTCGGTGAACCACCGGTTGGCTTCGCCCGAGGACGGCCCAGAGATGATCAACGGGGTACGAGCCTCATCGATCAGGATCGAGTCGACCTCATCGACCACAGCGAAGAAGTGATCGCGCTGAACGAGATCTTCCTTGCGCCACGCCATGTTGTCGCGCAGGTAGTCGAAGCCGAACTCGTTGTTCGTGCCGTAAGTGATATCAGCGGCGTACTGCTCCCGGCGCACGGCCGGCGTCTGACCGGAGACGATGATGCCCGTCTTCATGCCCAGGGCGCGGAAGACGCGACCCATGAGCTCGGCCTGATACGACGCAAGGAAGTCGTTGACGGTGATGATGTGCACGCCCTTGCCGGCGATCGCATTGAGATACGCGGGGAAGGTAGCGACGAGTGTCTTACCCTCACCGGTCTTCATCTCGGCGATGCTGCCCTCATGAAGCGCAGCCCCACCCATCAGCTGCACATCGTAGGCGCGCATACCGAGGGTGCGCTTGGCCGCCTGACGGACCGCGGCGAATGCCTCAGGCATCAGCTGGTCGAGGGTCTCCCCGTTGTCGAACCGGGCGCGAAGCTCAGCCGTCTCGTTCGCCAACTCTTCGTCAGTGAGCTTCTCGAAATCCGCCTCGAGCGCGTTGACTGCCTTCACCACTTGGTTCAGGCGGCGGATAACGCGACCTTCGCCTGCGCGCAGCAACTTTTCAAGAGGATTCGCCACTTTTGTCATCTCCCTGTTGTGGGTCAAAACCCGGCCACCCAGATCGGGGCTTCAGTGCCGGGCATACCTCGCTATGTTACCGGCCGGTGACCTTTGCGTCGCCTGCGAGTCGCAGACTCTCGCACATTTCCCTGTATGTATATACTCGGTATTGTCTTATTGATCGACCGGGAGGTCACCATGTCGGTGCGTCAGAGTCTGCTTGCCATTCTGGATCAGGGTCCCTGCTACGGCTATCAGTTGCGCAGCGAGTTCGATCGGCGCACGGGATCCACGTGGCCTTTGAACGTCGGGCAGATCTACAACACGCTCGAGCGGCTGGAGCGCGATGGTCTGGTCGACCGGGGCGAGGCCGATGAACACGGACATGTGTACTGGCAGATCACGGATGCCGGATCCGCCGAAGTCGCGCAGTGGCTTTCCTCTCCCGTCATCCGCGGCCAGGCCACGAGGGATGAGTTGGCGATCAAACTCGCTGTCGCGGCCACGCTGCCCGGCGTGGATGTCGGCGCGGTGATTCAGGCGCAGCGGATGGCTTCCCTGCAACAGATGCAGTCGCTTCAGCGCGCGAAGTATGCCGGCGAGGATCCCGATGGCCCAGAGGAGCTCGCTTGGTCGTTGGTTGTGGATTCAATGATCTTCACCGCCGAAGCAGAGGTGCGCTGGCTCGACCACACGGAGCAACGCCTCGCCATGCATCCACAACATGCGATGACCCTCGAACTCGCAACCGAGCGTCCGAAACGGGGACGGCCGGCGAAGGTAGATGCGGCACGCGCGGGCGGGCGGGCATGAGCGCCGCTGAGCAGGACCAGGAACCGATTCTGCGCCTCGACGGCGTCACTCAGGAGTACGGCGAGGGCGATCTGCTCGTGCGGGCGCTGCAGGACGTGAACCTGTCTGTGCACCGCCGTGAACTCGTCGCGATCATGGGCCCCTCCGGCTCGGGAAAATCCACCCTGCTGTCGATCGCTGGCGGCCTGCAAACGCCGGCGGGCGGGGGTGTCTACATCGAGGGACGCCGCATGGGCGGTATGAACGCCACGGAGGTCGCCCAACTCCGCCGCCGTTCGATGGGTTTTGTGTTCCAGGACTTCAACCTCATCCCCACACTCACCGCCGTGGAGAATGTGATGCTGCCATTGGAGTTGGACGGCTTTCGGCAGCGCGTCGCCCGCCGGGCCGGTCGTGATGCTCTGGATTCGGTGGGGCTGGGCGATCGCCTGGATTCCTTCCCCGATGATCTCTCCGGTGGCCAACAGCAGCGTGTCGCGATCGCCAGGGCGGTCGTCGGCGGACGTTCACTGATCCTCGCGGACGAACCGACCGGCGCGCTGGACTCGGTGACCGGCGAAAGCGTGCTGCGAATGCTGCGATCCCGAGTGGATGCCGGCGCCGCTGCGATCCTCGTGACGCATGAGGCCAGGCACGCCGCCTGGGCTGATCGGATCGTGTTCCTGCGCGACGGCAAGCTGGTCGACGAATCACGCCGCGCCGGGGCTGAAACCCTGCTGAGTGGATCGGTGCGATGAGCACGACCCTGGAGCGGGCCGCTCCGGAAAATGCCGAACACCCCAGAGCAGCGGCCGCGGCCGCGCGTCGGGGTGGGTCCTGGCCCAGGCGACGCGTCGAGCTCCGGCTCGCAAGCCGCCAAACTCTCCGCGCATGGACGACGAGCGTGCTGGTGATCGCACTGGTCGCCATCCCCATGTCTCTTCTCGCCGGAGCCGCGACCTTCATGACCAGTCGAGTGGCCTCGCCGGGCCAACTGATCACCTCAGAGCTCGGCAGCGCACAGGCGTGGTTCATGGTCGTTGGAGGCGAGGATCCGACGCGGAGCCAATCAACGTCAGACCCCTACTGGTACGACATCGAGCGCGACAACGACTGGAATCCGGTGAATCCGGAGCTCCCGCCACCCACCGGCCTCGACGGTCTCATCCCCGACACGCCTCTGCTCGAGGTCTCTCGCGCCCAGATCGTCGCGGAGACTCCTGGCGGAGTGGGTCTGTTTGACGGAATTGTCGGCGACGCAATCGATCCCGCCTTGGACGGACGATACGAGCTATTGGACGGGCGGCGCCCGCAGAACGACTCGGAGGCCGCGGCCTCCCCCGGCACGCTGCAACGTCTTGACGCGCAGATCGGCGACACGGTAACGCTCACCGAGCCTGCGGCGGCACTGACCATCGTCGGTGTGATGAAAGAGACCACCGCACGGGATACCGAGCAGTCACTGTTCGTCGCGGCATCCATTGTCCCTACCGACGATCGCGCGCCCCTTGACACAGTGTGGTTCTCGCCACAATGGCAGCCTGGCGCGGAGGATCTTCCTGCGCTGAACCAGGCAGGTGTGGTCGCGTACGCACACGATCTCGTCTTCGCGGAGGATGCCCAGGAATACATCGACCCGGGGATGGCGTGGACCATCGCCGCAGTCACTCTGATCATCGGCGCTTGCACGGCATATCTCGTCATCCTGCTCGCAGGTGCCGGCTTCGCCGTCAGCGCCCGCAGGCAACAACGTTCGCTCGCAGTCGTAGCCAGCGTCGGCGCGGGCCGCGGATCAATCTTCCGCATCGTGGTGCTGCAGGGCAGCGTCCTCGGCCTTATCGGCGGCATCCTCGGTGCAGGCATCGGAATCGGTCTCGCCTACCCGGCGCTGCGCATCTTCGACGACGGTGCCGCGGCCAGCTTCTGGGGTTTCCACGTGCCGTGGTGGGGGATCGCCGGGATCGTGCTGTTCGCCGTAGCGGTGGGCACCGCATCCGCTGTCATGCCCGCGCGCGCCGCGACACGCGGCGACGTGCTCTCTTCTCTTCGCGGGTCGCGCAAGCCCGTGCAGGTGCGGGTGAACCGGCCGTTCTGGGGAACGCTTCTCGGAATCGTTGGGATCGCATTGACCATCGCCGGCGGTCTGGGTCTCGCCGCCCTCAACGCTGCGGAAACTATTGATTACAACAACCCACTGCGCACCGTGTGCGTGGTCGGGATCGTCGCGGGGCCCCTGCTGTTCCAGATCGGTACCATCGTCGCCGGCCATTGGCTGCTCTCGCTCGTCTCCCGCGGGGCGTCACGATTGGGACTGGCTCCTCGCATCGCGGCGCGGGATGCCGCGGCGAACCCTGCACGGATCGTCCCCGCCTTCGCGGTGATCGCTGCGTGCGTGTTCATCGCGTCGTTCGCGCTGACCTCCGTCGGCGTCTTCATGACGTCACAGAGCCGCGCATACGGGTACGGGGCTCCACTCGGATCGGTCGTCGTGAACGTCTGGGTCAGCCCCGGAGAGAAGATGATTCCCGACCTGGCAAACGCCGCATTGGAGCAGACAGAACCTGAGGCGATCGGAGTCGTGCGAGAGAGCATCGACCGCTTTCAGAGCGCAACCGACGAAGAGCCTGAGGACTCCGTGTATCCGGAACTCTTCGACTACGTCGATTGCACGACGATAGAAGAAGGTGCCTGCACGAGTCGCGGCTCGGCACTGTTCGGCACGTCCCCTCCGGTCGTCATCGTGCCGGACGATTTGGAGGCGGTGTTGGGAGTGTCGATCGGCGAACACGCCCGCGACGAGTT
This sequence comes from Microbacterium sp. A93, assembly GCF_051842835.1. Taxonomy (NCBI): domain Bacteria; kingdom Bacillati; phylum Actinomycetota; class Actinomycetes; order Micrococcales; family Microbacteriaceae; genus Microbacterium; species Microbacterium sp. A93. The sequence goes on from NZ_JBPXMT010000001.1 coordinate 831,015, forward strand.
CGCGGCCGGTGGCGCGATCGTACTCAGCAACACGACCTGGTGGCTGGATGACGGCGCGTCCTTCACCGATCGGGGCGATGTCGTACTCAATCGCTGGGATCGCGCCGAGACGAACGACCATTGGGAGCAGATCCACGGAGCGGAGCTGCCGAAGCCGCTGGACACTCTGCGCGTCCCAGCCCAGCAGATCTCCACACCGCATCCCCTGCCGTGGCCGGTAATCCTCTCCCCGGTCGTAGCCGACGAGTTCGGATACGAAACCTCTCCAGCGAGCCTCATCGGTGTGTACTCAACGCCGCCGTCGCAGCAGGCGCTGGATCGCCTGGCGCTGGCTGCCGGACAGCCGTGGGGTGAAACCGGTGGGTTCACCTACTCAGTCGAAAACGGACCGCCGTCACCGGCTCCCGCCCTGTGGCTGATACTCGGTGGCGCCGGCGTGCTCGTACTCGGTGCCGGCGGCGTCGCCCTCGGCCTCGCGCGAGTCGAGCGCCGACCGGACGATGCGACTCTCGCCGCAATCGGCGCGAGCCCAGGCATCCGACGTCGCATCGCGTTCTGGCAGGCACTCATCATCGTCGGAATTGGTTCGGTGACCGGAACGATCGCCGGAGTGATCCCGATGTTCGGCATTGCGATGCAGAGCAACCTCACCGACGACAGCGCGCCAACGATGGCGGATACGCCGTGGCCATGGCTCGTACTGCTCGCCGTGGGACTGCCGCTCGCGATCGCGGTCGTGAGCTGGCTGCTTCCGACCCGACGGCCAGATCTCACTCGACGCACGGCGATCGCATGATGCCGGGCCTGCTCACTCGATGACTTCGAACATGCCATGCGCACCGCGCTCGGCATCCGTCATGATGTGCGAGACGAACGGATAGTGCCCCGCCTCTGGGAAGACGAGCTCTACGAAACCGCCCTGCGCCGGCAGTAATCCGAGCGCCTGAGAGCCGGTGTCGGCAGCGCGATCGATGAGGTACCGCCCCTCCGACCAGACCGTGTCAAACTGTCCGCCGACGACGTGGAAGCTCGAGGCTCGGTCGGGTCCGGCATCCAAAACCCAGATCCGAACCCGTTCTCCGACTCGCGCGGGAAGAGGCGCGTGCGCGTACTGCATCGCGTAACCGTTGAAGGTGACCAGGTCAGCGTCACCGGCAGCCAATTTATCCATGTCGATCTCACTGTCCTGCGCGCCGAGGTAGTACTCCCCCTGCACCAGCACATAACTGCGGTCGACGGGAGGCAGTTCGGCGGGTTCGATGATCACCGCTCCGTACATGCCGTTGGCGATGTGCGCAGACATCGGCGCAGTGGAGCAGTGATACATCCAGATGCCCGAGCGCGTCGCCGTGAACGTGTAGGTGAGACTCTCGCCGGGGGCGATCGTGCGCATCGGCTCGTCAGGGGCGAGAGCGCCGGCGTGGAAGTCGATCGAGTGTCCGATCGTGCCATCGTTGACGAGTGTGATGACGAACGTGTCGCCGACCCTGCCGTGCAGCACAGGACCTGGAGCCGTGCCACCGAAGGTCCACAGCCGTTGCCGAATACCGGGTGCCACCTCCTGCACCTGTTCGGTCACGGGAAGTGTGATCTCGTGCGTTACCGGCGAGTCCGAGACCGGCAGCGACGGCAGCACAGCGTCGTAGGGCTCGAACCCCTCGCCCGGATCCGCCGCCAGGTCGATCTCCGGCAGCGACTCCCCTGCACCAGATGATCCACGATCATGACCGGTGGCATCGGACGATCCATGATCGTGATCCTCGGCATCTGGGGTTGCCGCTCCGGTCGCCCGCACAGTCAGCGTCATCCCCATCTGCCGATGACCAGCGATCGAACACCAGCCGTCGACGTCCGCGGTGATGACACCGACATCGATCGTCTCGGTGTCTCCAGGGGCAAGCCGGGATCCGCCCGCACCGTTCGCGAACACCAGGTCATGCAGCTGTCCCGCATCGGTGTTGGTCAACTCGATCACCAGGCGCGTCCCCACAGGGACATCGATCACGTCGGGCGTGAAGCGCATATTGGCTGCCTCCACGGCGACCGTTATGACCGGAGCGTCCGCGTCATCGGCGCCCACCGGAGCACTGGTCAACCCCATCGACTGAGGGGCTATGGCAGCGCAGACGGCCACGGCGAGCACGACAGAGAGCATGCCCGCCACCGCCTGTCCCGCACGCCGCCCCGGTGGGCGATCACCCTCGGGAACGATCGGCCCCTGTCGTGGTTCGCTCAGGCGCACGCCGTCCGCCTTGGCACGCCGTTGCGCACGCATCGCCACGAACAGAATCGGCAGGAACGATGCGACCGCCACGAGGTAAAGAGCGGATACCACCACCCGAATCAGACTCGACACCGGCAGTGCGCAGACGAAAAGGGCTGTGTTCGCCACTGCGATGCGCAGCGCACCGGCGCGGTCGAACGCCGCTGTGCCGACCCGCACTGGGGACGGACCACCACCGAACACGACCGGCACGAGGTAGCTCAGCGCACCGATGAGCACCTGCGCGACAAAGCCCGCCGCGAGATACGGCACGATGGCGTCGACGCCCGCCTGCACGGCAGGAAGGCCGTTGCCACTTACCCACGCAGAGACCACCGCGATGACGAGCACCACCATCGCACCGATCCACCAGAGCATCGCCGCGGCCACCGACAGCGCCGCGAACGTGCGTGGGGGTGAGCGTCGCGCCGCTCGCCACAGCGAGATCCCGATGATCCCCAGCCCAGCCAGATAACCGATGAGGCCCACTGCGAGCACGACGATCCACGACCCAGCGGCGCCGACCGCAGAAAGAGCGACCCCGGCGACGAGCACAGGCAGCGCCCGAGCCGCACCGGGCGCGGCGTCGTCGTCCGCCCTGGTGCGCAGGATCGTCGGCCACAGCGTGACGAGCGTGCCGGCGACGGTGAGTCCGATCCAGCCGAGCACATTGATCAGCGCGTGCGTGAGAGTCAGAGCGTCGGATGCCTCACGAGCGAGCCAGGCACCGATCACGATCCCGATCGGCAGGAACGCCGCTGCGGCGATGTAGTAGCGAATCGTGCGCCCGAAGCGTCCCGCGAGCGCCCGCCGTGAGCGCAGCACAAGACTCGTTCCATGCCAGATCACGGCAACGAGCAGCGCGGCTGCGCCAGCCGCCGTCACCAGCCAGACCGAGGTCAGCACGCCGGTGATGACGAGTGCCGCACCACTGTTCGCGAGCGTAAGGCGCCACATCTGATGCCGCTGGTCCTGCCTTGCGGGAGCAGTGCGCAGCAGCGCGAAGGAGAAATGCTGGCTCCACACCAGGATCGCGTGGGTCACCGCGCCGAGCAACAACAGGTGGATCATCAGCCACCGGGGCGCAGGGAGCTCACGATGAGCGAGGGCCGCAGCCACCACGAGCAGCAACCAGAGCACCGTGGGCAGATCTCGTAGCGGTTGGAACCCGCGCGTCGGGACCTTCTTCGCCCCACCTGCAGACAGATTCACGCTCATGCCCCCGCCTCCTGGGATACGCGGGCGCGGTCGGTATCGACAGTGCCTGCATGCTTACGCGGCGGACCGAGGATCGCACTGACGATCGCCGTGGCGAAGAACAGTACGAGCGCTGCCACACTGCCGGCACCCCCGAGCTGCCAGGCGGCAGGCCAGCCGAGGCCGTCTCCCGGCCAGATCCTGACCAGGAGACTTACCTGGAGCAGCGCCACCGGTAGCCAGAAGGCCGGGCGGTATGGGAGTGCGATGCGCAGCACAGCGGGCAAGATCGTCGTCGCATGCGCCATGATCATCGACATTGTGTAACCGAGGAACACCGCGTGCACGACTGCGTCGTAGCGTGCGTCGACCGGATGCCCGAACAACAGGATCACCGCGGCCACGGCGAGCCACACGTAGCCGGCGAGGATGCAGGCCGCCATGTAGCGAGTCACACCACTGGCACGGACCGTGCGGCGTGCGACGTCGTGCACGACGAGCCAGCCGGTGAGTATGGCCAGAACCACACCAAGGATGATGGCGCCCGCATCCGGCAGCGCAAGGCCGATGAGAAGCGCACCCGTCACGGCCCAGGCGAGCGCGAGGAGGCGCACTCCCGCACGCGGTCCCATGGTGATGCGGGCAAGTTCGACCCGCTCGGCGGCGATCGTGAGGACGACGAATCCGATCAACCACGGCAGCACATCGACGAACCCGACGCCACCGAGCCACAGGATCGATCCTGCACAGGCAAGACCTGCTGCCAGCAATTGAGTCAGCAGCGGATGGTCGTACTGCCGCTGCCACAGCGGCACATACAGCAGCGTAAAAGCAGCTGTGCCCACCACCAGCACCACCTTGCCGACGGTCAGGGGCACGCTGTCGATGAGAATCAGGAGGCTGCCGAGTCCGAGCATGCCCGGCGCGACGAATCCGTACCAGCGACCCAGCGCCGTGGCCCGCTCCAGCGCGATCAGGGTACCGACGAAACCGAGAACGAGCACGATTCCGTGCACGGCCGGAAGGCGCTCTGCGGTCACCGGCGCGGGGAGCCCGAGCAACAGCAGGGCCGCATCGAGTCCGGCGAGCAATGCGAAACCGGCAGGCAGCATCCACACAAGCCGCCACGAGGGCGTACGTCGCCTGCCGGTGTTCGAGGTGGCCCGTGGCGGGGAACCGCTCACGATGCCACGTTCAGGCGGAGCGTGCATTCATTCGGAGCGGTGAACGCAGACAGCGCCACCTCACCACTGTGTCCGATCCCATCAAGCACGCCATCGACCATGCCGAGATGCACTGTGCAGACGATTGATGGATGCCGCACGGCCGCCTCGATCAGAGGGCAGCGACGCAGCCGCACAACGTCGCCGTCATCGTGCGGCGCGAAGCCCTGTTCGCGCATGACCTCCACGACTGCACGGTGGGCGGCATCGCCATCCTCAGCCGGCGGCGCATCGGCGGCCAGCCGCGCACCCCACGCTCGGCCGGCCGCACGGGCGACGATTTCGGGCTCTGTGCTGGTCTGCGCGAGGCTGGCGGCCAGCGCTACGGCGAGTGCTGCGTAGGGTGCGGCAGCGCTATCGATGCGCGCGGACCACAGTCTGCGGGGACGACCGCGACCGCCCGCAGGCGCAGAATCGCACGCCACGTATCCGTCGGCGAGCAGGTGCTCGAGGTGACCGCGCACCGTGTTCTCGTGCAGCCCAGATTCCGCCGCGATCGCGCGGGTGGAAATGGGCGCGGACTGGGCCTCGACCATGCGCAGCACCAATTCGCGAGTCGAGGAATGCCGTCGACCGGTGGATGCCGTGCGACGCGGCGTAGCCACCGGCGCCATCGGATTCTGCGGGGATGTATTTTCCACAGGTTTCATTGTAATAAACTCAGAGCCACCTGGCGAACACGCCTGAGCGAACCAGAGGAAGCGGACATGGCCGAAATCGAAATTCATCGTTCACATGCAGACGCCGTCGCCCAGCCCACACAGGGCTGCGCATGCGGAGGCCACGACGACGAGCTACCAGAACTCGACGTGCAGACGATCCCGCACTCGATCCGACACGCGTCGATCTTCGGTGCACTGGAGAGCCTGCAGCCGGGCTCTGGGCTGATCATCTCGGCCACCCATGACCCCGTTCCGCTGCTGACCCAGCTCGCCGACCGGCACGGCGACACATACACCACCGAGCACCTCGACCGCGGGCCCGAGCGCTGGCGCATCCTGATCCGCCGCATCGGCTGAATGTCCTCGCGCAACTCAGCCGCGTCATACGCCGAGAAAGTAGGATCGAGTTATGGCCGGATTCTGGGGTAAACGCAAGCGCGAAGAAGAAGCAGCTCGAGCGGCGCAGGATGCCGATCTCGCACGCAGGGCAGAACAGGGTCTGGTCGCGACCGACGAGCGGATTCGCACCGCCGGTGACGAACTCGCATTCGCTGAGGCAGAGCTGGGCGTATCGCTCACCAAGGATCTAAAGACAGCGCTTGACGCCGTCCGCACCCACCTGCGCGAGGCCTTCCAGCTGCATCAGCTCAATCACGACGAGATCCCGGACACCGACGAGGAACTTCGCACTCGCAACGCGCGCATCGTGCAGTTGTGCGAGTGGGCCGAAGACCTGCTGGATGAGAAGACGGCCACGCTCGCTGAGTCCATCTCGCGGGTTCGTCAGGCACCGCAGATCATCGCGCGAGTGCGCAAGGATGCCGAAACGCTGAGCGATCGTCTCCCCCAGATTCGAACCTCCATCGAGCGTTTGTCCGCCCGCTACTCAGACTCAGCGATGCGCCAGATCTCAGCATCCGCAGACGAGGCCGAGCAGCTCATCGCCTTCGCCACGCACGGTGCACAAGTGTCTGAGCGCCGCCGCGACGCCCGCCAGAACGAAGAAGCGAACCTCGCTCTCGAGACGGCGACCGAAGCGACCCGGCGTGCGAGCGCCCTATTGGATGCCGTCGAGGACTTCGAGATCGAAGCGCTCCGCGCAGAGTCCACGCTCGCGGAAGTTGTCGCTGATTCCCGCGGCGACATCGTCGCGGCACGCAGCGCTCCGAAGGTGCCTGCCGTATCCGCCGCGATCGCCGACCTCGAGAATGCTCTTGGTGCGTTGAGCCCTGCCGCGACTCGTAATGATCCCTTCGCGGAGCTGTCTCAGTTGCGCACCGCGAACACCGCTCTCGATGAAGTGATCGCCAAGGCGCATTACCGCGCACAGAACCCGCTGCCGAGCGTCGCTCACGTGCAGCACTCTCTCGATGACGCGGACCGTCAGCTCGGGGTTGCACGCGGACTGATCTCCGGGCACCGCGGGTGGATCGGCGCCGATGCTCGCACTCGCCTTGCTGAGGCGGAGCGGCTTCGCGTGGACGTCCCCGAACTCATCGACGCCGAGGAAACCCGCGAGCAGGCTCTCACTGCCTCGCGCCGCGTGGCTCAGCTGGCCGCTGAGGCCCTACAGCTCGCACAGCACGACATCGACTCTGCCCGTCCGCAGCAGCAGGGCTGGGGCGATGACGGATGGGGCGGCGGACGCCGTGGCGGCGGCAGCAACCTCGCCTCCGGCATCATGGGCGGCCTTGTCATCGGCAGCATCCTGGACGGTCTCTTCGACTGACGTTCCGACGATCTCACGAAACGACAAAACCACGCCGAGAATGCGGTGAAACGCTGCATTCTCGGCGTGGTTTTGTTGACTCGAGGTCAGGACGCGAGCGCCTGCTCCGGTGGAGCCTGCGCGGTAAGCGAGATCACACCGTAGTCCCAGCCCTTGCGGCGGTAAACGACACTGGGGTGGTCGGTGCGGACATCGACGAACAGGAAGAAGTCGTGTCCGACCAGCTCCATCCGGTCGACTGCTTCCTCCACCGACATCCATTCCGCATCGAAGTTCTTGGTGCGGATGACGACGGGCGAGTACGCCTCTTCCTCGTCAACTTGAACGGGCACGGCACCGGTCGCAACCGCGTGCAGGAGGTCAGCGGATGCGGGCTGCACATCAATTCCCTCCAGGGAACCACTACCCTTCTCGTAGTGCGCCCCACGCGGATGCTGACGTCCGTCGACGCGCTTCTCCTTCGCTCGACGCAACTGCTCCGACATTTTGTCGACCGCGAGATCGAGGGCGACGAATTTGTCTCCGTCGACAGCCTCCGCTCGCACGACCGGACCCTTGCCGACGAGCGTGAGCTCAACGGTCTCATCTGGAACGCGCCCGCCTCGATACGCACGATGCGTGACCTTCACATCCAGACGCTGCGCCTTTGCCGCGAACTGCTGAACGCGGGCGATCTTCTCCTCGACAACGGTTCGGAAGCGATCGGTGATACCCACCCCGACGCCAACGATGCTTGTTTCCATTGCTGCCTCCTTGTCCCGGTCCTCCCGGCCAAGGGCGGACCGTGGTCGCCTTGTGACCCCCAACGTAGTCCCCGTTTCCCCAGATGTCACCACTCATTCACGAGGTGTTCGTATTGAAGTGCTGATGTTTCGGAGTCGCAGCGAGCGTGACCGCACCACACACGCGGTATCCCGCCTCTCTCAGGGCACGCGCGGCCTCGTCGAGAGTTGCTCCGGTTGTCACTACGTCGTCAAATAGCAGCACGTCCTGAGATTCCCGGGCGTGTCGTGCGCGCATGCTCATCGACACGTTGCGTCCACGCTCCGCGATATCGAGACCTCGCTGATCTGCGGTGCGCCGCGTCTGTGTGAGGATTCGGCTGACCGGCAGCCCGGCGCGTCGCATCAACAACTCCGGTACGCGATAGCCGCGTCGCCTGAACGCTGCCCTTCCTGTGGGCATAGGGACCATCAGCGGCGCTGGGCCACCCACCGCACCTTCACTCACCGCGATCTCACCCACCGCGGCCGCGAGCGCCGCTCCTAACGGGCGCGTGAGCAGCGTCTCACCGTCTTCCTTGACACGGCGGATGCAACGCGCGGCCACCGACTCGTACGTGAAGGCAGACACCACCGGAATCCCCTCCGGCGTCTGGCTGTGCACGGGTATGGCGATCAGCTCCTGCGTGCAGGCGGCACAGAGCAGCGTGCCGGGCGTGTCACAGCCGGCACAGCACCCGGACAGCAGGAACGCCGCCAGCTCGTCGGCAAGCCCTACCCACCAGCTCGGGTTCCACATGACCCGATTGTGCTCTCGCCCTGGACGTCGTCATGTGCGAGAACGCCGCATCTGGGGAGAACTCGCCGCCAGCAATACCAGTGCAGAAGTGGTGGCCTGCAGAACTACTGGCCTGCGTGAGTGCCGAGCACCAGGACATCCGATAGCCCGATCTGCCACGTCGTGCCACGTTGGGCGAAAAGCACCCCATCACCGTTGAGAATTCGCACCGCCGTCAACGTACGACCGCCGGAGAGCGATTGCGCACCCGCCGGTGCCGCGGCAAACGTGCCCGGCCCGCCGACATCCTGAGTGAGCACCGTTCGGTTCCCTTCCACATCAAGCAGCACGCTGAGTGTGTCTTCACCAACCCAGGACAAGCCCAGCGCTGTGGTGTCGAGCTGGGCGACCATGTGCATCGCGCCGAGCTCCACAGGAACCTCGTCCTCATCACGGATGATCGCGGCAAGCCCGATCCAGCGCTGCCCGCCCACCATCACGATCGCGGCAAGACGAACACCGTCCGGTCCCACACGGATGTGTGAAATCGAGGCCGCCTCAGGGAACGCATCCGCGATCTCGAAGGACGTGACATCTGACCGCCAGGCCGTCAGCGCCTGCGGAGAACCTGTCGGCACAGACCACGTGTAGCCATACGGGTCCATCGACGGCTCGATGAGTCCCTCCCTCGAATCCAACACGTCGGCGCTGCCACTCGCCATTGTCCAGACCGCGCCGGTATCCAACTGCACGGCCGTACGAGTGCCGTCTACGGCGACATCGACCGCTCTCACAGATGGTGCGATGTCGACGAGCTTGGGAGTGATGCCCTCGTACGCAGTGATCTCGTCACCCACGTATGACCCGAACTCGGTTGCGGTGAGCACCACTGTGCCTGGCTCAGGTTTCAGCACATCGATCGTTGCCTTGCCTGCATTCAGATCGCGACCATTCACCATCAGGCGCACTTCGCTGACGCCGGCCAATCGCAGCGTCTCCTCCAGCTGCGTCCGCATGCGCGAGAGCTCGGTGGCATCCAGCGAGAGCGCGGAGGCGGTCAACTCGACGGTGGCCACCTTCTCTGGGTCGACCGGCACAGCAGCACCAGCCAGCGCGACATCGCTCGGGAAAGCGCTGCGCACCGCGGATGTCAACCAGCCGCTGGGAGAGCCGGAAAGCAGCGCCTGGGTGAGCGTCGTAGCGATCTGCGGACGCCGCGGATACCATCGGATGTCCGGAATCAAACGCGTCCAGCTCTGGTCGTAGTACTGCAGCGCGTACCGCCGGAACACCTGAGGGAAGGCCTCAGCGTCCAGTACGATGCCATTCGCTGCCGTCGTGATCCGCCATTCACCCGCATCGTCTCGCGCCAACTCGAAAGACTTCACCGAGGATTCACCCGAGAGCTCGGTGTAGGCGCCGAACTCATCGACGATCGCAACCTGATCCATCAGAACTTCCACGTCAGCGGAACTCGCTGTCTCCTGTTCACTGTCAAGATCAGCCGCAAACTCCCGGCGAGCCGCACCCGAATCAATGGTCACCTCGACGCTGGGTTTCCACGTTTCGGCCAGTTCGGCGCTCAGGAACTGACGCGCCGTCGCCCAGCTGTCCGTCGGCGTGAGTGCGGCATCCATGAAGCCCTCAACGATCTCCTCCGGGCTCGCCCCCACCAGCGGCCCCGCTGCGATCTGGCTGATATCTGGTGGCAGATCGGTGTCTCCCAATGGCATTCCCGGTGTGACGTCGCCTGATGTCGGCAGCCCAGAACAGGCCGTGAGGACGACGGCGAAAACCGCGACCATAGCGACCATGAGGCCTCGTCGCCCGCGAATCATGAGTTCTCCTCAGCGGTCGGAATGGAGTCAGTGAAGTACAGCTCACGCAGCTCGGTGAGCTGAATCGGCTGAGTCTCGCGACTGACATCGGAGAGTGTCTCCTGCGGTTCTGCGGAGAGAGGCGACGGCCCCTCCAGTTCGCCTGAACTCCGAGGCAGGGTCAGCACGAAGTGGGTGCCGACCGCGAGCTCTGACCAGACCACGAGCGTGCCGCCGTGCAATCGCGCATCCCCGAGAGCGATCGAGAGTCCGAGACCGGTCCCGCCGAGCGTGCGCTGACGCGAAGGATCCGCCCGCCAGAACCGGTCGAAGACGCGCTCGACGTCGGCAGGTTCCATGCCGAGACCGAAATCGCGCACGCCGACGGCAACCGCATGCTGATTGCTGTCGACCGTGATGACGATCGGTCGTCCTTCGCCGTGTTCAATCGCGTTTCCGATCAGGTTCCGCAGAACGCGCCGTACGCGACGCGGGTCCATGTCGACGAGAGAGTATCCCCCAGGCGCGACCAAGCGCAGCTCCGATCCGCGCTCCTCGGCAAGGGTGCTCATCTGGTCGATGATGTCCTCCGCCAAATCGGCGAGACTCGTCGCTTCGAGTTCCAACTGCACGGAACCGGCGTCGTATCTGCTGATCTCCAGCAGGTCAGACAGCAAGGTCTCGAAACGCTGCACCTGAGTGTGCAGCAGCTCAGCGGTCCGGTTCATGGTCGGGTCAAACTGATCGCGCTGGTCGTTCAGCATGTCGGCGGCGAGGCGGATCGTGGTCAGCGGCGTACGCAGCTCGTGCGAGACGTCAGAAACGAAACGCTGCTGCACAAGCGAGAGCTCGCCCAGCTCCTTGATCTGCGATTCGATACTGTCCGCCATCGCATTGAACGAACCTGCCAGGGTGGCCAGCTCGTCCTCCCCGTACACCGGCAGCCGCACTGCCAAATCGCCAGCGGCGAGCCTTGCACTTGTCTCGGATGCCTCGATGATGGGCCTGGACACCGTCCGCAGCACGGTCCACGAGATTCCGGCAATGATCGCGATGAGGATGAGACCAGCCGCCCATAGTGTGCTCTGCACGAATTGAAGCGTCTGCTCCGAGTCGGCAAGGTCGTAAGCGATGTAGACCTCGAACGCACCGACCTCCGGGAGAAGAAGCTGCTGGCCAACGACGATTCCGGGCGCGATCGTTCCATCAGTCATCGGCAGCGCGACAGACTGCCACGACTGCCGGTCGGAGAACGAAACCACCTGCAGGCGTAGTGCCGAACTGAGCAGGTCGCCACTGAGGTCATACGTGAAGCCACGCACCCCGCTGCCAACCGGAAGCTCATCGATCGGGAACACCGCGATATGCGTGGATGCCGCAGCCCGTGGGATGGTGTCCTGCACCTCGCCCCACGCTCCGCGCAGAGCCGAAGGGTCATCAGACACGTCGGCAGAATCAAGCGTCCTCTGCGCCGCCGCGACGGCGCTGCGCGCGTCGGCGAGCACTTCGTCTCGGCGTGACTCGAACAGGTTGTTCTGGATGACCAGCGCCATCGTCAGGCTCGTGACGAAGATCGCGAACGACGTGAGCAGCAGCGTGACAGAGATGGTGCGAAAGCGCAGCGAGCGTCGCCAAAGATTCGCAACGGTCTCCAGCCATCCACGCCAGTCACGCAACACCGCGACCGTCGTTGTCGCCGGGTTCGTCGCGGTCAACTCGATCTCCTAGCCGACACTCCCGGCCCGGTAGCCAACGCCACGAACCGTCATCACGATCTTCGGTGCGTCGGGGTCAAGCTCAACCTTCGCGCGCAGCCGCTGAACGTGCACATTCACCAGCCGAGTATCGGCCTTGTAGTGATAACCCCAGACCTGCTCGAGAAGCATCTCGCGCGAGAACACCTGCTGGGGCTTCGACGCCAAGGCAACGAGCAACTGAAACTCGAGCGGAGTCAGCGGAATCGCCATAGTGCCACGGCGCACCTCGTGTGCATCGACATCGACAACGAGATCACCGATACGCAGAATCTCGTTGGTCGCCGTCGCCATCGGACGCAGTCGCGTGCGAATCCGAGCGACGAGCTCCTTCGGGTTGAAGGGCTTGACCATGTAGTCATCGGCCCCCACTTCCAGCCCGCGCACCACATCGGCGGTGTCGCTGCGCGCGGTGAGCATGATGATGGGGATGCCGGACTCGGCCCTGATCCGCGTGCAGATCTCTATGCCGTCCATGCCGGGCAGCATCAAATCGAGCAGCACAAGGTCGGGGCGCTGTGTGCGCCACTGTTCGACTGCTTTCGCGCCGTCCGCGCAGAACACCGGCTCAAAGCCCTCGGTGCGCAACACGATCCCGATCATCTCGGCGAGCGCGGTGTCATCGTCGACCACGAGGATCCGTGAGGTCATCTGGTCCCAGCCTCATCTTTCTTCGCTTGTACGCCGCCCTGCGGTTGAGGACGGACGCAACTTTTCCCAGCGTACTTCATGACAACGTTTGGATCACGGTAGCGCTCCCGACGATTCTCCGTGAGAGGCGACGAGTATGACACGATGGTTCTGTACGTCGGAGGGAGCGTCATGAGCGCACAGATTTGGACGCCTGCCCCGAAACCGGGGCTCATTCCGTTGCACCCGCTTACCTTCGGTGCCCTGTTGGGGAAACCCTTCGCGGCGCTGAGGCACAATCCCAAGGTGCTGTTCGGGTTCGCGATCGTCGTGCAGCTCATTGTCGCCGCGATCACCGTCGCCGTGGTCGGTGCGGTCGTGTACGGCACGTTCCTACGCATGGAGTCACTCTCCCCCAGCAGCCCGGATTTCTACCCAGTGCTGTGGGGATCGATCGCGATCAACGCCATCGTGGCGATCGCCATGAGCCTGGTGAGCGTCGCATTCACCGCAATCATGCAGGGCATCGTCGCAGCGAACATCGGGTACGCCGCACTCGGTGAGAAGCCGTCGTTGGGCACGCTCTGGCGCCGGATGCGCCCCGCGCTGTGGCGTCTCATCGGTTGGAGCCTGTTGCAGGCGCTCGCCGCGCTCGTGCTCATCGCCATCGTCGGCGGCATCATCGCCCTCGGTGTGCTGGCCGGTGCCGGTGGCTCGGCAGAGGGAGTCGGCCTGACCGTCGTGGTCGGCATACTGCTCGTGCTGGGCATGATTCCGCTGGGAGTCTGGCTGAATACCAAGCTGCTGCTGGTGCCATCTGTGCTGGTTCTGGAAGGTGTCAGCCTCCGAGAAGGTCTTGTGCGCTCGTGGCGCCTGACGCGAGGACGATTCTGGAACACCTTCGCTGTCATCTTGCTCGTCAGCCTGATCATGAACACGGCCGTGGGGCTGGTCAGCGTTCCACTGTCTCTCATCGGTTCACTGTTCGGCTCGATCATCGCCCCGACCGGCCCCAACGACGCGTCGGAGATCGGGGCATATCTGCTGACAGCGATCGCTCCTCAGCTGCTGATCTACGTACTGCAGGCTGTCGCGATCGTGGTGCAGTGTGCCGCGGCCGCCTTCATCTATCTGGACTGCCGGATGCGATATGAGGGCCTTGACCACAGCCTCATCAGCTATCTGGAGCGCCGCGACCGCGGAGCAACCGCAGAGCAGCTGGGAGACCCGTTTGCTGTGGACCCTGCCCGCGCTGTGAGTAGCGCGCCGCCGCAGCAGCAGACGCCGGCGTTTGCTGCGGCACCGGTCGGTTGGGCCCAGTACCCGCCGCAGGGGTACCCCGCCGCGCAGCCATACCCGCCACAGCAGTACCCCGCTGCCCCGCCGTACCCCGCCGCGCAGCCATACTCGCCACAGCAGCAGAATGCGCCATATGTCGGTGCGACGCCTCCCCCGCCCGCTCCGCAGACACCTGTTCCGCCAGCAGCGCAGCCGATTCCACCGTCCAGTGAGAGCCCCTGGGCTCCCCCCGGGTCAGGCAGTGCATGATTCGATTCGACGTTGATCCTTTCGTTCCAGACGGTGAGCAAGCACGCCGCTGGGCGGAGCAGGAACTCCAGAATCCGCGCTACGCCGAAGCGAAACCGACGTGGTTCGACTATCTGGCTGAGGATGTCGCGGATTTCATTGCCAGTCTCTTCTCGAACGACACCGGCGCGCAGGCCGGCAACACCGCGCTGATCATCGTCACCGTTGTGATCGTCGCAGCGCTCATCACCGTGCTGATCCTGTGGGGCAAGCCACGCATGTCGCGCCGCGTGAGGCGACACAGCACCGAACTTCTCGGCGAGCGTGACGATCGCACGGCTGCGCAGCTACGAGCGGACGCTGAGCGCAGCGCTAAAAGTGGAGACTGGGACGCCGCGACAGTGCTGCGCTTCCGCGCGCTCGCACGCGGCCTTTTGGAACGCGACATCATCGACCCCGCCCCTGGAGCCACCGCCCAAGCGATCGCTCGCGAAGCCGCGCGCGTCTTCAACGCACACCATGTCGCGGTGACAGCTGCAGCCGGAGCCTTCGATGATGTTCGCTATCTCCGCCATCCCGCATCCGAAGAGAGCTATCTAGCACTGGCAGCCACCGATGATCTGCTCGCCTCGCAGCATCCGACCGCCCTGCAGACAGCGACTCCGTCTGAGGCGGTACCGGCATGACTCTCACTGCAGAGCAGGATGCCGTGGCATTCGCTGACCTCCCCAGCACCGCCGTACGGCGCACGGGCAGGCTACGCTCTGCACTCGGCTGGATCGCAATCATCGTCGCAGTGGTCCTCTTCGCGCTCTTCATCGGCGGCATCAGCTTCACCAGCCCGGACTCGCGCGGAACCCTCGATCCGGAAAGCGCCAAGGACTCCGGCGCGCTCGCCCTTGCCGAGATCATGCGCGATCAGGGAGCTGAGATCACGGTTGTCCGTACCCGCGCGCAAGCGCGAGCCGCGATCAGCGATGACACCACTTTGGTGATGGCTGATCCCTTCAATCTCTCCGACGATGCCGTGGCCGAGCTGATCGAGCCCGCAGGTCACACCGTTTTCCTGTCCAGCGCGAGCCGGCTGCTGCGTCTGCTCGATCTGGGCGAGAACGCGCCAGTGGCAGCGGGCGATTTCACCGCACGGTGCGAAGTGCCCGAGCTCGCCAAGACCGGCACAATCCAACCTGAACGATTCTTCACTCCGGCAGCAGGCGTGACCGGATGCTACGTGGATGACGCCGGCAATGCGGGCCTGCTCGTGGATGATCGCGGCGGCATCCGCACCGCACTGATCGAGGGCAGCAGCCTCTTCAGCAATGAGCATCTTGCCGAGAACGGCAACGCTGCCCTCGGCCTCGCTCTGCTCGGACAGACCGACAACATCGTCTGGTACGTGCCCTCGTTCGCCGACACCGATATCGAAGCGCAGGGCGCCGACACGCTCGCCGCACTCACACCTGTTTGGGTGACACCCGCGATTCTGCTCCTGCTGCTGGCCGGGATCGTCGTTGTGATCTCGCGGGGACAGCGATTCGGCCCCCTGGTCGCAGAGACGCTGCCAGTTACCGTCAGAGCCTCTGAGACGATGCATGGTCGCGCCCACCTCACTGCGAAGGCCGCTGACTCAGCACACGCTGCCGAGTCGCTGCGTGACGGGTCGCTGCGACGGCTCGCCGGGCGGCTCGGGCTCACCGCGCGTTCCACGCCCGCCGAAGTGGCCGACGCGGCATCCGATCGGCTGCGTATCCCGCGTGGCTCCCTTCACCAACTGCTCGCAGGCCCCCTGCCCGCGAACGACGCAGAACTGATCGACACAGCCCGTCGACTTGCCGAGCTTGAAACGGCGGTTGAAACCGCCGTGCACGTGGAAAGGAACAACACACCGTGACCACCCCATCAACCACGTTCAACGAGGGCGAGCTGCGCCAGGCCATGCACCGCGTGCGCGCTGAGGTCGACAAGGCCGTCATCGGCCAGGCCGGCACTGTCACCGGGCTTCTGGTCTGCCTGCTCTCGCGCGGACACGTCCTCCTGGAGGGTGTGCCCGGCGTCGCTAAGACGCTCGTCGTGCGTTCATTCGCCCGTGCGCTCGGACTCGACACCAAACGTGTGCAGTTCACCCCGGACCTGATGCCCGGAGATGTGACCGGATCGCTCGTGTACGACGCGCGCACCGGCGAGTTCGAGTTCCGCCAGGGACCGGTGTTCACGAACATCATGCTGGCGGACGAGATCAACCGCACACCTCCGAAGACGCAGGCGGCCCTCCTCGAAGCGATGGAAGAGCGTCAGATCTCGGCCGATGGAGTCAGCAGAGATCTGCCAGATCCGTTCCTGGTGGCAGCAACGCAGAACCCGATCGAGCACGAGGGCACCTACTCCCTCCCCGAAGCGCAGCTTGACCGGTTCTTGATGAAGCTTGTGGTGGGCATGCCGGAGCGCGATGCCGAGGTCGGCGTATTGCGCCTGCACGCCAGCGGATTCTCGCCCCGTGCGCTGACCGGCGTCGAGCCCACCGTGACCGCGGAGGAAATCCGCGCCGCGCAGGATGCCGCAGCACGCGTCGAGGTGACCGACGAAGTACTCGGCTACGTCGTCGATCTTGCCCGCGCCACGCGCCAGTCGCCGTCTGTGCTGCTGGGGGCGAGTCCACGTGCCTCGACCGGGCTGCTCGCCGCGGCGAAGGCCTGGGCATGGTTGAACGCGTCCACCGCCGTCACCCCCGACCACGTGCAGACCATGCTCGTGCCGGTGTGGCGTCATCGTCTGCAGCTGCGCCCTGACGCCGAGATGGAAGGTGTCTCTGCGGATGCCGTCCTGGCATCCGTGATCCAGCAGACGCGGGTGCCGATCTAAGGTGTTCATCTCGTCTCGCCTCGCCCTGGCCCTCGGGCTCGGGCTCATCCCTCTCGTCGCTCTCACCGCGGCGGGTATGCCGGTGTGGGCGGTGCTGGGTGGATGGATTCTGCTGTGCGCCGCGCTCCTCATCGTCGACGTCGCCGCCGCGGCGAGCGCGCGCACGGTCACGGTGGCGAGACGGGTACCAGGCCGCGCCAGGATGGGCGAGGCGGTCGATGCGCAGGTCTCCGTACACAATCACGGCACGCGAACGCTGAACGCGCTCATCCGCGACGGCTGGCAGCCGACAGCAGGGGCAAGCTCCCAGCGATTGCAGGCGACGATTCCGGCAGGTGAACGCCGGCGAGTCATCGTGCCGCTCGTCCCCCGGCGCCGTGGCGAGCTCGCCAGCGAGTTCGTCTTCATCCGCTCACGAGGACCGCTCGGATTGGGCGGCCGTCAAACACGCCACCAGGTGCGCGGGGCCATCCGCGTGCTGCCCGCATTCTCCTCTCGCAAGCACCTTCCCTCGCGCCTGGCCCGACTGCGTGAATTGGACGGGAACACCAGCATCCAGGTGCGCGGTCAGGGAACCGAGTTCGATTCGCTGCGTGAATATGTGCGTGGCGATGATGTGCGCTCCATCGACTGGCGTGCGACCGCGCGTGCCGGCACGACGATGCTGCGCACGTGGCGCCCCGAACGCGACCGCCATGTCGTGATCCTGATCGACACGGGACGCACGGCCGCTGCCCGCGTTGGTGACGGCACGCGACTGGATGCCTCGTTGGAGGCCTCGCTGCTGCTCGCCGCGCTCGCGACCCGTGCCGGAGACCACGTGCATCTGCTGCTGTATGACCGCACAGTGCGTGCGCGTGTGACTGGCATCGATGGAACGGGACTCCTGCCCGCGATGACGGATGCGATGGCCCCGGTGCACGCGCGTTTGGTTGACACCGACTGGGCCGGCGCCTTTGCCGCTATCCGCACGCTCACGACCCGCCCTTCGCTTGTTGTCGTACTCACCGCGCAGGATGCCGCCGAGTCTGCGCGTGGGTTCCTCGGCGCGTTCCCGAATCCCTCCCGCTCGACAACCGTGCTGGTCGGTTCGGTCACCGATGACGCGATCGGCGAGCTTGCACAGCAGCGAGGTTCTCGCGAGGAGATCTACCTCGCCGCCGCCGCGGAGCGCACCATGAGAGACGCGGAGAACGTCGCGGATGCCGTCCGCCGTGCGGGTGGCGAGGCGATCACCGCTGATCCGGAGAGCCTGCCTCCGAAGATCGCCGACCGGTATCTCGAGCTCAAGGCGGCGGGCCGCCTCTAGGCGCTTTCCTGAATGATTCCTTTTTGCGAATCATTCAGAACAGTGACACAATGAGGGTATGGACCTGAACGTCACGCTGGAAGCACCCGAGCGCCTGCGCGCCGCGGGGCTTCGTGTGACGGTGCAGCGCGTTGCCGTGCTCAATGCCCTGATCTCTCGCCCACACACCTCTGCCGATTCGGTGTACGGTGCGCTGCGCGACACGTTCAACGGTGTTGCTCTGCCCACTGTCCACGGCATCCTTGGCGATCTCACAAATGCGGGCATCGTTCGCAGGGTGAGCCTTCCCGATGCCGCGAGCGCCCTCTACGAGGTACAGCACGCAGACGATAACCATCACCACCTGCAGTGCGTCCGATGCGGGCGCGTAGAAGATGTCGCGTGCGCTCTCGGCGCCGCCCCTTGCCTGCACCCATCCCACGATCACGGGATGCGGATCATCGAAGCCTCTGTGACGTATCGAGCCATCTGTTCTGATTGCGAAAGGAAAAGTGAATGACTTCCCAATCCTTCACCACCACCCAGACCGGCACCCCGGTTGCCAGCGACGCCCATTCGCTGACTGCCGGTGCTGACGGCACCACCGCGCTACACGACCGTTACCTGGTCGAGAAGCTCGCATCGTTCAACCGTGAGCGTGTGCCGGAGCGCAACCCGCACGCCAAGGGTGGCGGCGCCTTCGGCGAGCTCGTCATCACCGAAGACGTCTCGCAGTACACCCGCGCGGCCGTCTTCCAGAAGGGCGCCACGAGCGAGACACTGATTCGCTTCTCCTCCGTCGCAGGTGAGCAGGGCTCCCCCGACACCTGGCGCGACGTCCGCGGCTTCTCACTGCGTTTCTACACGACCGAGGGCAACCTCGACATCGTCGGCAACAACACCCCGACGTTCTTCCTGCGTGATGGCATCAAGTTCCCCGACTTCATCCACTCGCAGAAGCGCCTCACCGGCTCCGGTCTGCGCGATGCCGACATGCAGTGGGACTTCTGGACCCTCTCGCCCGAGTCCGCTCACCAGGTCACCTACCTCATGGGAGACCGTGGCCTACCACGCTCATGGCGCCACATGAACGGCTACGGCTCGCACACCTATCAGTGGGTCAACGCTGAGGGTGAGCGTTTCTGGGTGCAGTATCACTTCATGTCGAAGCAGGGCGTCGAGCCGATGTTCGCTGACGAGGCCGAGCGCCTCGCCGGTCAGGATGCCGACCACTACCGTCGCGACCTGTACGAGGCCATCGAGCGCGAAGAGTTCCCGTCCTGGGACGTCTACGTGCAGGTCATGCCGTACGACGAGGCCAAGGATTACCGCTTCAACCCGTTCGATCTGACCAAGACCTGGTCGAAGAAGGACTACCCCCGCATCAAGGTCGGCACGTTCACACTGAACCGCAACCCGAAGAACTTCTTCGCCGAGATCGAGCAGGCCGCCTTCTCGCCCGGCAACCAGGTTCCTGGCACCGGCATCTCCCCCGACAAGATGCTGATGGCCCGGGTGTTCTCGTACCCCGACGCACAGCGCTACCGCATCGGCACTAACTACAACCAGCTGCCGGTGAACCAGCCGCATGCCGCCCAGGTGAGCAACTACATGCACGAGGGCAACATGCAGTACCACTTCAACACGGCGGAACACCGCGTCTACGCACCGCACTCTTACGGCGCGGCAGGCGGCCCCGTAGCCGACCCGGCACGTGGTGTCGAGGCCAGCTGGGAGGACGACGGCACCCTCCTGCGTAGCGCGGCGACCCTGCACTCCGAGGATGATGATTTCGGGCAGGCCCGCACACTGTTCAACAATGTGTTCTCGGACGAGGAGCGCGCGCGCTTCATCGAAACCCTCGTCGGCCAGTACAACGGACTCAGCGTCCCCGCCGTCCAGGAGCGCTTCTTCTGGTACTGGGGTCAGGTCGACCAGGCGCTCGGCGACACGCTGCGCGAGCTGGCAGGGCTCCCCATCGGCGAGGCCGAGCCGGTGGGTGTCGGCGAGTAGTCACCCGATTGTGTAGGGGTCGGATGCTTCGGCATCCGGCCCCTTCGTCGTATCCGCACCTTATGCATCCGCTGGGAGAACGCTGAACGCGCTTCGGCGCGCCTCCCGCATCGCCGCACCCCAGCGGTGGATGATATGGGCTGAATTCGGTCGTCTTTCGACTCGAACTGACGAAAGGGAATCTCATGAGTGAATCACTCGCCGAGGCTGCGCCTGCGACGCCGTCTGTCGGATCCAAGCTCACTGCTGAAGCGCTCGGCACATTTCTGCTGGTGTTCGGCGGTGTCGGTACCGCCCTGTTCGCTTCCAACCACTTCACCGACCCCGGTTCGGGTTCGGCCGTCTACGTCGCTGTTGCTCTCGCCTTCGGACTCACGGTCGTCGTCGGCGTCTACGCCTTCGGTCCGATCTCCGGCGGACACTTCAACCCTGCAGTCAGCTTGGGTCTTGCTGCTGCGGGTCGCCTCCCCTGGCGTGACGTTCCCGGCTACATCATCGCCCAGATTGTCGGTGGACTCGTCGCCAGCACCGCGCTCGTGCTGATCGGCCTGTTCGGTCCGGAAGGATGGCTCACCGGAGCCCAGGATGCGGGCTTCGCGAGCAACGGCTGGGGTGAGCACTCCCCCAGTGGATTCGGCATGTGGTCGGCCATCATCATCGAGGTCATCCTGACTGCGATCTTCCTCTTCGTGATCCTGGGAACGACGCACAAGCTGCGTCCGACGCCGTTCGCTGGACTCGCGATCGGTCTGACCCTGACGTTGATCCACCTCATCAGCATCCCGGTGGACAACACATCGGTAAACCCGGCGCGCTCTATTGCCGCTGCGGTCTACGGCGGCGCCGGCCCACTGTCACAGCTCTGGGTGTTCCTGGTGTTCCCTGTCGTGGGTGCGATGATCGCCGGCTTCGCTTACAAGGCGCTGCTCGACGGCACGAAGAACGTCTGACCCTCGCGCATCCGCTCGCCGCGGCGTCCGCCGACGCGGCATAGCGGGAAGGAAAACCCGGCTCCGGTTCATCCCGGAGCCGGATTTTTCTTCTGCCACCAGCTGCGGGGCATTCAGCCAGGCATGCCACGGGGCTGCCTGAACGCTCAGCCGGCGACGAGCTGCGGCGTACCGGCCTCGTACTCGAGGAGATCGCCTCGTTCGCCCCGCTGATACGCGCGACGTCCGACCAGCAGCATGTAGGCGAGGAAGACGCCGAGCGCCGCGGCACCAATACCGATCTTGATGGGCCATGGCAGCGACCAGCCGGTGACGAACCCCTCCACCAGCCCGGAGAGGAACAGCGCGAAGACCAGCCCGATGGCTACCGTCGCCAGAGCGCGCCCTTCCTGTGCCAGAGCGGTCGCGCGGCTGCGGTGGCCAGGAGCCACCCATGCCCAGAAGATGTGCAGCCCCGCCGCCGCAGCGACGAAGATGCTCGTCATCTCCAGCATCCCGTGCGGCAGGATGTACAGCACCATCACGTCGAGGCGGTCGTGCGCGGCCATCACCGCACCGGAGACGCCGAGGCCGAACGCGTTCTGCGCGATCATGTAGATCGGCCAGATTCCGCTGACGCCAAACAGCACGCACTGCATGGCAATCCAGGCGTTGTTCGTCCAGACCATGCCCGCGAACACGGCCGCCGGGTTCTCGGTGTAGTACTCGGTGAAACTCTCTTCGGCGTATTGCTCGAGGAAGTCAGCCGGCCCGAGCGTCGCGACCAGGGCAGGATCACTGGAGATCCATGCCGCGACGCCGGCCGTGATCGCGATGAAAGCCAGCGCGATGACCAGCGTCGTCCAACGCAGCCGGTACAGCGCAGCAGGAAGCTGATCAGTGAAGAAGCGGCCGATCTGGGTGAGGATGCTGTCCGAGGTGCCTGTCAGCCGCAGCCGTGCCTTCGCGAGGATCAACGAGAGGTATGCCCCCTGAGGAGAATCGCCCACTGAGGTCTTCAGCTCGGCAAGGTCCGCCGACGCGGCACGGTAGCGCACGATGAGTTCGTCAACTCCCGCGCCATCCAGCCGCTGGCGGCTGAGTTCGTCGAGCCGTTCCCACTCAGTACGGCGAGCATCGCTCAAAGCATCAGCATCCACCTGATTTACTGTACTCATGTCTACGCCGATCGACACCGCGGACGAGGTTCTCTCCGGCGAAGCCGTCGCAATCGATATCCAACCGCTCGGGTTCTTCATGCGCACCCTCGGCGCACTGATCGACATGGCGCTCAGCTGGGCGCTGTTTCTGCTGTTCCTCTGGCTGCGCACGTGGCTGCTGGTCACTGGCATCGTCACCGGCGCGATCGACGGCATCATGAACGTGCTGGCGATAGTGGTGTGCTTCGTCGTCGTGCCGATCGTGATGGAGTTGGCGCTGCGTGGCCGTAGCCTCGGAAAACTCGCCGTCGGCGGACGCATCGTGCGTTTGGACGGCGGAGCGACCGGATTTCGCCATGCCTTCATCCGCGCGCTGATCGGTGTGCTCGAAACCTATATGACGTTCGGCGCCATCGCGCTGCTCTCCGGCGCGTTCACCGCACGTTCGCAGCGCCTGGGAGATCTGGTGGCCGGCACGTACAGCCAACGCGTACGTACCCCGAAACTGATCCCGCTCGTCGCTGTGATGCCTCCTGCCCTCGCAGGCTGGGCACAGATCGCAGATGCCGCGCGGATGCCGGACCGCCTCGCCCGACGCATCACGCAGTTTCTGCAGCACGCCGAGCGGATGTCGCCGTCCGCCCGCGCACGGATCGCGCACGAGCTTGTCGCGGAGACGGCCGAATACGTCTCACCGCAGCCGGCAGCCCACCCGGAGCAGCTCCTCATCGCCATCACCGTGCTGCGCCGCGAGCGCGAGCGTCGTGCGCTGGCCATCGCCGACGCGCGAGCGGAGAAGCTCTCCGGTCGCCACGTCGGCGTCTGACGCCACTACGGGCTTTAGAAGCGGATCGCGTCGATCACCTTCACCCGCAGCGCAACCATCGCCGGGATGAATCCTGCGACCGCACCAACGATGACGGATGCCACCAGGCCTGTGACAGCGGCGCGCATCGGGAACGGTGGAACATCCTGCATCCCCTGGAACATCGCCGGTACCACCCAGTCTGAGCGCAGCACAGCGACGACGATCGCGATGCCGATGATGCCGGCGACTGTGGTCGCCACCAGACTCTCCAGCAGCACGGACACGAACACGCGTCCTGACGTGGCGCCGAACGCCCGCCTGACACCAATCTCCCGCACGCGCTGCCGCATGGCGACGAGCTGGATGTTGATCAGGCTCAACGCGCCGAGCGCGAGGATGAGAGCCGCGATACCGCCGGTGATCAGCTCGAAGGTGCGCATGGAGTCTTCCATGCCGGGCTGCGATGCCCAGTCCGTGCGATTGACCGAGATCACCTGTCCGGCCGGAAGTCCCGCCCGCAGATCCATCGCGAGCACAGGGCCGATTTCAGCGGCCTGCGCTTCGGTGACCCACACCTCGTAACGCGGGTAGGTACCCTCCGGCAGTTGGTCGACACGGGCGGCGTACGCGTCGTACAGCACGTCAATACGCAACTCCTCGTCCCACTGCCCCTGCTTGGGAACGACGCCGACCACCTGATAGGTGCCGCCGGCATCACCGAGAATCGTGATCGTGGGATGTGCGCTGACCGGTACCCGACCGACACGATCCCACAGCGCTTCGGTGATCACTACCGGCGGTGCGAGCGATTCCTCGTCTCCGGCGCGGAACCAACGTCCCTCGAGCAACTGCTCACGGTGCATCTCGGTATAGAGGGGGTCAATAAGTCTGCCATTAATGCCCATGACCCCGTCTGGCAGCTGAACGCTGAGCATCAAGCCATCGGCCACCCGCGCGGTGTGGCTGAACCCGAACCGCTCGCTGACTCCTGCGAAGCGCTCATCGAAGGCGTCAGAATCGACCGGGCTGCCGTCCTCGCTCATAATGCTGACCGAGATGGTGGCCGCGCGCCCGCCGTAGCGGTCGGACTGCTCGACCTGATATTGCCGCTGGTACTCCGAGAAGGCGACGACGGCCGTCAACGCGGCGACCGACACCGCGATGCCGATCAGGCTGAGCAGCACGCGCAGCTTGTGTACCCGGATCTCTGACCACGCATCGGCAAGGGAACCGAAGAAGCCGCTCATGCGATGACCTCCGGTGTCTCGCGCGCTGCTGCGGCGACAGGGACCGCAACAGGGACCGGCATACCGTGCCGAACGTCAGTGCCAGGCACAGCTTCGGCAAGAGTGGATGCTTCGAAGGCTCGGCTGAGGTCGACAGGTGAGAGCTGCCCCGCTTCGAGCCGGTAGTGCCGGCGTGCGCGGGCCGCGACGTGCAGATCGTGTGTGATCGTCACGAGCGCGGCATCCGTCTCGGTCGCAACCTCGTCCAGGAGCGCCATGACGGATGCTCCGGTGTCGATGTCCAACGCGCCAGTCGGCTCGTCCGCGAGGATGAGTACCGGCTTGCGCACGAGCGCCCTCGCAATCGCGACTCGCTGCTGCTCACCGCCGGACAGACGATCAGCGAGCTGGTCGATGCGGTGTCCGAGGCCCACTCGCTCCAGCATGTCCGCGGCGAGTTCGCGACGCTTCCAGAACATGCGTCCTTTTGCATGCCCCAGTGGCATCATGACGTTGTCGATCGCGGTGCGTCCGGCCAGCAGGTTGAACTGTTGGAAGACGAAGCCGACGTTGGCTCCGCGGAGCCGGTCGAGTTTGCCGCTGCGCATCTTCCGCACCGGCACCCCCTCGAACGACACGGAGCCTTCGGTCGGCGCATCGAGCATGCCGAGGATGTTCAGCAGCGTGGACTTGCCTGATCCGGAACGCCCGACGATCGAGACGTGATCACCAGCGCTCACCTCCAAGCTGATCCCGCGCAGGATCTCCAATCGCGAGTCATCGGCAAGGAGAACGCTCTTGGCGACGTTCTCCAGCGCAACCAGAGTCACCAGCTCATCCCGCTGTCACACTGTTCGACGCCGGGTGCGATCTCGTAGCAGAATTCCTCGACCGGGGCGACGAAACCGGGCACGAACTGGCGCACCATCTCGCCCTCTTCGAGCCCCTCCACGACCTCGACGATCGCGCCGTCATTGACGCCAAGAGTCACTGTGCGCTCCTCCGGCTCGCTACCTTCGCCAGCGTCGATCCAGACCACGCCGGAGCCGGAGCCGCCCTGCACCGCGGTGACGGGAACGACGACCGCGTCGTCCACCTGTCCGAGTGCGAGATCCATCTGTGCAGGAAGACCGGCGAACACGGTCTGCTCGGCTGGGAGAGCACACCGCACGCTGGCTGCGCCGTCGGCCGTGACCTGCACCTGAACTCCGGTACAACTGAAGGGGGCCGGGCCTCCGGTGATCGTCACGGTGGCCTCGGCGGGCGTGTTCACGAGTCGGTATAGCTGAACGGGTTCCACGGCGGCGACCAGGTGATAGCGGGCCGGGCTCAGGGTGACGACATCGCCACCGACCGAGACCTGTTGGCCCTTGATGACGGCGATCTCAGACAGATCTCCCGCCTCTGGCGCCACGATGTCGATGTTGCGCACCGGATAGTCCTGCTTCACGGTGAACAGCACCTGCCCGGCAGCGACTGCGCCATTGCCGACGTGAACGGCGGTCACCGTGCCGTTGATCTCGCTACGCACGGGATAGGCCTCGTCGCGCGCGACATTTCCGCTCAGCGACAGTTCATTGGTCACCGAGCCGCGTTCCACGGGAATCACCGGGTCTGTGATGCCCGCTTCTGGGCTCACCATCGCCGCACCGGCTTCAGGGAAGAACGCGAGCTTGACCAGGCCGGCAGCGCAAGCGCCGAAGACGATTACGAGCAGGATGGGGAAAATCCATCGGCGCCAGACGATCACGGGAACCTCTCCGGAAGCGCCACCGTGGTGCATCCGGAATCATCCTAGCCATAATTGCTTTCTAAGTATGCAATTCATTGGCGTGAATACAACCGAAACTCAGACGCGCAGGGCCTCGTGTCGAACCACGATCCAGCCTGCGGGGACGGAGAGCCGCTCGGCATGCTGCGCACACAGATCGTGTGCATGCGGATGACCTGATGCCCCCAGGGGCCCGAGCGGTCCGAGCGCCGCCATCTGATCCGGGTAATCATAGGTCAGCGTAGCCACCGCCTCACGGGCGCAGGTAACCTTCGAGCAGAGTCTGCCGTTCATCTCTGCCAGCGTAGAGCGCGAGTGAAGCCACGCCTGGATGCCGCGCGGGACGCCATAGACTTTGGTCATGCCCCGTCGCCGTTCTGAACCCGGTGCCGCAGCTCCTCGCCGCGGCGCTCGACACGGACGACACGGACGCCTGGGTCGTAGCGAGGTGGTGCGCCCTCCGCTGGCACCATTGGACGGCCGGATCGATCGCTTCGATCTGACGATCGGAAACGCTGTCGAGTTCCTGCGCGGCACGTGGCCGGAACTGCAAGAGGTGCGCTTTGAGATCGGCGGGCTTCCGCTGGATGCCGATGAACACGGCATCCCCCGCTGGCGCATCGAACGGGAAGAGCGCCGGATCGTGCTGTTTCGAATTCCGATTGAACGGTTGCTCCCCCTCGGCCACGATGACGGTATGCATCGTCGCATCGCGATCGAGAGTGCAGTGTTCCGCGCTGCCGCCGAGTACGTCGGCAAGGAGCCGTGGGAGTTCGGCCCCGATCAGGGATAGACGGTCAGGGATAGACGGTAATCGCGCTCCGAGCGGATGCCGCAGGCCACAGCGGCCAGCCCGCCAATTGGTTGACATCTGACAGCACGACTGCTGCGTGCAGATCCGCGCCGTTCATCGTCAACGCGTAGGTCGTATCGGCCGAGACATCGACCACAACGGAGCCGTTGGCGGGAACCGTGACTTCTTCACCGGCAGCACCATTTGTCGGAGCCAGCGTGACGGTCGCTTGCGATTGCCCAGAGTTCACGAGGTGCAGTCGCGGGTTCGGACCGGCGGGCACAGCGGCGAGGAGTTCTCGATCGATCTGCGGCGCCGAGGTCATCCACGCGAAGTCCGTACCGGCGCCGGCACCAGTGGATTGCCAGACGGCGCCCACGATCGGCACGTCCGCCTCGACACTGACACTGTAGATGCCCACGTCCAGACCATCGAGGTTCACCTCGGCGGGAGTGGCGGCATCCAGCGGCACCGATGTCGTCTGCACGATCTTGTTCGCAGATCGCACCGTGATGGTCGCTGTCGTGGCCTGATCAGTCGCCATCAGGCGCAGCACCGCGACCGGGGAATCGGGCTCGTCCGTGACAACCTGCACACCCGCAAACGTCAGGTCTGTGCGTGGCACACCCGCGGTGTCCTGCACATCGATTCCAGACGGGTCGAGTGTACGGATGAGGGATGACTGCAACACTGCCCGCAGTGGAGCGCCTGCCGCCGTGACACGCACCACCGGCTGTTGCAGCCCCGCGGCGATCGATGACAGCGGCACCGCAAGTTGCGTGCCAGCGGGCACCAGCGTCTCGGTCGAGGTCTGTTCTGTGCCGAAGACCGTCAAGGTTGCCACCGCCGTGACATCGCCGGGGTTCGACAGGATGATGAGATCGCTCGTGCCCGTCTCAACAGTTCCGCCGAGCAACCATGACTCCGTGCGGGGTTCGCGGCAGGTGCTGGCTGCGAGCCCAGAGATGTCGGCTGCGGCCAGCGCAATTGACTCGGATGCCGAGACCAGCGATGTGCCGCCCTGCTCGGCACTGCCGATGAATCGCTGCGGCGCGGTGGCCGCACCCAGCAGATCAGGAGCTGCAATCTCGGAGTCAGCACGCGGCCCACTACTGTCGACGGTGAGCGTGGCATCACCGGCCGACGACATCTGCTGCGCGTTTTGCACGTCGCGGCCGATCGCACGGAACGCTCCGGTACAGATAAGAGTGGTGTCGCCGGCAGCGGGTCGCACCGATACCTGCGCGGGCGTGTTCTCGATGCCGGGCCACTCGAATGCGACGCCCGCGGCAACGCCGGCCACGCACAGTGCAGCGACCACAGCCCCGACCACCAATCGGGCCCCCGTCGCGACGACACGGATCGCACGTTTCTGAGTCATCGCTCCTCCTCCGGCTCGGATGCTGGCTCCGGGTCTGCCGCTATCTCCTGCTCTGATGCTGGCTCCGGGTCGGATGCTGACTCGACCGGTTCATCCTCGCGCTCATCCTCGCGCTCGTCGTCGAAGTTGTCATCGAAGTTGTCGTCGAAGTTGTCGTCTGCACGCTTCGGGAGCACCAGGGGCTCGGCCGGCGAACGCCCAACGATTCGTGACTGCGCGCGGGCAGCGCGTCGCGATGCCCGCGTCGGGATCGACAGGAGCAGGGCAGCGAAGAAGACGATGAGCTGAAGCGTTGTGACCGCTCGCCACGTGCCGGCTTCGGCGCTGGTGAGCCCAGGCCGTTCGGCGGAGGCAGCATCCAGGCGCCAGAGCACGCCCTTGTCGGTCTCCCCCACCTTCACGAAACCTGCCCGCTGGTCGAGGGCCGTGACTGCGGCGACGCGGAATGCGCGCGCAGCATCCGATTCGTCACCTGCGACCTGATCGAGCAAGACGAAGTGAATTCCGTGCTCAGCAAGTTCGCCCGGCGCGTCGAAGGTTCGCGTGGAGAGCAGATCTACCGCGAGAGCGCTGATGTCTATGCCCTGCGGCTCGGTCGCTGTGTTCAGCATCGTTGTCTGAGCCCCGAGCGTGTCGCTCGCGCCCCAGACGACTTCTGAGGCCAGACCTCCGCTGTTCTGCGGTGTGAGAACGAGCGTTGCGATCTCGCGGTCGCCCCGCGCCTCAGCGGCGACGTACGCAGGCAGGGTGCTTGTCGGGCCGTTGGTGAGCACGGTGCGATCGGTGTGCAGTGCCGCAAGCGCCGGTACGGCACAGACGGCAAGGGACAGCCCGGCGATAGTGACCGCGACGATGCGCAGTCGGGGAAGGGTGATGGCTGTGTCCAGCGTGACGAGCGCTGCGCCGACCAGACCCGCCCACGCGAGACTCAATCCCGTTCCGGGCCAGATCGCCACCGGCACGCCATGCGCAAAGGTGACCGTGGCGCCAGCCGTCAGGAATGCCGTCGCGAGTCCGGTGAGAGTGACAACGAGCATCGTGATGCCCGCACCCCAACGCGGGGCGATCGCCGCGGCGAGCGCCAACAGCGCGATTGGGGCGATGAGAAGTGGCGCCCAGACGGCGATGGCCGGGTCGAGGATCTGCGTCCAGCCGGCAAGGGTATCGGTCGGGAATCCGGTGGCCAGCAGCATTCGACCGGCGCCGTCAGCAGCCGCTTGCGGGCCTGCCCAAGCGAATCCCGGGTCGGCGAAGATTGCCCACACGTTCCCGTACTGCAGCTGCCAGACAACGATCGGGAGAAAGAGCACGACAGTCGGCGCCAGCATCCACAGCATTCGCACTGCGCCGTGGAACCAACCACGCGCGAGTACGAGGATGATCGCAATCAGCCAGAGCAGCCCAATACCGGGTGCGAGCGCAGGAGCGCAGGCGAGCGCGGCGGCGAGAATGATGGATGCTGCACCCGCCGCACCCCAGGAGCGATGCGCGACCACGGCAGCGTGGAAGAGCCACGGGAGGATCAGATGCAGGAGAACCGCAGCAGGGCGCCCATCGACGAGTGCGGTGAGGAAGGTCGGCGCCAGGGCCCACGCGACGCCACCAAAGATGCGCATTCCGCCGCGATCGGTGATCCGTGTCGCGGCGAACCATCCACCGAGTACAGCAAGCGGGAGCGCAAACAGCCAGAGCAGCACCATGGCGAATGACGGTGCGCCACCCCACAGCGTTCCGAGCACCGCGATCACGCTGGCGAATGGGTCGGCGGGTCCGGTGATCTCGACGCCGACGCCACGCAGGCCCCAGGCAGCATCCTGCCAGAGGCCGGTGACCGTATCCCGCAGCGGCAGCAGTGCTCCGCCGCCGATCGCTGGCCAGGCCAGGAGTGTTGTGAAAGACGCGACGCTCACGACGAGGGCGCCCAGCACCGCCCAGGCACCACCGCCCGAGAAGAAGTTCAGTTCGCTGACCGCTCCGCCCTCGCTGCCGTGACCATCGTCAAGGCTGCGATGCAATTGCGCGCGGGTCATCCGTAGCGGTGCGATGCTCGACCAGTGCGCTGTGCGGAACGAGCGGATGCGCTGTCGTGACCGCGCCACGGCGCCGAAGCGAACCATGGCAGTCAACGCTGCACCCCACTCGGGGAACACCGATGCCGGCCGTTTGCCGATCAGGTGCACGATGGTGCGCCAGAGCGCGAGGGGCAGCAGCGACAGCCAGTGCAGCGGCACGGTCATCACTGGCGCGTAGGCAAGGCGGCGATGCAGCTGCGCAAGGCGGGTGACGAATGCACGCTGCGCGGCAGGTTGCGGGAGCGCGGCCGGGCCATCCGGGTGCACGGAGATGCGCGCGTTGGGGGCGAGGACGACGCGCCCTCCGCCCAGTCGTGCACGTACGCCGAGGTCGAGTCCTTCATCGGCGCCGGCGAGTGCGGCATCGGGTCGCAGACGGTCGCGCACCTCACTGCGAATGAGCACACCGCGAATGTCGGAGCCCAGAGCGTCATCGCGACCGTCGTGTTGGCCCTGGTCGAGCTCACCGGCGGCGAGTTCGACCGAGCGACCGAGCGCTGTCATGGTCACGCCGAGCGAAACCATCTCGCGGTCGTCGTCGGCGTTGACCAGCTTGGGCGCGGCGATCGCCGCGGAGGGAGAGCGTTCCAGAGCGCCGGCGAGCTGTGCGAGCGCGTGCGGATGCGGCGCGGTGTCGTGCGCGAGCAGCCAGACGGCAGCACCTTCCGCGACGCGCGGCCTGGCCAGTTCAACGGCCTCGGCGAACGATGTGCTGCTGCGAGCCTCGATGATGCCCTCAACCACGCGCCCGACTGCCTCGCTGGCGCGGACGGACGAACCGTCGCCGCAGACAACGAGGGTGACGGCGTCTGCGCGACGCGTCTGCAGGGTCAGCGCGTCCAGCGTCCGCAGTAGTTGCGCGCGTGAGGACGAACCGGGACGCGCGACGATGATGGCATGAACTCGGGTTGGCATAGCCTGGTCAGCCTATGCGCTGGGTTCGCGGGCAGCAGTCACTGCGCCCGGCGTGCCTGCGAAGCTATGAAGAATCAGCCAGCTTGGCGCTTGAGCTTGCGACGCTCGCGCTCGCTGAGACCGCCCCAGATGCCGAAGCGCTCGTCGTTGTTCAGCGCGTATTCCAGGCATTCGCCACGCACATCGCACGAGGAGCAGATTCGCTTCGCGTCTCTGGTCGAACCACCCTTTTCAGGGAAGAACGCCTCCGGGTCCGTCTGAGAACACAGTGCGTCGGTCTGCCAAGAAAGAGCGCTGTCATCATCAGGCTCAACACGCCTGACCCCGGGAACCCCGAGATTGACCGGATCGACAAACCAGTTCTCGGGAACGTCGGAACGGTAACCCGTCATATCGTTCTCCTTGCCCTTACAGATGCCCCCCACCGGGCTGTGCGTTACTAATTACACTCGTGTCATTCGCTCCGGTCAAGTCGCGGATAGTAAACCCTCAAGAGCTCGTTGAAGGTTTACGGCGTGTCTGCGGCGTGTCGCAAGAAACCCGCAGGAACACGTCACTTTCCTGGCTGAGCGACGAACGCCTCTCCTGACCCAGTGAGCGTGAGCACAGCCACATCTGCGGTGGCGAAGGCCGCCGCCCCGACGGGGACCGACAACTCATCGCCGGAGCCCGACACCGTCACCGTCCCGCTCGTCACGAGCACCATGGTCGGCCCTGACACCTCGACGGCGACCGGGCTGCCGGAAAGAGTCACGCGTCGCAGCAGGAAATCTGCGACGTCAGCCGGGTATACGGTGACTGCTTCGGATGCCGCCGGACGCAGCACCGGCACTTCACCCGGCGTGCTGTCAAGCACCGACAACAGCTCAGCGACGTCAATATGCTTTGGAGTGAGCCCGCCGCGCAGAACGTTGTCGCTGGCGGCCATGATCTCCACACCTAGGCCTGACACGTAGGCGTGCAACAGTCCAGCGCGCAGGAAGATGCCCTCACCGCGGCCCAGCACGATGAAGTTCATCAGTAGGGCGACGACGACTCCAGGGTCGCCGGGGTTACGCTCCGCGATCGCTCGCCCGGCGGTCAGCTCTTCGGCGAACTCCTCCGACGTGGCCCCACCCAACGCGGAGATGATGTCGTCGACTTCGGCCTGTGCATTGCCGGACAGCAGCCACCCCACGGCATCCCGCAGTCGCTCAGCATCATCCGCATCAGCGCCGCCCCGGAGTTTCTCGCGCAGCGCCGTGACGCCAGCCGACGAGCCCAGGACAGCCAGCAGCCTCAGCGTGGCGGCAACGGGCCGCAAGCCGCTGAGCGCCTCGAATCGGTCACTGAGTGCGACGATGAGTTCGGGCTTGTGGTTCTCGTCTCGATAGTTGCGCGCGGGGTCGTCCGCCGCAAGACCTGTCTCACGGGCCCAGCCGTCGCGCGCTTGGGCGATGGTCGGGTGCACCTGGATCGACAGTGGATCGGCCGCCGCGAGCAACTTCAGCAGGTACGGCAGGGTCCCGCCAGTCACGGCATCCAGCGTCGTTCCTCCGGCGACATCGGCGGGATCGCCCGGGTGGTCCCCGAACCACACTTCGGCCTCCGGAGCCCCCGAAGGCTGGCGCCCCTCCAACTCGGCAATGAGCGAGGCAGATCCCCAGGCGTAGTCACGCGGCACATTCGACAGGCTCAACAACATGACTCCAGCGTATCCATCCCGCCGTGCCGCAGCGATCTGTCGGCTCGGTCACGGTAGCCTGATTCCGATGGCGCAGTACACGAAGCACCCAGTGGCAGCCCCGCCCACCGCGCCGGAACGCGAGTCGACGGGGCATCTGCTGTTGCGCGGGTACGCGATCGTCGTATTCTTCGTCGCCTTCGCGCACACCGCGATCTACAACCTCGTCGGCCAGTTCGGCGCCGGCATCGTGATGATCCTTCTCACGCTTGCCGCTCTCGCGATCGGTGTGCCGATGCTCGCTCGTGCGCAGCCGCATCCGTTCCCCTGGCGACGACTCCCCTGGTCTGCGCTCGGCTATGTCTGCTTCGCCATCCTCTCCGTCGCCTGGTCACAGTGGCGGGGCGCGACTGTCCTCACTTGGCTGTTGCTCGCGGCTGTCACGGTGAACGCGCTCCTGATCGCGCACGCATTCAGCTGGCATGAGATCGTGCGCGCGCTGGCGTCTGCGTTCAAATGGATCCTCGGCCTGTCGCTCGCGCTTGAACTGTGGGTGTCTTTGGCGCTGCGGGGTCCGCTGCTGCCGAACTTCGCCACGCTGCCAACGGGCGACCTCGACCCGCACTGGTACTGGGTACGCGACAACCTCCTCGACGGCGGCCGCATCCAGGGAATCGTTGGAAACTCCAATGTGTTGGCGATCATCTGCCTGTTCGCGATAGTCACCTTCGGCGTTCAGTGGGCGCTTCACGCGCGCTGGCACACAACGCTCGCGCTCTGGATGCTGCTTGCCGCCTTCCTGATGCTCCGCGCCTCCTCTGCCACCACCTACGTGTGTGCGATCGCCGCAGCCGTCGTACTCGCGGTGGCATTGCTCATCCGCC
This sequence comes from Microbacterium sp. A93, assembly GCF_051842835.1. Classification (NCBI taxonomy): domain Bacteria; kingdom Bacillati; phylum Actinomycetota; class Actinomycetes; order Micrococcales; family Microbacteriaceae; genus Microbacterium; species Microbacterium sp. A93. The sequence continues at coordinate 865,079 of NZ_JBPXMT010000001.1, forward strand.
GCACTCGCACGCCGGGTGCACGCACTCGCATCTACGTCACTTGTGGTGCCAGCGTCGCAGTCGTGGTCGCGGCAGTGATCGTGTTCCACAAGCCGCTTTTCGAAGCGCTTGGTCGCAGCGCAGATCTCACGGGTCGCACCGATGTCATCTGGACGAAGGTTCTTGAGCGCGCGGCCACCCATCCGGTGTTTGGCAACGGCTTTTCGAGCCCGTGGATCCCCACCGATCCGTCATTTGACGGATGGATCACCGACCACGGCATCACGGTCTTCCACGCGCACAATATGTGGCTTGACGTGCTCATGCAGCTCGGTGTCGTTGGCGTGCTGCTGATGGCGGCCGCGTACTTCGGCCTGTTGTGGCGGGGCTGGTTCTTCGCCGCTGATCGGCCGCGCTGGGATCTGCGCGCAGACCGACCGTACTCGCCGCTGACGCTGCTGCCCCTGCTGTTCACCGTCATCCTGCTGGTGCAGGGCCTTGCCGAGTCGACCCCGATCATGCTCTGGGGTTGGCTGATGCTGGTGCTGTTCTCGTTCAAGATCAAATCGGTGCCGCTGGTGGGTGTGGGGCTGAGTGAACAGTCCCGTGTGACGGAACGCGGCCAGACGGCGCGGCGCATCCCGTGATGACCTCCCGGGCTCGACTCAGCCGGTTGCTCGGCTCCGTCGAGATGGCACGCGCGTACACGATCACTGCCCTGACCGCGACGTTCGGTTCGTTCCTTATCGAGCGGATGACGTCGACGACGACATTCGCCACGATCATCCTCCTGCTGGGTGTGCTGGGAGCGGCAATCCTGTTCGTGCGTCGCGAGGAACTCTCCCTACTGCGCGTCGCCCCGTCATCGCTATTGGCTTTCCTCGCTCTGGCTCTGCTCAGCGTGATCTGGAGCACCGATCGCTCTGACACCCTCATCGGCTGGGTGTGGATGTTCGGTTTCGCATTCATCGCAATCACCATCGGCCACATTCGCGACACGCTGCAGACCGTGCGTGCAATCGGCGACACGCTGCGCGCACTGCTCGCACTGTCACTGGGGATCGAAATTCTCTCGGGTCTGCTGATAGACGTTCCGATCGCGTTTCTTGACATCGAGGGCAACCTCGCGATGGGCGGCCCCATTCAGGGCATCTTCGGCACCCGCAACATGCTCGGTTTCGTGGCAGTGATCGCACTCATCACATTCTTCATCGAGTGGCGCACCCAGTCGATCTCGGCTCCCATCGCGATCCCGTCCATCGCGCTGGCCGGATTCCTTGCCCTCCTCTCCGCATCGCCGACTGTCCTCGTGCTGGCTTTCGCCGTCGGTGTGGCCACGGGCGCGCTGACGATCGTGCGTCATGCACCGCCAGAGCGACGAAATATCGTCCAGTGGATGCTGGGCGCGCTGGTCGCCGCGGCTCTCGTCGTCGCGTTCGCGTTCCGGCATCAGATCATCGCGTGGATGGGCGCAGGCTCAGATTTCTCCACCCGTGCCGACCTGTGGAACCAGATCCTTGATTTCGTGGCGATTAAGCCGTTCCAGGGTTGGGGCTGGTTCGGCCCGTGGCAGCGCGGAGAATATCCGTTCACCTACATCAACTATCTGCTGGACGATCGCCATCAGACCGCTCTCAACGCGTTCTTCGACGTGCTGCTGCAGCTCGGGGTCGCTGGCCTGCTGCTGTTCCTGCTCCTCGGCAGCGCGGCACTGATCCGGTCGTGGCTGGTTGCCAGCGTGCGACGTTCGGTTGTTTACGCGTGGACACCACTCGTGCTTGTCACGCTCGCCGTCGACTCGATGTTCGAGAGTTTTACCATTTCCGGTGCTGGCTGGTTCATGCTCGTCCTGTGCGCGTTGCGTGCCGGACAGTCGCGCTCGTGGCGTGAGAACATCGATGCCGCGAACACCGGAGTCATTCCGACGCTGCGCCCGCAGAAGTAACGCCAGCCGGATCAGTCTGGCTCAGCCGAGCGAACGCAGCTTCTCTGCCCAGGCCACGGCATCCCGCACGCCGTCGTCGACGGAACGCTCCGCCTTCCATCCGAGCACCGACGCGGCGCGGTCAACGATCGCGTAGGCACCGGCCTGGTCACCAGGGCGACGCTCGACCTCGACAACGGGCAACGGCTCGTTCGTGACGCGTTCGAATGCCGCCACAAGTTCACGCACGGTGACACCATCACCGGTGCCGATGTTGAACACCTGATACGGATCGGATGTCGTGGCGATCGCATCGAACTGTTGCACGGCGGCGACGTGGGCGAGGGCGAGATCCCAGACATGGATGTAGTCGCGCAGCCCTGAACCATCACGGGTTGCCCAGTCGGTGCCGGTGATTGCGAAGGGCACTCCTGCCGCACGCGCCTGCATGATCTTGCCGAGGGCGTGTGAGGGCGTCGGATTCTGCAAACCGGTGCGAAGGCGCGGGTCTGCGCCGATCGGGTTGAAGTAGCGCAGGGCGATGGCACGCAGCCCCCCAGCCTGTGCCGTGTCAGAGAGGATGCTCTCGACCATGGCCTTGGTGGTCGCATAAGGGCTCGACGGCGCCAGCGGTGCGCCTTCATCGACGCCCTCGCCCCCATCGCCGAAGTAGACGGCGGCCGAGGAGCTGAATACGACGCGGCCGATGCCGACCTTCCGGAGGTTCTGCAACAGGATGACGGTCTTGCCGACGTTCGTGTCGTAGTAGCCGAGCGGGTCCGCCACCGACTCCGGCACGACGATGCGCGCAGCACAGTGCACCACGACATCGATATCGGGGTGATCCACCACGATGCGTTCGAGGAGGTCAGCATCCGCGATATCGCCGATATAGAGGTTGCGTCCCTCGCCGAAGTCTTCACGACCGGTGGAGAGGTCGTCGAGGATGACCGTCTCGATGCCTGCTTCCAGGCACGCCGTCGCAATAGTTGAACCGATGTATCCGGCACCGCCGGTGATCAGAGCCTTCATCGCGCCAATCGTAGCCTGCGCGCCGGTGCGCGCAAGGGTGGCGCGCTCTCCGCGGATCCTCAAGAGCAGAAGGTAGGCTACTCGATGCCCGCTGAATCCAGCTTGCGCCCACAAGGGCGGGGCGAAGCAATCTCGGAGATCTCACACGTGGCTCACGTCCTGCAGAACGTCGTATTCCCGCTCGATCGCGACCCTGATCTGCTGCCGCTTTACGCCGACCCCGAGACATGGTCGGTCATCGGCGAAGTGCCGGTTCGCGTTTCCAGTCGCGCGCATCTCGGCAACATTCTCGGTCGAAACAGCGCCCGCATCGTCTCCGGTCGCCGAGTATCACTCGGCACATACTTCAACGCCTTCCCCGCCTCGTATTGGCAGCACTGGACCAGCGTGCGCCAGGTGCGACTGACCGTGCGCACCACCGGACCGGCCACGGTGCTTGTGTACCGTTCCAACGGCTCCGGCGTGCGCCAGCGCGTAGACACCCGCGAAGTGATGGGCGATGCGACCTCGCACTTCGACCTCGCACTGACGCAGTACAGCGACGGCGGGTGGCTCTGGTTCGACGTCGTGGCCGACGAGAAGAGTGCCGTGCTCGAGGGTGCCGAATGGACCACTGAGCAGGAACCGACGCGGACAGGCAAGGCGTCACTGGGAATCACGACCTACAACAAGCCGGACTACTGCGTCGAGACGCTCCAGGCTCTCGCTGCGTCTCCGGATGCGCTGGAGTTCGTCGACCGCATCTTCCTCGTCGACCAGGGCACGCAGCTCGTTGCTGACCAGGATGGCTATGCCGAAGTCGCAGAGTCGCTCGGCGAGATGCTTCAGGTCATTCGTCAGCCGAACCTCGGCGGCTCCGGTGGCTTCTCCCGTGCCATGCACGAGACGCTGCAGCGCCCCGAGAGCGACTTCGTTCAGCTGCTCGACGACGATGTGCGAATCGAACCGGAGTCGCTGCGACGCTCGATCGTGTTCGGTCAGTATGCGACGAACCCGGTGCTCGTCGGCGGTCACATGTTCGACCTGCTCGACCGCCCCAAGCTGCACGGCTGGGCCGAGGTCATGGACGAAGGTCCCTTCATGTGGCGCAACCTCTACCAGGAGAAGATGCCGCACGACTTCGGTACTGCGAATCTCCGCCAGTCCACGCTGCTGCACATGCGCATGGACGCCGACTACAACGGCTGGTGGATGTGTCTGATCCCGCTCGACGCGATCCGTAAGGTCGGACTGGCTCTGCCCGCGTTCATCAAATGGGATGACGCAGAATTCTGCCTGCGCGCAGGCGAGGCGGGCTTCCCCACTGTGTCGATGCCCGGCGTTGCACTGTGGCATGTGTCGTGGGTGAACAAGGACGACTCGATCGACTGGCAGGCGTACTTCCATGCCCGCAACCGCATCGTTGCCGGTCTCCTGCACTCGAACGTCCCCCGTGGCGGACGGCTCCTCACGCACAGCCGCCGCGTGGATCTCAAGCACCTCATGATGATGCAGTACTACCCGGTGGCACTGCGCGCGCAGGCGCTGCGTGATGTGCTCTCGGGGCCCGCTCATATGCGCGAGAACCTCGCGACAGCCATGCCAGCGGCGCGAGCTCTCGCCGCTGCGTATCCGGAGACGACCGTCCACCGCGACCCATCGACGGTGCTGCACTCTCGGCACGGACGTCAGGTCTACAAGAAGCTGCTGCAGAACGACTACGACAACCCGACCGGTGTGAAACTGCGCATCTTCACCCTGACGACGCTCGTGGCACATTGGCTGCACAAGCCGAACCCGGACAACGTGGCCCAGCCCGAGGTCGAGTTCGGCAAGGAAGACGCGCACTGGTGGCGGCTTCCCGCGTTCGACAGTGCGCTGGTCAGTGCCGCAGACGGCTCTGGCAAGAACATCTACACCAGGGACCGTAAAAAGTACCGCCGGATGCTGCGTGACACAATGCGCCTGCACTCGGAGCTGAAGCGACGTTGGCCTGAGCTCCAGAAGCAGTACCGTCAGGCGCTGCCCGAGCTCGTGTCCGACAAGTCTTGGCAGCAGATCTTCGAGGAGAAGGCATGACCGCGGCGCCCGCTGCATTCACCCCCGCGGCGGCGACCATCGTCATCGTCACGTACAACCGCTCACATCTGCTCACGGGCCTGCTGGAAAGCATCACCGTGATGGATCCGAAGCCGGGCCACGTCGTCATCATCGACAATGCCTCAGCGGATGACACGACAGAGGTCGTGGAGTCCTTCCGCGACCGTGTCGGTACCGAGATCGTCTACCGCAAGTTGGAGACGAACACCGGTGGCTCCGGTGGGTTCAGCGAGGGCATGCGCACCGCGTACGAGCTCGGCAGCGAGTGGATCTGGATGATGGACGACGACGTCGAGGTCTTCCCCGACGGCCTGGCGAAGATGGGGTCCTGGGCCCCGCGCTTCAAGAGCATCCAGGGCCGGCGCGTCGACTTCGACGGCAGCGAGTTCTACTGGCAGTACCGGATCGCCGATCGCATGGGCATCCCGATCCCGTTCGCTCCTGCCGGATTCGATGACTCCGGCTTCAAGGAGATGAACAGCGGATGCTTCGAGGGCATGTTCATCCACCGTTCGATCGTCGAGCAGATCGGTCTGCCCGATCCGCGATTCTTCATCTACTGGGACGACCAGATGTACGGGTGGCTGGCCTCGAGGCTGACGACCGCCGTGATCGTGAACGAGTTCGTGCTGCGCCGCACCCGCGAGATCAAGCAGTGGGATATGGGCGTGCGCCACATGAACGCGTCCAGTAACGCGTACCGGTACTACATCATGCGCAACCGCGCGTTCATCAAGCACTATTACCGCGTGCACGAGGCGTACAACCCGGTGCTCTTTGGCCTGGGCACGACAGCGACCTTCTTCAAGGAGCTGATCCGGCTCTTCTTCGTCGAACGCACGGTGCGCGGCACGAGCAACCTGTTCCGCGGCATCCGTGACGGTGGCAAGATCGGTCGCGACCGCACCTGGCAGCCCATGCCCGCATTGGAGAAGTGATGAGCCAAGAGCACCAGCCCGAAGCAGTGTGGGTGTTCCCCGAGGAGAAGAAGAGCAACAAGGGCGCCGTCTGGCTGATCGTCGTCCTCTCCGTACTCGTCGTCGCGATCGTCGGGGTACTGCTGTTCTATCTGCTGCCTCCTGCCGGCGATCCTGAACCGACGCCCAGCCCTTCGTCGTCAGAGAGCGCGACGCCTACGCCGACGCCCACTCCTTCAGCGACGCCGACTCCGACGCCTACGCCTACGGCAGTGCCGACTCCCACGCCGACGCCTGTTCCTACTGAGGAGCCGGTTCCGACCGAGCCTCCGGTGCCGGATCCCGATCTCGGGACGTTCACGGCTGAAATGCAGCCGCGACTCGATGACGCATCGACCGGACTCAGCATCATCGCCGAGGGCGGCGAGGACCCAGCGCAGGTCGTCGGCAACCTGCAACAGGACGCGAATCGATTCTCCGACAGCCCCGCTCCGAGCGCCATCGCTGGTGAGTGGACTGAAGCGGTCGCGCTGTATGCCGATCGCCTTGCTGACCTGACCGTCGCATACGAGAACGGCGCTGACCCCGCTCCTGCCTTCGACGCCGCCAAGGCTGCTCTGCAAACTCTCCGCGCCGTAGTGGGCCTCTAACTCCCTCTTTTCCAAGGTTGCGAGTGGTCACTTGTGGCTCTGTTTCGCGCAAAAAGTGAGCCACCCGCGCCCACTCGCAACGGATGTGACTCTTCCTGCACACATCGCGCCTCGCGCGATTGCGAGTGGGCGCTCGTGGCTTGAAATCCGCGGAATCTCGCGCTGTGAAGTCTCAGTGCTTTTCTGACAGTTGTGTCTCGGGACCTGCCTGACAGTTCTCCTCGTCTTGCACGATCAGGGGATGGCTTATGACTCTTCCCGTACTGATCTGC